>NZ_JCALDM010000015.1:0-136809 GCF_059812845.1 Mycobacterium sp. NGS34
GCGCCTTCCAGACCGGCTCCCGCTTCTCGGCGAACGCCAGGGGGCCTTCCTTGGCGTCCTCGGACCGGATCAGGGTCCGCATCTCGCGCACGGTGCGCTCCCAACCGGGTTCGTCGCCGACGATGACGCCGTCGTCGACCCCGTAGGCGATGCGCTTGCTGGCCTGCACGGACAGCGGCGCGTTGGCGGTCACCCGCGCCGCCAGGGCCAGCGCGGCCTGCAACACCGTGCCCTCGGCGACCACCTGGTTGATCAGGCCCCATCCAAATGCGTCGGCCGCGGTGATCGGTTCGCCGGTCAGCAGCAGCTCCATCGCCACCTTGCGGGGCAGCTGGTCCATGATCCGGAAGACGCCGCCGGCGGCCGCGATGAGCCCGCGCTTGACCTCCGGCAACCCGAATTGGGCCCGCTCGTCGGCCACCACCAGGTCGCTGGCCAACGCGAGCTCGGTGCCGCCGCCGAACGCGGTGCCGTTGACCGCGGCGATCGTGGGCTTGTCGATGAAGTGGTGCACGTAGCCCGCGAAGCCCCACTCGGGGTGGTCGGGGTGATACAGGTTCTCCCGGCGCGAGATCGCCTTGAGGTCGGCCCCGGCGCAGAACGACTTGTCGCCGGCGCCGGTGATGACCACCGCCCGCACGTCCGGGTCGTGCTGCGCCTGCTCCAGGGCGTCCCCGACGCCGATGCTCACGGCCCCGTTGACCGCGTTGCGGGCCTCCGGCCGGTTGATCGTTATCACCAGCACGTTGCCGCGAAGCTCGGCGAGGGCCCCCGGCTGGCCGCTAGTAACTTCGGCGCCGTCGGTCACAGGAGTTCGACGATGGTGGCGTTGGCCTGGCCGCCGCCCTCACACATGGTCTGCAGGCCGTAGCGAATTCCCTTGTCCCGCATGTGGTACAGCAGCGTGGTCATCAACCGCGCACCCGAGCCGCCCAGCGGGTGGCCGAGGGCGATGGCGCCGCCGTTGGGGTTGAGCTTCTTCTCGTCGGCCCCAATGTCTTTCAGCCACGCCAGCGGGACGGGCGCGAACGCCTCGTTGACTTCGTAGGCGCCGATGTCGCCGATGGACAGCCCGGATTTCTTCAGCGCCTTCTGGGTCGCCGGGATGGGCGCTGTCAGCATGATCACCGGGTCGGCGCCGGCGAGCACCGCGGTGTGCACCTTGGCGATCGGCGTGAGGCCCAGTTCCTTGGCCTTCTCGGCGGACATGAACAGCAGTGCGGCCGAGCCGTCGGTGATCTGCGAGGAGTTCCCGGCGTGGATCACGCCGTCCTCCTTGAAGGCGGGCTTCAGCGACGCCATCTTTTCCATCGGGGTGCCGCGGCGAATGCCCTCGTCCTTGAGGATGACGTTTCCGTCCTGGTCCTTGATGCCGACGATCTGGTCGTCGAACGCGCCGGAATCCTGTGCGGCGGCGGCCTTTTCGTGCGATCCCAGGGAGAACTCGTCGAGCGCGAGGCGGTCGAAGCCCCACTGCTCGGCGATCATCTCCGCGCCGATGCCCTGGTTCGGCGTGCGGTCGTAGCGGGCCTTGAAGGCCTGCGGGTACGGGTTGCCGCCGTTGGCGAGCGACGATCCCATCGGGGTCCGCGACATCGACTCGACGCCGCCGGCGACGACGACGTCGTAGTGCCCGGCCACCACGCCCGCGGCGGCGAAATGGATGGACTGCTGGCTCGACCCGCACTGGCGGTCGACGGTCACGCCCGGGACCGTCTCGGGCCAACCGGCCGCCAGTACCGCGGTGCGGCCGATGTCGAGGGACTGCTCACCGGCCTGCATCACGCAGCCCCAGATGACGTCGTCGACGATTCCCGGGTCGATGCCGGCCTTGTCGACCAGCCCGTTGAGGACCTGCGCGGACAGGTCGGCCGGGTGCACCCCAGCCAGGCCTCCGTTGCGCTTCCCGAGCGGGGAACGGACGGCCTCGACGATGACGGCTTCAGGCATGGTGATGTCTCCTTTGACTGGGTCCCTTCCGACGATTGTCAACCAAGGGGTTGGACGGGCCGAGGCCGGGGGTGGTCGAAGTGAGGCCGACCCCCGGGGCCCCAGAGCGCCGAGATTGCCGCCATGGTCGCGAATGCGCGAAAACTACGGCCCTGACGGCAATCTCGGTATCTTGGCCGGCCCCGGCCTAACCGGCGGGATACCCGACCGACTTCACCTCGGTGTACTGGTCGAACCCGGCGACGCCGTTCTGGCGGCCCACCCCGCTGTACTTGTACCCGCCGAACGGGGTGTCGGCGCCGTAGGGCGCTCCGCCGTTGACGCCCATGAAGCCGGCCCGGATCCGGCGGGCCACCGCCAGCGAGCGCTCCAGCGAGCCCGACATCACGTTGCCGGCCAACCCGTACTTGCTGTCGTTGGCGATCCGGATCGCGTCCTCCTCGTCGTCGAACGGGATGACGGACAGCACCGGCCCGAAGATCTCCTCCTGGGCGATCGTCATGGAGTTGTCCACGTTGGTGAAAAGCGTTGGGCGGACGAAGAATCCCTTGTCGAAGCCGGTGGGTGCGTCGGGCCCGCCGACCAGCGCGGTGGCGCCCTCCTCGACTCCCTTCCGGATGTAGCCCATCACCCGGTTGCGCTGCACCTCGGAGATCACCGGGCCGCACAGGGTCCCCGGGTCCTGCGGGTCACCGCACGTGACGTTCTCGTAGATGCTCTTGAGGATCTCGACACCCTCGTCGTAGCGGGACCGCGGCAGCAGCATCCGGGTGGGGTTCGCGCAACCCTGGCCCGCGTGCATGCACGGCGCGATGCCGATCGCACAGGCCATCCCGAAGTCGGCGTCCTCCAGGACGATCGTTGCCGACTTGCCGCCGAGCTCCAGGAACAGCCGCTTCATGGTGGCCGCACCCTTTTCCATGATCCGCTGGCCGACCACGGTGGAGCCGGTGAACGAGATCAGGTCGACCTTGGGCGACAGCGTGAGCTCCTCGCCCACAAAGTGATCCGACGCCGTGACGACGTTGACGACACCCGCCGGGATGTCGGTCTTCTCGGCGATCAGCCGGCCCAGCCGGGTCGCGTTGAACGGCGTGTTTGGCGCCGGCTTGAGCACCACGGTGTTGCCGGTGCCCAGCGCCTGGCCGAGCTTGTTGATGGTGACCTCGAACGGGAAATTCCACGGCACGATCGCGCCGACCACGCCCACCGGCTCCCGCCAGACCTTGACGGTGGTGTTCGTGCCGGTGAGGCTGATCACCCGGTCTCCGAGGTCGGTTTCCCACGCGTACTCGTCGATCAGCCGGGCGGGGTACTTCAATCCGTCCTGGAGCGGGGCGTCCAGCTGCGGGCCGAACGTGATGGCCCGCGGCGAGCCGACCTCCAGGATCAGCTCCTCGCGCAGCTCCTCCTTCTCGGATTCGATCGCCTCGTGCAGCTGCAGCAGGCAGCGCTTGCGCAGCTCCCGGTTGGTCGACCAGTCGGACTCGTCGAAGGCGCGCCGGGCGGCGTCGATGGCCCGGTGCATGTCCTCCTTCGACGCGTCCGCGACCTCACCGAGCGGCTCCTCGGTCGCGGGGTTGATGTTGGTGAAGGTGCCGGCGCGGCCGTCGACGAGCTGGCCGTCGATCATCATCTTGGGCTCGAAGCGGACCTTTACAGCCTCGGTCATGTTTGTCACTCTCTTCTGAGTCGTTTGAGGGGCTACTGAGAGCCTTACCGGAAACTAGCCGATTGACAAGGTGCAACCGCCGCCGGGCTGGTCACCGGGGGTCGAAGAGCACCGGCAGCGACGTCGGCGACCGGAAAACCTGCCCGCGGATGTGCGGGTCGTCCCCGTCCGGATCCAGCCGAAGGTTTCCCAGCCGGTCGAGCAGCAGGTTGACGGCCGTCCGCATCTCCAGCCGAGCCAGGTGCATGCCGAGGCACACGTGCACGCCGTGGCCCCACGCGAGGTTCGGCTTTTGCTGCCGGTGGATGTTGAACGTGTCCGGGTCGGGATAGCGATCTTCCTGGCGGTTGGCCGAGCCCAGCATCGGCATCACCGTCGCGCCGGCCGGGATCGCCACCCCGCCGAGTTCGGTGTCGCGGGTCGCGACCCTGGTGATGGTCAGCAGGGGCGGCTCCCACCGCACGCCCTCCTCGATGGCCTGCGGCAGCAGCGACCGGTCCGCGCGGATGGCATCCAGCTGCGCGGGATCCGACAACAGCCCCAAGAGCAGGCTCCCCAGCGCCCGGTAGGTGGTCTCCACGCCCGCGGGCAGCAGCAGCCGCAGGAACGAGAAGATCTCCTCGTCCGCCAGCTTCTCGCCGTCGATCTCGGCCGCACCGAGCGCGCTGATCAGATCGTCCTTCGGTTCGGCCCGGCGGGCCTCGAGGATGGGGGCGAAGTACTCGCACAGGGCGGCCGAGGCCGCAAGCCCGCGCTCCGGATTCATCAGCCAACTCAGCAGCGAAATCGACCACCGCTGGAACTGTGGGTAGTCCTTTTCCGGGAGGCCCAGCAGGCCCGCGATGATCTGGCTCGGGTAGTCGAAGGTGAACTCCTTCACCAGGTCGGCCTTGCCATTCGGGGCGAAGTTGTCGATCAGGCTGTTCGCCACGCGACCGACCAACTCGTCCTGCCAGCGCGCTAACGACTTCTGCGAGAACGCCTTTGACACCAGCGAACGCAGCCGGCCGTGGATCGGCTCGTCCATCCCGAGCATCACCCCTTCGCCCAGCACCGGGCCGAACGCCGCGATGACGGCCGACGACGAAAACGTCTCGTTGTCGCGCAGCATCTGCTGGACATCCTCGTGGCGGTACACGATGAACATCGGCAGCGACTCCTCATGTGGCAGCGCTCCCGAGGTCTCGAGCCGCTGCACCGGCTCCTCGCGGCGCAGCCGCGCCAACTCGGTGTACGGGTCCCGCACGTCACCGGAGATCGCGTCGTCGAAGGCGCCGAAGTCCTCCAGATCGTCGAAAAGCTGTTCCACTACTGCTCCTTCGATTTGAAGCGCCGCAACACCGACATCACCCGTTGGCTCGCCGTCAGCGGCCACGCCCCGCCCCGCATCGAGCCCTGTTTGGGGATGCCCAGCACGATCCGCGACAGGTGGTGCATGCCGGCAGCGGGAAGGATCCTGTTGGCGGCCAACAGCATTGACGCATCCAGCCCCACGCCGCGGCGGCGGAACGGGCGCCGGTCGTCGAGTGCGGTGAGCAGTCCGTCGGTGAAGCGTTCGGGCGGCCGGGCAAAACTGATCGCGAAGCGCCCGCGGGTGTTCATGGTGTTGTGCAGCCGGGCGTACGGGCCGCCGAAGTCGCGATTGTCGGTGGTGCCCGCGTCGGTGATGATCTCGGTGTCGTACATGCCGGCCACCAGGACGGTGACCCCGAGGCCGAAGGGCGCGATCTCGCACGCCATCGACTCGCCCCAGCGTTCCAGCGCTCCCTTGGCCGCGGCGTAGGGCGCGGTGCCCGGTTGGCCGCGCACGCCGGCCGCGCTGGACACCAGGACGATGCGGCCCTCGCCCGCGGCCCGCATCGACGGCAGCAGCGCCTGGGTGAGCGCGACCGGGCCCATGACGCTGGTGGCGAACATCCTCTGCCACAACGCCATATCGGTTTCCTCCACCACGCCCGCGGCGGAGATCCCGGCGTTGTGCACGAGCGCGTAGGGGGCGCCGACGGCTTCCTCGATCGCCTTGGCGGCCGCGGCGATCGACGCGGCGTCAGTCAGGTCGAGCTGGACCCCGATCAGCCGATCGTCATCGGGTGTCGCGCCGGTTGCCTCGCGCAGCGGCGGCATTCCGTTGTCGGGTGTCCGCATGGCCGCGACGACGCGCCACCCCGCGCCGTACAGGCGCACCGCGGACGCGAACCCGAGCCCGCGGGACGCGCCGGTGATGACGACGGTGCGGGGCTCAGCCATTCTGGCTCGGGGTCGCACAGGCGCCTTGCCCGGGCGGTGGCGGGTCGACGCGCGGCCGGCCGTTCGGCTCCCCGCTCGCCCACGTCGACCAGATGCCGACCGAGTACGGGCCCTGGGCGCCGGCCTTCTCGTAATAGCCTTGTGGGTCATACACTTTCGCTTCCGGATACGGCCACGGGCAGGCCACCGAGGTCGCGGCGTGGCTGGCCTTGATGACCCAGAACCACGCGCCGTAGGCGAAGTAGGACACGTTGATGATGGCGAACATCACCAGGAACGTGCCGAGCACCGGACGGCCGGGGAAGATCCTTGCCTTCGCGGCCAGCTTCTCCGCCACGGATTTACCGGTGTCGTCGCGATAGCAAAGGATCGCCGCGGGCACCATCACGAACGTCACCGAGAACGACTCCCAGATCAGCGGGAACTGGAAGGTGGTGCCCGTGAACACCGACCCCCACGGAATGACCTGCGAGTAGATGTACATGCCCATGTGGACCAGCTGGATCTCCAGCCAGGCATCGAAGACGAAGCCGATCGCGCAGGTCAGCACGCCCAGGCTGACCAGCGGGTGCCGCGACACGAAGGCCGTCGGCCCGTACTTGGCCTGCAGTTTGCGCAGGATCCAGACGGCCGGGAAATAGGGCCCGAAATAGAAAGTGACGTAACCGAATACGACGAACGGCTCGACGGTCGGCGACAGCGACACCAGCGGCCACGACTCCGGCCAGTGGATGAGGTCGGGGTTGTAGACCGCGAACGGGGACCAGTTCATGATCGGGTCCTGCCACACGATCAGCGTGGTGCACAGGAACATCAGCATCACCGGGCTGCCCGGGTTGCGCCGCCAGCCCCGGACGAACACCACCAGCAGCACCAGCAGCATGATCACGGTCGAGATGTGCAGGAACGTGATGTAGTCCAGGCCGAAGACGAACCGCACCGGCCGCGGCCGGCCCTGCACGTTCGGGTTGGCCACCCGCGGGTCGAGCGCGACGCGGCAGTTCGCGATGAAGAACAGCGCGAACGCCGCCAGCGCCGCGCCGGCGATCCAGCCGCCCCAGCCGCGCTTTTCAGGGCGCGCCGCCGACTTCTCTTCCGCGACGGGTGGTGTGGACTGTTCCGTCGACATCAGCCGTCCTCTCCGAAGCGATCGACCAGGCGCGAGTTGGTGCCGTCGGCGTCGAGGGTCCGCGCCACCAGGTAGCCGGCGCCCATCCACGCCCGCCTCGTCCACTTGCCGAACGACACCCGGGTGCCGGGCGCGCCCGAGGCGGCGGGCAGCATCTTCACCCGCTCCAGCGCCTCCTTGACGCCGCGCGGGCTGAGCGGGTGGGCGTCGGAAAACGCGCGCACGAGGGTGGCGGCGACATCCCGGTTGACGACCGGCACGCAATATTCGGGGCGGCTGCCCTCGTACCTGGCGGCGTAGCGATCGAGGAAGTCCTGGCCGACCCGATTCGCCTCGTCGTACTGATCGACCCCGATCCAACCCATGAACGCTTTCCACATGATCGGGTTCACCCACGCGTTCTGGAAAGCCGTGGTGGTGAAGCGCGGCGGGTCCCAATCGACGGCCTCGAGCGCCGGGTTGACGAACACGATCCCGAAGCCGAAACCCAGGTGCACGATCGCTTCGGCCTTGGCGTCGTGCAGGGTGCGCACGGCCTCGTTGATGTCCTGCGCGGTCTGCGCGATCGCCGCCTCCGCGACGATGCGGATGCCCTTGCGCCGGCAGGCACTTCGCAGATTCCTCAGGTAGGTCTCGCCGATCAGGTTCTGCTCGACGAGCACCCCGATCTCGGCGAGCCCGCGTTTGGCGACGAGGTCCGCGATGAAGATCGGCTCGTCGGTCAGCGAACCCTGCGGGAAGGAGAAGGTCCATTCGCCCAACCAGTCGTCGGTGCCGGTGACGCTGATCGCGGGCACCTTGAACCGCTCCTCGATCGCTTCACGGGTGGGCACGCAGTTGTCGGTGATGTGCGGGCCGAACACCACCAGGCAGCCCTCGTCGACGAGCTCCCCGAAGGCATCGATGACCGCCTTGACCGATCCCTTCGGCAAGCCCTCCACCTCGCGGTAGATCATTTGCACCGGGCGATCGATCAGGCCCTGTTCGCGGGCTTCTTCGAAGACGAGGTCGAAGCACCGCGTGAAACTCGCCAACAGTTCCTCGGGGAATCCCGGTGGCAGCCTGAAGTCCATCAGGTAGCCGACCTTGATCGGTTCCGCGGTGCTTTCGTAGGACATCTGACCTCCCGGGTGGCATACCTACGCGCCCGATTTATAAACCTAATATTTGTTCTGACCCTAGCGACGGTCGTTTGTAGCGTCAATCGGCGGGGCCGCCGGGCCCGCCGGTTCCGCCCAGATAGATGTCGATCATCTCGGCCAGGCCCTGCCCCACCGCGACGTCGTCGGTGAGCGGCCCGGCGATCGCGGCCCGCGCCGCTTCCCGCATCGTCAGGCCCTCCACCACCAGCCGGGCCGCCGCGATCAGCACGCGCGTCGACGCGACCTCGCGCAGCCCGCCGGTCTCCAGCCGGCGGATGGCCTGTCCGAAACGCACCAGCTCGGCCGCGGTGGCACCGTCCACGCCGGCCTCGTGCGCGATGATCGACTCCTCGACATCGGCTGCGGGAAAGCCGAATTCGATGGCGACCATCCGCTGGCGTGTCGAGTCCTTGAGGTCCTTGAGAACGCTTTGATAGCCCGGGTTGTAGGACACCACCAGCCCGAACCCGGGCGCCGCGTCCAGCGTGACCCCGAGCCGCTCGATGGGCAGCTGGCGGCGGTGGTCGGCGAGCGGATGCAGCACCACGGTGGTGTCCTGCCGGGCTTCCACCACCTCGTCGAGATAGCAGATCGCCCCCTCGCGCACCGCGCGGGTCAGCGGTCCGTCCACCCACACCGTCTCGTCGCCCTGCAACAGGTACCGGCCGACGAGGTCCGCGGTGGTGAGGTCGTCGTGGCAGGCGACGGTGATCAGCGGCCGGCCGAGGTCGTGGGCCATCGCCTCGACGAATCGCGTCTTGCCGCAACCCGTCGGCCCCTTCAGCAGGAGGGACAGCCCCTGGCGGTACGCCGCCTTGAAGGTGGCCTCTTCGCCGCCGATCGCCTTGTAGTAAGGCCGCACCATCTCAGCCTCGGGAACCGCGCCGTTCCGGTAACCAAGCCCGGACTCCTTGGCCATAGCCTTCCTTCCCACCCACGTTGACCGGAGCCTATCCGGAACAGATGTTTGTTTCAACGACTCGGCGGCGGACCTCGGCCGAGCGCAGCGCGGACCGGAACAGCGGCCCGATGACACCGGCGAGTTGATCCGGGCGCGCGATCGTCGCGTGCGCGGCGCTGCCGAACACCCTGCGCAGCGAGCGCATGTCGGTCCCCGCACCCATCGTCAGGCACACGCAGCCGGTGCCGCGGCGGCGCGCCTCCAGCAGGGCGCGGCGTGCGTCCGCGGCGCCGTAGGGGCGCTCGTATCCGTGGTCGTACGCGAGCCCGTCGGACAGCACCACCAGCAGCCGCCGTGACGTGCCCCCGCGGGCCTCGATGACCGCCGAGCCGTGGCGGATGGCCGCGCCGAGGCGGGAGAAGGCACCGGGTTCCAGGCTGTTCAGCCGCCGCATCACCAGGGAGTCGAGGTGGTCGTCGAATCGTTTGACGGGCACCATGCTGACCGCGCGCCGGCCCTGCGAGTAGTAGGCGTACAGCGCGACGCGGTCGCCCAGATCGTGCAGCGCGACGGCGAGGTTGGCGACGGCCGATCGCTGTTGCTCGTGCACCGTCCGCCCGACCGTTCCGGGCTCCGCCGCCGACCCCGACACATCGAGCAGGAGCAACACCGAGAGGTCGCGCCGGCGGCGCAGGCTGTCGAGGTAGACCGCCTCGTCGGGCACCGACCGGGCCAGTACCTCCACGCGGGCCTCCACCGCCGCGTCGATGTCGATGTCGTCGCCCTGCGACTGGCGGTGGCGGCGGTGCAGGCCCATCCCGAGGCGGGACAGGGGGCGCCGCACGCCGATGGCACCGTCGATCGCCTGGGTCGCCGAGGCCTTGATCGTCGGCTCGACCTCTCGCACCGTGCACCACGCGGGCCGGTAGCTCTTGCGGGCGAAGTCCCATTCGGGATACGTCACGCCGCCACCGGGCGCCGGGGCGCGGTGGTCGGCGCCGTCATCGGACGTGGACGCCAGCGAGGCGACGGCGTGCGGCCCGCGTTTCGCCGAATTCGTCCGGTGCGTCGGGGTATCCGCGCCGGGCGGTCCGCCGCCGCTGCCGGTCTTGCGCGCGGACGACAGCATCTTCTTCAGCCACTTGCCGATGAAGCCGCCCCCGCCGACCGGGCTGGTGAACAGGTCCGGGTCGTCGGAATCGTCGGTGTGCGCGTCGTCGAGCTCCGCGAGTGGCCGCGCAAGGCCGCGCGGCACGTGCGGTGGATTGGCCTCCTGTTGTTGGGCCGCCCGGGAAGACATGGCCAGCAGCTTGCCCGGGCGGAGCACGCCGAACTCGGGCGGCGGATCGTCGATGGCTTCTCGTCCCCCGGCGAGCGTCAGCGACGCGGCGGGCGAGTCGGTGCGGCTCGCGATCTCGCGGCTGCCCAGCGCCGCCAGGGCACCCGGCAGCAACGCGCCGTTGGCCGCCAGCGCGCGATGGCCCTCGACGGCCAGATAGCGCCTGGCCAGCCGGGGATGCCGAACCAGGGGCCGTACCGCGTCGGCCTCCAGGCTGCCGGCCGCGATCATCGAGGCCTGCACGGCGATCGCTGCGAGGGCCCCGATGGCGCCCACGTGGATCGTCTGGCCGTCCGTCCACGACGCTTCACCCGGCCGCAGTTCTACGACCGCGACGGGGCGGCCCGCGAGTGCGGAAGCGAACATGCCGAGGGCCCGGGATCGGTCGCCACGCGCGTCGTTCCTCATCGGCCCCCGCATCGGTGCAGCTTGTTGACCAAATATCTGTTCCAGCGTAGGGTCCGGTTCCGCCCGCGGTCAATCGCGCCGGGCGGTCGGTCGTACTTATCAAGGAGCGCACCATGATTGACTTCACTGACCGGGTGGCGGTGGTCACCGGCGGCGGGCGCGGGCTCGGCCGGTTGTACGCGCTCGACCTGGCACGGCGCGGCGCCGCGGTGGTGGTCAACGACCTCGGCGGCTCGATGGGTGGTGCCGGGGCCGACGCGCGGGTCGCCGACGAGGTGGTCGAAGAGATCACCGCGGCGGGCGGGACCGCCGTGGCCTCCCATGACTCGGTCGACAGTCCCACGGGTGGGCAGGCGATCATCGACGCCGCCGTGGGCGCGTACGGGCGGCTCGACACGGTCATCAGCAACGCGGGAATCTTCGGGACCGTGCCGTTCGAAGACCTTTCCCCCGAGGAGTGGACGCGGATGCTGCGCGTGCACCTCGACGGCGGCTTCTACCTGTCCCAGCCCGCGTATCGGGTGATGAAGAACAACGGGGGCGGACGATTCGTGTTCATCTCGTCCTCCGCCGGCATCTTCGGTCAGCCGATGGAGGCCCACTACGCCGCGGCCAAGGCCGGCCTGGTCGGGTTGACCAACGTCATCGCCATCGAGGGCGCAGCGCACGGAATATTCGCCAATTCCGTTATGCCGACCGGCTTCTCGCGGATGGTCACCGAGACCGTGGGCGACGAGAAGTTCCTCGCCGAGTCCGGCTTCATGCGGGCCATCCGGCCCGAACTCGTCGTGCCGCTGGTGACCTTCCTCGCCAGCACCGCCTGCACGTTCACCCACCGCAACTATTCGGCCGCCGCCGGGCGCTACGCGCGGGTGTTCGTCGGCCTCAGCGAGGGCTGGCTGGCGGATGCCGAGAGCCGGCCGACCGCCGAGGACATCGAGGCTCACCTCGAGCAGATGTCGGCCACGGAGAGGTTCATGGTGCCCACGTCGATCGTCGACGAGGTGCTGGAAGTGTGTGAGCGGCGCGGCATCAGCGCGATGCCCGGCAACGCCGACGTCGCGTTCCCCGAACCTCGCGAGGGCTGACTGCATAGTTGACCTAATATCTGCTCCAACGTAGTGTCCGGAAAAATGGACTTCTCCTACCCCGCCGAAGTGGAACGGTTCCGCACCGAGCTGCGGGACTGGCTGGCGGCGAACCTGACCGACGAGCTGGTGGCGGCCCGCCGCCCGGCCGGGCGCGACGACGCGGGGATCGAGTTGTTGCGGTCCTGGAGCGCGACGATGGCCGACGCGGGGTGGGCCGCCGTGTCCTGGCCGCGCGAATATGGGGGCCGCGGGGCGACCGTCCTCGAGCAGCTCGTCTACACCGAGGAGACCACCCGCGCGCGGGCGCCCATGCCGCTCAACGTCATTGGGATGAACAACATCGCCCCCGCGATCATGCAGTACGGCACCGAAGAGCAGAAGAAGACGCTGCTCCCCCGCATGATGCGCGCCGACGACATCTGGTGCCAGGGAATGTCGGAGCCCGAGGCCGGAAGCGATCTCGCCGCGCTGCGCACGCGGGCCGTGCGCGACGGCGACGAATTCGTCGTCAACGGCCAGAAGATCTGGACCTCGCTCGGGCATCGCGCCCACTGGTGTCAACTCTACGTGCGCACCGATCCCGACGCCCCGAAGCACCAGGGGATCTCCTGCCTCATCGTCGACATGGCGCTGCCCGGCATCGAGGTCCGCCCCCTCGTAACGCTCAACGGCGACACCGATTTCGCCGAGGTGTTCTTTCGCGACGTCCGGGTGCCGGCCGATGCACTGCTCGGGCCGCTGAACGCCGGCTGGCAGGTGGCCACCACCACGCTGAGCCACGAACGCGCCGGGGCGGCCCGGCTGTACGCCGAGATGCAGATGCGGCTGGAAGAGCTGGTGGACGACTTGGCCGCGCACAGCGACGCGCTGCAAGACCCGCTGGTACTGCGCCGCCTCGGCGAAATCGCCGTCCGCATCAAGTATCTCGAGGTGCTCTGCCAGCGGTCGATCTCGGCGACGCTGCACGGCGGCGACCCCTTCGCTTCGGCCAGCCTCGCCAAGACCGTGTGGGGGGAGATCGGCCAGGACATGGCCGCCCTGGCTTTCGACGCGCTCGGCAGCCACGGCGCCGGCGCCCCGTGGGCGAACTACCGCCTCACGTCGCGCTCGCTGACCATCGCGGGCGGAACGACCCAGATCAACAAGAACATCACCGCGCAGCGCGTGCTGGGACTGCCGCGCCGATGAACCTCGAACTCACCGACGAGCAGGTCGCGCTGCGCGACACCACGCGGCGCTTTCTCGCCGAGAAGGCCCCGATTTCGGGGCACGTCCGGGCGCTGCTCGACGACCCGACCGGTGTCGACGAGGCGGTCTGGCGCGGCCTGGCCGACCTCGGGGTGACCGGGCTGCTGGTGCCCGAGGAACACGGCGGGGCCGGGATGACGATGGTCGAGGCGGGCGTGGTCGCCGAGGAGCTCGGCGCGGCCCTGCACCCGGGGCCGTGGTTGTCCAGCGCGGTGGCGTCGGCGCGCGCGCTGACGCGCATCGCCGGCAACGACGGTGGCGCAACGATTTTGGCCGGGATCGCCGACGGCAGCACCGTCGCGACCGTTGGCTTTCCGTTCGAGGGTGCCCCCGTCGCGGCGGCCGGGCAGGTCCTGCGGGGCAAGATCGCCGGCGTGCCCGATGCGGCGGCGGCCGACACCTTGCTGGTGCTCGCCGAGGAGCCCTCGGGCGTCGGGCTTTTCGCGCTGAGGACCGAATCCTCCGGGATTTGCGTGACGCCCGAGCGCGGTATCGACCAGACCCGCAAACGTTTTCGCGTCGAGCTCGACGGGGCGCCCGCGCACCGGCTGGCCGCGGCCGCGCCGGACGACGTTGCGGCCGCGATCGACGACATCCTCATCGCCGCCGCCGCCGACGCGCTGGGCGCCGCGCGAGCGGTCATGCAGCTGGCCGTCGAATATGCAAAGGTGAGAAGGCAATTCGGTCAGGTCATCGGCTCGTTCCAGGCGGTCCAGCACCTGTGCGTCGACATGTACGAGACCGTCGAGCTGGCCCGCAGCGGTGTGATCCACGCGCTGTGGGCCGCCGACAACGCCGGCGCGGAGGTACGCCACCTCGCCGCGCTGCGGGCCAAGGCGTTCGCCGGGCGACTGGCCACCGTGGGCGACACCGCCATCCAGGTGTTGGGCGGCATCGGCTACACCTGGGAGCACGACGCCCACCTTTACCTCAAGCGGCTACTGAGCTGGAGCGAACTTCTGGGCGGCCCCGACCGCTACCTCACCGAAATCGGTGCGCACCTTGCGAAACGGGGCATGTGATGGACATCGAATACCTGCTGACCGCAACCCGTTCGGCCCGCAAGTCGCTCGACCTCGATGCGCCCGTCGACATGGGGGACATTCGCGATGGCCTGCGCATCGGCATGCAGGCCGCCAACGGGTCGAATCAGCAGTCCTGGCGGTGGCTGGTGGTGACCGACCCCGCGACGCGGGACAAGATCGCCGAGCTGTACCGCGAGTCGTACCTGCTTCGCGTCGGCGGGCAGCTGCTGGCCGACCTGCTGCCCGCCGGCACCCCGGAGAGTCGCATCATGTCGTCGACCGAATGGCTGGTCGAGAACATGGCGCGGGTGCCGGTGCTGGTGATCCCGTGCTACGAGCCCTACCTGCCCCGCATCGACGGCGACGAATCGTTTCACCGGGCCACGCTGTACGGCTCGATCTTCCCGGCCGTGTGGAACTTTCAGCTCGCGCTGCACACCCGCGGTTACGGAACCTGCATCACGACGCTGCACCTGCACCGCGAGGCCGAGATCGGCCGGCTGCTGGGCATTCCCCCGACCTACACGCAGGGCTGCCTGCTGCCGGTGGGCCGCCTTCGGGCCGGGCACACTTTCCGGCCGGCTCGTCGGCGCCCCGTCGACGAGGTGGTTGCGCGCGACGCGTGGGACGGCCCGCGGCTTTAGAATGGGCCCCCAGATGGCAGCGTCGGCGCTCTGTGCAGCGGGTTTGTTCGGCCCGGTCTGATAGCCTCTAACAAAGATTTGGTTCGGGCGGGAGGACGAATGCGCAGGGCCGCGAATCCGGCCAAAGCCCGCTCGCCTCTGGCCGAGCGGCCGAGCGCCGACGACTCCGGCACCCGTCGAACCGAAATCCTGCAGACCGCGGCGTCGTTGATCGCGTCCTCGGGGTTGCGGACCTCGCTGCAGGAGATCGCGGACGCGGCCGGCATCCTCCCCGGCAGCCTCTATCACCATTTCGAGTCCAAAGAGGCGATCCTGGTCGAGCTGACCCGCCGCTATCAGGAGGACCTGACCCGGATCGGGCAGGCCGCCCAGGCCCGGCTGGACGAGCCCGGTTCCCGACCGGCCGCGGAGCAGATCGTCGAGCTGGGATCGGCGATCGCCAACTGCGCCGTGCGGCACGGGGCCGCCCTGCAGATGTCGTTCTACGAGGGCCCGGGCGACGACCCCGAGCTGATGAAGCTGACGCAGCAGGCGCCCACGGCGGTCCAGCAGGCGATGCTGCAAACGCTGCGCGCCGGCAGGTGGAGCGGCTACATCAAACCCGACATCGACCTGCCCACTCTGGCCGACCGCATCTGCCAGACGATGCTGCAGGTCGGGCTCGCCGTTATGCGCCACAATTCCCCGGCCGACCAGGTCGCCGGGCTGTTGTGCCGAATCATCTTGGAGGGCTTGGCGGCCCGGCCGCCCACCGACGCGGCGTTGAACCGGTCCAAAGCCTTCGCGGCCGCAAACGGCGTCATCGGCACGTGGGCCGACGACGGCGACGCGGATCCCGACGACAAGGCGGCCCACGTCCTCGCGGTGGCGCGAACCGAGTTCGGCCGCAAGGGGTATGAGGTCACCACCATCCGGGACATCGCATCCGCGGCGGGGCTGGGCACCGGGACCGTCTATCGGGTGATCGGGTCCAAGGACGAACTCCTCGCGTCGATCATGGAGTCCTTCGGCAGGAAGGTGGAGGCCGGTTGGGTGAGCGTCCTGCGCTCGGACGCCACGGCGGTCGAGAAGCTGGACGCGCTCAGCTGGGTCAACGTCAACGCGCTCGATCGGTTTTCCGACGAGTTCCGGATTCAGCTCGCGTGGATGCGCCAGTCGCCACCGAACACGCCGAACCCGGGCTGGTTGTACGCCACGCGGCTGCGGCAGATGAAATCGCTGCTCTCGGAGGGCATCCAGGCGGGACAGATCCGCATCGACGCCCCGTCCACGGCGATGCTGGCACGATGCGTCATCGGACTGCAGTGGATACCGGAGAACATCCTGCGCGCCATCGGCAAACGCGCCGCACTGGTGCACGCCCGGGACACGGTGCTGCGTGGCGTCGCGGTCCGCGGCAAGTAGGTATTGAAACCCGATAACTGTTACCCATACAGTTGGGCAGTTAGAACCGCGTTGGCAGTGAGCGAGAAGAGGATTTCCATGACTATCGTCGATCGGTTGCGTTACGACGGCAAGCGCGCACTCGTTGTTGGCGGCGCGACCGGCATGGGCGCCGCGGCGGCCAAGTCGGCGGCCGAACTCGGCGCCGAGGTAATAGTGATGGACTACGCGCCGGTCAAGTATGACGTCGCCCAGGCGATTCAGGTCGATCTCCGCGACCCCGCCTCGATCGACGCCGCCCTCGCGCAGATCGACGGGCCCGTGCATTCGCTGTTCTCGGCCGCCGGGATCGCCGACGGAACGGTAGACCTGATGAAGATCAACTTCATCGGGCACCGCTACATCATCGATCGACTGCTGGAAAAGAATCAGCTGCCGTCCGGCTCAGCGATCTGCTTCATCTCCTCGGTCGCCGGCATGGGCTGGGAAAACGACCTGGACCTGCTGCTGGAGTTCCTCGAGACGCCCGACTTCGATGCGGCCGTCGAGTGGGTGAAGGCGCACGAATCCGAGGGCATCATTCACTACGGCACCAGCAAGAAGATCGTCAACACCTATGTCGCGACGCAGGGCATTCGCCTTCTGAAAAAAGGCATCCGCATCAACGCGATCTGCCCGGGCCCGACCGACACCCCGCTGGCCCAGGCCAACGCCGACCTGTGGCTGACCTTCGCCCAGGACTACCGCGACGAGACCGGCTCGAAGGTGCACACCCCGGAGCAGATGGGCGACGTGATGGCGTTCCTGAACAGCGCCGCGGCCTTCGGCATCAACGGGATCACGGTGCTGGTGGACTACGGGCACACGATGGCGTCGCTGACCGGCGCCTACCCGCCGGGCAAGCCGATCATCGATCTGATCATGGGGCGCGTCAAACTCTAGTGGCGATAGGTGACGGGTCAGTGCTGCTGACTCACCATCCCCCAGGCTGCCCGCGCCTCGTCAGGGGGCGCACCCGATGACACGGCACGTGGGGTTGTCCGGTAGCGGTGGGGGATTCGTTCCGTCGTAAAGATCGCTGGGCAGCTTGCCGTCATAGGGAACATTGCCCTTCCCGTTGACCCAGTAATAGGTGTGGCAGACATTCCAGTCCCAGTTGTAATGGGGGCCCGGCCCCGTGGGGTAGGTGATGGGTTCCCCCGGGCACCAGTGATGCGGGCCGGGTCCTTGCGCCTGGGCCGTGCCCGCGGCCAGCCCGCCGCCGGCAAACAGCAACGTCGCCGTTGCCAGCCCTGTGATTCCCCGTCGTAACGTGCGGGTGCTGTTCATGTCGCGTTCTCCTTGTTTCATTGCGGCCTTCCCCGGCGCTCGGCGGACGACGCCGGATCGGGCGTTACCGCACTTTTGCTGACTCAAAGGTGCACCGCGCGCGTTGCTACCGATCCCAAACGTCGCGCTCTGACCGACGCACCTCGCGTCGACTTCACGACGGACCGCTTTCTCACAGTGACCCAGTACACGGCGGGTACGGTCGGGCCATGGCACGAGTCATCGTCATCGGCGGCCACGGCAAGGTCGCCCTGCAGCTGGCCCGCATCCTGACAGGAGCGGAGCGACCCGGAAGAGACCGGGTGACTTCGGTCTTCCGCAACCCCGACCACACCGACGACGTCACCGCGACCGGCGCCGCGCCGGTGGTGGCCGACATCGAGCGGCTGGACACCGGCGCACTGGCCGGCGTGCTGGCGGGTCACGACGCCGTCGTGTTCTCCGCCGGCGCGGGCGGCGGCAACCCGGCGCGCACCTACGCCGTCGACCGCGACGCGGCGATGCGGGTGATCGATGCCGCCGCGGCGGCGGGCGTCAGGCGGTTCGTGATGGTGTCCTACTTCGGCGCGGGGCCGGATCACGGTGTGCCGAGCGAGAATTCGTTCTTCCCGTACGCCGAGGCCAAGGCGGCGGCGGACGCGCACCTGCGCGCCAGCGACCTGGATTGGACGGTGCTGGGGCCGGGCCACCTCACCCTGGGGCCGGCGACCGGCCGCATCGTCATCGGCAGGGGCAAGGGCGAGGTCTCGCGGGCCGACGTCGCGCTCGTGGTCGCCGCGTCGCTGCACGACGACTCGACCGTCGGCCGCACCATCGAATTCAACAACGGCGCCGACGGGACCGGCGTCCCCATCGCCGACGCACTGGCTGACCAGGGACAGGGCACGTGAAGCTTGCCGAGTGCCCGGTCTTTCCCGCCGAGGCGGGAGCGGCCCTGAGCACGGACCGCGGCGTGGGTTGGCGCCTGGCGCGACAGGCCGGCCCGGTTCTGCGGGATCCGTCGGGTAACTGGGTGTTCGTCGTCGGGCGCGATGAGGTGTTGGCGCATCTCGACGACGCGCGGCTGGATCGCGCCCGCGCCCTTCCCGAGAGCGATCTCGACGTTCACCAACGGCTATTCGCGCCGAAAGCCGCTCACGACATAGCCGCTGCGTTCCGCCCGACCGCCGCCGCGCTGATCGATCGTTTGGCCGCCGCCGGTGGCGGGGACGCGGTGGCCGAGGTGACCGCGCCGATGGCGGACGCGCTTTTCGACATCGTGTCGCGCCTGCGGCTGTTGCCCGCGGAGCACCTGGCCGGGCAGTCCGGCCACGTCTTCGCCGAGGCGTGCCGCAACCTGTTCAAACACGCCGGCTGGCACTTACTCGTGCTGGCGGGCGACCCCGAATTGTGCGACGCGCTTCGACGCCACCCCGAGCTGATCCGCGGATTCGTTGAAGAGGTCCTCCGGTTGGAGCCGATGGTGCAGGGCTGCCAACGCTTTACCACCCAGCCGACGACCGTCGGCGGGGTAGAGCTGCCCGCCGGCATGGTGGTGATGTTGTGCATCGCCGCGGTGCAGCGGGACGGCAGCGACGCCATGTCCACCGACGATCTCGTGATTGGCGTTAGGGCGCACCGGCATTGGAGCCTGGGTGCAGGGTCCATGCGTTGCCGTGGCGGGCACATCGTCCGGCAGGTGTTGCGCGTGCTGGTCGAGGAGTGGGTCGGCCGGGCCGGGCAGTTGGCGCCGGTTCCCGGCTTCCTGCCCGCGGCCGGATTCCCCCAGACCGAGAGCTCTCTGTGGCTGCCGGAGCTGCCGCTGGTCGCCCGGCCATCGAGCGAGGCATGTTAGGCATGCGTCGCGAGAGGGAACCCGGTGGGAGTTCGGGACCGCCCGCAGCGGTGAGCAGGAACGACCGCCGTCACACGCACTGATCGAAAGATCGGTGTGCGCCGCCGGGCCCGGCTCGCTCGTCGCCTCGTGGAATGGGCGTTTGGTCGTTGCCGTTGCGGTTTGTGTGCCGCGACGGACTCGGCTGTATGCGTCCGCCGGCGGTGATCCACCCGTCGAGTGTTAGGACGAAGAAGTGACCACCTCGCCACCATTCACCGCCACGGTTACCGGCTCCCCCCGCATCGGCCCGAACCGGGAACTCAAGCGCGCCACCGAGGGCTACTGGGCCGGGCGCACCGACCGCGCCCAACTGGAGTCCGTCGCCGCCTCGCTGCGCCGCGACACGTGGACCCACCTGGCGTCCGCCGGCCTGGACTCGGTCCCGGTGAACACGTTTTCCTATTACGACCAGATGCTCGACACGGCCGTGATGCTCGGCGCGCTGCCGGTGCGCGCCATCGAAGTCGCCGACGAGCTGGACCGCTACTTCGCCCTCGCGCGCGGCAACGACGACATCGCGCCGCTCGAGATGACGAAGTGGTTCGACACCAACTACCACTATCTGGTCCCCGAGATCGAGCCCGCGACGCGGTTCGCACTCCACCCGGACAAGGTGCTTTCGGAGCTGAAAGAGGCTCTGGAACAAGGGATTCCCGCCCGGCCCGTCGTCATCGGCCCGATCACGTTCCTGCTGCTGAGCAAGGGTATCAACGGCGGCGGGGCGCCGATCGAGCGGCTCCGCGAGCTGGTGCCGATCTACTCCGAGCTGCTCTCGCTGCTCGCCGAGCACGGCGCCAGGTGGGTGCAGTTCGACGAACCCGCCCTGGTGACCGACATCTCCCCCGACGCGCCCGCGCTGGCCGAGGCCGTCTACGCCGCGCTCGGCGCGGTGAGCAACCGGCCCGCGATCCACGTCGCCACCTACTTCGGCGACCCGGGCGCGGCGCTGGCGGGGCTGGCCCGCACGCCCGTCGAAGCCATCGGCATCGACCTGGTGGCCGGTGCCGGCACCGCGGTGGCCGGCGTTCCGGAACTGTCCGGCAAGCTGCTGGTGGCCGGCGTCGTCGACGGACGCAACGTCTGGCGCACGGACCTGGAGTCGGCGCTGGCCAAGCTGGCCACCCTGCTGGGTTCGGCTGGCGGCGTGGCGGTTTCGACGTCGTGCTCCACCATGCACGTGCCGTATTCGCTCGAGCCCGAAACGGGGCTGGACGACAACCTGCGCAGCTGGCTGGCGTTCGGGGCCGAAAAGGTAAGCGAGGTGGTCACTCTCGCGCGCGCCCTGCGGGACGGGCGCGAGGCCGTCGCCGACGAGATCGCGGCGTCCGACGCGGCCGTCGCCTCCCGTCGCAGCGATCCACGGCTGCACAACGCCAAGGTTCGTGAACGGATCGAGGAGATCATCGCGTCGGGCACGCACCGCGGCGACGCGGCCGAACGCCGCGCCAGCCAGGAGGCGCGGCTGCACCTGCCGCCGCTGCCGACCACCACGATCGGCTCGTACCCGCAGACGTCGGCGATCCGCAAGGCGCGCGCGGCTTTTCGGGCCGGCGAGATCGACGAGGCCGAGTACGTCGCCAAGATGCGCAAGGAGATCGCCGACGTCATCGCGTTGCAGGAAGAACTGGGTCTGGACGTGCTGGTGCACGGGGAGCCCGAGCGCAACGACATGGTCCAGTACTTCGCCGAGCAGCTGGAGGGCTTCTTCGCCACGCAGAACGGCTGGGTGCAGTCCTACGGCAGCCGCTGCGTGCGGCCGCCGATCCTCTACGGCGACGTCGCGCGGCCCCGCCCGATGACCGTCGAGTGGATCGGCTACGCGCAGTCGCTGACCGACAAGCCGGTGAAGGGCATGCTGACCGGGCCGGTCACGATCCTGGCCTGGTCGTTCGTCCGCGACGACCAGCCGCTGGCCGACACCGCCAACCAGGTGGCGCTGGCGATCCGCGACGAGACGGTGGACCTGCAGGCCGCGGACATCGCGGTGATCCAGGTCGACGAGCCCGCGCTGCGCGAGCTGCTGCCGCTGCGCCGCGCCCAGCAGGAGGACTACTTGCGTTGGGCCGTGGCGGCTTTCCGCCTGGCCACCTCCGGCGTCGCCGACTCGACGCAGATCCACACCCACCTGTGCTACTCGGAGTTCGGTGAGGTGATCGGTGCGATCGCCGACCTGGACGCCGACGTCACGTCGCTCGAGGCGGCCCGCTCGCACATGGAGGTGCTGGACGACCTGAACTCGGTCGGCTTCGCCAACAGCGTGGGCCCGGGCGTCTACGACATCCACTCACCGCGGGTGCCGAGCGCGGGAGAGATGGCCGAGTCGCTGCGGGCGGCCCTGAGAGCCGTGCCGCCGCAACGGCTTTGGGTCAACCCCGACTGCGGGCTGAAGACCCGCAACGCCGACGAGGTGACCGCGTCGCTGCGCAACATGGTCGCCGCGGCGCGGGAGGTCCGGGCCGGGGCGTGACCGCGAACGTCGCGCTGGCGCGTCGTTCGGCGCCTCGTCGGACCTTGGATTTTCGCGAGCCTAACCCCACTGCGATTTTCGGATCGAAATTTCGCAGTGGGGTTAGGCTCGGCGTCGCCCGGGCCCGAACGTCACTCTGGCGTGACGTTCGGCGCCTCCTCCGTCAGCACCTGGACCGGCACGTCGTCGGCCCAGGGCTGGCGGGTCACCATGTCGGCGACCCGCACGATGCCGCGCTCGAACTCGCCCGTCGCCGCGTCGACCAGCCGGTAAGCCTGGGTCTGCTTGTGGATCGGCTGCGCGTCGAGCAGCACGATGCGCACCTCGCCCGGCTCGAAGTGGCAGCGCTGCTGCATTGCGGTGATGAGCTGCTCGTTGTGCATGTGGCCGTCGCCGAAGTTCCAGCCGATGGCGGTGCTGCAGATCCGCTCGCCGTCGGTGATGACGTAGTCGTCCTCGTTCTGGCCGGCCATGGCCCGGTGCGCCAGCGTGAACAGGGCCCGGCCGTGGGTGTTGAACCCGCGGAACGCGTACCCCATGTAGATGGGGATCTGCGCCGCTTCCGGGCTGCCGTAGAACCGCTCCAGCTGGGCCTGCGGCATGCTGGCGATCGCCACGATGCCCCGGCCGATCTTGTCGTTGGCCGACGGCTTGATGCACCACAGCGTGGTGTCCCAGTTGCCGGCGTAGTAGCGCATGCCCGGCAGGAACGAGATCTTGCGCGGAAACATGTTGCCCAGCACCACGATTCCCGCGACGACGACGAACAGGATCGCGACCACCACCGGATGCTTCAGGTCGGCCAATCCCAGCCGGGCGTGCGCGACGAACAACGACAGCACACCGAAGATCATGAAGACGTTCCACTCCAGCGGCACCCCCATCGGAATGGACAGCAGGATGCCCAGGTGGAAGCAGACCATGACGATCGCGGCCACCGTCGTCGGCCAGCCGCCGTGGCAGAAGAACAGCGGCAGCGGCACCAACATCTCGATCGCCGTGCTCACGTGCGCCAGGAACCGTGACAGCCGCCCGGGCCGCAGGTCGTCGGGGAACTTCTCGAAGAACTGCCGCTTCAGCCAGCGGGGGCGCACCAGCGGGTTGTTCGACATCATCGTCGAGATCACGAACGGGAAGTGCTTGTTGAGCTTCGACGTCGCCGCGCCCATCCAGATGATCAGGAACACCACCTTGGAGCCGACGATCATGTCGGGCCCGCCGAAGAGGAACGTCACGGCCATGGTCGCGTAGACCTCGCCGCGGGCGGCCAGGAAGATCACCTTGTCGCGCAGGCCCGCCGCCGCGAGGAACAGCAGGATCCACACGATCTCCCACGTCGGCAGCAGCCCCACCTTGGTGCCCAGCTCCGGCACCGGCCCGGTGCCGTCGGAGAACAACGCCCACAGCGTCATCACCAGAAGTGCCGCATACAAAAAGACGTCCACCGGTTTGCGGGTGGTCCCTCGGGTCAGCGGGACGCGGTCCGGCCACGGTGGCAGCCGGATGGTGCCGAACCGCATCCAGTACAGGATCGAGCCCATGGGCGGGAAGAACCGGTTGTTGAGCGGACCGAAGCCGCAGCCCAGCCCGATCACCTCGAACAGCATCGTGTAGAGCACGACCTTTTCGAAGACGATCGGCTCGGACCACCAGTGCGCGACTCCTGTGAACCCGCCGAGTCCCTTGGTGGCCGAGGCGAACAGCCATCCGCCGAGGATGTAGAGCAGGATCTTGACGACGTAGAACAGGTGCAGCGCGATCGGCGTGCCGAAGCCCACCTCGGCCCAGTGCCGGGCCATCGGACGGATCTTCTCGCTGCGGGTCCCCTTGTTCCATTCCTCCATGTTGAGCTGCGGCAGCTCGGGCTTGAGAAATCCCATGGTTTGACAGATTAGAACGCGTTCTAGGCGCGTGGCTTGGGAAGGGGCAAAGAATCCTTTGCCTGGGAGTTAATGCCCGGATACCGTGAAGCCCCTAGGAGAACTCCACCATGAACAGACTTCGATTCCTCGCCGCGGCGCTGATGGCCGCCGCCGCGCCGGTGGCCGTGGGCGTCGCCCGGGCGGATACCCCCGGGCCGGGTGACTCCTGCACGGTGCTGCACGCCACCACCACCGACGCCAACGGCCGCACGATGTGGTGCAACCCCACCATGACCGGCGCGCATTCGTTGGTGTGGCAGTACGGCGGGCCGTCCACGCCCTAACCGCGCTCTCAGCCGAAGATCCCCGGCGGCGTCGCCGGCGCACCGTCCAGCACCCGCTGATCGACCACGATATTCAGCGCATCCACCGACTCGAGCTCGGCCAGGGCGTCGACGGCGGAGAGGAACCGGCGCTGCTCGGCCGGATCGACCACCCCGTCGGCGAGCGCGGCGAACTTGTCCACGTACTGCGGGCGCCCGAACGGCCGGGCGCCCAGCGGATGGGCGTCGGCCACGGCCAGCTCGTCGCAGATCACCTCGCCGCTCATGAGCGTCACCTCGGCTCGGGCCCCGAACGCCTTTTCGGCCGGGTCGGTCGAATGGTAGCGGCGGGTCCAGTCCGGGTCCTCGACGGTGGAGATCTTGCGCCACAGGTCGACGGTGTCGCGCCGGTGGGCCCGTTGCGGGGCGTAGGAGCGTTCGTGGTGCCAGGCGCCGTCCTGCAGCGCGACGGCGAAGATGTAGGGCAGCGAGTGGTCGAGCGTCTCCCGCGACGCGTCGGGGTCGAACTTCTGGGGATCGCCGGATCCCGTGCCGATCACCACGTGGGTGTGGTGGCTGGTGCGCAGGACGATCGCCGCGACCTGGTCGAGGTCGCTGATCCGTGCGCGCAGCCGCCGGGCCAGGTCGATCGGGGCCTGGCTCTGGTACTCCGCCGAGTGCTCCTTGGTGTAGCTGTCCAGGATGGCGCGCTTGGGTTCGCCGGGAGCGGGCAACGGCACGCGGTATTCGCGCTCGGGCCCGCCCAGCAGCCGGGCGATCACCCCGTCCTCGCCCTCCCAGATCGGGGCCGGCGACCGCTCGCCGCGCATCGCCCGGTCGATTGCCTCGATCGCGACCTTTCCGGCGTGCGCCGGCGCGAACGCCTTCCAGCTGGAGATCGCGCCTTTGCGCGATTGGCGGGTGCTGGTGGTCAGGTGCAGAGCCTGCCCGATCGCCTGGTAGATGGTCTCGGTGTCCAGCCGAAGCATGGTGCCGATGCCGGCGGCCACCGAGGGCCCGAGATGGGCGACGTGGTCAATCTTGTGCTCGTGCAGGCAGATTCCGCGGGCCAGGTTGATCTGCACCTCGTACGCGGTGGCCACCCCGCGGATCAGGTCGGCGCCGCGCACGCCGAGCTGCTGCGCCACGGCGACAAGCGGGGGGATGTTGTCGCCCGGATGGGAATACTCGGCGGCCAGAAACGTGTCGTGGAAGTCGAGTTCGCGCACCGCGACGCCGTTGGCCCACGCCGCCCATTCCGCCGAATAGGCGCCCGCGACACCGAAAACGCGCGCCCCCCGCTGGGCGCGATGCGCCAGCGCCTGCCGGCGCGCCACGGTGACGGGCCGCCGCAGCACGGCGGCGGCGCTGACCGCGGCGTTGTCGATGATCCGGTTGGCCACCATCTGCGCCGTTTCCGGTTCGACGGCCACCGGGTCGGCCGCGACCTCCGCGATCTTGGCGGCTAGGTGTTCGGAGCGCGGGAAGTCGTCGGCGCTGCGCCGGGCCCGGACCGTGTGCACCAGCATGATCAATGAGTACGTGACGCCGCAGCCCACGACAAATGGAGTATGGCGCTACTCAATCCCGCCCCGCCGCAGCGTCGGATGCTGATCAGGTGACCGATGAGCTGAGCGAGCGCGAGGCCGCGCTGCGTCGCCTGCCCATGCCGTACTCGCTCGCGCTGCGGCTGCGCGAGGCCGGCGTGGCGCACGAGGTGATCGGCGAGTACGTCGGCGTCGACGCCTCCTCCCTCGACGGCTTCTACCGGATCGCCGAACAGAAACTCACCGCGCTGCAGCAGCAACGCGAAGTCACCGAAAGGATTCGCAATGCCGGTATTGGGTGAGCGCGCGGTGGTGTTAGGGGCGAGCATGGGCGGGCTGCTCGCCGCCAGGGTGCTGGCCGATTTCTTCGAGACCGTCTCGGTATTCGAGCGGGACGAGTTGTCCGACGATCCCGTCAACCGGCGGGGGGTGCCACAGGGCCGGCATGTGCACGCCCTGCTGCCGCGCGGCGCTCGTGTCCTGGACGAGCTCTTTCCCGGGCTGCTCGACGAGCTGCTCGCCGCCGGCGCCCCCGTTTGGGACGACGGGGACCTGTCCAAGGCGTACCTGTCCTACAACGGTCATCGGGTGTTGCCGTCTGGAGTGGTCGCTGGGGATTACACCGAAATGGCGCTGTACATGCCCAGCCGGCCGCTGTTGGAGTGCCACGTCCGGCGGCGCCTGCGGCGGCTGGGCAACGTGACGATCCATGCCGGCCACGACGTGAGCGAACTGACGTCGACCGCGGACCGCAGCCGCATCACCGGGGTGCGCGTGGTGGACCGCGCCGGCGGCGCCCCTCGGGAGATCACGGCGGACCTCGTCATGGACGCGATGGGCCGCGGCGCCCACACGCCGGCTCTGCTCGAGAACCTCGGCTACGGCCGACCGCCCGAGGACCACATCACCATGCACACGACCTACGTCAGCCAACCGCTGCGGATCCCGCCCGGCACGCTGAGGGAAAAGTTGGCCCTCATCAGCCCCGCGCCGGGCCGGCCCACGGGCATGTTCCTGGTCGGCTACGAGCGGGACACGTGGATATTCACGGTCTACGCGCTGGCCGGGCATGAGCCGCCGCGCGACCTCGCCGGGATGTTGTCGTACGCCGAGGGTTACGGCCCGGCGCACCTGCTGGCGGCGGTGCGCGCCGGCGAACCGCTCGGGCCGGTGGTGCAGCATCGGATGCCATCCAGCCAGTGGCGGCGGTACGACAAGATGCGGCGACTGCCCGACGGCCTGCTGGCCATCGGCGACGCGATATGCAGCTTCAATCCGATCTACGGGCAGGGCATGTCGGTGGCGGCGCTGGACGCCGTGGCGCTACGGGATTGCCTGCGGCGCGGCGTTATGGACCTGCCCCGGTGCTACTTTCGCGCCACGGCCAAGACGATTGGTGTGGCGTGGCGGACCGGTGCCACTTCCGACCTGGCATTCCCGGAAGTCCAAGGGCGAAGGACGCCGTCGATGCGCATGACGAATCGACTCGTGGAGCGCGTGCTGGCCGCTTCCGAGTCCGATGCCGTGATCGGCACCCAGTTCTTCCGGGTCACCGGGCTGCTGGATCCCCCGACCCGGATGATCCGCCCGTCGTTCCTCTACCGGGTCGCCACCGTCAATCGGCATGACCGGCAACGCTATTCGCGATCCGAACACGCCATTGGCGACCAGCCCGACACCCGATACGCAACCCAGAACGGAGCGGCATCATGACCGCGGTAGACGACATCACCACCCTTCGCCAGCGCCGCGAGGACATCGTCCTGCAGCACGCCGAGGCGGAGAACCGGCACGACGTCGAGGCGACGATCGCCACCTTCCACCGCCCGCGTTACGAGGTGAACGGGCAACTCAGCGATGGCGAGTCCGCCGTTCGAGAATTGCTGCAGGGCTTGATGAATGCCTTTTCGGATCTGCACGTCGAGGTCGGCCGGCTGCGCCATGCCGACGACGCGGTATTCGGCGAGTCGCTCATCACGGGCACCCATGACGGGGAATGGGCGGGCATCCCGGCGACGGGGCGCCGGATAGCGGTTCCGCTCGCCGGCATTTTCGAGTTCGACGGGGACAAGCTGCTATGCGAAAAGGTCTACATGGACTTCGCGGCGGTGCTGACGCAGATCGGCGTGCTTGAAGGAGGATAGCGATGTCGGCGGTAATGGCCCTTCCCGAGGCAATATCCTCGACCGCAACGGATTTGGCAACGATCACTTCGAATCTCAACGCCGCACACCTGATGGCGGCTCCCCCGACGCTGGCGGTGCTACCGGCCGCCGCGGACGAGATCTCGACGGGCGTCGCGCACCTGTTCTCCCGGTACGCCGAGGACTACCAACGGCTGGCCGGGAAGGCGGCGGACTTTCAGGAGCAATTTGCGCAGCACCTAACCGCGGGCGCGGGCGCGTATGCCGGCGCCGAGGCCGCCAACGCCGCGTTGCTGCAGCCGTTCGGCGATATTGCGGGTTCGATCGGCACCGTGGGGAGCCAGCTACTCAATACGGTTGCCACCTTCCGAGGTGCGTTGGTCACCGCATTGACGCCCGTTTTGGCAGTTGTCGCATTCATAGCGATTATCGCGATAATCGTGGCGGCCGTCCTGATCCTGCAGCTACTCAATGGGGCGGGGTTTACCTATCTTCTCGGTTTGATCGGTTTGTGACACTGCGGGCGCCTCTCTTCACCAGTTTTAAAGCGAATGGTTGAAATTTGCCGCGGCCATGCCCGGTGGTTCCTATGCTGTCCCGATGCGTTTGTCGTGGCCCCTGACTGGGCGCGCGGAGGAGCTGCGGAGCATCGGGTCCGCGATTGCGGATCCCGACTCGGCAGGCATCCTCGTGTGCGGCGTTGCGGGCGTCGGCAAGAGCCGACTCGCCCGGGAGGCGCTTGCGGTGGCCACCTCGCAAGGCTGCGTCGTCCGTTGGGTGGTAGGCACCACCGCGGGCCGACTACTGCCATTCGGCGCGCTCTCGTCGTGGACTGCGCCGGCCGGCGTCGACAGCCTGCAACTGGTCCGCGCGGTGATCGAGGAGCTCACCGCGTCCCCGGACGGCGCTCCGGTAGTCGTCGGTGTCGACGACGCGCATCTCCTCGACGACCTATCGGTATTCGCGCTGCAGCAAATCGTCCAGCGGGCCGCGGCGAAGCTCGTCCTCACGACACGCAGCGGTGAACCGATCCCATCCGCGACGCAGGAGCTGTGGGCGGGAAGCGCGTTCGACCGGCTCGACGTCCAGCCGTTGTCCGGGGACGAGACGACGGCGCTGGTGTCGACCGCCCTCGGCGGCCGGCTGGATCGGAATGCGGCCGAATGGCTGTGGACGCTGACCCGCGGCAACCCGTTGTATGTGCGCAACATCGTCGAGCGGGAATTCACCGACGGCCGCCTGGTGGCCGAGCACGGTTGCTGGCGCTGGACCGGCGAACCGGTTCTACCGCCGAGCCTGCTCGAGTTGATCGACTCCCGGATCGGCGCCGTGCCGCCCGCGGTCGGCGACGTCGTCGACCTCCTCGCGGTCGGTGAACCCATCGAGCTGGAGTCACTCACGCGGATCACGGATGCCGCGGCGGTCGAAGAGGCCGACCTCCGCAGCCTCGTCACCCTGGAGACCGCGGAAGATCAGACGCAGGTGCGGCTGGCCCATCCCCTCTACGCCGAGGTGCGCAGGCAACGCGCCGCGCCGACGAGGCTTCGTCGCCTGCGCGGGCTCGTCGCCGCCGAACTCGCGTCATCCGACCGGCGCGATGACATGCGGACCGTGGTGCGGCGGGCGGCATTGAGCCTGGACTCCGACCTGCCGCTCGATCCCGAGCTGCTCCTGCGCGCCGCGCAGGGCGCCGTCTGGCTGGCCGACCTTCCCCTGGCGGACCGGCTGGCGGAAGCCGCGATCCGTGCCGGCGCCGGCGCGGAAGCGAACTTTGTTCGGGCGCATGCACTTTCATGGCTCAGCCGCGGCCAGGAGGCGGACGATGCCCTTGCCGACATACCTGCGGCCCAGCTCGACGAAGCCAACGAGGCCCGCCGCGCCTGCCTGCGCGCCGTCAACATGTTGTGGTCACTGGCGGACGGCCGCGGTGCCAAACAGCACATCGACGACGCCGTGGCAAAAACATCGCCGCGCGCCCGGGGCAGTCTGCACGCGGCCCGCGCCATGTACTGGGCGGCGATGGGGCAACCGGACGCGGCAATGGCATCGGCGCGGGAACTCGACGTCGATCTCCTACACGCGATCGTCGACACGGTGGCAAGTTGGGGGATTGTCGTCGCCGCGGGCGACGCCGGTCGCGTCTCCGACGCGGTGGCGGCCGCCGAGCGCGCGTACAGCATCGCGGTCCGCTCGTTCGACGCCGCCCACATGCGGTTCGTGCTCGCCGACGCCCACCTGGGAGCGCTCCTGCTGGGCGGTCGGATAGGCGACGCGATCTGCCTGGCCGAACGCCTGCGGCAGGAGGCCGCCACCCTGCCCGGCGCCGCATCGCTGGTCAGCACCGCGCTGGCGGGCCGCGCCGCCGCCGGCGCCGGTCGCCTCGACGAGGCCGCCGCGCTGTTGCAGCCGGCCGTCGACGTCTTAGTCGCCACCGGCGAGCGCAACGGCTTCGCCTACCGGTATAGGTTGCCGATCGTCACCGCGCTGGCCGTACAAGGGCTCGGCGACGAGTCCGCCGCCGCGCTCGCCGCGCTCGAGCGCCACCGCCATCCCAGCTGGCTCTACCTGGACTACGAGCACGGCATCGCCAGGGCCTGGGTCGCCGCGTGCCAGGGCGCGGTCAGCGAAGCGATCGGCATCGCGGGATCGGCGGCCGAAACCGCCTGTGTCAATGGACAATTCGCTGCCGAAGTGATGTGCCTGCAGACCGCCACCCAGTTCGGTGACACCACGCGCGCGCCGCGACTGCGCGAGCTGGAGACGATCGTGGAGGGCCCGCGCGTTGGCGTCGCGGCGCGGTTCGCGACGGCCCTGCAGGCTGGCGACGGCGCCGAGTTGGCCTCGGTGTCGGAGCAATTCGAGGAGATCGGGGACATGGTCGCCGCGGTCGACGCGGCCGCGCACGCGGCCATCGCCTATCGCCGCGGCGACCTGCGGGGCTCGGCGTTGAAGTGCTCGGCCCGAGCGGACGCGCTGGCCGAAAGGTGCGGCGGCGCGCGCACTCCGGCGCTGCGCCGAGCCAGTGAGCGGCTGCCGCTCACCGATCGCGAGCGCGAGATCGTCATGCTGCTCGGACAGGGGTTGTCCGGCCGCGCGGTTTCCGAGCGGTTGACGTTGTCCCTTCGTACCGTCGAGGGCCATATCTACCGGGCCATGGCCAAAACCGGGGTGACGAGCCGCGACGAACTCGCGGAGCTGTTGCGCCAAGATCGATCGAGTTGACGGTTGCGCTTATCGTGGCCGTTGACCGGCCGATCGCAGGAAATGGCGGTGATCGACGCCGCCATCGCCGAGCCGGCGACGCCCGGGATCGTCGTCTCCGGCGCGGCCGGCGTCGGAAAGAGTCGCGTTGCGCGCGAAGCGCTCTCGGCCGCGGCCTCGCGAGGGTGGGAAACCCGCTGGGCCGGGGGCACCGCGTCGGCGCAGTCGCTGCCACTGGGGCCGTTCGCCGCCTGGATGAGCTCGCCGCCACCCGAAGGCAGCCAGTTGGTTCACCTCGTCCGCGACGTGATCGAGTCGGTGACCGCCGCTCCTCCGCACATCCCGGTTGCCGTCGCCGTCGACGACGCGCATCTGCTCGACGACCTGTCGGCCTTCGTCCTGCATCAGATCGTCCAGCGGCAAGCGGCCACGGTGGTGTTGACGATCCGCAGCGGCGAGCCCGTACCCGCCGCGGTACAGGACGTGTGGCGCGGCGCACAGTTCGAACGCCTTGACTTGCAGCCCCTTTCGGCGGATGAAACGACAACGCTGTTGTCGGCGGCGCTGGAGGGCCCGGTGGATCCGGACGCCGTCCAGCGCTTGTGGAAGCTCACGCGCGGCAATGCGCTGTACCTCCGCAACATCGTCGAGCAGGAGGTGTCTGACGGGCGGCTGGCGCAACGGCACGGCCATTGGAGGTGGAGCGGCGATCCGATCGTGCCGCCCAGCCTGGCCGAACTGATCGAGTCGCGGATAGGAATGCTGCCCGATGCGGTCGGCGACGTCGTGGACGCGCTCGCGGTCGGGGAGCCGATCGAACTGGCATCGCTGGAGCGGATCGTCGACCCGGCCGCGATCGAAGACGCCGACGTGCGTGGCTTGATCACCCTGGGCAAAGTCGACGGCCGCCTCGAAGTTCGGCTCGCGCATCCCCTTTATGGCGAGCTGCGCCGGAAGCGGGTCCCGTCGACCAGGCTGCGCAGGTTGCGCGGCCGGGTCGCCGCGCAGCTCGCCGAGTCCGAGGAGCGCGACGAGGTTCGAACCCTGGTGCGGCGAGCGGTGTTAACCGCTGAGTCCGATCGCAGCCCAGACCCGGACTTGCTCGTCAGGGCCGCCGAGGGGGCCATGTTCCTGGCGGACGCCCCCCTGGCCGACCGGCTCGCGGCCGAGGCCATTCGGGCGGGCGCGGGCGTGCAGGCGTACAACATTCGTTCCTTCGCGCTGGCATGGCAGGGCCGTGGCGAGGAGGCCGACGCGATGGTCGCCGCGACGCCAACCGAGGGTCTGACCGAGGCCGACCGGGTGTTCCTGCTCGGCAACCGCGGGTTCAACAAGCTGTGGGGGCTCGCCGATCCCGATGGGGCGAAGGAGCTTCTCGACGAAGCCGCGCGCGTCGCGACGACCTCCACCCGTAGCTGGAGCGCCGCCTACCTGGCCGTCTACTGGGCATCGATGGGCCAGCCGGAAAGGGCACGGGATTCCGGCGAAGGCGTCGATCTGGAGCGGCTGCCCGGGGTCATCAGCTCGGCGGCGGCGTGGGCGCTGGTCGTGGCCAACGGGGATGCGGGGCGCGCCGCCGAGGCCGACCGCACCGCAGCAATCGGTTATGCATGCGCGCAGCGCAGCGGCGTCGCCGCCCACATGAGACTCCTCATCGTGGACCGCCATGTCGGCGCGCTGCTGCAGTGCGGCCGGATGGGCGAGGCGAATTCGTTGGCCCAGCGCGCGCGTGCGGAGACAGTGGACGTCCCCGGCGTCGCTCGGCTGATCAGCACCGCGATCGCGGGGCGGGTCGCGCTCGGCTCGGGCCGCTTAGACCAAGCCAGGACACTCTTGACGACCGTCGTGGAGTTCTTCGCCGGCGATTCCAACGGTTTTCGGTACCGATACCTGGTTCCGCTCACCACGGCGCTGGCGATGTCCGGCTCGACCGCCGACGCGGTGGCCGCGCTCAACGCTGTCGAAGCGGAACACCATCGCAGCTATGGATTCGTCGAATACGAGCGCCAATTGGCACACGCCTGGGTGGCCGCGTGCCAGGGGGCGATCAGCGAAGCGATCGACATCGCGGGGTCGGCGGCCGAAACTGCCTGTGCCAATAAACAATTCGCCGCCGAAGTGATGTGCCTACAGACCGCCACCCAGTTCGGTGACACCACGCGCGCGCCGCGACTGCGCGAGCTGGACACCATCGTGGAGGGACCGCGCGCCGGCATCGCGGCGCGGTTCGCGACGGCCCTGCAGGCTGGCGACGGCGCCGAGTTGGCCTCGGTGTCGGAGCAATTCGAGGAGATCGGGGACATGGTCGCCGCGGTCGACGCGGCCGCGCACGCGGCCATCGCCTATCGCCGCGACGCCTTGCGCGGATCGGCGTTGAAGTGCTCGGCCCGAGCGGACGCGCTGGCCGAAAGGTGCGGCGGCGCCCGCACTCCGGCGCAACGCCATGGCACCGAACGGGTGCCGTTCACGGATCGCGAGCGCGAGATCGTGATGCTGCTCGGACAGGGGTTGTCCGGCCGCGCCGTCGCCGAGCGGCTGACGCTATCCCTCCGTACGGTCGAGGGCCATATCTATCGGGCCATGGCCAAAACGGGCGTGACCAGCCGCGACGAGCTCGCGGCACTGTTGCGCCACGATCGACCGAGTTGACGGGTCGGGATCGCCGTTTCGTTGGATTTGCAACGCCGGGCGCGGTTTGGTGCTGAGCTATCCCCTGAAGGGAGGTGTGCAGCGTGTCCGCGGTCAAGTCGTGGCTGGGCCAGCCCGATCATTTCGACTGGATCACGGCTACCTTGCGCGAGCGCGGACTGCTTCGCGCGGCACAGGTGACCCTGGCCGTCATCTCCTCGGTATCGGCGCTGGTACCGGTGGCCACCATGCTCAGCACGCGTCGCCCGACGGCCGAAGTGGTGCTCGTCGACGCGGGCGCGGCGGTCTTCGTCGTCGCGGTAAGCGTCTACTGGTTGACGCGCTGGCCGACCCGGATCCAATCGGAAGTTTTCGGAGTCATCGCCGCGACATGCATCGCGGGGTGGAGCCTGACCCAACCGACCGCCGCCCTGGCCGCCGTCGGCTGCTGCGCCATGGCCACGAACAGCGGGTACGTCGCGCTGTTCCACAACAACAGATTTCTGGCGTTCAGCGCCACCCTGGCGGGCATCGTCACCGTCGCGACCGCGGTGCACCTGGCGCGTGAGGTCGACGTGGGAACCGGGCTCGCCGCGTTTTGGGTGATCGCGATGCTCAACGTGTCGTTCCCCGTGGCGATGCGCGGGATGTCGCGGGCCATGGGGACTTACGCGGAGCGCGCCGACGAAGACTCGCTGACGGGGCTGTTCAACCGCCGAGCGTTCGCCGCCGCCCTCAGCCGCAGACTCCGCGATCCGCGCGCCGACGACACCCACCTGACCATGACCATGGTCGACCTGGACGCGTTCAAGCGCATCAACGACACCCACGGCCACGCCGCGGGCGATCGCGCGCTGATCGCGGTCGCCGAGGTGCTCGAGCAGCAAGCCGCGCCGACGGCGGTGCTGTGCCGCGCGGGCGGCGAAGAGTTCCTCATCGCCACCATCGGCCCCGCGCAGGACGCCGAGGCGGTCTCGGCGCGGCTGGCCTCCGCCATCGCCGCCCTGCCGCAGGGGCTGACGGCCAGCATCGGTACGGCCACCGCCGAACTGTCCCCGATGGGCACGTCCGACATTCCCGGGCTCATCGAGAAACTCATCGACGTCGCGGACAGCGCGATGTACACCGCCAAACGCCGCGGCGGCAATCAGGCCCATCACCTCTGACCCGTCGCGTCAAGGGATTTGAAGCGCCCGAGAAATCGGGGTGAACACGCTACTACCGGCCTCCCGATCGGTGTAGTTTGCTGCTTTGGGGCGGGCCCGGGCTTGACCAGTGAAGGAGCCAGTCGTGTCGGATGTCGATTACTGCGTGGTCGGGGCCGGGTTCGCGGGTTTGACGGCCGCCCTGCGGCTCAAGCAGGCCGGTCGCTCGGTGGCCTTGCTGGAGGCGCGCGAGCGCGTCGGCGGCCGCACGTTCACGGTCACTCGCGACGACGGCACCTGGATCGACCGCGGTGGCGCCTGGGTCGGACCGGGCCAGGATCGCATCTACGCGATGATGGCCGAGTTCGGCGTGCCGGAATACAAGCAGCACAACGACGGCGACGCGATGATGATCGTCGACGGAAAGAAGCACCGCTACGGCGGCACCATCCCCTGGTCGATGAGCCCGTGGGCGGTCGCCAACCTCGGCGTCGGTTTGCTCTCGATCGAGAACATGTGCAAAGCGGTCCCGCGCGAAACCCCGTGGGAGGCAAAGAACGCGGCCGAGTGGGACCGCATCAGCCTCGGCGAATGGATCGACAAGAACACCATGTCCAAGCAGGCCCGCGAGATGCTGGACATGGCGCTGTCCGGCGTATACACCTCGGCCGGCTCGGAGACGTCGCTGCTGTGGGCGCTGACCCAGATGGGGTCGGGCGGCGGGCCCACCTTCGTCATCTCGGGCAAGGGCGGCGCCCAGGACGCGCGGCCCGTCGGGGGCATGGGCGCCATCTACCGGCAGATCGCCGCCGAACTCGGTGACGCGCTGCACCTTTCGCGCCCCGTCCGACAGATCACGCAGGACGCCGACGGCGTGACCGTCGCCGCGGACGGCCTGGCGGTGCGGGCGCGGCGGGCCATCGTCGCGATCCCGCTTGCCATCGCCAGTTCGATTGTGTACGAGCCGATGCTGCCGGTGGACCGGGCACTGCTGCACCAGCGCATGCCAAGTGGTGCCGTCCTCAAGATATCGATCATCTACGACGAGCCGTTCTGGCGCGCGGACGGATTGTGCGGCCAGTCGGCCGCGCCCGGGTCCCTGGCCACACTCACCATCGACGCCTGCACGGACACCGCGGACCTCGGGATCATGTGCGTCATCACCGAGGGGCCGGCCGCACGCCGGCTGACGAACATGGACGAGGCCGATCGGAAGGCGGCGGTCATCGCCGAACTGGTCGATCGGTTCGGCAGCAAGGCCAAGTCGCCGCTGGAATTCCACGAACAGAACTGGACTACCGAGCGCTACTCCGGTGGCGGCATGATCAGCCACGCCCCGACCGGCGTGCTGACCGAATTCGGTTACACCCTGCGGCAGCCCTGCGGTCGCGTGCACTGGGCCGGCACGGAGAGCTCGGCGATCATGTGCGGGTGGATAGACGGCGCGATCCGCTCGGGTGAGCGGGCGGCCGCCGAGGTGATGGCGACCGAAACCGCCGCCGCCGCAGTCACTTAGCCTCTGACATGACACGGGCGCGGGTCGACACGCCGTTGTGTGCGACCCGCGCCCGGGACGTCGGTCAGGCCCAGCCGGAACCCACCGCCGAATCGGTGCTGGCCATGTTGCTGCCCGCGGACTGAACCTTGGCGCCGTGGGCGTTGGCCTGCTCGTAGATCACCTGGAAGTTGCGGCCCAACTGGGTGATGAATTCCTGGCAGGCCACCGACCCGGCGCCGCCCCAGAAATCGCCCGCCGCCAGCACGTCCCGCACGATCGCCTGGTGCTCGGCCTCCAGCGATGCCGCCTGGGCGCGGATCAGCGCGCCGTGCGAGTCCACGTCGCCGAATTGGTAATTGATCGTCATTGCCGAATCTCCTAGCTGCTCAACGCTTGCTGCGAAGCCTGCTCTTGCTGCTCGTAGTTGTTGGCGTCGCGGACCAGCCCGTCGCGCACGCCGTGCAGCATGCTCACGATGTTGCGGAACGCCTGATTCATCTGTCCCATCGTGTCGTAGGACGTCGCCTGGGCCGCCCCGCTCCAGCCCGCACCCGAAATGCTTTGCGACGACGCCCACATGCGTCGCGCCTCGTCCTCGACCGTCTGCGCATGCACCGAGAAACGGCTCGCCATTTCCCGCATCGCGTACGGATCGGTCATAAACCGACTAGTCATCACTTTGCTCCTTTCATGAAAGTTCTTGTTGCCGAGAACGCTTGGTAGAAGTCGATCACCCCCGCCCTATCCGACCCCGGCCCGCGGCACCACGCTGGGCCGCGACTGCACCACATGCGGGCTGGCCCCGCCCCGACCCAACATCCCGTTAGGCGCGGCGCCGCCCATGCCGCCCATCGGCATCGGCATCATCGGCATGCCGCCCGCCGCGGGGCCGACTCCCCCGGCGCCGCCGGGCATTTCGCCGCCCAGTCCCGACATCGCCGCACTGACCATCCGCGCCGGCGTCGACCCCTGCCAGGTGGGAGGCACCGACATCGACCCCACCAGCCGCGCCTTGCCCAAACCCGCGGCCACGGGAGAACCCAGGCCTCCGCCGCCGAGCGACGTCATCGCCGGAGCGGAGCTGCCGACTAACTTCGGGGCATCAGCCCCCACCGCCGCGGCGTTGGCCAATCCCGCCGTGCCGGCGTTCGCCCCTTGCGCCAGCGACATGATCGGCGACATCAGCATGCTCACGGGCAGCGTCGCGACCTGCGCCAACGACGACAGCGACTGCAGCGGCGCCCCGGAGACCAGGGATTGCAGGACGGCCACCAGGGCCGAAAGAGGATCGGCGGCTCCGCCGCCCTGCGCCGCCGCGGCGGCCAATTCGACCGGCGGCGCCGCGAACGGCGCCAAGGACGACGCCACCGACATCGCCCCGGCGTGGTAGCCGGCCATCGCGGCGACGTCCTGCGCCCACATCTGGCCGTAGTGGAATTCCGTCGCCGCGATCGCCGGGCTGTTCTGGCCGAGAAAGTTGGTCGCCACCAACGCCATCAGCTGCACCCGGTTGGCGGCGACGGCGACGGGGTGCACGGTGGCCGCCTGCGCCGCCTCGAACGCCGTCGCGGCCGCCCGGGCCTGTGCGGCCGCGCCTTCGGCCTGCGCCGCCGATCCGGCCAACCACGCCACGTAGGGCGCCGCCGCGCCCGCCATCGCCTCCGACGCCGGGCCCGTCCACGGGCCGCCGATCAGCGCCGAGACGACCGACTCGAACGACGACGCCGACGAGTGCAGGTCGGCGGCCAGGCCGTCCCAGGCCGCCGCCGCCACGAACAGCGGGCCCGCGCCCGCGCCGGTGAACATTCGCGCCGAATTGATCTCCGGCGGCAACAACGAAAAGTCCGACATCACAATCCAACTATGCGAAGCGGTGGACCGAACAACGTCGGCCAGAACTCGTAGATTCGCGGGGCGCGGGGTCGTAGATCGTCATTCGGGCGCACCCTTAGTGGAAGAACCCGGCCTGGGAGCTGCCGTGGTTGAAGCCGCCGGAGCTGAAGTTGCCCAGGTTTTGGATGCCCGACGAGAGCAGGCCCGCGAGCCCGATGCCGGTGACGTCGGAACCCGCGTTGCCGATGCCGACGGCGAAGACGCCCGAGTTGTTGATGCCCGCGTCGACCCCGCCGCCCGTGTTGTGGAAGCCGGAGTTGAAGCCCGCGCCGGTGTTCATGAAGCCGGAGTTGTCGAAACCCCCGTTGAAGAACCCCGAACTCCCGGCGCCGGTGTTACCGAAACCGGAGCTGGTAATACCGGCCGGAGTGATCGCGCTGAAGAAGCCGGTGTTGAGGTCGCCGGTGTTGAAGGCGCCCGTGTTGGTGTTCCCCCCGTTCGCCCATCCGGTGTTCAACATGCCGGTGTTGAAGTCCCCCGTGTTGTCACCGCCCGCGTTGAAGCTGCCCGTGTTGTCGCCGCCGGAATTTCCGAAGCCGAAGTTGGAGGAGCCCGCGTTGCCGGCACCGAAGTTGAAGGACGCCCCGTTGCCGAAGCCGAAGTTGACTTCGCCGGCATTCCCGAATCCCGTGTTCGTGGCGCCCGCGTTCCAGAATCCGGTGTTGGTGTCGCCCGCGTTGCCGAAGCCGAAATTGCCGGTGCCCGAGTTGAAGAAGCCCACGTTGCCGGTGCCCGAGTTGAAGAAGCCGACGTTGCCGGTCCCCGAGTTGCCGAAGCCGAGGTTGCCGCTGCCGGAATTCAGTGCGCCGAAGCCGACCTGGTTGTCACCCGTCAGCCCGAAGCCGATGTCGTTGCTGCCGGTGTTGCCGAAGCCGAAGTCATGGCTGCCCGTGTTGCCGAAGCCGACGTCGTTGCTGCCGCGGTTCCCGGAGCCCATGTTGAAGCTGCCGAGATTTCCGGAGCCGACGTTTCCGCCGCCGAGGTTTCCGCTGCCGACGTTTCCGGCGCCGCTATTGCCGTTGCCGAAGTTGTTGTTGCCGGCGTTGCCGCTGCCCACGTTTCCGCTGCCGAGGTTTCCCATGCCCACGTTGGTGTTGCCGACGTTGCCCGCGCCCACGTTGGCGTTGCCGACGTTGCCGCCGCCCAGGTTGAGGTTGCCGATGTTGCCCAGGCCCAGATTGATACCCGGCAGGGCGGCGGCCTGCGTGAGCTGGGCTGCCACCGCCGACGCCCCGCCGTGATAGCCCACCATCGCCGACACGTCGGCCGCCCACATCGCCTCGTACTGCGCCTCGGCCGCCGCGATCGCCGGAGCGTTGAGCCCCAACAAGTTTGAGCGCACCAACGACACCACCTGCTGCCGATTGGCCGCCACAACCGCCGGATGGACCGTCGCCGACACCGCCGCCTCAAACGCCGACGCCGCCGCCCGCGCCTGCCCGGCCGCCTCCTGCGCCCGGGCCGCCGCCGCCGACAACCACCCCGCATACGGCGCCGCCGCATCCGCCATCGCCACCGCGGCCGGACCCTGCCACACCGCCTCCGCCAACCCCGCCGTCACCGACCCGAAAGATGAAGCCGCCGAACCCAACTCGCCCGCCAACCCCTCCCACGCCGCCGCCGCCGCCAACGTCGACCCCGGCCCCGCACCGCTCAAGTACAAATGCGCCGAATTGATCTCCGGCGGCAATACCAAAAAGTTCATCAGATGTCCTTAGTTGAAGAAGCCCGACTGCGCGTCGCGCTTGTTGAAGAAGCCCGAGTCGCTGTTGCCGGAATTGCCGATGCCGGAGTTGAAGACGTTCGAGTTGCCGATGCCGATGTTGTCGAAACCGGTGTTTCCGATGCCGGCCAGGAAACTGCCCGAGTTGTCGATGCCGACGTTGTTGCCGTTGCCCGAGTTGCCGAAGCCCGATTCGAAGGCCAGGCCCCTGTTCTGGAAGCCGGACGTGTCGCCGCCCGAGTTGAAGAAGCCGGAGCTGTCCAGGCCGGTGGTGCCGAAGCCCGAGTTCTTCACCCCGGCCGGGGTGATCGCGCTGCCGAAGCCGGTGTTCAGGTTGCCCGAGTCGAAGCCGCCGGTGTTGCTCGCGCCCGAGTTTCCCCACCCGGTGTTGATGTTGCCCGCGTTGAAGTCGCCGGTGTTGAGCGAGCCGGCGTTCCCGTTGCCCGTGTTCTGGAAGCCGGAATCGCCCATCCCGAAGTTCTGGGAGCCGCCGTTGAACATCCCCATGTTGTTGGAGCCGCCGTTGCCCGCACCGAAGTTGCTGAATCCGCTGTTCAGGAAGCCGGTATTGCCCAGGCCGGAGTTGGCGAACCCGGTGTTGAGGCTGCCCGAGTTCTCGAAGCCGAAGCTGTGGTTGCCGGAGTTGAAGATGCCGACGTTTCCGGTGCCCGAGTTGAAGAAGCCGATGTTCCCCGTGCCCGAGTTGCCGAAGCCCAGGTTGCCGCTGCCGGAATTCAGTGCGCCGAAACCGATCTGGTTGTCGCCCGTCAATCCGAAGCCGATGTCGTTGTTGCCGGTGTTGCCGAAGCCGATGTTGTGGTTACCGGTGTTGGCGGCGCCGACGTTGTTGCTGCCACGGTTCCCGAAGCCCATGTTCGAGTCGCCGCGGTTCCCGCTGCCGATGTTTCCGGCGCCCAGGTTCCCGTTGCCCATGTTGGTGTTGCCGAGGTTTCCGGCGCCGAGGTTGCCGACGCCGTTGTTCCCGAAGCCGGTGTTGTTGTTGCCGGCGTTCCCGCTGCCCAGGTTTTGGCTGCCCCGGTTGCCGTCACCGATGTTGCCGATGCCGCTGTTTCCATTGCCGACGTTGCCGTTGCCGATGTTGCCGCTGCCCAGGTTCTGGTTACCGCTGTTGCCGCTGCCCAGGTTCTGGTTGCCGTGGTTGCCGCCGCCCACATTGCCGGCGCCGACGTTGCCGATGCCCAAGTTGGCCAGGACGTTCTGCGCCGCCGCCTGCGCGGGCGCCCCGATCATCGACGCGTTGGCCGCCTCGGCTTCGGCGTAGAGCGCCCCGCCCGCGCTCATCGCCTGTACGAACTGCTGATGAAAGCTTGCCGCCTGCGCGCTCAGCGCCTGATACAGCTCGGCATGCCCGGAAAACAGGGCCGCCACCGCCGCCGAGATTTCGTCGGCGCCGGCCGCCGCCACCGCGGAGGTCGGAGCCGCCGCCGCCGCGTTTGCCGCGCTCAACGCCGAGCGGATGCCCTCCAGATCCGCCGATGCGGCCGCCAGCATCTCCGGGGCCGCTACCAAGTACGACATTGCCGTCCCTCCCGCTCGCTTGCCGTCGGGCGAAGGGTGAAAACGCAGCGAATCGCGATCCCGGCCCCCGACGTGTGTTGGAAACGAGTCAAATATGCGGGGGATTGCGTCGAACTAACGTCGGTCTAATCGCGTAGATACAGAACATGAGGGGTCGTAAATGCGGCGAGGCCCGGGGTCGTAGGACCGCCCACGGCAAAGCGGCAGCCCGTGTGCGCGGGCCGGCCGTGTCAGGCACCGCCGCCGCGATGACCTCCATAGTTTTCGGTGGGTGTCGGACCCTTGAAATACGCGGTGGGTGGCATGAGCGAAACTGATGTGCGCGGGGGCATACGGTCATGGAACAGGAGTGACCCTGGCGTCAGGGAGTTTATGCCCACAGGGACGGTGACCTTGCTTGTCGCCGATTTCGAGGGCTCCGAGCGACTGTGGCAGTCCCGGCCGGAGCAAATGACGGCCGCGCTCGCGCGGCTGGATCGCGCCGCCGCGCAGCTCGTCCCCGCCCACGACGGCGTGCTGGCGATCGCGCCGGGCGCCGGCGACAGCTTCATGGCCGCTTTCGCGCACGCGACCGACGCGGTGGCGTGTGCTCTGGAGTTGCAGCGCGCGCCGCTGGCGCCGATTCGGCTGCGGGTCGGCGTGCACACGGGCGAGGTCCAGCTGGACGACGCCGGCGACTACATCGGGGCGACGCCCGAGCGGGCGGCGCGCCTGCGCGAGCTGGCCCACGGCGGCCAGATCCTGCTCTCGGGCATCTCCCGCGACCTGGTCGTCGACCAGCTGCCGGCCGACGCCTGGCTGACCGATCTCGGTACGCATCAGCTCGGCGACCTGCCGCGCCCCGAGCGGGTGGCGCAGCTGTGCCACTCGGACCTGGACGTCGAATTCCCGCCGCTGCGCACCACCGGCAGCGTCGTTCCGCACGGCCTCCCGGTGCAGCTGACCCGGTTCGTGGGTCGAGTGACCCTGACCAACGACGTCGCCAAGGCGCTGTCGGAGAACCGGCTGGTGACCCTGGCCGGCGCGGGCGGCGTCGGCAAGACCCGCCTGGCGGTTCAGGTCGCGGCGCAGGCGGCGGCCGAATTCGACGGCAACGTGTGGTTTGTCGATCTGACGGCGGTCACCGACCCTGAGGTGGTGGCGGTCGCGGCGCTGCGGGCGCTCGGCCTGCCGGACCAGCCGGGCCGCTCGGCGGCGGACACGCTGGTGCGGTTCCTCGGCGATCGCCAGGTGTTGCTGGTGCTGGACAACTGCGAGCACCTGGTCGACGCGTGCGCCGACCTGGCGGTGGCGCTGCTGGGGGCCTGCCCGCAGCTGACGATCCTGGCCACCAGCCGCGAGCCGATCGGGGTCGCCGGCGAGGTGACGTGGCGGGTGCCGTCGCTGTCGCTCGCCGACGAGGCGATCGAACTGTTCGTCGACCGTGCGCGCCTGGCCCGGCCCGACTTCGGCATCGCCGTCGACGACACCGCCGCGGTGCGGGAGATCTGCGACCGCCTGGACGGGCTGCCGCTGGGGATCGAGCTGGCGGCGGCGCGGGTGCGGATGATGTCGCTGACCGAGATCCTCGACGGGCTGCGCAACCGCTTCCGGCTGGTCACCGGCGTCCGTCCCGGAACCCGTCGCAAACGGACGCTGGGTGAATCGGTCGACTGGTCCCACGAGCTGCTGAGCGAGCCCGAGCGCATCCTGTTTCGCCGGCTGGCGGTGTTCCGGGCCGGGTTCGACCTGGACGCCGCGCGGGTCATCGGCGACGGCGACCCCGCGCAGCAACTCCACATTTTCGATCGGCTCGCCCAGTTGGTGGACAAGTCGCTTGTCGTGGCGGAAAACGCGAGTGACCGGACGCGCTTCCGGCTGCTCGACACGGTGCGCCACTACGCGCTGGCCAAGCTGCTCGAATCCGGTGAATCCGACGAGGTGCACGCGCGCCACCGCGATTACTACGCGGCGCTGGCGGCCCTGCTGGACAGCCCCGCGGACCCCGACCATCAGCGGCGCATCGAACAGGTCGAGACCGAGATCGACAACCTGCGGGCGGCGTTCGAGTGGAGCCGCCGAACCGGCGACATCGAACGGGCGCTGGAGCTGACGTCGTCGCTGCAACCGCTGTGGCAGACCCGGGGCCGCATCCAGGAGGGGCTGGCGTGGTTCGACGCCACCCTCCCCGAGGACAGCGCGGGGATCTCGGCGGTGGTGCGCGGGCGCGCCCTGGCGGACAAGGCGGCGCTGGACGCGTCGCGCAGCATCGGGGACAACCTCGAGCAGGCCCAACAGGCCGTGGCGATCGCACGCGAGATCGACGATCCCGCGCTGCTGGCGCGGGCACTCACCGCCTGTGGGGCGATCGCTTCCTACAGCGCCGACGCGGCCCGGCCGTACCTGGCCGAGGCCATCGGCATCGCGCGCGCGCTGGGCGACCAGTGGCGGCTGACCCAAATCCTGACCTGGCAGGCGAACGGCGCGTTCTACGCGGGGGATCCCCTCGCCGCGGAGGCGACGTCCCGCGAAGGCTGCGAGCTCGCCGCCTCGCTCGGCGACCGGTTCCATGCGCGCTCGTGCCATTGGACCCTCGGTCTGGCGCACATGATGAAGGGCGAGTTGGGCGAGGCCGTCGAGCAGTTCGGCGCGGTGACCGCCGATGCCGACGCGGCGCACGACGTCCTGTTCCGGTGGGGCGCGCGGCTGAGCCTCAGCCTCGTGCTGTCGTTCCAGGGCCGGGTTGAGGCGGCCGCCGCCGCGGCTTCCGCGTCGCTGGAGGCGGCGTCCGACTTGTGGCCGTACAACGAGGGATTCAGCTACGCGGTGCTGGCCACCGCGGCGCTGGCCGCCGGCGATGTCGACGCCGCCGCCGCGGCCACCGAGGCGGCGCAGCAGCGGGTGACGGTGGAGGGCGAGCTGGGAGCGGCGATCGCCAACCCGATCGTCGAGGTCGCCCTGGCGCGCGGCGATCTGATCGAGGCCGGACGCTGGGCCGATCACCAGGTCGCGTCGTCGGCGGGCTGGCACCTGGCCCGGGCGCTGACCAGGCGCGCGCGCGTCGCGATCGCCAAGGGCGAGCCGGATCAGGCGGAGCGCGACGCCCACAAGGCGCTCGGCTGCGCGGCGGAGTGCGGGGCGCACCTGGCCGTCCCCGACATCCTCGAATGTCTCGGCCAGCTGGCCGCCGACGGCATGAGCCATCGCGACGCGGCGCGGCTCATGGGGGCCGCGGACACGATCCGGCGGCAGCTCGCCGCGGTCCGGTTCCGCGTCTACGACGCGGACCACGCGCGCACGCTCGCGGCGCTGCGCGACGCCATGGGCGAGCAGGACTTCGACGGCGCGTGGGCGGAGGGCGCCGGGCTCTCGCTCGACGAGGCCGTGGCCTACGCGCGCCGCGGCCGCGGGGAGCGCAAGCGCCCGACCAGCGGCTGGGCCTCCCTGACCCCGACCGAACGCGACGTCGCGCGGCTGGTCGCTGACGGGCTGGCCAACAACGAGATCGCCGCGCGGCTCTTCATCTCCCGGCGCACGGTGCAAACCCATCTCACGCACGTGTACGCCAAGCTGGGCATCAACTCTCGCGTGCAGCTCGCCCAGGAAGTGGCCGGCCGAGGCTGAGCGCCGCACGGCATAGCCAAATATGCCTAAGCACCGCTGACGGGCAGATCTACGACCCCCTACCGCGCGCTATTTACGAGCTTTGACCGACGTTCGTCGCCCCGATGATTCGCATCCTTGAGTCGATTGCTTGATGACGATCGGGAGGAAAGCGATGTCGTTCGTAATAGTGGACCCCGAGTTGGTGGCTGCCGCGGCTGCCGATGTGGAGAACATCGGATCCGCGCTCAGCGCCGCCCACGCGGCGGCGGCCGGCCCGACGACCGCCGTGCTGGCAGCCGGCGCCGACGAGGTGTCGGCCGCGTTGGCGACGCTGTTCTCCGGCCACGGCCAGGCGTTTCAGGCGCTCGGCGCCGAGGCGGCGCTGTTTCATCAGCAATTCACGCAGACGATGAGCACCAGCGGCGCGATGTTCGCGGCCGCCGAAGCCGCCAACGTGTCGCCGCTGCAGACCCTGTTCGACGGGGTCAACGGCGAAGTCCAGGCGCTGACCGGGCGCCCGCTGATCGGCAACGGCGCCAACGGCGCCGCGGGGACCGGACAAAGCGGCGGGAACGGCGGGTGGTTGATCGGCAACGGCGGCAACGGCGGATCCGGCACCGCCGGCGGTGCCAACGGCGGCAACGGCGGCAACGGCGGGGCCGCCGGGCTGATCGGCAACGGCGGGGCCGGCGGCTCCGGCGGAGCCCCCCTGGCCTTCGCCGGCACCGGCGGGACCGGCGGCAACGGCGGGTCCGCCGGGTTGTTCGGCTCCGGCGGGGCCGGCGGGGCCGGCGGGAACGCGTTTGCCTCCGCAGGGAACGGTGGGGCCGGCGGCAACGCCGGGATGCTCTATGGCGCGGCCGGAACCGGCGGCGCCGGCGGGCATTCCGGCAGCGTCACGTTGCCGGGCGGCGACGGCGGCGCCGGCGGGGCCGGCGGGCTGTTCTCCAGCGGCGGCACCGGCGGGCTCGGCGGGACCAGCGAGGGCGGCACCGGCGGCACCGGTGGGGCCGGCGGGGCCGGCGGAATGTTCGGCGCCGGCGGCACCGGCGGCGGTGGCGGGGCCACCGTGGGCGGCAGCGGCGGGCTCGGCGGGGCCGGCGGGACCGGCGGGTTGTTCGGTGGCGGCGGGGCCGGCGGCACCGGTGGGCACGGCTCAACCTTCGGCGGGGCGGGCGGGGCCGGCGGCAACGCCGGCATGCTCAGCATGGCCGCCGGCGGCGCGGGCGGGGCCGGCGGGGAAAGCATCACCCCCGTCGGAGGCATCGGCGGGGCCGGCGGGGCGGGCGGCAACGGCGGCCTGCTCTTCGGCGACGGCGGCGCCGGCGGCAACGGCGGGTTCGGCCCCCAGACCGGTGGTCGTGGCGGGGCCGGTGGCGTCGCCGGCATGCTGACCGGCTCGGGGGGAGCGGGCGGCGCCGGCGGTGACGGCGCGACCTCTCAGGGCGGGGCCGGCGGCGCCGGCGGCAGGTCCGGCCTGATCGGCAACGGCGGCAACGGCGGCAGCGGGGGCGCCGGCGAGGCCGGCGCCGGCGTCGGCGGCGCGGGTGGGGCGGGCGGCAACGGCCTGCTGATCGGCGACGGCGGTAACGGCGGCAACGGGGGCCTGGGCATCGTGCGGGGCACGACGGGCACCGGCGGCGTCGCCGGTCAGCTGTTGGGCCTGGACGGCTTCAACGCGGCCGCCAGCACCAACCCGCTGCACACACTGCAACAGCAAACGCTTAACGCGATCAACGCGCCCATCCAGGCCGTGACCGGCCACCCGCTGATCGGCAACGGCGCCAACGGGGCCGCGGGAACCGGCGCCGCCGGCGGGGCCGGCGGACTCCTGTTCGGCAACGGCGGGTCCGGCGGGGCCGCCGCGATCGGCAGCGGCGCGGCCGGCGGCAACGGCGGTGCCGGCGGCGGTCTGTTCGGCGCCGGCGGCGCCGGCGGGGCGGGCGGAAACTCGGCGGCCGGCAACGGCGGTGCCGGCGGCGCCGGCGGGGCCGCGACGCTGTTCGGATCCGGTGGCGCCGGCGGGGCCGGCGGAAGAACAGCGGCCACCGGCACCACCGCCGGGGCCGGTGGGGTGGGCGGCAACGCCGGGCTGATGGCGGGCGCCGCCGGGAACGGCGGCGCCGGCGGCGTGGCCTTCCAACCGGGTGTAAACACCAACAGCACCGGCGGGGCCGGCGGCGCCGGCGGCACTGGCGGCTTGTTCTCCACCGGTGGGATCGGCGGGGACGGCGGGTTCGGGCAGAACAGCGGGGCCGGCGGGGCGGGCGGCAACGGCGGCATGCTGTCCGGCGACGGCGGGGCCGGCGGCGCCGGCGGGTTCGGCAACCTCAACGGCACCAGCGGGGCCGGCGGGGCCGGCGGCAACGGCGGGCTGTTCGGCGGCGGCGGCAACGGCGGTACCGGCGGAACCAGCCAGACCACCGCGGGCGCCGGCGGGCACGGGGGCAACGCCGGCATCCTGAGCATGGGCGCCGGTGGCGCCGGCGGCGGCGGCGGGAACAACACCGGCACCGGCACCGGCGGAGCGGGCGGGGCCGGCGGCAACGCCGGCATGTTCTTCGGCGACGGCGGCGCCGGCGGCCAGGGTGGCGGCGGCGGGTCAACCGGCGCGACCGGCGGGGCCGGCGGCAACGCCGGCATGCTCAGCGGCTCCGGCGGAGCCGGCGGCGCCGGCGGAAACGGCGGCGACAGCGCGCTCACCACCGGCGGCCGCGGCGGGACCGGCGGCAACGGCGGGGTGATCGGCGACGGCGGCAACGGCGGCAACGGCGGCGCCGGTGAGGGCAACACCGGCGGCAACGGCGGGACCGGCGGCAACGCCGTCGTAATCGGCGACGGCGGTAACGGCGGCAACGGCGGGACCGGGACCCCGCCCGGCACGGCGGGCGCCGGCGGCAACGCCGGGCTGCTGCTGGGTCAGAACGGGAAGAACGGGACGCCCTAGCCTGCGCGAGCTCCGCGCGAGCCGGACCTGGCTGCGAAAAATCGGGCCGATTCTCGCAGTGGCGTTCGGTTCGCGGCGCCGGCGACTAACCCGCCTGTTTGACCGGCGGCCGGTAGAAGATGACCAGCTGGCCGACCGCGCCGGCGAGGCCGAGCCCCGCCGAGATCGCCAGGCCGGGCCAGCCGTCGTACCAGTTCTTGCCGAAGATCACCCAGTCCAGGCTGAGCCGCCCGGCGCCCAGCGTGGCGACCACGACGGCGCTGACGGCCAGCACCAGGTTGTACTCCCAGCCCTCCTTGACGATGAAGAAGCCGTTGGCGCGGTGCACTGTCCACGCCGCGACCAGCATCAGCGACACGAAGCCCGCGGCCGGGATCGGCGTGAGCAGCCCGGCCGCCAGGCCCAGCCCGGCGGCCATCTCCGTGGTCGCGGCCACGGTGGCATGGAACTTGCCGGGCTTCATGCCGATGCTCTCGAACCAGCGCGCGGTGCCCGGTATGCGGCCGCCGCCGAAAAACTTGTTGAAGCCATGCGCGGCGAGCGTCAGTCCCAGCACCAGCCGCAGGAGCAGTAACCCGGCGTCATACACATTCATAGGTGCAAACCTAGCGGGTGGCCCTCGCGAACCGGAAAGGAGCGCGACATCAAGATCGCGATCATCGGGGCGGGCAATGTCGGGCACGCCTTGGGCACCGCGTGGCGCAACCGGGGCCACCGGGTCATGTTCGGGGTCCGCAACCCCGACGACCCCAAGTACGCGTCGCTCGACGCGGTCGAGACGAACGAATTCGCCACCGCCGCAGCCGACGTCGTGGTGCTGTGCACGCCATGGCGCAACACCCGGGCCGCGGTGCAGGGCTGCGGCGATCTGACGGGCAAGGTCCTCATCGATTGCACCAACCCGCTGACCGCCGACGTCGCGGCGCTCGAGGTCGGGTTCGACAACTCCGGGGCCGAGGAAGTCGCGAAGTGGGCGCCGGGCGCCCGCGTCTGCAAGGCGATGAACCAAATCGGCGCCGCAATGATGGACGCCCCCCGACTGCCCGGCCGGCCGGTGATGTTCGTCTGCGGCGACGATGACGACGCCAAGGCGGTGACCGCCGGGCTGGTCGGCGAACTCGGCTTCGAGACCGTCGACGTCGGCGACCTGACCTTGGCGCGCCTGCTCGAGCCTTACGGGCTGCTGTGGATCCACCTGGCGCTGCGCCGCGGGTTGGGCACCAACTTCGGCTTCGGGTTGCTGCGCGGACAGTCCTGACATACTCGTCGAGGCCCGCCGGGACGGTCCCGGCGGAGCGGGCCGCACGACGAGGGGGGTGCACCACGACTCCCAGCACCGCCGTGGTCGAACTGGACGGCACCGCGCGTCACCCGAGGGAGCTTCTCGGCAACAAGGGCCACGGCATCGACGCGATGCGCCGGCAGAACCTGCCCGTGCCGCCCGCGTTCTGCCTCACGACCGAGGTGGGCCTCGACTGCCTCGCGGACCCGGCGGCGACGCTGGACGCGATCTGGGCCGACGTGCTCGACCGGATGCGCTGGCTGGAAGCGGAAACCTCACGCACCTTTGGGCGGAGTCCGCGGCCGCTGTTGGTCAGTGTGCGCTCGGGCGCCACGCAGTCCATGCCCGGGATGATGGACACGATCCTGGACGTCGGGATGACCGACGGCGTCGAGCAGGCGCTCGCCGCGGAGGGCGGCCCGCAGTTCGCCGGTGACACCCGGCGGCGTTTCACCCGCATGTACCGGCGCGTCGTGGGCCAGCCGGTGCCCGCCGACCCCCACGCGCAGCTGCGCGCCGCGATCGAGGCGGTGTTCGCCTCCTGGGATTCGCCCCGCGCGGTCGCCTACCGCTCGCACTACGGGCTCGACGATCGGGGCGGCACCGCCGTCGTCGTGCAGGCGATGGTGTTCGGCAACCGGGGCTCCAATTCCGGTGCCGGGGCATTCTTTTCGCGTAACCCGATAACCGGCGCCGACGAACCGTTCGGCGAGTGGGTGCCCGGCGGCCAGGGCGACGACGTGGTGTCGGGGCTGGTCGACGTGGGACCGATCACGGCCCTGCGCGACGAGCAACCGGCCGTCTACCGCGAGCTGACGGACGCCGCCCGGCGCCTGGAGCGGCTCGCGTCCGACGTCCAGGAGATCGAATTCACCGTCGAGGACGGCAAGCTGTGGCTGCTGCAGACGCGGGCGGCCGAGCGCTCCGCGCAGGCGGCGGTGCGACTGGCCATCCGGCTGCGCCACGACGGGCTCATCGACGACGCCGAGGCGCTTCGCCGCGTCACCCCGGCGCACGTCGAGACTGTGCTGCAGCCGTCGTTGCAGCCCGAAACACGTTTGGCCGCGAAGCTTTTGGCGACGGGCCTGCCGGCGTGCCCGGGCGTGGCATCGGGCAAGGCATACACCGACGTCGACGAGGCGCTGGACGCGGCCGATCGGGGCGAACGGGTCATCCTGGTTCGCGATCACACCAGGCCCGAGGACGTCCTGGGCATGCTGGCGGCGCAGGGAATCGTCACCGAGGTGGGCGGCGCCGCCAGCCACGCCGCGGTGGTCAGCCGCGAACTCGGCCGGGTGGCCGTGGTGGGCTGCGGCCGTGGCGCCGCGGCGGCCCTGGCCGGCCGGCAGATCACCGTCGACGGCTCCGAAGGCGAAGTGCGCGAAGGCGATCTGAGCACCTCGGCGTGGTCGGAGAACGATACGCCGGAACTGCGCGAGCTGGCCGACATCGCGCGGCGGGTCAGCCCGCTGCGCGCGCACGCCACCGGCGACCACCCCAGGCTCGACGACACCTCCGAGGCCGCCGTTCGCGCCGCCATCGAGGCCGGGTGGACCGACGTGGTGGCGACCACCCCGTTGGTCGTCATGCTGACCGCGCTGCGGCTGACCGCCGGGGTCGCCCCGTGAGCGAATTGGCGGTGCTGCAAGCGGTTCGGCTGAAGGGTCGGGTGCGTCCCGCCGAACTCGCCGCGACCCTGGGCCGGGACCCGGCCGACATCGTCGAGCGGCTGACCGCGTCGGGCCTGCTGGTCGACGGCGCGACGGTGCGGCTCACCCCCAGCGGCCGCGCCCGGTTGGAGGCGTTGCTGGCCGAGGAGCGCAAGGGCGTCGACCCGGCCGCGATGGCCGCCGCCTACGACGAATTCCGCTCCGTGAACGCCGATTTCAAGGCCCTGGTCACCGACTGGCAGCTCAAAGGCGGGGCCGAAGGCGCGCCCAACACCCACGACGACGCCGAATACGACGCCGCGGTGCTGGCCCGCCTCGACCGGGTGCACGCGCGGGTGCGGCCGATCATCGGGGCGGCCGCGGTGCAATTGCCGCGGTTGAGCGCCTACTCGACGAAACTGCGCGCGGCGCTGGACAAGGTCAAAGCGGGCGACATCGCCTGGCTCTCCCGTCCGCTCATCGACTCGTATCACACCGTGTGGTTCGAGCTGCACGAGGAACTGATCGGCGCCATGGGCATGACCCGCGAGGAAGCGGCGCGATCCGGTGACGCGCAATAGCTCTCACAGCGCGGCATCCAGCAGCCGGACGTAGCCGTCGATGTCCGGGATCGCCGACGCGGCGGCGTGCACACTGATCGCGACAGTGTCGCCGATGCCGTGCACGCCGTGAGTCAGCCCCATCACCGGGGACAGCGCCGGGTATCCGGCCGTCAGCACCACCCGGGCGCCGCCGAAGCTCAGATCGGCGGCCCCGCGGTTAACGCTGGATACCACGGTGTTGCCGGCCACCTGGGTTGGGCGGATGTCGGCGTCGAACTGCGCTATGCCCCAACGCAATAGCGCCGCGGGAACCGCGGCGAACGCCCGGTCGGAGGCACGGGTGGCCGGATGCTCGAAGCGGCGCCGGCCGTTGGCCAGATCCTCGGCGATCCGCTCGACCCGGGCATCCAGACCCAGCTTCGGGTAGAGCCCGACGACGACGTTCCCGAAGTGGTTATGCGCATGCGGCACACCGGGTTTGGTCATCGGCACTTCGGCGCCCAGCGAGTCGGCCTCCTCGCCGAGCAGTGCGGACAGCGCGGTGGACACCGCGGCCAGCACCCCGACGGTGACCGTCGGCCCGCGCAGTTGCGAGCGGCGCCGCACCAGGGTGCGCACCGATCGGGCGGCGCCCGGACGAGCGTTGGTGGCCTGCAGCGGCCGCGGCCCGAGCGGCGGCGCCACCACCCCGGCATCGATGTCGCGAACCAGCCGGCGGTGGGCGCGCGCCGCGTCGAACGCCCGCCGGGGCAAGAAACCCGCCGGCGGCCGCGCCACCTCCGGCACCGGCGCATCGCGCCCGAAGAGCCACGCCGCCATCGCCGCGGCGCGCGCGCCGTCCGCCAGCGCGTGCGTGACCTGCAGGACCGCGACGGTGCCCGCCCCGGGCACCCCCGCAATGCCGTGCACCGGGCCGAACACGTGCAGCCGCCACGGCATCCGGCGCGCGTCCAGCTGGTCGGCGGCGAGGCCGACGACCGCGGTCAGGCAATCGCTCCAGCCGCCTACGGCGTCGTGGCGGACCACCCATTCCGGCCCGACCACCGCGGGCACCCACCGCGGATAGGCCAGCCGCCCGCGCTCGGCGACCCGAACCGTCAGGCCGGCGCACTCGCGCGCCCGCCGGCACACCCCCTCTATCGCGCGCCCGAGATCCGCGGGCTCGCCGTCGAACGCGTACAGCAGGAACTCGTCGTTGGGTATCTTGGCCGACATCCAGTAGAACTGCGCATCGACGGCCGCCATCCGCCGCGCCGCCATGGCCTCAGCCGGGCGAGCCGATGAAGGTGAGCACCAGGTTGGCGACCTTGTCCGGCTGTTCGAGCTGCAGGAAATGTCCCGCGTGGTCGACGATGGCGGCCTCGCTGCCCGCGGGCAGGGCCTTTTCCGTCCACCGGGTGAAAGCCGATGTCATGCAACCGTCGTCGCGGCCGTGCAGGTACAAACACGGTAGCAGCGGCGCCTCGGTCCACAACCGGTTCAATTCGGCGTACTTCGCCGGCGGTCGCGGCGCGCGGATGGTGGCGCGGTACGGTCCCAGCGCGGCCCGCCAGCTCTCCGGTGTGCCGATCGCGGCGTCGACGTGCCGCAGGTCCTCGTCGGCGTGATAGCCCGGCGACCACCGCCGCCACAGCAGCGGCAGCACCCAGGACGCGGAACGCTCAGGCAGCCAAGGCAATTGGAAGTAGAGGATGTACCAGCTGCGCAGCAGCTGCGGCGGTAGGTGGCCGATGAGCCGCGCCCGCTCGGCCACCCCGCCCCGGCGACGGAAGCCCGCCGAGACCGGCACCGACATGATCACGGCCTTGGCGAACGGGCTGTCGGGCATCGCGGCGAGGCCGGTCGCGGCGATGGCCCCCCAGTCGTGGCCGATCACGACGTCACGCTCGGTGCCACCCGCGGCCGCACGCACCCGCAGGGCGTCGTCCATCAGCGCGCCGATGTGAAAATCGCCGTCGGTCGGGATCGACGACGGCGCGTACCCGCGCATGAACGGCGCGACGACCCGCCACCCCGCCTCAGCCAGCCGCGGCGCGAAGTTGCGCCAGCCGTAGGCGGTGTCGGGGAAGCCGTGCAGGCACAACGCGATCGGGGCGTCCGGCGGCCCCCAGGTCAGCGCCTTCAGGTCCCCGGCCGGTCCGGGCACGTCGATCCAGCCCGGTTCACCCACCGCAGGCTCGCTCGGTGTCGTCAGCCATTTTCACTCCCCTGGTCGGCGCGCGTCCGCACCGACCAACCTAACGCCTGCCGGCCCGGCGGGGAGGGATCGACCGGCCTACCGGGCGGGTGCCCCCGCCGCCGCGCGCTCGAGGTCGGCGACGATGATCTTGCGCATGCCATACATCGCCGAAGTGGCCGCCGCCGCGCGCGTCCGATCCGGGTCGCCGATCAGCTCGTAGAGCCGGTCGGGGATGACCTGCCAGCTCAGGCCGAACCGGTCCTTGCACCAGCCGCACTGGGATTCCTCGCCGCCGTCGGTCAACCGCTCCCAGTAGTAGTCCACCTCGTCCTGGTCCTTGCAATGGATCGTGAAGGACACCGCCTCGCTGAACGTGAAGTGGGGCCCGCCGTTGATGCCGATGAACCGGGCGCCGTCCAGCACGAAGCTGCCCGACAGGACCGTCCCCGGCTCCCCGGGCCCGGCCTCGGTGGTCCGGTTGAAGCCCTCGATACGCGAGTTGGGGAACACCGAGGTGTAAAACTCCGCCGCCTCTTCCAGGTTGTTGTCGAACCACAGCGAGGGCGTAATCGATGGCATGGCCGTTCTCCTTGCATTCGTCGAAGGTGTGTCCTCTTCATAGACCGCGGCGACGACGAGAACTCATCGGTCCCGAGGGGCCAACGCCGTGGTCAATAGATTGCCTAGGTAACGTCGAGGGGCGATCTACCGAGAGGACGCCCATGAGCGCCGTGAGCAGCAGTTTTCAGACGGTCGAGTTCACCGGCCACCAGGGGATCACCCTCGTCGCCGACGAATGGAACCGCGGCTCGGCGGCCGACCGGCCCACGATTCTGATGTTGCACGGCGGCGGCCAGAACCGGTTCTCGTGGAAAAACACCGGCCAGATCCTGGCCGACGACGGATTTCACGTCGTGGCGCTGGATTCCCGGGGCCACGGTGACAGCGACCGCGCACCGGACGCCGACTACGACGTGGAGACGCTGACGGCCGACGTGATGCACGTGCTGGACGCCATCGGCCGGCCCGTCGTGATCATCGGGGCGAGCATGGGCGGGCTGACCGGCATCCTGGCCGCCGACCGAGCCGGCCCCGACCGGGTGACCAAGCTGGTGCTCGTCGACGTGGTGCCCCGATTCGAGAAGGGCGGCAGCGCCCGCATCCGCGACTTCATGTTCAGCGGCCTCGACGGGTTCGAGTCGCTCGAGCAGGCCGCCGACGCGGTCGCCGCCTACCTGCCCTACCGCGAGAAGCCGCGCAGCCCCGAGGGGCTCAAGAAGAACCTGCGCCTGCGCGACGGGCGCTGGTACTGGCACTGGGACCCGGCGTTCATGACCAAGCCCGGCGACGACCCCGAACTGCGCACCGAGAAGTTCGAGCACGCCGCGACCAACCTGTCGATCCCCGTCCTGTTGATCCGCGGCAAGCTGTCCGACGTCGTCAGCCCCGAGGGCGTCCAGCACTTCCTGACCCAGGTGCCCCGCGCCGAGTTCGTGGAACTGTCCAACGCCGGACACACCGCGGCCGGCGATGACAACGACGCCTTCAGCGACGCCGTCGTCGCCTTCGTCGAGCGAGCTAGTTAGCCGGCTTTTCCGCGTGCCCGCCGAACTGCTTGCGCATCGCCGATAGCGCCTTGTTGGCGAAGTCGTCGAGCTGGCGGCTGGCGAAGCGGGACTGCAGGGCCGTCGTCAAGACCGGCGACGGCACCCCCTCGTCGATCGCCGCGATGGCGGTCCACCGGCCTTCCCCCGAGTCCGAGACCCGCCCCGAGAACTCCTTCAGCTCGGGCGATTCGTGCAACGCGATCGCGGTCAGGTCCAGCAGCCACGAGCCGATGACGCTGCCCCGGCGCCACACCTCGGCGACATCCGGGATGTCGAAATCGTATTGGTAGAACTCGGGATTCGACAGCGGCGCGGTTTCGGCGTCCCCTTGCTGTATCTGCTTGCCGATGTCGGCGTTGCGCAGGATGTTCAGCCCCTCGGCGAGCGAGGCCATCATCCCGTACTCGATGCCGTTGTGCACCATCTTGACGAAGTGCCCCGCCCCGGACGGGCCGCAGTGCAGATAGCCCTTCTCCGCCTGGGCGATCGCGCCGTCGCGGCCGGGTGTGCGCGGCGCCGCGTCCACCCCGGGTGCGACGGTGGCGAAGATCGGCTCGGCAATCTCGAACGCGTCGTCGTCGCCACCGATCATCAGGCAGTAGCCGCGCTCGCGGCCCCACACGCCGCCGCTGGTGCCGCAGTCGAGCAAGCGAATGCCCTTCTCACCCAACGTCTTCGCGTGGCGGATGTCGTCGCGGTAGTAGGAGTTGCCGCCGTCGATCACGATGTCCCCGGAGTCCAGCGTCTTGGCCAGCTCCTCGATCACCCCCGTGGTGATCGTCCCGGCCGGCACCATCACCCAGACCACCCGCGGGGCGCTGAGCTTCTCGGCCAGCTCCGCCAGCGAGGACACCCCGGTGGTGTTGTCCTCGCCGGCCATCGCCTGCACCGCGTCGGGGCTGTGGTCGTACACCACGCATTCGTGGCCTCCCTTGGCCACGCGCCGAACGATGTTCGCGCCCATGCGGCCCAGGCCGATCATCCCTAGCTGCATCTGTCCCGTCTCCTTAGTTGGTTGCCTGCGTGTTGCGGGGTAGCCATGGCTCCTGCCAGCTGTGGTGACCGTGCAGCAGCGACCGCGCCGCCTCGGGCCCCCAGGAACCGGGTTCGTAGTGGTGGATGCGGCCCGGCCTGTCGAGCACCGGCTGCACGATCCGCCACGTCTCTTCGATGGCGTCCTCGCGGGCGAAAAGTTGGCGATCGCCGTTGAATGCGGCGTAGATGAGCCGTTCGTAGGGCCGCACGGCTTCACCGAGATCCTCGGCGAACGAGGAGTCCATGTGGACGTCGTGCCAGGAGTCGCCGGCCTGGGCGGACAACTGCAGGCGCATCCCCGGGTCGGGGTCGATGCGCAGCACGATCTGGTTGGGCTCGGGCGGCCGGCGGTTGGGCAGGAAGGAAAACCCGGGAACGTGGTGCAGGAACATCCGGACCTCGGTGACCCTTTCCGGCAGCGCCTTGCCGGCGCGCAGGAAGATCGGCACCCCGGCCCAGCGCCAGTTGTCGATCTCGGTCCGCAGCGCGATGTAGGTCTCGGTTTGCGAGTCCTTCGCCACCCCGGCGACGTCGGCATAGCCGCGATACTGGCCCCGCACGCAGCGCTCCGGATCCAGCGCCGGCATCGCGCGGAACACCTCGGCCTTCTTGTCGTTCAGGTCGTCGGCGGTGGGGCCGACCGGGGGTTCCATCGCGACCAGCGCGAGCACCTGCAGCAGGTGGTTCTGCACGACGTCGCGCAAGGCGCCCACCGCGTCGTAGAACTTGCCGCGGTCCTCGATCCCGAAGTTCTCGGCCATGGTGATGTGGATTTCGGAAATGCTGTCGCGATCCCACACCTTGGCCAGGGCGTTGTTCGCGAAGCGCAGGTACTGCAGCTCCTCGACGGGCTGTTTGCCCAAAAAGTGGTCCACGCGCAGGATTTGGTCCTCGTCGAGCACCGCGCGCAGCCGGGCGTTCAGGTCGCGCGCGGAGGCCAGGTCGTGGCCGAACGGCTTTTCCACCGCGACGCGCGCGGACTCCAGCAGGTCGACCTTTGCCAGGTTCTCGACGATCGGCGCGAACAACGACGGCGGCATCTCCAAGTAATACAGCGGGCGGCAGTCCTTGCCGATCCGCTTGGCGAGCTGCTGGTAGAGCCCGGGATCGGTGACGTCGCCGTGCAGATAGGACAACCGGGCCGCGAACCGGTCGAACACCGCATCGTCGAGCGTTTCACCCGAGTCGCCGATCGCCCGCCGCGCCCGCTCGATCAGCTTCTCGAGGGGCATGTCGTCACTGGCCACACCGATGATCGGATGGTTGAGCAGGCCCCGCGACTCGAGCCGGTAGAGCGCACGGTAGGTCATCTTGCGGGCCAGATCACCCGTAATGCCGAAGATCACCAAAAGATTCGACGAGTTAGTCTCACCGTCGGCCAAGACGCGCACCTCCCTCGAGATTCGCTACCCGCGGCGGCCCGTGCTCAACCCTAAACATTGCATTTGGGCCCGACAACCCGAGGCCGACCGGGCCTTTGGCAGGATGCCAAGCGTGGGTGATCTGCTGCATGTCGCGCTTTACGCCCTGGCCGCGATCGCCGCGATCGAAGCGGGCGCCATCGCCGTGCTCTCGGTGCTGCTGGTGCGCGCCCGCCGCGAACTCGAAGAGTTGCAACAGCGGACCGACGCCCGCAATCAGCTGCTCTCGGGCGGCCGCGAGGCCGTCAAACGGGTATGGAACGCCGCCAACGTGATGCGCAAGGAGGGCTTCGGCGCCGCCGTGCGCAGCTCGATCGAGGACCTCGCCGACTGGGCCGAGGTCGAGCGGCCCGACCTGGCCCGGGTCACCCCCGACGGCCGGGTGGTGATCCTGTTCTCCGACATCGAGGAGTCCACCGCGCTCAACGAGCGCATCGGCGACCGTGCCTGGGTCAGGCTGATCAGTTCGCACGACAAGCTCGTCTCGGGACTCGTGCGGCAACGCTCCGGCCACGTCGTCAAGAGTCAGGGCGACGGCTACATGATCGCCTTCTCGCGCGCCGAGGAGGCCGTGCGCTGCGGCATGGACGTTCAGCAGGCGCTACACAGGGACGCAAAACGCAAGCGGCACCAGGAGATTCGGGTGCGGATCGGGATTCACATGGGCCGGTCGGTGCGCCGCGGCGACGACCTGTTCGGGCGCAACGTCGCGATGGCGGCACGGGTCGCCGCGCAGGCCGTCGGCGGGCAGATCCTGGTCAGCGAACCGGTGCGAGACGCCCTACGCGACTGCGACGGCATCCGATTCGACAAGGGGCGCGAGGTCGAGTTGAAAGGCTTTTCGGGCAGCTACCGGTTGTTCTCCGTAGAACCCGACGCCGATCCCGACTTGGACTGAAAGCTCGCCGCGTCGGATTCGGCCAGCCGCTCGTGCAGCCGCGCGCGGATCTCGTCGGGCGTGTAGGCGCGTCGCCTGCGTTGGTCGCGGGCTACCAGCACTCCCCCGGCAACGACGCCGGCGACACCGGCGAGCCCGATCCACTTCCAAACCCTGCGCATACCTGACAGGCTATTACCATGCCAGGCCGCCCGCGAAGTCTTCCCGGGCCCATAATGACTGCAATGGCGAAACCCGAAGCGTCGAGCGGACTTACATGCTGACACTGGACCAGGCGCTGGACGAGACCCGGACCGGCGACCTGTGGCTGTTCCGCGGCCGCTCACGGCCCGACCGGGCGATCCAGACGCTGACGAATGCCCCGGTGAACCACGTCGGCATGACGGTGGCCATCGACGACCTGCCCCCGTTGATCTGGCACGCCGAACTGGGCGACAAACTGGTCGACTTCTGGACCGGCACCAACCACCGTGGCGTACAGCTCAACGACCTGCGCCAGGCCGTGCTGCAGTGGACCGATCGCTACCAGCAGCGGTGCTGGCTGCGTCAGTTGACGCCCTACGCCACCCGCGAACAGGAGAACAGGCTGCTGCGGACGATCGCGCGGATGGATGGCACCGCGTTTCCCACCACTGCCCGGCTGACCGGCCGGTGGTTCCGCGGCCGGCTGCCGACCATCAACGACTGGGTGCGCGGAATCCCCTTGGTGGACAAAAAGGTTCGCGAACAGACGCAGCGCCGCAGGCAGGAGCGCAAGATGGGCCTGGAGACGGCGTACTGCGCGGAGACGGTGGCGATCACCTACGAGGACATGGGTCTGCTCGTCACGGACAAGGACGCGAATTGGTTTGACCCGGGCTCGTTTTGGAGCGGCGACACGCTCCCGCTCGCCCCGGGGTATCAGCTGGGCAGCGAAATCGCGGTCAGCGTCGGCTAATCGACCGTCATTTCGCCCAGCTCGGACCACCCCGTCGCGTCGACGTTCTGGTTGATGATCTTGGGCGTGGACGTCAGCGCCTGCGGGAGCTCCTGCATCGCGCGCTTGAAGTGATCGCTGTTGACGTGGACGCCACCCGCGTCACCGTCCCGGAACGCCTCCACGAGGACGTACTCCGCCGGGTTGTCCAGGCTGCGCGACCACTCGAACCACAGGTTGCCGGCCTCGGCGCGGGTGGCCGCGGTGAACGGGGCGACCAGTTCCGGCCAGCGGTCGGTCCACTCGGGCTTGGTCTCGAACTTGACGACGATGAAGATCATGGCCGCAGGATACGTGCCGCGGGCCTACCGGCCATCAGCGGTTCTCCAGCAAAATTCGCCTAGGCGTCCACTTTGACGCCTAGGCGAATTTCTGCTATTGGCTAATCGCCGGCCATATGCGCGCAATCAAGTGACGCGCGTCACAAACCTGGCACTTATCGCGATCGGTTCACATTCGCGGGGAATGAGCTCCTATTCGGATAATGAGACCGGCGCGAATCCAATTCTTTATGGATTGGGAATTGCGGCGTCCGCAGGCGGCGGCGCGTCCGGGGCCGGCGGCGCGGGCGCCGTCGCGTCGACCAGGACCGCCGGCGGAGCCGGCGCCTCCGGGGGTGGCGGCAGAGCGTCCGGCGGGGGCGGCGGCGCGTCGGGCGGCGGCGCAAGCGCAAGGTCGCCGTCCGGCATCGGCAGGAACATGTGGTGCGTGAATCCGGCCTGGTAGGCCCCCGCACCACCGATGCGCACGCCGCCGCGTTCACCGCTGGACACGGGCGTGCCGTCCGGCAGCGTCACCGCGGTGTGACCGCCGTTCCAGCCGATCACCAACGCGTTGGGCGCGGTCCCGTACTGGAAGCCGCGCTGCAGCAGCGCGGATTCCTCGTTGCCGGTGTTGAACCTGCTGCCGAAGACCGGCCTATCGGTCGCCGCGTTGGCGACCCAGGAAGCGAGCCCAGAGCAATCGGTCCCAGCGGGAGAATCTCCACCCGGAATATAGGGCGTCCCGGAGACCTGATTGATGAGCGACATCAACGTTGCTAAAACAACCATGGGCAGGCACGCTAGCAATTACATTCAATGCGAGCCAAAATTTGTGGCCTTCGTCATGCGTAAATTCGACAATGGCGTGCGCCACATCGATAGCGAACGGATAACGAGCCAGCAAATTTCCAGAAGAGAAACTCGGTCAGCCGGCGGGGCTCCCCGAGCGCGGCCGCAAGACCACGACCGGGATCTCGCGTTCGGTCCAACTCTGATAGGTGTCGAAGTCCGCGTAGAGCTCGACCAGTCGCGGCCACAGGCGGCTTCGCTGCCCCGCGTCGGCGGTCACCGCGCGCACCGGGCGCCGCTCGCTCCCGATTTGCACGGTCGTATCGGGGCCGGCGACCAGATTGCGGTACCACTGCGGATGATTCGGCAGCCCCCCTTGCGAGGCGACCACGACCACGTCGTGCCCATCGCGTAGATAGAGCAGCGGCACCGTGAACAGCTTGCCCGATTTGCGGCCCCGGTGGTCGAGCAGCAGCGTCGGCACCGGTTTGCGGAAGCCGGCGCCGATCCGCCACTTGCCCCCGATGCGCCCATTCGTTTTGCGGTACACCCACACCTGCGCCCTGCTCATGTGGCGAAAGATGACCGGCAGCAGCGGCGAATCCAGCTGCTGGGGCCGTTTGGGCGCGGTCATTGCAGCGCCACGCCGAGTTCTTGGCCGAACACTTTGATCATGTGTTGGACGCCAATCTCGTTGCGGCCGATGATCATGTGGTCGTGCTGCCCGTGCCTGACGCCTTCCCCACACTGGGGCAGCATCGCGAAGTCCTCGTCGCGGACGGCCGCGTGCACCCCCTCGTAGACGGCGTCGTAGCCGGCCCTCATGTCGTCGTCGGTTGCCGGTATTCGGGCCATCCAGCTGTGCCGGACTGTGCAGCGCGTCGGCTCGCCATCGGGCAATATGTCGATAATCTCCACGCCCACAGGACTGTTCGCGAGGATGAGGTTCGGATAGACCCAATAGATCACGCCCATGTTCATCAGCGGTTCCGTCGCCGCGGTGGGGTCGGTGTCGACGTTGGTGATCCAGTTGAACGGGAAGCCGATGCGGTGGTGCCTGCCGAACTCGTCGTAGACCATGGTGTTGGCCAGTGTGTTCTGTCCGATGAGGCTGCCGCCGTGGACATAGGGAAAGTGGTATCCCTCGGCGAACGCTTCCAGCGCGCCCTTCCACGACACATCGGACGTGAACTCGCGCTGCGTGTGGTACCCGTAGGCCGCGTAGTTCCATAGCGCCAGCTCGGCGTCGAGGGCGCCCAGGTGCGCGTCGAGGTCGATGGTCGCATCGGCGGCCAGCACCGCCCAGATGAAGCCGTGGCGCTCCTCGGACGGCAGTTCGACCAACCCGTATTCCTTCGGATCCATGGAATCGAAGCCGGCCTTGCCCGGGACCATGAACAGCTCGCCAGTGTTCCGGTATGTCCAGGCGTGATAGGGACAGACGAATCGAGAGGCGTTGCCCGATCCGCACGCCGGCATGGCCCCGCGGTGGCGGCAGTAGTTGAGCAAGACGTGGCTGACACCAGTACGGTCCCGGGTCACCAGCAGCGAATCGCCCAGCACCGAGCGGACCACGTAGTCGTTCTTCTCCGGCACCTGCGCCGACGGAACGATCGCCAACGGCACCTTGCGCAGGATCTGCGACTCCTCGATCTCGGTGATCTTCGGATCGCGGTAATAGTGCAGCGGCACCCTCAGTTCCCGATCGGCCAGGTCCGTCGTGCCATCCAGGGCGTGGCGCAGCCCGCGCCGTGTCAAGGTCTCGTCGGTGCCACTCACAGGAGCCATCTGACCATACAAGCATGGGAGTTTGTATTGTCAAGCCTCGGCGCCCCGTTGTGCGACGATCACGCCATGCGGCGACACGGCTGGTCCGGGGACATCCCGGCGGACGACGAGGAAGCGGTCGCTCGAATCATCGACACGGCACGCACCGCCATCGATGAGCGCGGGACCGTGAGCGTCTCCGAGGTCGCCCAAAGCCTCGGCGTGACGCGCCAGACCGTCTATCGCTACTTCTCCACCCATGAGGCGCTCTTGGGTGCCACCGCGCTCTCGTCCGTCGACGCCTTCCTGAATCGGCTTGCCGCCCATCTGGGATCGATCACCGACCCCACCGAGGCCGTCGTGGAAGGCATCGCCTACACCTACGAGCAGATCGCCCACGACAAGTACCTCAGCCTGGTCATGCAGCCCGGCAAGGCCAGCGCGCTGACCGCCGGCGTGACCTCGGACATGGCGATCTCGTTCGGTCGATCGATCCTGCAAAGATTCGACGTCGATTGGGCCGCAGCGGGATTCGCGGAAGGCCAGCTGGACGAACTCGTCGAGGTCATGCTGCGCATGCTGCAGTCGCTCATCGTGGACCCGGGACGCCCCGCCCGCACGGGAAAGAGGCTGCGCGGCTTCCTCGAGGACTGGATCGCCCCGTCCGTGCGCGCGCACGCCATCAAGCGGCGCTGATTCGTCGAAACCTATTGCGCGACGGTCACACTCCGAACTTGACGCGGGCCGCGTCCGTGACGGGCGTGAACAGGTTGACCAGATTGCCGTCCGGATCGCGGAACAACAGCGCCCGGTTTCCCCACGGCATGGTCGTGGGCTCGGTCACCACCTCACCGACCCCGTCGCGAAGCCGCTGATATTCCGCGTCCACGTCCTCGACCAGGAATTCCACGATCGTGCTGCGGTTCGCAGCCGGCTCGGCGGATCCCGCCCCGAACAGCGGCACCGTCTTGTCGCTGCCGATGGCCAACGTGCCAACCGGGGTCGGGATCTCGGCGAAAAGCTCGTTCGCCCATGCCGCGGACACCCCGGTGACCATCTCGTAGAAGTTGACCAGCCGGTTGACGTCGGCGGTGATGATGCGGGTCGAAACGAACTTCATGGAGCCCTCCCTGTGGCGATCGGCGCGCGGTGTCCTGCGTCGACGGCAAGGCTAGGCGGGGGCCCCGACAATTACGGCTAGATCGAGGTCCAGACCCCGTTGTTCCAGAATCCCCAACTATTGAGCGTCGGGTTCCACATCAACCGAGCCCCGGGCGCCCAGGCCGGTGGGGGCGGCTGCGGCGGCGCCCAGCCCGGCGGGGGTCCCCAGGGTCCCCAGCCGGCCGGACCGGGCAGGCCTTGCCAGTCGTGGCAGTGGTTCCAATCCCAGTTGTAGGCGGTACCCCAGCCCGCGTCCCACGGATCGCCCGGGCACCAGTGATTGCCGGGTATGGGGGCAGGGGCCGCCTGGGCCGACGGGCCCGGGCCGAGGGCCAGTCCGAAGGCCAACAAGACCAACAACGTCAATCCGCCCAGGACGCTCGCCACCCACGGTCTCAACTTCACGATTTCCCAGCAGTCCACTAGTTAGCGCTCCCCTCTTTCGCCGACGCCGAGAGATTCTGCAGGCCCCGTCGGCTCTCGGCCACCGCGCGCCTGATTTCGGCGTTCTCCCGTTTGGCAGCGGCCTGACTGCGCTCCCCCCGCTCGTCGACGCGCCGCAGTCGCTCGCGCTCCCGCTGCACCGTCGTGCCCTCGCGTTCGTCCGCGCGCAGCTCGCGGTCGTCGGCCGCTTGCTCGCGCTCGTCGGCGACCCGCTCGCGCCTGGAGATCTCGCTCTCGCGCCGCGCGAGAGCCTCCTCGCGGTCACCCAATTCCGCGGCAAGCCGTCCGGGTTCGTCCCCGGCGTCTCGGTCCCCAGCGGCCACGACTTACCTTAACGCCGCATTCGGCGAATGCCGATCGCAGCAAACCCATTCCCGGGCCTGTTTTTTCCGCTGACATGGTCGTATCGTGCTGCCGGAGGGCTACCAAGTTAGGAACGCCGATGAGGAAGATCCCCATAACGGCCGTCGCGCTGGCCGCCATGGCTATCCCGCTCGCAGCGCCGGCGTCGGCCGACCCGGTGATGGCCGCCGACGAGGTGGTGAACGGCATGTACACCGTCCACTTCGTCGACGGAAGTCTCCAAGACCTGACATTCAAGGCCACGTCTTGCGGTGTTGGCTGCACCCAAGTCACCTTCTCCAATTCCTCGGGCCAGGCCCAGTTCTACGCCGATCGGTGGCATCTGGCCCTTCCGCCGAATCCCGCGGCGTGGCGGTGCAGTGACGGGACGACGCATCGGGGTACCGAAGAATGGACGTGGGACCCCAGCGCGGGGACGGGCACGATGGTGGTCGTCCGTACGGAGGCCGCCTGCGGATATACGGACCACAGCAGCCAACCCATCGCGCACCGATTTACCTTGACCAAGACGAGTGGCCAGTCGGGGGAGCCGAGTGTGCTTCCGCCCGCGCTCGCGTAACAGGCTTGATTCGCACTCCAAGCCACTGCGTCATCGATAAGCGTCGCGGCGATGCGCGATGTGGATCACGCGAATGACGACCATGTCCTCGAAAACCCAATAAATCAACCGGAATTCGCCTCGACGCGCCGAAAACCGGCCCTCCAGCTGACCGCGCAGCGGCTTGCCCACTCGGTATGGATCCTCGGCGAGTGGACCTCGAATGAACTCCCAGCAGGCGACGGCGACCGTTTCGGGCAAGAGCTCGGTCAGCGCCCGTTTTGCAGCCCGTGTCAATTCGATGCGGTAGCTCACCGCGGGAGCCGGCCTGCGGCGCGCATCTCCTCTGTTACCTCGTCGAGCGTGTACGTCTCACCGTTTTCCGCTTCGGTCTCGGCCTCGCGGACATCACGCATGAGTTCCGGATCGCTGAGGATCGCCAAGGTTTCCATGATGGAGTCAAAGTCATCCGCACTGAGGATCACCGCGGCCCGGCGCCCTTGCCGGGTCACTTCGATGCGCTGGTGCGTCCGCACGGCTTCGTCGACGAGCTTGGACAGGTTTGCCCGTACCTCAGCAAGCGGAAGTGTCGTCATGTACAGAATTCTAGCGTGATCGGTTGACGGTCGTTCAACCGAAGTTGGGCGAAGCTACCCCAATTACCCTCGACCCGGCAGTGCGTGAAGTGATTGCTATTCGCGCGGCTTAGTCACCGAAGTCCAGTTCTGGCCGTCGAAATACCGCATCAACGTCGGTTCGCGCGCGTCGGGGTACCACCCGGCCGCATTTGGCGGGGAGGCGGAGGTCTTTGCATCGCCTGGCTGCGCGTCAACGCCCCGCCGAGCCCGCACCCATAGCCACCTGAGGAACAATAGGCAGAGCGCCACGAGGATGACGCTAACCAGCGCACCCCGCACAGACACAGGGCGCTTTGTGAACGCATCGTCCGTCGCGGTTGCCAAGACCACTAACACCGGCAAGCTGTCCACCTCCTTCGTCTGTTCTGCCAGGTTTGAACCCAACCCACAAGCCGTAGCGCTGCCGTGAGCTTGGCGCAAACCTGAGTCAAGATAGTCGAATTCGAGGCCTTCGTCTCCGGCATTACCGCTGGCGACAGGCGGCTCTGCCACCTAGACGTTGAACCGGAACTCCACCACGTCGCCGTCGGCCATCACGTAGTCCTTGCCCTCCATGCGGACCTTGCCGGCCGCCTTGGCCGCCGCCATGGACCCCGCGGCGATCAGGTCGTCGTAGGACACGATTTCGGCCTTGATGAAGCCCTTCTCGAAGTCGGTGTGGATCACCCCTGCGGCCTTGGGCGCCGTGTCACCTTGATGAATTACCCACGCCCGCGCCTCTTTTGGCCCCGCCGTCAGGAAGGTCTGCAGCTTGAGCGTGTGAAAACCCGCCCGGGCCAGCGCGTCGAGGCCGCGCTCGGTCTGCCCGATCGACTCCAGCAGCTCGGCGGCCGACTCGTCGTCGAGCTCGACCAGCTCGGATTCGATTGCGGCGTCGAGGAATACGGCGTCGGCAGGCGCGACGAGCTCGCGCAGCTGGGCGACCCGCGCGGCGTCGGTCAGCACCGCCTCGTCCGCGTTGAAGACATAGAGGAACGGCTTGATGGTCAGCAGGTTCAGCTCGCGCAGCAGCGAGACGTCCGCCCCCGCGGCGAACAGCGTGTTGCCTTCGTCCAGCACCGCCTGCGCGGCGACGGCCGCGTCGTGCACGGGCTTGCGCTCCTTGCTGGTGCGCGCTTCCTTCTCCAGCCGCGGCAACGCGCGCTCGAGGGTCTGCAGGTCGGCCAGGATCAACTCGGTCTCGACGACCTCGATGTCGGACTTGGGATCCACTTCGCCTGCGACGTGGGTCACGTCGTCGTCGGAAAACACCCGCACCACCTGGCAGATGGCATCGCATTCGCGGATGTGGGCCAGGAACTTGTTGCCCAGCCCGGCCCCCTCCGACGCGCCCTTGACCAGCCCGGCGATGTCGACGAATGTGACCGGCGCCGCAACGATGCGCTCGGAGGAGTAAAGCTCCGCCAGCTTGGCCAGCCGCGGGTCGGGCAGCGAAACCACGCCCTCGTTCGGTTCGATGGTCGCGAACGGATAGTTCGCCGCCACCACGTTATTGCGGGTCAGCGCGTTGAACAGCGTCGACTTGCCGACATTGGGCAGGCCCACGATTCCAAGGCTGAGGCTCACGGGGAACCAAGTCTAAGGGGCTGGCCGTGGCGGTTCGTTCGCGCGTGCGGCTTTGATTTTGCGGGGGCACGCCAACCGTCGCTAACAAGGTCTTTACGAGCGTTTCGGCTCATTCCCGGTACGGTCTACATGTGTCAGCACAGCGGGAAAGATCGGCGGTTGAGGCCAACCACCGCTCGATCCACCCCGGGATCCCAGGTGTGCCGTGGTGGGCGGCCCTGCTCATCGCGGTGTCCGCGACCGCCATCGGTTACGCGGTCGACGCGGGAATGGGTCACAAGGACCTGACGCACGTCTTCGCGGCCTTCTATATAGCCGGTTGCGTGGCCGCGGTGCTGGCCGTGCGGCAGGAGGGCGTGTTCACCGCGATCATTCAGCCACCGCTGATTCTTTTCTGCGCGGTCCCCGGCGCCTACTGGATGTTCCATGGACGCAAGCTCGGCAACCTCAAAGACCTCCTGATCAACTGCGGCTATCCGCTCATCGAGCGCTTCCCGCTGATGCTGGGCACCGCCGGCGGGGTGCTGCTGATCGGCCTGGTGCGTTGGTATTTCGGGAAGTCGCAGGGCACGTCTGTCGCCACGGACGACGCCGCGGGAGCGGCTAAAGAATCCCAGTCGTTTGTCAGCGCCGTTGGGGCGAAACTGAATTCGTTCTTCGGCGTCGCTAGTCGCGAGGACGACGCGCAGGATGCACCGGCCACGCCCAAACGAGCCCGGTCTGCCAGGGCCTCTGCGCGGGACGGCCGGACGACCGCGCGGGGTGGCCGCTCCGGCGCCCGTTCCAGCCGAAGCCACTCCCGGCATGGGCGCCCGCCGCTGGACGACGACCACGCAGATCCCGCGGCGGAGCGGCCACGGCGCCGGCGCCCGGCACCGCCCCGTGACTTCGATCCCGCCGAGCCACCGCCCCGGCCGCGTCGCCGCCCCAGGCCGCCGGCCGACGCCGACCCGCGCGCCCAGCCGCCGCGCGACACCCGCCGCGAGCCCCGGGCCCGCCGCGATCCCTATGACCGGCCGGCGCCGCGGAGCAGCCGGTTCGACGGCTACGAGCCGTATGAGCCGCCGAGCGCGCCCGAGCGTTTCGACCGGTACGAGTCGTACGAGCCCCGGCGTCGTCGCCCCGCCCCCAGCGGCAATGGCAACTCGACACACCACCCGATCTCCCGGGTGCGCTACCGCGGGGAAGCCCCGCTGGACGAACCCAGGGACCCGCGCGCCGAGCGCCGCGGTAGTTCCCGTGCGCCGCGCGGGTTTCCGGCGGAATCCTGGGAGTTCGAAGGCTAGCGGCGCGACCGGATTTCCCGGGGCAGCGCGAACACCAGCGTCTCCTGGGCCGTCGTCACCGGCTGCACCACGTCGAAACCGCAGTCGGCGAGCCGCTCCAGCACACCGCGCACCAGCACCTCGGGCACGGACGCGCCGGAGGTGACGCCCACCGTCGTGACACCCTCCAGCCACGCCGGGTCGATGTCGTCGGCGCAGTCCACCAGGTGCGCGGCCGCCGTGCCGCCGCCCAAAGCCACCTCGACCAGCCGCACCGAGTTCGACGAGTTGCGCGACCCGACGACGATGACCAGCTCGCACTCGGGCGCCATCGCCTTGACCGCGACCTGGCGGTTCTGGGTCGCGTAGCAGATGTCGTCGCTGGGCGGGTCCTGCAGCTTGGGGAAGCGTTGCCGCAGCCGCTCGACGATCTCCATCGTCTCGTCGACCGAGAGCGTGGTCTGCGAGAGCCAGACCACCTTGTTCTCGTCGCGCACCGTGACGTCGTCCACCGCGGCCACGCCGTCGACCAGCTGCACGTGCTCGGGCGCCTCGCCGGCGGTCCCGATGACCTCCTCGTGCCCCTGGTGGCCGATGAGCAGGATGTCGTAGTCGTCCCGGGCGAAGCGCCTGGCCTCGTTGTGCACCTTGGTCACCAGCGGGCAGGTCGCATCGATGGTCTGCAGGTTGCGTTCGGCGGCCGCGGCGTAGACGGTCGGCGCGACGCCGTGCGCGGAGAACACCACGATGGCGCCCTCGGGGACCTCGTCGGTCTCCTGGACGAAGACGGCGCCGGCCTTTTTCAGGGTGTCGACGACGTGCCGGTTGTGCACGATCTCGTGGCGCACGTAGACGGGCGCGCCGTGCTTCTCCAGGGCGCGCTCGACCGTCTCGACGGCCCGGTCCACCCCCGCGCAGTAGCCACGCGGCTCCGCAAGGAGCACCCTCTTGCGGGTCGGGTCGTTAACTACCGTGCTGGCCGCACCCGGAATTCCCATGTCAACAGTCGGCGGCATGACATTCAGGGTACCGGCCGGCGGTCGGCTTGGACTTATCCGCCGGTTGAGGCAGTCTTGGACCCATGGCCACTGCACCGTACGGAGTTCGGCTGATAGTCGGCGCGGCGACAGTCGCTGTCGAGGAGACCATGAAGCTGCCGAAAACCATCCTGATGTACCCCATGACGCTGGCCAGCACGGCGGCGCACATTGTGATGCGGTTTCAGCAGAACCTCGCCGAGCTGGTGATCAAGGGCGACAGCACCCTCGAGTCGATCTTTCCGCCCAAGGACGAGAAGCCGGAGTGGGCGACCTTCGACGAGGACCTGCCGGAAGACGACGGGGTCCCAGCGGCCGACGGCGACGACGCCGACCGGCGGCCCGAGGGCCGGTTCGCGCTGTACTCGGTGGCCGACGCGCACGAGGACGCCAGCGCGCTCGTCAAACCCGCGAAGCAATCGAGGAAGCCGGCGGCGAAACCGACGGTCGCGCAGCCGGAGGTGGCGACCGAACTCGACTACCCGGCGCTGACGCTGGCCCAGTTGCGCGCGCGGCTGCAGTCGCTGAGCGTCGACGAGCTCGAGGCGTTGCTGGCCTACGAGCAGGCCACCAAGGCCCGGGCGCCGTTCCAGACGCTGCTCGCCAACAGGATCACCCGCGCGAACGCGAAGTGACCCAAGCGGCTAATCCCGAACCCAACTCCGCGGAGAACCCCTTTCCGGTGCGCGCGGTGGCGGTGCGCGTCGCGGGCTGGATCGACAAGCTGGGCATCGTCTGGGTCGAGGGGCAGCTGGCCCAGATCACGATGCGCCCCGACTCCAAGACGGTGTTCATGGTGCTGCGCGACCCGGCCGCCGACATGTCGCTGACCGTGACGTGTTCGCGCGACCTGGTGGCGAACGCGCCGGTGAAACTCGCCGAAGGCACCCAGGTGGTGGTCTGCGGCAAACCGTCGTTCTACACCGGCCGGGGCACCTTCTCGTTGCGGCTCAGCGAGATTCGCGCGGTCGGCATCGGCGAGCTGCTCGCGCGCATCGACCGGCTGCGCCGGCTGCTCGACGCCGAAGGGCTGTTCGACCCTCGGCTCAAGCGACCAATCCCCTTCCTGCCCAACATGATCGGGCTGATCACCGGCCGCGCCAGCGCCGCCGAACACGACGTGACGACCGTGGCCGCCGCCCGCTGGCCCGGGGTGCGTTTCGCCGTGCGCAACACGGCCGTGCAGGGGCCCAACGCGGTCGCGCAGATCGTCGAGGCGCTGGCCGAACTCGACCGCAACGCCGACGTCGACGTGATCGTGGTGGCCCGCGGCGGCGGCAGCGTGGAGGACCTGCTGCCGTTCTCCGACGAGACCCTGTGCCGCGCGATCGCGGCCTGCCGCACCCCGGTGATCAGCGCGATCGGGCACGAGCCCGACAACCCGCTGTGCGATCTGGTCGCCGACCTGCGCGCCGCGACGCCCACCGACGCCGCCAAGCGGGTGGTGCCCGACACCGCCGCCGAGCAGCGGCTGATCGATGACCTGCGCCGGCGCAGCGCGCAGGCCCTGCGCAACTGGGTGTCCCGCGAACAACGCGCGCTGACCCAGCTGCGCAGCCGCCCCGTGCTGGCCGAGCCGCTGACGGCCCTGGCCACCCGCACCGACGAAATCCACCGCGCCCGCTCGGCCGTGCGCCGCGACATCAGGCGGCTCATCGGCGCCGAGGCCGACCGCGTCGGTCACCTCGGCGCGCGGCTGGCCACCCTGGGCCCCGCGGCCACCCTGGCCCGCGGCTACGCCGTCGTGCAGACCGTTCCGCACGCGGGACCCGCGGCGGTGCTGCGTTCTGTCGACGACGCGCCGCCGGGCACGCGGCTGCGGGTGCGGGTGGCCGACGGCGCCGTGGCGGCGGTCAGCGAGGGGGTTTCCGATGGCGCGTGACGACGAATCAATTACTCCCATTAGTCAGCTCGGCTATGAGGCGTGCCGCGACGAGCTGGTCGAGGTGGTGCGGCTGCTGGAGCAGGGCGGGCTGGACCTCGACGCGTCGCTGCAGCTGTGGGAAAGGGGCGAACAGCTGGCCAAAAGGTGCGAAGAGCACTTAGCTGGAGCGCGCAAGCGGGTCGAGGACGCGCTGGCGGCCGGCGAGGCCGACGAGGGCTGAGGGCACCCGACACTGGAACACGTTCCAGTTGTTCTGGACTATGCTTCGCGAACTATGGGTGATCCATCACTGACAACCGAACTTGGGCGCGTCCTGGTCACCGGGGGCTCGGGGTTTGTCGGCGCGAACCTGGTGACCACCTTGCTCGACCGCGGATACCAGGTGCGTTCCTTCGACCGCGCCCCCTCGCCGCTTGAGGCGCATCCGCAGCTGGAGGTCCTGCAGGGCGACGTCACCGACGCGGGCGTCTGCGCCGCGGCGGTCGACGGCATCGACACGGTGTTCCACACCGCCGCGCTGATCGAGCTGATGGGCGGCGCGTCGGTCACCGACGAATACCGCCAGCGCAGTTTCGCCGTCAACGTCGGCGGCACGGAGAACCTGGTGCACGCCGGGCAACGGGCCGGGGTGAAGCGGTTCGTCTACACCTCGTCGAACAGCGTCGTGATGGGCGGGCAGAACATCGCCGCCGGTGACGAGACGCTGCCGTATACCAACAGGTTCAACGACCTCTACACCGAGACGAAAGTGGTCGCCGAGCGATTCGTGTTGGCGCAGAACGGCGTTGGGGACATGCTGACGTGCGCGATCCGGCCCAGCGGCATCTGGGGCCGCGGCGATCAGACGATGTTTCGCAGGCTGTTCGAAAGCGTGATCGCCGGACACGTCAAGGTGCTGATCGGCCGCAAGTCGGCGCGGCTCGACAATTCCTACGTGCACAACCTGATTCACGGTTTCATCCTCGCCGCCCAGCATCTGGTCCCGGGTGGGACGGCGCCCGGTCAGGCGTACTTCATCAACGACGCCGACCCGATCAACATGTTCGAATTCGCCCGGCCGGTCGTGGAGGCCTGCGGCGTCAACTGGCCCCGCGTGCGCGTGAACGGCCCGATGGTGCGCGCGGCGATGAGCGGATGGCAGCGGCTGCATTTCCGGTTCGGGATACCGGCGCCGCTGCTGGAGCCGCTGGCCATCGAGCGGTTGTATCTGGACAACTACTTCTCGATCGACAAGGCGCGGCGCGACCTCGGATACGAGCCGTTGTTCACCACCGACAAGGCCATGTCCGAATGCCTGCCGTACTACGTGGACCTGTTCCAGCGGATGAAAACTCAAGCCGCGGCCCGGTAGCTCGGATGCTGACGAAAGGCACCGCCCGGCGTTAAGGTTCAGCTCAGCAGCGACGACGCGGAGGGCGGCCCGGTTCGCATGAACACCGAATTCACGCTCACCCAAAAACGCGCGCTCGCGGTGCTCACGCTGATCGCCCTGCTGTTCGGTGCGTATTTCCTGCGCAACTACTTCGTGCTCATCGTGGTGGCCGCCGTCGGGGCGTACTTGTTCACCCCCCTGTTCAATTGGTTCAACCGACGCCTGGGCACCGGCCTGTCGGCCACCTGCACCCTGCTGGCGGCGCTGGCCGTCGTGTTCATTCCGGTCGGCCTCCTCGTGGTCCTGGCGTTCGTTCAGATCCGCCGCATGGTCGACAGCATCTCGGAGTGGGTCAAGACCACCGACCTGAGCGGGCTCGGCGACCGGATCCTGCATGCGGTCAACGACCTGTTGGCCCGGGTTCCCTTCGCGCACACAACGGTAACCACGGACACGCTGCGGAAGTCGATGATCACCGTGGGACGCAGCGTCGGCGAATGGCTCCTGCATTTCCTGCAGGGCGCCGTCGGCGGCATCGCCGGCGCCGTCGCGTCGGCGATCATCTTTCTGTACGTGTTCCTCGCGTTGCTGGTGAATCGCGAACGGGTGCGAACCTTGATCGGCCAGCTCAACCCGCTGGGCGACGAGGTCACCGATCTGTACCTGAGGAAGGCCGGGGCGATGGTGCGCGGCACCGTCAGCGGCCAGTTCGTCATCGCGCTGTGTCAGGGCGTGGCAGGCGCCGCGTCCATCTACGTCGCCGGCTTTCACCATGGCTTCTTCATTTTCGCGGTTCTGCTGACCGCGTTGTCGATCATTCCGCTGGGCGGCGGAATCGTGACGATTCCGTTTGGCATCGGAATGATCTTCTACGGCAACATCGTCGGCGGCGCCTTCGTCGTCCTGTGGCACCTCATCGTGGTCACCAACATCGACAACTTCCTGCGCCCCATCCTGGTCCCCCGCGACGCGCGGCTGAATCCGGCGCTCATGCTGCTGGCGGTGTTCTCGGGCATCGCCATGTTCGGCCCATGGGGCATCGTCATCGGCCCGGTGCTGATGATCCTCATCGTCACCACCGTCGACGTCTACCTCGCGGTGTACAAGGGCATCGAACTCGAACCGCTCGACGACGAACCCGTGCGCCGCAATTGGTTTCCGTGGCGCAAGGCGGCATCGAGCTAGCGGAAGCTCACCATCTCGCTGCCCCACGCGGCCCGGATCGGCGCGTCCAGATCGGTGGCGATCGTGTCGCGCTTGTCGATGATCAGGCAGGCCCGATCGGCCTCCTGGTAGGGCGTCCAGTCCGGCTCGCCGTCGGGGGCCGCGGGCTTCCCGTGAGTGGCGAAGTTGACCCACCGGGTGCGCACCCGTTTCGAGACCGCTTTGGCGGTCCTGGCGCCGCCGAGCTTCAGGGTCGGGTCCTTCGGCGCCCCGAGATTGCCCCAGATGTAAGGCAATTCGGTGGCGTGCGCGGCGTTCACCAGCAGCAGCTTCAGCAGGGGCGTCGAATAGTCGAACCGGTACAGATACACCGGCGCCACACCGCTGTGCCCCTCGGCCAGCCACACCGACGGCATCCGGAAGCCGACGTCGGTGGCGATGCTCAAAAACCTTGCCTTGCGCCGCAATCCGGAGTAGGCCGACACGATCTGCTCCTGGGTGGGCAATTGCAGGTCGGGCTGTTCGGCGGCGATCTGGGTGAACATCGACGTGATCGCGTGCGGGGTGATCGGCATCAGCGGCGAGCGCATCAACCGGAAGAGCGCCGCCTCATGCTTGTTGGTGCCGATGATCAACGGCACGGGGTGCGAGCGACCCTCCTGCGCCAGTTTGACCGGGTAGTCGTGCAGCAGGTCGCCGTCGACGATCGGGACGAACGCGAGCAAGCCCGGATTGCGCACGGGCACTTCGTCGAACACCTGCTGCGACGCGGCCAGGATCGCTTCGATCGGCGCGTCGGGCAGCGCGGCCGGGTCGATTCGCAGCTTGTCGAGGAAGCTCACGGCGACGCGCTCGGCCCGGTCGCGGTCGTACACCGATGTGGCCGGGGAACTCTGGGCGATCGCGCCGGCGAACAGGCCCTCGGCCGCCGGAGTGGTCAGCAGCGTCGTGACGATCCCCGCGCCGGCGGATTCGCCGAACAGCGTGACCCTTTCGGGGTCACCTCCGAACGCCGCGATGTTGTCGCGCACCCAGCGCAACGCCGCCAGCACGTCGTGCAGCCCGATGTTCGAATCGAAGCGGCGCCGCGCGGTGGAAAACGACGACAAGTCGAGAAAGCCCAACGCCCCGAGGCGATAGTTGACCGTCACGACGACCACGTCACCGCCCGTGACCAACCGGTGGCCCTCGTAGAGCGGCTGGCTGGCCGATCCCAGAACGTAGGCGCCGCCGTGCAGCCACACCATCACGGGTTTGGCATCGCCGGGCGCGGTGCCCGCCGGCGCGAAGACGTTCAGGCGCAGGCAGTCTTCGCCCTGCGGCGCACCGAGTTCCAGCGGCATGTTGGGGAAGGTGGGTTGCGGGCACGCGGGACCGTAGCTGGTGGCGTCGGCGATCTCCGGCCACCGCTGCGGGGGCTCCGGTCGCCGGAACCGCAGGTCGCCGAGGGGCGGCGCGGCGTATCGGATGCCCCTCCAGGTCCTGACGTCCCCGTCGTCAGCGCCCCGGACCGGGCCGTGGGTGGTTTCGACCACGCGGTCGTCGCTCGCCATGATCTCGAACTTCCCTACGTGAGCCGCTCGGTTAGGAACTCGACCACCCGCTTGCGCGCCTCGTAAGCAGGTTGACCGTCGACTTCGCGGACCTCGTCGGTCAGCACCGAGTGCGCCATCCTGCCGAAGCCGCCCTCGTTGCCTGGGCGCGAGTCGATTTCGATGACCTCGAACGCGTCGCCGAGGCGCGCCTTGAGCGCCGCGAACCGCTCCCTCGGCACGACGCTGTCCTCGCTGAAGCGCAGGCCCATCGCGCACAGGCCGTCGTTGGCGCACCGGTCGGCCACGGTCGTCATCTCGGATTCGCTCAGACCGGTGTCGGCGCGGCGCGCGCGGCCCAGCGGCATCGGCACCGACGGTTGCGAAAGCACCGGGGCCAACACGCTGTCGTCGACCGCGGCGGCCAGCGCGAAGCCGCCGGTGAAGCACTGCCCGATGACGCCGACGCCCTTGCCCGGCGTGGACGCGTTGAGGTCGCGGGCCAGCGCGCGCAGGAAAAGCGACACCGGTCGCTCCTTGTTGGTGGCGAACGCGGCGAATTCCCTTGCGACACAGGCTCGGGTGATGGAGCTGATGATGTAGCCGAGCGTCTTCGGCTTGCCCGGCTCACCGAACAGCGACGGCATCGCGACGGTGAAGCCGTTGTCCACCAGATGATTACCGAGTCCGAGCACGGCGGGATGGATGCCGGGGATCTCCGGGATCAGCACCACGCCGGGGCCGGTGCCCTTGCGGTAGACGTCGTGGGTGTAGCCGCCTCCGGTGAACGGTGCCACCGACCATCCGGACAGGTCTGCTTGGGGTGCGGTCACGCGGTGCCTTCTTTCAGCGCGCGGGTAACGGCGACGCTGATTGCGTCGCCGAGGCCAGCGTACGGAATTCCTCGGCGCTGCCGGCACCGGTTATCGCGATCTGGGTGGCGCCGGCCGGGCCGGCGAGCCTGGTGGTCCATACCGGTTCGGCGGCTCCCTCTGCTTGCGCGCCCTGCGCGCTGCCGTGATAGACGACCCAGTTGACGCCGCCGACGTCGACCGTCCCGGTCGGATACGCCGACGGATGGACCGACCCGACGAGCTTGTCCTCGTCGGCGTTGCTCTGGGTCAGGCCCAGGTACATGCCCGTCGGGCTGAGGTAGCCCACCGTCGAGGTGGCCGCGTGCAGCCGCTGACCGGTCGCGGGGTCGGTTCGGCCGTTGTCGATGCCGCCGCGTCCGCCGGAGTTGGGGTGCCAGCCGGCGGGCAGCTGGGGCAGCCGAATCGGAAAGCCCAGGGCCTGGGCGTCCGCCCGCAAGGCCGCCGCCGCGTCGTAGGACGGGATCGCGCCCTTGTTCGTCCCGACCGGCTGAAACGAACACATCCCGACCAGGCCGGCCAGCAGGATGCAGCCGACGACCAACGGCGCCAGCGACCAGAACATGTCGCGACCGTCCTGCAGCAACCGGGGCTTTGCCGGTTTGGGCGCCGGCGTCGGCTCGCCTACCTCGGCGTTCGGCTGCGGCTCGTCGGTCATGACGCCGAGTATCCCAGTTCCGGCAGACGGATCCGCTTCTGGGACAATCGGCAACCATGAGCGATCGCCCCCAACGCCGTGAAGCCCCCGACCGCAACCTGGCGATGGAGCTGGTCCGGGTAACCGAGGCCGGTGCCATGGCGGCCGGCCGCTGGGTGGGCCGCGGCGACAAGGAGGGCGGCGACGGCGCGGCCGTGGACGCCATCCGCGAGCTGGTCAACACCGTGTCGATGCGCGGCGTGGTGGTGATCGGCGAGGGTGAGAAGGACCAGGCCCCGATGCTCTACAACGGCGAGGAGGTCGGCAACGGCGACGGGCCGGAGTGCGACTTCGCCGTCGACCCGGTGGACGGCACCACGTTGATGAGCAAGGGCATGCCCAACGCCATCTCCGTGCTGGCGGTGGCCGACCGCGGCGCGATGTTCGACCCGTCGGCCGTGTTCTACATGAACAAGATCGCCGTCGGCCCCGAGGCCGCGAACGTGCTGGACATCACCGCCCCGATCGCCGAGAACATCAAGGCCGTCGCCAAGGTCAAGGCCCTGTCGGTGCGCGACATGACGGTATGCATCCTGGACCGGCCGCGGCACGCACAGCTCATCGAAGACGTCCGGGCCACCGGCGCCCGGATCCGGCTGATCACCGACGGCGACGTCGCGGGCGCCATCTCCGCGTGCCGGCCGGAATCGGGCACCGACATGCTGGCCGGCATCGGCGGCACGCCGGAGGGCATCATCGCCGCGGCGGCGATCCGCTGCATGGGCGGGGCCATCCAGGCTCAACTGGCGCCCAAGGACGACGTCGAGCGCCGCAAGGCGCTGGACGCGGGCTACGACCTGGACCAGATATTGACCACCGAGGACCTGGTGTCCGGCGAGAACGTCTTCTTCTGCGCGACCGGCGTCACCGAGGGCGACCTGCTCAAGGGCGTCCGGTACTACCCCGGCGGCTGCACCACCCAGTCGATCGTGATGCGCTCGAAGTCGGGCACCGTGCGCCTGATCGAGGCCTATCACCGGCTGTCCAAGCTCAACGAGTACTCCGCGATCGACTTCACCGGCGACAGCTCTGCCGCCTACCCCCTGCCCTAAGAACCCGACCCGAAACCAGGAGACCAATCTATGGCCACTGAGGACGCCGAGTACCGCATCGAGCACGACACCATGGGCGAGGTCCGGGTGCCGGCAAAGGCCTTGTGGCGCGCGCAGACTCAGCGCGCGGTCGAGAACTTCCCGATCTCGGGCCGCGGCCTGGAGCGCACCCAGATCCGCGCGCTGGGGCTGCTCAAGGGTGCCTGCGCGCAAGTGAACAAGGACCTCGGGCTGCTGGCGCCGGAGAAGGCCGACGCGATCATCGCCGCCGCGGCCGAGATCGCCGACGGCCGCCACGACGACCAGTTCCCCATCGACGTCTTCCAAACCGGTTCGGGCACAAGCTCGAACATGAACACCAACGAGGTGATCGCCAGCATCGCCGCCGCCAACGGGGTGACGGTGCATCCCAACGACGACGTCAACATGTCGCAGTCGTCCAACGACACCTTCCCGACCGCCACGCACATCGCGGCGACCGAGGCCGCGGTGCGTCACCTCATCCCCGCGCTCGAGGTGCTGCACGACGCGCTGGCGAGCAAGGCCCGCGAGTGGCACACGGTGGTCAAGTCCGGCCGCACCCACCTGATGGACGCCGTCCCGGTCACGCTGGGCCAGGAATTCAGCGGGTACGCCCGCCAGATCGAGGCCGGCATCGAACGGGTCCGGGCCACGCTGCCGCGGCTGGGTGAGCTCGCGATCGGGGGCACCGCCGTGGGCACCGGCCTCAACGCACCCGACGGGTTCGGCGTCAAGGTGGTCGAGACCCTGGTCGCTTCCACCGGCCTGAGCGAATTGCGCCCGGCGGTAAACTCTTTCGAGGCCCAGGCCGCCCGCGACGGGCTGGTCGAGGCCTCCGGCGCGCTGCGCACCATCGCGGTGTCGCTGACCAAGATCGCCAACGACGTCCGCTGGATGGGGTCGGGCCCGCTGACGGGCCTGGCCGAAATTCAGCTGCCGGACCTGCAGCCGGGCAGCTCGATCATGCCGGGCAAGGTGAATCCCGTTCTGCCGGAGGCGGTTACGCAGGTCGCGGCCCAGGTGATCGGCAACGACGCCGCGGTCGCCGTCGGCGGGTTGTCCGGCGCCTTCGAGCTCAACGTCTACATCCCGATGATGGCGCGCAACATTCTCGAGTCCTTCAAGCTGCTGACCAACGTCTCGAGGCTGTTCGCGGAGCGCTGCATCGTCGGGCTCAGGGCCAACGTCGAGCACCTGCGCGAGCTTGCCGAGTCGTCGCCGTCGATCGTGACGCCGCTGAACTCGGCCATCGGCTACGAGGAGGCCGCCGCGGTGGCCAAGCAGGCGCTCAAGGAGCGCAAGACCATCCGACAGACCGTGATCGACCGCGGCCTGATCGGTGACAAGCTGTCACTCGAAGAACTGGACCGCCGCCTCGACGTGTTGGCGATGGCCAAAGTGAAGCCGGAGGAATAGATGAGAGCGGTTCGGCGATGACGAATCCCCCCGGCGGTCCCCCCGGCGGTCCCTACGGTCAGGATCCCTACGGGGCGAATCCCTATGGGCAGGGCCCATATTGGGGTGGCCCGCCGCAGGGTGGCCAGCCACCGGTCGGCCCGCCACCGGGTGGTCCCCCGCCGGGCGGCCCGCCGCCGGGCGGCGGATACCCCTACCCCGCGCCGGGCGGCCCGTATCCGGCGGGCCCCTACCAGCCCCAGCAGTTCCCGCCGCCCGGGCAGCAGGTTCCGCCGGGCTGGCCGGGAGGGCCCGGCGGGCCGTACCCGCCCGGGCCACCGCCGGGACCACGCTCCAAGGCGCCGTGGCTGATCCTCGCCGGCATCGCGGTGCTGGGCGTCATCATCGTGGTGGTGCTCTTGGCGATCGGGCTCAACAACGGAAGCAAGCCGAACAGGGCGAGCCCCTCGACCAACCCGTCCGTGCCGTCCTCCACGAGCGCCCCGTCGTCGTCGCCGAACAACTCCCAGCAGACGGCGACCGGCTGCACGCCCAACGTGTCCGGCGGCGACAAGCCCTCCGGCGACACGATCAGCGCGGGCAAGCTGTCGTTCCCGGCCAGCGCCACCCCCGGGTGGCAGGGTTTTTCGGATGATCAGTCCCCCAACCTCATCGGCGCGGTCGGCGTGGGGGCGGAGGTGCCCGGCGCCAACCAGTGGATGATGCAGGCGGAGGTCGCCGTCACCAACTTCGTCTCCAGCATGGACGTCGGCGCGCAGGCGGCGAAGTTGCTGGACTGCGTGGCCAACGGACCGGGCTACGCGAACGCCACGCCCACCCTGGGCCCGACGAAGACGTCGTCGCTCACCGTCGACGGTGTGAAGGCCGCCCGCGTGGACGCCGACATCACGATCGCCGACCCCGCACGCAACGTCAAGGGTGACTCCGTGGTCATCATCGCGGTCGACACGAAGCCGGTCACCATCTTCATGGGCGCGACGCCCATCGGCGACGCGGCGTCGGCGGGCATCATCACCAAAGTCGTTGGGGCGCTGAAGGTAAAGAAGTAGGTCAGGAACTCGCCGGCGCCGACACGTGCGTGGCCTCGGAGCGGCCGCGTAACACGGTCGAATAGCACTCGGCCCAGTGCGCGCGCTCGGCGTCGTCGGCCCGGTCGATGGCGGCGGCCGAACACAGGATTCGCCGCTCGGCGGTTTTGGCAAGGTCGGCCAGCCGCGCCGCCTCATTGACCGCGTCGCCGATTACCGTGTATTCATACCGGTTTTCGGCGCCGACGTTGCCGGCGAAGACGCGTCCCGCCGAAATGCCGATGCCGAAATCGACGACGGGCAGCCGGCGCAGCTGGCTGGCCAAGGCGCGCGCCGTCGCCAGCGCCGCCGACGCCGGTTGCGCCGTGCGCAACGGGGCGCCGAAGACGGCCAGTGCGGCGTCGCCGGCGAATTTGTTGATCAGCCCGTTGTGTTCGTCGACCGCGTCGACCACGATCTGGAAGAAGTCGTTGAGCACCTCGGCGACCTCTTGCGGGGGGCGGCTTTCCGCGAGTTGCGTGGAGCCGACCAGGTCGATGAAGAGCACCCCCGCCTCGACCACATCGCCGGACAGCGACGCACCCTCTTGAATCGCGCGTTGCGCGACATCGGTTCCGACGTGGCGCCCGAACAGGTCCCGCAGCCGATCCCGCTCGGCGAGCCCGGCGACCATTCGGTTGAATCCCGTTTGCAGGCGACCGATTTGGGAGCGCTCGTAGGCGCCCACCTTGGTTTCCATGTGGCCGTGCTCCACCTCGGCCATCGCGTCGACGACCTCGCTGAGGGGATCGGAAATGGAGCGCGACGTCAAGATCATGATCGGCAAACCGAGCAGCACCGCCGCCAGTGAGACCACCAGCAGCGGCACGTCCAGCGATGCCGACTTCTGGATCAGCCATCCGTACGAGCGAAGGACGACCAGGGCCGCGATCACCCCGATCGGCAGCGCGCTGCACAAGAACCACAGCAACACCAGTCGCGCGAACACGCTCGGCACCACCAGGCGCGGCTCGCGGCCGAGCGTGGCGGCGCCCATGATGGGCCGCAAAGTCCGCTGCGCGAACAGCATCCCCATGCCGGCGGCCGCCGGCGCGCCCAGCAGCACACCGAGGACGATGGGCAGCATCAGCTCGGGCCCCCCGGCCAGATTCATCGCCGCGAAGATCGCCCCCGCCCCGCCCCAGGACAGCAAGAGGATCGTCGACTGACGGCCGGGGATCCTCATCGCCGCTTCCCGTTGCGCGTCGGTCGGTTCGTCCCCGGCGGCGTACCAACGCAGCGTGGGAGCCAGGTTGCGGACACCCGCCACCACGACGCCGACGACGCCCACCGCAATCAGCGCCAGCACCAGGGCCGTGTTTCTTTCCACGATGTCGACGTTGGCCGCGGCGGACGTGTGTCCGCGCAGCGGGACCAGGATGGCGGCGGCGTCGACGACGGCCACGACGTACGCCAGCGTGAGGTCGATCGCATATTGGATCTCCAACCGGCGAGCGGATTTTCGCTGCCCCGCCGCTGGAGCCCGAAGCCAGCCCGGCTTGATCACCCTATAAAGGTAGCGGTGAGCGGGCCCAAACCTTTTCTAGGCGCCGTTGTTCGGCCCGCCCGAGTTCTGGCCCGGGATGTCGGTGATCGGGAAATTTGGCATCGGCTTGGGTGAGGACGTGTTGGGCAGGGCGGGGATCTCGCCGGGCGGAATGTCGTGCAGCTGGTTGGCGGGCGGCCCGTTGTCGCGGCCGCCGTACGTGCTGCCCGGCGCCCGCGGCCCCAGCAATTCGCTGACCGTCACCAAGCGGTAGCCGTTGGCCTTGAGCACCGGGATGAACTGGTACACCAAGTCGACGGTGCTCGAGTAGGTGTCATGGAACAACACCACCGAGCCGGGCTTGATGTAGGTCATCAGCATGTACCGCGTCGCGGCCGTGTTGGAGTCGTTGATCCAGTCGAAAGGGATGACGTCCCACAGTATTTCGGCCAGCCCAAACTTTCCCGCGGTCGCCCGCACCGCGTCGTTGGACAGCCCGCCGGCGGGACGCCACAGCGACGGGGCCCGGCCCGTCGCGGCAGTGATCGCGTCGTTGCTGCGGGAGAACTGGCCCGCGATGTCCTCCGGGGGGATCGTGGTCATGTTGGGGTGTTCCCAGGTGTGGTTGCCGAACTCCATGCCGGCGTCGGCGACGCGCTTGGCGCCGGCCGGGTTGGCGGCGACCTTGTTGCCGATCAGGAAGAACGTGGCCTTGGCGTCGGCGTCCTTCAGGATTTGCAGCAGCCGGTCGGTGTAGGGCCCCGGCCCGTCGTCGAACGTGAACGCGACGCACTTGACGACCGAGCAGCTGAGGTTGTCGGCCCGCGTCACGTGACCGGTGAGGGCGCCGATCACCAGCACCGCGGCGGCCGCCACGACGCCCAACACGGTCCGCCAATAGCGCCAGGCCTGGCTGTCGGGTCGTTTCGGCACGTAGGAAGCCTACCCGGGGTTGGGTGTGCAGCCGCGGCGCTGACCCTGTAACCAGGGTTTTCAGTGTTGCACCAGGGCGAGATTCGCGCGGATTTCCCGCCCTGAAGTGACCGTTAAAGCCAAGGATTCACACTCAGTGCGGTCCGGCGATCTCCTCGAGCATCTCGGTGACCAGCGCAGCGATCGGCGAGCGCTCGCTGCGCAGCAGCGTGATGTGGGCGAACAGCGGGTGGCCCTTGAGCTTCTCGATCACCGCTGCGACCCCGTCGTGGCGGCCGACGCGCAGGTTGTCGCGCTGGGCGATGTCGTGGGTCAGCACCACCCGCGATCCGGTGCCCAGCCGGGACAGCACGGTCAGCAGCACGTTGCGCTCCAGCGACTGCGCCTCGTCGACGATCACGAACGAGTCGTGCAGCGAGCGGCCCCGGATGTGGGTCAGCGGCAGCACCTCGAGCATGCCCCGGGACAGCACCTCCTCGAGCACCGCGGGACTGGCGAGGCCCTCGAGGGTGTCGAAGACCGCCTGCGCCCACGGACCCATCTTTTCGCTCTCGCTGCCGGGCAGGTAGCCGAGCTCCTGGCCGCCCACCGCATACAGCGGTCGGAACACCACCACCTTGCGGTGGGTGCGCCGTTCCAGCACCGCCTCGAGGCCCGCGCACAGCGCCAGCGCCGACTTGCCGGTGCCGGCCTTGCCGCCCAGCGACACGATGCCCACCGACTCGTCCAGCAGCAGGTCCAGCGCCACCCGCTGCTCGGCGGAACGCCCGCGCAGCCCGAACACCTCGCGGTCGCCGCGAACCAACTGGACGCGTTTTGCCGCGTTGACCCGCCCGAGTGCGTGAGAGCTGCCGCCCAACAGCCGAATCCCGGTGTGGCAGGGCAGGTCTCTGGCTTCGACCAGATCGATCTCACCGTCGGCGTAGAGCGCGTCGATGTCGTCGGTGCCGGTCTCGATCTCCTGCATCCCCGACCAACCGGAGACGATGACGTCCTGCGCGTGGTACTCGTCGGCGGCCAGTCCTACCGCGGCGGCCTTCACCCGCAGCGGAATGTCCTTGCTGACCAACGTAACTCGCTTACCCTCGGCGGCCAGGTTGGCGGCGCAGCTCAGGATCCGGGAGTCGTTGCTGTCGGTGCGAAAGCCGGCGGGCAGCACCGACGGGTCGGTGTGATTCAGTTCGACGTGAAGCGTGCCGCCTTGTGTCCCAACGGAAATCGGCTGATCCAGCCGTCCGTGCTCGAGCCGAAGATCATCGAACAGGCGCAACGCCTGACGGGCGAACCAGCCCAGTTCGTGGTGGTGGCGTTTGGCCTCCAGCTCGCTGATCACCACCAGCGGCACCACCACCTCGTGTTCGGCGAACCGGCTGCACGCCCACGGGTCGGACAGCAGCACGGAGGTGTCGAGCACATAGGTCCGGAGATCGGTCACGAAGCGCTCCTCGAGCGGGTAAGCCCGCGCGGACCCGCACAGGCATGTCGGCGGGAGCCGCAGCACCAGGACCGGGGCCGGTCCTGCCCTTCTCGTGACGGGAGGTGCCGCCCTGGCAGCAGATCTTGTCGCTGGCCATCGGGAACGACGCTACTCTCGTGGCCGCTTCGGCGCCGCGCAGGCGCGCCGAGACCGACACGGGGACACCAAAAACCGGCCGCGGGCCGCGGCCGGCTCGGGTGACGTTCGGCTTAACTTATGACGAACTGCTGCAGCGCGGGTTCGCCCGCCACACCCCAGTCGGTGATGCGGTCGGAGATCGCCTGCCGTAGGTCCTGCGGGGTGAAGATGCCCGCGTCCGCGACGTTTCGCACCTTGTCCGCGTAGGCGTCGATGTCGGCGCCCACCGTCTGCAGGTCGGCCGCCCGCGCGGCGATCGCGGCGATGGTCTCGTCGCGGGTGTAGGAGAGGCAGTGCGCGACGAGGCTGGCGAACATGTGCTCGTGGCGCACCTCGTCCCTGCGGATCCGGTCGATGAGGCCGGCCAGCACGGGCTCCTCGATCGCGGCCGCCAGGTTGCCGCAGAAGACCGCGTGCGTGCGCTCGGTGAGCGCCATGTAGACCAGGGTTTCGACCTGCGAGTAGGTGTCGCCGCGGTAGCCCTTCATCACGTACTGGACGCGGGCCTCCTCGTTGGCGGTCGGGTCGACCTCCCGGGTCACCACGAGGTATTCGCGCAGCGCGATGGCGTGCAGGTGCTCCTCGGCGGTCCACCGGCCGAGCCAGCGGCCCCACCAATCCTCGAGGATGAAGTGCTCTACGAGCTCGCGGTGGTGTGCGGCGAGGTTGTCCTTGAGCAGCAGCAGGATTTCGCAGGCGTCGGTGATGGTCCGCGGCAGGGTGGTCTGGGACGCGTCCCAGTCGCGTCCGCCCAGGAACGCGAAGTTCTCGCCCTGCTCGAAGGGCACGTAGTCGTGGGCGAACCACAGGTCCTCGGTGTTGAGGTGGTGGTCCATGAGCCGCTCGACCACGGGCTCGAGTTCGAGGGTCAGCGTGTTAGGAACAGGTTTCTGTGCCATGCGGTTACTGTAACTTCTAGGAACAGGTTCTGTGAAATTGTTGGGGCGTGTCGCCGCCGAATGGTGACTTTGGTCCCTAACCCGCTCAGCGGTCGACGAGCGTCCAGTTCTCCAGGCCCTCGTAGAGCGGGAAATCCCTGGCCAGGCGCGTCACGCGTTGCCGCAGCGCGGAAACGTCTACGTCTTTGCCGGTGGTCCCGGCCGTTGCCAGCGCGGTGGCGATGATGTCGGCTACCTCGGTGAATTCGGCGTCCCCGAAACCGCGGGTGGCCAACGCCGGCGTTCCCACCCGCAGCCCCGACGTCACCATCGGGGGGCGCGGGTCGTTCGGGACCGCGTTGCGGTTGACGGTGATGCCGATCTCGTGCAGCAGGTCCTCGGCGGCCTTGCCGTCGAGCGGCGAGTCACGCAGGTCGACCAGCACCAGGTGCACGTCGGTGCCGCCGCTGACCACCGAGACGCCGGCCTTGGCGACGTCGGCCGCCAGCAGGCGGTCGGCGACGATGCGCGCCCCGGACAGCGTGCGCTGCTGGCGGTCGGCGAACTCGGGTGTGGTGGCGATCTTGAGCGCGACCGCCTTGCCCGCGATGACGTGCATCAGCGGGCCGCCCTGCTGGCCGGGGAACACCGCCGAGTTGATCGCCTTGGCGTACTCCTGCTTGCCGAGGATCATGCCGGAACGGGCGCCGCCCAGCGTCTTGTGCACGGTCGTGGACACCACGTCCGCGTGCGGCACCGGCGTCGGGTGCAGGCCCACGGCGACGAGCCCGGCGAAGTGCGCCATGTCCACCCACAGCTTGGCGTCGACCTCGTCGGCGATCGAGCGGAACGCGGCGAAGTCGAGGATCCGCGGGTACGCCGACCAGCCGGCGATGATCACCTTGGGGCGGAACTCGAGCGCCCGGGCGCGCACGACATCCATGTCGACCAGATGCGTCTTGGGGTCCACGCCGTAGAAGCCGGCCTCGTACAGCTTTCCGGAGAAGTTCAGCTTCATTCCGTGGGTGAGGTGGCCGCCGTTGGCCAGGTCCAGGCCCAGCAGGTGTTCCCCTGGTGACATCAGGGCGTGCAGCACGGCGGCGTTGGCCTGCGCCCCGGAATGCGGCTGGACGTTGGCGAACTCGGCGCCGAACAACGCCTTGGCCCGGTCGCGGGCGATGTTCTCCACGACGTCGACGTGCTCGCATCCGCCGTAGTAGCGCCGGCCGGGCAGTCCCTCGGCGTACTTGTTGGTCAGGACGCTCCCCTGGGTCTGCAGCACCGAGCGGGGCACGAAGTTCTCGGAGGCGATCATCTCCAGGGTGTCGCGTTGCCGGTGCAGTTCCTTGTCCAGCAACTCGGCGATGTCGGGGTCGACCTCGGCGAGCGGGGCCGACATCACAGAAGAGGCGGTACGGGCGTCAGGTGCGGCGGTCACGGCCGCCAGTCTATCCGCGGGCGCTTTTCGCCAGCCCAGCCGTCGGGCGCGCGTTTGCCCCTGCCACACTTGAGCACTATGCCGCGGCCTAGCGAGCCGAGCCCTTATGTGGAGTTCGACCGAAAACAATGGCGTGCGCTGCGCATGTCGACGCCGCTGGCCCTCACCGAAGAGGAACTCGTCGGGCTGCGCGGTCTCGGTGAGCAGATCGACCTGCTGGAGGTCGAAGAGGTCTACCTGCCGCTGGCCCGGTTGATCCACCTTCAGGTCGCGGCGCGCCAGCGGCTGTTCGCCGCCACCGCGGAATTCCTCGGGGAACCGCAACAGAATCCGGACCGGCCGGTGCCGTTCGTGATCGGCGTGGCGGGCAGCGTGGCCGTCGGCAAATCGACGACGGCCCGCGTGCTGCAGGCGCTGCTGGCCCGCTGGGATCCCCACCCCCGCGTCGACCTGGTGACCACCGACGGCTTCCTATACCCGAACGCCGAGCTCGATCGGCGAAACCTGATGCACCGCAAGGGTTTTCCGGAAAGCTACAACCGCCGGGCGCTGATGCGGTTCGTGACGTCGGTCAAGTCCGGCGCGGACTACGCGTGCGCGCCGGTGTATTCGCACCTGAAGTACGACATCATCCCGGGGGCCAAGCACGTCGTCCGCCACCCCGACATCCTGATCCTCGAGGGCCTCAACGTCCTGCAGACCGGTCCGACCCTGATGGTGTCGGACCTGTTCGACTTCTCGCTCTATGTGGACGCCCGGATCGAGGACATCGAACAGTGGTACGTGTCGCGGTTCCTGTCGCTGCGCACCACGGCGTTCGCCGATCCGGAGTCACACTTCCACCACTATTCGGCGCTGAACGACACCAAGGCGGTCGCCGCCGCCCGCGAGATCTGGCGGTCGATCAACCGGCCCAACCTGGTCGAGAACATCCTGCCGACCCGGCCCCGCGCCACCCTGGTGCTGCGCAAGGACGCCGACCACTCCATCAATCGGCTGCGCCTGCGCAAGCTGTAGCGCGGGAGCCGGTGGGCGGGGTTACGTCGCGAGGCGACGCATTCCCAGGTACTGCAGACCGCCGAACGCCGCGGTGTAGACGCCGGTGGCCAGCGTCGCGGCCACCCCGGTTGCGGTCAACATGGGCACCGCCTCGGCGGCCACGATCGCGGCCAGCGTGAAGACGACGTTGGCCGCGATGATGCCCATCCCGACGCGGCGCAGGTCCGGCGCCGCGGCGAGGCTGAACACGACGAGGCCGGCGAGCACGAAGAACGCGCCCATCGCGTATTCCTGGCCCGACGTGAGTCCGGTCAGCGACGAGATCGGGTCGGCGAAGAAAGCGACGGCCAAGCCGCACAGCCCGGTCAACGTGGCGTCGGCGCGCATGGCGAACCGCAGCAGCGAATCGGTCGAGTCGTACAAGGGGCGGGTGGGGAGACCAGAAACGGCGGTCATGTGATTACTCCTAGCGATGGCGGAGGGGGTCGATCTGGTTTGAGCGTGCCGCCAGAGCACTGCCATATCGACGCGTGGCGCTGCCAACTGCTGCCACGGATACAAAGACCAGGCATTTCTTCGGGCTATTCCCGCCGTGGGCCAATTAGTTCCACACGTGTCGCAAATCGTGGGGCCGCTGGCCTGATCGCGCCCCCCGGCGCCGCGACACATAAGCGGCTGCGAAGACGCGCCGACGACGGTCGCGGTGGTTTACATCTCGCGAGCGGCGGGGCCGCCCCGCTAGTCGCTGGGGACCGGCACCCGGCCGCGCAGATCCGCGGCGATGAGCCGGGCGGCGGCGCTTTGCCAGTTGTGCAGCGAGCGCTGCGGCACCTCGGTGACCAGCCACTGCCAGGCCTGCCGGGCGGTGGCGTCCAGGCCGGCCGCGGTGGCGTTCTGCGCGTACGCGCGCACCCCGACGACGTACGGGAAGTACAGCGAGTTGTAGTAACGCCATTCCTCGGTGGTTCCGAAATCGCCCGCGTCGCGGGGTTTGAGCCGGGCGATGCCGTCGGCGAGAACGGCCTTGAGCTCGTTGGCCCGCTCCACCGGGTGATCGGGCGCGCCGCGCGCTGCCAGCCGCTCGTCGATCACGGGCAACGCGGTGAGCGGGCTGGCGACGAGCTTGGTCAGGTCGGCGTAGTGGCCCAGCGCGCGGCGGGTGAGCCGGGCGAAGGTGTCGTCGTCGATGTGCGCGAGCGCCTTGCGGGGATCGGCCGAGCGCAACGGCAGCGCCGCCCCGGTGTGCCGCAACGCGGCCCGGTCGGCGCGCAGCGTGGGCGACCGGGAGAACGCCAGCCGGTCCAGCACGCCGGCCAGTGGGTCGGCCAGCACCTGCACCGCGATCGCGATGGCGAGCGTGGTGAACAGCAGTACGGTGAGCACGGTCTGCGCGGCGGGCTCCCCGCGGGTCAGCGCCAAGCCGATCAGCGCCTGGCCGCCGAACAGCACGGCGACCGCCATCGAACCGGCGAACGAGCGCAGCATGTCGGCGCGCAACGCCTGGCCCTCGTCGAAGGCGTCCCACAGCGCCACCGCCACCCCGAGCGTCAGGACGTCGCAACCCGTCGACGCCAGGGCCAGCCAGCTCGGCACGATGCCCAGCGGGATGATCAGGATGGCGTTGGCCAGCGCGAAGAACAGCGTCGCGACGACCACGACGCCCACGACCGAGGTCGGCTGGGCGGGCCGCCGAACCGCGACGATCATCGCCCCCAACGTGGACGTCGAGATCACCGCCATCATCAGCAGGTGCCCTGGCCGCAGCGGCCCTTCGACGCTGCCGGCCAGCGCCGCGCCGAGCAGGATCAGCGCGCCGACACCGCCGACGAGCAGAATCTCACCGGTGCGCGCCCGCCAGCGGTCGCCCGGGCGGGACAGCTCGACGAGCACCGCGAACCACGCCACGCTGGGTACGGCGGCCAGATAGATCTCGAGCCGGCTGAGGACCGCGACGTGGCCGACGCCGGCGGTGCGTATTGCGTCCAGCGCGACCACCAGCGCGAAACCGAACAGCCCGATCGCCGCCAGCGCCAGCACCGGCTTGCGCGGGTCGCGGGCCAGCAGATACAAACCCAGCCACAAGCTCAGCGTGAAAACCACCGCCGACAGCGCAGCCATGCATCCAGTGTGGCACGGGGTTCGATGCGCGCCGACCCGCTGCGCCCGGCTACGCCGCGCTTGCGATCGACACGGGTTACTTGCCGTATCGGCGGTGCCGTTGGCTGTAGTCACGCAGCGCGCGCAGGAAATCGACGCGGCGGAACGCGGGCCAGTGCGCCTCGGTGAACCACATCTCCGAATAGGCGCTCTGCCACAGCAGAAACCCCGACAGCCGCTGCTCGCCGGAGGTGCGGATCACCAGGTCGGGGTCGGGTTGCCCCGAGGTGTAAAGGTTTTCGGAGATGCCGTCGACGGTCACCGCGTCGATCAACTCCTCGGCGGTGGCCCCGTTGGCGAGCTCCTTGTTCAGCAGCGCCCGCACCGCGTCGACGATCTCCCGGCGCCCGCCGTAGCCGACGGCGACGTTGACGTGGAACGGCGCCACGGCCGGGGTCGACTCCACCGCGTCGCGCACCCGGCGGGCCGGCTCCTCGCCGATCAGCCCGAGGTCGCCGACGGTGCGGACGCTCCACCGATTGGCGGGGGCGCAGATCTCCTCGACCACGTCTGTGATGATCTCGATGAGGCCGGCCAGCTCGTCGGCGTCGCGTTGCAGGTTTTCGGTGGACAGCAGGTACACCGTCGTCATCTCGATGCCGGCCTCTTGACACCAGCGCAGCATCTCGGCGATCTTCGCGGCACCCATCCGGTAGCCGTAGCTGACGTCGTCGTAACCCGCGTTGCGCGCCCAGCGCCGGTTCCCGTCGCACAGCACCGCGATGTGGCGGGGAAGCTCGGATTTCGAGGCCGCCAGACCCTGCCTCAGCCGCAGCTCGTAGACGCGGTACAACGGCTCCTTGAGCCGCGGCGGGATGATCTCCACGAAGCTCCACCCTACTGTGAGCGACGCCAAATTCCGGTTTGGATTTGCGCAACCCCACCGCACGTCCAACACCGGGTCGTGGTCGTTCGCCGCTACTGTTGGTTCTAATGAGCAGCAAAACCAGCACGCCCCCCAACCCGGAGCCCGAGGCGATCGCGCCCGGCAATCCCGTCGAACAGCTCGTCGAGGGTGCCGCCGAGGCCGTTTCCAAGCCCCGCATGCGCGGCTGGATTCACTTCTACTCCGCGTGGCTGGCGATCGTCTGCGGCGCGAGCCTGGTGTCGGTGTCGTGGGCGGTGGCATCCACGCGGGCCGGGCTGACGACGTTCGCCTACGCCCTGGCCACCGTGGCCATGTTCGCGGTCAGCGCCACCTACCACCGCGTCAACTGGAAATCCGCCAAGAGCCGCAACCTGATGAAGCGGCTCGACCATTCGATGATCTTCCTGTTCATCGCCGGCAGTTACACGCCGTTCGCGATGCTGGCGATGCCGCCCGCCGACGGGCGAACCGTGTTGTGGATCGTGTGGGGCGGCGCGCTGGCGGGCATCGTGCTGAAGGTGTGCTGGCCGACGGCGCCGCGCTGGGTGGGCGTGCCGCTGTACCTGCTGCTGGGTTGGGTGGCCGTCTGGTACGCGCCGACGATCATCCACGTCGCCGGGGTGGCCGCGATGGTGCTGCTCGCCGTCGGCGGCGCGTTCTACAGCATCGGCGGGCTGCTCTACGGATTGCGCTGGCCGGACCCGTGGCCGAAGACGTTCGGCTATCACGAGTTTTTCCACGCCTTCACGGCGATCGCGGCGATCCTGCACTACATCGCCATGTGGTTCGCCGTCTTCTACGTCGGCAACCCCGCCTAGAGCTGCCGCACGTCGGCCGCCGACCAGTAGGCCTTCATCGCGGTGACCTTGCCGCGGTCGTCGAACACCATGACGTCGATCGGCTCGATCACCATCCGGTGCTCCCCCGCGGTGATGGTCAGGCGGAACTGGAACGCCGCCTCGTTGCCGGCCACCCGCAGCGACACCAGCTCGCATTCGCGCTGCACGTCGTTGACCGCGGAGTAGAAGCCGTGGATGGCCTGGCGGCCGATGTGCACCTCGCCCCCGACCGGGTCCTCGACGGTCGCGTCGTCGGCGTACAACTCCACCAGGTCGTCGGCGCTGCCCTTGGCGATGAGCTCGATGTAGCGGTTGACGGTGTCCGTGATCGCGTGGACCCGGTCCGAGGCGTTTGGCATGGGAGGCAGGGTAGCCTCCGGGCTACCCTCCCGAAACATCCAGGGCCGCCGCCAGTTCGGCCGCCGCGGTCACCGGCAGGTCGCAAAGCCGGCCGCGGCACACGTACGCCGCGTCGGCGCCGCCAACCCGGTCCCGGCCGACCAGCAGCGCCGACGAATCGCGCTCGCCGCCCACGACGATCGCCCCGCCGGGCGCCAGCCGGCGCGCCTCGGCCAGCAGCGGGGACCGCGCCGGGTCGCAGGCGACCGCGATCTGCAGCGGCCCGCGAACCGCGGATTCGGCGACGGCCAGCCAGTGCCCGGCCGACCGCGGCGCGCGCTCCAGCAGCAGCGAGTGCGCGGCCAGGGCGTCACCCGCGGCCCGCAGGTACCGTTCCGCCCGTTCCCCGTCGACGAGGTGCGCCGCGGTCAGCAACGCTTCGGTGATCGACGACGCGCCCGACGGCGTCGCGCCGTCCAGCGGGTCGGCGGGGCGCAGCACCAACCGCTCGGCGTCGTCGGCGGTGTCGAACCAGCGGCCCGGCTGCTGAGGGTCGGCGAAATGGCGCAGCGCCGTGTCCAGCAGGTCGCTCGCCGTCGTCAGCCACGACTCGTCGGCGGTCAGCTGATACAGCGCGAGCAGGCCGGTGGCCAGCATCGCGTGATCCTCGAGGATGCCGGGGCTGTCGCCGACCACCCCGCCCAGGCTGGCGCGCCGCAACCGGCCGTCGACGACGTGCAGGCCCAGCAGCGAAAGCGCGCAACGCCCTGCGGCAGCGGCCAATTCGGGGTCGTCCAACGCCACGCTGGCCTCGGCGAGCGCCGTGATCGCCAGGCCGTTCCACGACGTGACGACCTTGTCGTCGCGACCGGGCTGCGCCCGGATAAGCCGCGCGGCCAGCAGCGCGGTGCGGACCCGTTCGGCCCGCTGCGGGTCGTCCGGGTCGGCGGGCAACTGCAGCACCGAGCTGCCGTGTTCGAAGGTGCCGGACGGGGTGACCGCGAAAACCGTTGCCGCCCAAGCACCGTCGTCGGCTCCGAGCGCCTCGGTCAGCTGCGCGGGCGTCCACACATACGTCGAACCCTCGCGGCCGTCGGCGTCGGCGTCCAGCGACGAGACGAACATGTCACCGTCGGTCAGCTCGCCGAGCAGGAACCCCGCGGTCTGGGCGGCGACGCGGCGGGCCAGCCGGTCGCCGGTGCGCCGCGCCCAGTGCGCGTACGCCCGCAGCAGCAACGCGTTGTCGTAGAGCATCTTCTCGAAATGCGGTACCACCCAGGCATTGTCGACGCTGTAACGGGCGAAGCCGCCGGCGAGTTGGTCGTAGATGCCGCCGCGGGCCATCGCGTTGGCCGTGCGCGCGACCGCCTCCAGCGCCGCCGGTGACCCGGTGCGCTCGTGGTTGCGCAGCAGCGCCTCGAGAAGCGCCGACGGCGGGAACTTGGGGGCGCCGCCGAACCCGCCGTGAACCGGGTCCTGGTCGCCCAGCACGGACGCGACGGCGTGGTCGCACAGCTGCGGCGCCACGTCAGGGCCACCGCCGGGCAGCCCGCCTGCCATCTTGCGCAACTCGTCGGCGATGTGGTCCGAGGCCTCCTCGACCTCCCCGCGGCGGTCCCGCCAGGTGGCCGATACGGCCGAGAGAAGTTGCAGGAAGCCGTCTTTCGGGTAGTACGTGCCGCAGAAGAAGGGTCGGCCGTCGGATGTCAGGAAACACGTCATCGGCCATCCGCCGTGCCCGGTGAGCGCGACGGTGGCGTTCATGTACACCGCGTCGATGTCGGGGCGCTCCTCGCGGTCGACCTTGATGCAGACGAATCCCGCGTTCATCACCGCGGCCACCTCGTCGTCCTCGAACGATTCGTGGGCCATGACATGACACCAGTGGCAGGCGGCGTAGCCGATGGAGAGCAGGATCGGCACGTCGCGCGCCTCCGCGTCTGCGAGCGCCCGCGGCGTCCACTGCTGCCAATGCACCGGATTGTCGGCGTGCTGGCGCAGATAGGGGCTGGTGGCCAGGCCGAGGGTGTTCGTTGCGGACTGCTCAGCCGGGCTCATCACCGGGTCCTGGGGCCCGCGTCGGCCCGTTCGCCGGGCCGGGCCCCTCACCGATCGTGTCGGTGCCCTCGTCGGCGGCCTGATCGGGCTCGGGATGCTCCGGGTCGAACGTCTTCGGAACCTTCTTCAGCTGCCGGCTCATCGACCGCAACAGGAACAGCGTCGCGACCACCAGCAGCACCACAACAAGCAGTCCGACCGGGCTGGCCTTGCCGAAGTCGGGCCCGTGGTTGTGCGGGCCGTCGGCGATCACCCGGAGGAGATGGTGGGTCACCCGTCGTCCTCGATTCCGGCGAACAGGTCGTCCTCGGGCAGTTTGACCGGAACCCGCGAGCGGGCCAGCTCGAATTCCTCGGTCGGCCAGAGCCGCTGCTGCCATTCGATGGGAGCGGCGAAGAATTCGGCGTTCGGGTCGATCTGGGTGGCGTGCGCGCGCAGGGCGTCGTCGCGCTGGCTGAAATACGCCGAGCACTCGACCCGCGTCGTCACCCGGGACTCGAACGGGTCGTGCTCGGGATCCCAGTGCTTGAGCCACTTTTGGAACGGGCCCTCCTGGCCGCGCTTGACGAATTCGTCGTGCAGCAGTTGCATCCGCGCCCGCAGGAAGCCGTGGTTGTAGTACAGCTTGGACACCGCCCACGGCTCGCCCGCGTCCGGGAAGCGGGCGTAGTCGGCGGCGGCCTCGAACGCGCCGACCGAAACCTGGTGGCAGCGAATGTGGTCGGGGTGCGGGTAGCCGCCGTTCTCGTCGTACGTGGTCATCACGTGCGGGCGGAACTCGCGGACCACCCGCACCAGCGCCTCGACCGGTTCCTCCAGCGGCGCCAGCGCGAAGCAGCCCTCCGGCAGCGGCGGCGGCGGATCGCCCTGGGGCAGGCCGGAGTCGACGAAGCCCAGCCAGGTGTGCTCGACGCCGAGGATCTCCGCCGCCTTCGCCATCTCGTCACGGCGGATTTCGGCCATGTGCTCCAGCACGTCGGGCAGGTCCATCGCCGGGTTGAGAATCTCGCCGCGCTCGCCCCCGGTCAGGGTCACCACCAAAACCCGGTGACCCTCGTCGGCATAGCGGGCCACGGTGGCCGCACCCTTGCTCGACTCGTCGTCGGGGTGGGCGTGCACCGCCATCAACCGCAGTTCGCTCACGTGCCCCCTTCTCCGAGTCGGTTGGCTGGTCGCCCCTGAAGGGCTAGAAGTGCTAGAAACGACCTTATAATTCCAGTTCCGATCGTTGCATCCCGTCGGCCGTCGGCCGGCAGCCCACCAACCCAGGCATACCCAGGCATGACCGAAACCTCGCTTCCGCGCCCCGAGGCCCGCTACGGCCGGTCGCGGCTGTCGCGCGTGTCCCGCCGCCGGGTTGCCATCGGTCTGGCGGTGCTGGTCGTCGCCGTGGGCGTCGTCGTCGCCGTCATCGGCTACCAGCGGCTGGGGACCAGCGACGTCACCGGATCGCTGGCCGGCTACCAGGTGATCGACAACGAGACGGCATCGGTAACGATCAGCGTGACGCGATCCGACCCGTCGCGCCCGGTTGATTGCATCGTGCGGGTCCGGGCCAAGGACGGCGGCGAGACCGGCAGACGCGAGGTGCTGGTGGCGCCGTCCGACCAGGCCACCGTCCAGGTGACGACGACGGTGAAATCCGTCCGGCCGCCGGTGATGGCCGACATCTACGGTTGCGGCACCGATGTGCCCGGCTACCTGCGTCCGGCCTGACCGCGCGATCAAGACCAACGGCGAATATTGAGTCATCATCTGTTTGCGCGGTGGTAACATGGATGAATGCACGGTTCCCGTAGGGACCGTGTATTGCTGCATTAAAGGCCGTCGGAAGAACGGAGCGGCGGTAGGCGGGGCGGGACCCGATACCCCCGGCAGCGGGGTGCAAAAACTTGCGCGACTACGCGAACGAGAAGGAAATACGAGGAGCACGACGAGATGACGGATACTCAGGTGACCTGGTTGACCCAGGAGTCACATGACCGACTCAAGGCCGAGCTCGACCAGTTGATCGCGAATCGTCCGGTCATCGCCGCGGAAATCAACGACCGCCGCGAAGAGGGCGACCTGCGCGAGAACGGCGGCTACCACGCGGCCCGCGAAGAGCAGGGTCAGCAGGAGGCCCGCATCCGCCAATTGCAGGACCTGCTCAACAACGCCAAGGTCGGCGAGGCGCCCAAGCAGTCCGGCGTCGCGCTGCCCGGCTCGGTGGTCAAGGTCTACTACAACGGCGACAAGTCCGACAGCGAGACCTTCTTGATCGCCACCCGCCAGGAGGGCGTCAACGACGGCAAGCTCGAGGTGTACTCGCCCAACTCACCGCTGGGCGGTGCCCTGATCGACGCCAAGGTCGGCGAGACCCGCAGCTACCAGGTGCCCAACGGCAACACCGTCGAGGTCACCCTGGTCAGCGCGGAGCCCTACCACTCGTAGCCCCCGCCGCGAGCAGACGCAGAATCGCATAAACCGCGCCCTGCGCGTGCGATTCTGCGTCTGGTGGCCGGGCAGGGCCCGGCGAACACCGCCAGAGGAATTAAGCGAGAGCCTGGTCGAGGTCGGCCAACAGGTCGGCCTCGTCCTCGATGCCGACCGAAAGCCGCACCAGGTCGTCGGGCACTTCCAGTTGCGAACCGGCCGTCGACGCGTGCGTCATGGCGCTGGGCAGCTCGATCAGCGACTCCACGCCGCCCAGCGACTCGGCCAGGATGAACACCCCGGTCCGCGCACAAAGCTGCTCGGCGGCCCGCCGGCCCCCGCGCATGCGCACCGACACCATCCCGCCGAAGCCGCGCATCTGGCGCGCGGCGATTTCGTGGCCGGGGTGGCCGGGCAGGCCCGGATACAGCACCGCGCTCACCGCGGGCTGCTCAGCGAGGAATTCTGCTACCGCGCAAGCGTTTTCGCTGTGCCGCTGCATCCGCAGCACCAGGGTCTTCAGGCCGCGCATCGTCAGGTAGGCGTCGAACGGACCGGGCACCGCGCCCGCCCCGTTCTGCAGGAAGGCGAACGCGTCGTCCAGCTCCGGGTCGTTGGTGATCAGCGCGCCGCCCACCACGTCGGAGTGGCCGCCGATATATTTCGTCGTCGAGTGCAGTGCCACGTCGGCGCCCAGCGTCAACGGCTGCTGCAGCGCCGGCGACGCGAAGGTGTTGTCCACCAACACCTTTGCCGAGTGTTGCTTGCCCAGTTCGGCGATCCCGGCGATGTCGGCGATGGTCAGCAACGGGTTGGTCGGGGTTTCCACCCAGATCAGCCGGGTCCGCGCGTTGATCGCGGCGGCGACGGCGTCCAGGTCGGACAGCGCCACCGGCGTGTACTCGACGTTCCACTTGGTGAACACCTTGTCGATCAGCCGGAAGGTGCCGCCGTAGGCGTCGTTGGGGATGACGACGTGGTCGCCCGGCCGCAGCATCGCGCGCAGGGCGCAGTCGGTCGCGGCCATCCCGGAGGCGAACGCGCGCGCGAAGGCCCCCTCCTCGACTGCGGCCAGCGAGGCCTCGAGCGCGGCCCGGGTCGGGTTGCCGGTGCGGGCGTACTCGAATCCGCCGCGCAGCCCGCCGACACCGTCCTGGGCGAATGTGCTGCTGGCGTAGATCGGGGCGTTCACCGCCCCGGTCGCCGGATCCGGGCGGTAGCCGGCGTGGATCGCCTTGGTGGCCAATCCGTTGAACTTGTGGTCTCCGCTACGGTCCTCGCTCATCGACGATCAGCCTAGTGACGCCGTCGCGCCACCGTCCCGCCGACCGAAGGCCGTCCGGATTCAGGCCGCTGCGCCCTCTTCGAGGGGCAGACACACCGTCGTCATGATCTTGTCCGCCAGCGTTTGCCGCTTGGCGTCCCACAGCGGGAACAGGTAGCCGATGTAGCAGATGATCTGGTCGACGAAGTGCGCGATCTGGCGCACCACCGACATCCCGAAACCGATCGGCTGCCCGGTGACCTCGCTTACCACCTTGAACTTCATCACCGACTTGCCGATGCTGGAGCCCGTGGTGCCCTGGCGGTAGCCGTAGTTCCAGACCAGGTAGGCCACTGCGGCCAGCCACGTCAACCAGAACGCCATCGTGCCGATGGCGCTGGGCTGGTTCACGCAGTACTGGTTGACGCTGTACTGGGTGATGTCGCTGACGCACGACTGTTGCGTGGTGAGCGCCTGAATGATCGCGCCGATGCCCACCAGGACGCCGGCCGGGATGTTGTCGATGATGAACGCCAGCACCCGGGTGACCCACGGCGTGTAGGACTCCGTCGGCAGGGCGCGGATCGCCGGTCCGGGCGGGGGCGGCGCATATCCGCCCGACGACGGGGGCGGCGGCGGGTAGGAACCGCCCGCCGGGGGCGGCGGAGGGGGTTCGTGGCCGCCGGCCCCTGGGGGCGGCTGGTAGGACTCGCCGGGCGACGGTTGATCGGACATGGGCAACCCTCCACTGCGTTAGCTGAACCAGGCCGAATTACAGTACCTGCCGGGCCAGCGAAGCGGTATAAGCGAGATTTGCGGGCTCGGACGCGGGGCCTGCCCGCTAACGCCGGACCGTCGCCCCGCGGGGCGGCTCGGACAGGAATCCCAACAGGTCGTAGCGGGTGATCACGCCGACCGGTTTGCCCTTTTCCACCACCATCAGCGCGTCCCAGTCGCGCAGCGCCTTGCCCGCCGCGCTGACCAATTCGCCGGCGCCGATCATCGGCAGCGGCGGGCTCATGTGCAGCGCGACGGCGTCCGCCAGCTTCGCCCGGCCCTCGAAGACGGCGGACAGTAGCTCGCGTTCGGAAACGCTGCCGGCGACCTCGCCCGCCATCACCGGCGGCTCGGCGCCGACGACAGGCATCTGGGACACGCCGTACTCGCGCAGGATGCCGATGGCGTCGCGCACGGTCTCGGACGGGTGGGTGTGCACCAGGTCGGGCAGCTCACCGGACTTGCGGCGCAGCACATCGCCGACGGTGAACTCCTCGGTCGACCCGTCGAGGCGTCCGCGCAGGAACCCGTACGACGACATCCAGGCGTCGTTGAAGATCTTGGACATGTAGCCCCGCCCGCCGTCGGGCAACAGGACCACGACCAGCGCGTCGGGCCCGGCCTCCTCGGCAACCTTGATCGCGGCGACCACCGCCATCCCGCACGACCCGCCGACCAGCATCGCCTCCTCGCGGGCCAGGCGCCGGGTCATGTTGAACGAGTCGGAGTCCGACACCGCGATGATCTGGTCGGGCACCGTGCGGTCGTAGGCGTCCGGCCAGAAGTCCTCGCCGACGCCCTCGACCAGGTAGGGCCGGCCGCTGCCGCCCGAGTACACCGAACCTTCCGGGTCGGCGCCGATGACCTTGACCCGCCCGCCGGACACCTCCTTGAGGTATCGGCCGGCGCCGGTGATAGTGCCGCCGGTGCCGATGCCGGCGACGAAATGGGTGATCTTGCCGTCGGTGTCGGCCCAAATCTCCGGGCCCGTCGTCGCGTAGTGGCTGGCGGGTCCCTCCGGGTTGGCGTACTGGTCGGGCTTCCACGCCCCGTCGATCTCCTCGACCAGCCGGTCGGAGACGCTGTAGTAGCTGTCCGGGTGGTCGGGCGGCACCGCCGTCGGGCACACGACGACCTCCGCGCCGTAGGCGAGCAGCACGTTGCGCTTGTCCTCGCTGACCTTGTCGGGGCAGACGAACACGCACTTGTACCCGCGGTGCTGGGCGACCAGCGCCAGGCCCACGCCGGTGTTGCCCGACGTGGGTTCGACGATGGTGCCGCCGGGCTTGAGCTGCCCGCTGGCCTCGGCGGCGTCGATCATCTTCACCGCGATCCGGTCCTTCGAGCTGCCGCCGGGGTTGAGGTATTCGACCTTGGCCGCCACGGTGCCCGCGCCGTCGGGGACGACGGAGTTCAGCCGAACCAGCGGCGTGCCACCGATGAGGTCACTGATGTGCTGCGCGATCCGCATGCGTTCATCGTCTCAGGCGCTTTCGCGCGGCGCACACTCGCTAGCCGGTCGCCTCGCGGATGTAGTCGCCGATCTGGCGCAGCGAACGGATCGCCTCGGGCACCAGCGGGGCGGCCAGCTGGAAGTCGTGGACCTGGCCGGGCCAGACCCGAACCTCGGCCGGGACACCGACCGCCGCCAACCGCGACGCCGCCAGCTGCGCGTCGTGCAGCAACACCTCGGACCCGGAAACGTGGATGAGCGTCCGCGGCAGGCCCGGCTTGATGTGCTCCAACGGCTCGTAGATCTCTTCGGGTTTGCCGTCGACGATGTTCTTTTCGGCGGCGCTAGCAACCAATGCGCCGAGCGCGTCGAACGCGTTCGCGGAGAACATCGCGTCGCTCTTGATGTTGGGGTGCGCCTGCTTGCATTCCTTTGCTAGCTGCAGCAGTGGCGAGATCGCTATCAGGGCCGCCGGCATGTCCGAATCCCCGCGCGCCTCCTGCAGCAGGCGCTGCGCCAGGGCCAGCGCGAGATACCCGCCCGCGGAGTCACCGGCCAGCACGATCTGGTCCGGCTCGAACCCGCGCTCGCGCAACCACCGGTAGGCATCGTGGCAGTCGTCGAGGGCCATCCCGACCGAGTGCTTGGGCAACAGCCGGTAGTTGACGACCAGTACCGGCGAGTCAGCAAACTTCGACAGCGTCTCGACCAGCCGGCCGTGGGAGTTTGCTCCACAGGTCAAGAACGCGCCGCCGTGCAAGTAGACGATCACCCGGCGGGTGCCGTCCGCGGGCAGCACTCCGGGGGCGCGCACGAGCTGCGCGGAAGCATTGGGCAAGTTCACCGTCTCGCGGACGGTGGCGGAAACCGGGAGCAGGACCCGGGCCGCGACGTCGATCAGACCCCACGGCCACGGCAGGTTGGGGACGTGGCTGCCGACGGACAGAACCGGGCGGATGGTCAGCCGGGACGCGACGTTAGCTACGCGCGCAGCAACGCTGGGACCGGACTCGAGTACCTCGACCGGCGCGCCGTCGCTGATGGCAAATCTGCGTGCCTCAACTCTACGTCGCTTGAGGACCTCATGTGGCCGAACGGTATTCCGGGGGAAACCGGATACCTTGCTAGGTGCGGTCATGCTCAACACTTCCTACGCCGTTGTAGTCCGATACAGCATGTGACGAGGCGGCCAAGCGTCCGGTTCAGCCCGCTTTCCAGGGCGTTCAGCCAACCCTTGAAACTTAGCTTGACAGCCTTTGCTGGGTAGAACGTTTGAAGAATCTGATTTGATACCACATTTGATTCACAACGTGACCACATTGTTCATAAGCCGCCCGCGCAAACACTCAAGCCGAACTAAACTGATTCCGTGACCATCCGGGTGCCGCGTCGTTCGACGATCGCCCTGGCCACAGCGGGTGCACTCGCCTCGACGGGTACCGCCTATCTGGGCGCACGCAACCTGCTGGTCGGCCAGGCGGCGCACACACGCACCGTCATTCCGAAGGCCTGGGACATCCCGCCGCGCGCCGACGGCGTGTACATCGCCGGGGGCGGCCCCGTGCAGCGCTGGCAGCGCGGCATGGCCGCCGACCTGCACCTGATGATCTTCGGCGACTCGACGGCCACCGGGTACGGCTGCATGAGCGCCGAGGAAGTGCCCGGCGTGCTGATCGCCCGCGGACTGGCCGAGCGGGCGGGCAAGGCCGTCCGGCTCAGCACCAAGGCCATCGTCGGCGCCACGTCGAAGGGCGTCGCCGGCCAGGTCGACGCGATGTTCGTGGCCGGCCCGCCGCCGGACGTGGCGGTGATGATGCTGGGGGCCAACGACGTCACAGCCCTCAACGGCATCAGCCAATCGGCGCAGCGGCTGGCGCTGACCGTGCGCAAGCTGCGTTCGCGCGGTGCCGTCGTGGTCGTCGGCACCTGTCCCGATCTCGGTGTGATCAGCGCGATTCCCCAACCGCTGCGCTCGCTGGCGCACGCGCGGACTTCGCAGCTCGCCCGCGCCCAGACGGCCGCCGTCCGCGGGGCGGGCGGGGTCCCGGTCGCAATGGCGCAGCTGCTGGCGCCCCGATTCCGCACCGCGCCCGAGCTGATGTTCTCCGCCGACGGCTTCCACCCCTCGCCGGCCGCCTACGCGCTGGCCGCGGACGCGCTGCTGGGCGCGCTGTGCGACGCGCTGGGCGTAGTTGTCGAGAGCCCGACGCCCGACGCCGCGGCCGCCGCCCTGGCGCCGAAGCTCGACGAGTCCCCCGCGCGGCTGACCCTCGTGACGCGGCTGTGGCGGCGCCCGGCGACCGCATCCCCCGCCCCGTCCGAATCCCAGCCGGTCGGCACCGACTAGATTTGTTCTAGCCCGTCGGGGTGCCCAGACACCCGCTTGTGATGCGAGTCCGCACCGGCGGAAGGGATTTGAAGGGAAACGCCATGCCTGAAGCCGTCATCGTCTCAGCCGCTCGCTCACCGATCGGCCGCGCCATGAAGGGGTCGCTGGTGTCCATGCGGCCCGACGACCTGGCCGCCCAGATGGTGCGCGCCGCGCTCGACAAGGTGCCCGCGCTCAACCCGCACCAGATCGACGACCTCATCCTGGGCTGCGGCCTGCCGGGCGGCGAATCCGGCTTCAACATGGCGCGCGTGGTCGCCGTCGAGCTGGGCTATGACTTCCTGCCGGGCACCACGGTCAACCGGTACTGCTCGTCGTCGCTGCAGACCACGCGGATGGCCTTCCACGCGATCAAGGCGGGCGAGGGCGACGCGTTCATCTCGGCGGGCGTGGAGACGGTGTCGCGGTTCGGCAAGGGCAACTCCGACTCCTGGCCCGACACCAAGAACCCGCTGTTCGACGAGGCCCAGGAACGTTCGACGGCGGCCGCGGCGGGCGCCGACGAATGGCACGATCCCCGCGCCGACGGGAACCTACCCGACGTCTACATCGCGATGGGTCAGACGGCCGAGAACGTCGCGATCCTCACCGGCATCGGCCGCGAGGAGCAGGACCGCTGGGGCGTGCGCAGCCAGAACCGCGCCGAGGAGGCCATCAAGAGCGGCTTCTTCGAGCGGGAGATCACCCCGGTGACCCTGCCCGACGGCACCACCGTCACCACCGATGACGGTCCCCGCGCCGGTACCACCTACGAGAAGGTCAGCGAGCTCAAGCCGGTGTTCCGGCCCAACGGCACCATCACCGCGGGCAACGCGTGTCCCCTGAACGACGGCGCGGCCGCGCTGATCATCACCAGCGACACCAAGGCCAAGGAACTGGGCCTGACCCCGCTGGCCCGCATCGTGTCCACCGGGGTCAGCGGCCTCTCGCCGGAGATCATGGGCCTGGGCCCGATTGAGGCGTGCAAGAAGGCGCTGGCCAGGGCGGGCATGTCGATCGGCGACATCGATCTGTACGAGATCAACGAGGCCTTCGCGGTGCAGGTGCTGGGCTCGGCGCGCGAGCTGGGCATGGACGAGGACAAGCTGAACGTCTCCGGTGGGGCGATCGCGCTGGGCCACCCGTTCGGCATGACCGGCGCGCGCATCGCCACCACGCTGCTCAACAACCTGCAGACTCACGACAAGACGCTGGGCCTGGAGACCATGTGCGTCGGCGGCGGCCAGGGCATGGCGATGGTGATCGAGCGGCTGAGCTAACCGCGCCGAACGCCATCGGCAACGGCATGCAGTTTGTCCGGGTTGGCCACGTTGTGGATCGTGGCGATGCGCCCGTCCGCGTCGAGTTCGACGGTGAGCGTGGCGATCACGCGGCCCGCGGCCGAGAAAACGATGCCCGGTCCGCCGTTGACGTCGACGACTTCGGCTGTCATATCGGCGATCTCGACGCCTTCGTAGGGGCGTTTGGTTACCCCGGCGAGCCACGCGGCGACCTTGGTCATGCCCTCGACCGGGCGCAGTGCCTGTCGGACCTTTCCGCCGCCGTCCGTCCATAGCGTGACGTCGGGGGCGAGCAGTTGCATGAGGTCGTTGATGTCCCCGCCGGTCGCCGCGGCGAAGAAGCGTTCGGTGACCGCGCGTTTCTTGCCGCGGTCGGCCTCGAACCTGGGCCGGCGGGCCTGCACGTGATTGCGGGCGCGGTGGCCCGCCTGGCGCACCGCCGCCTCGGAACGCTCGACGGCCGAAGCGATTTCGGCGTAGCTGAAGTCGAACACCTCCTTGAGCACGAACACCGCGCGCTCCAGTGGGCTCAGCGTCTCGAGCACGACCAGCATCGCCATCGACACCGATTCGGCGGCCGCGACGTCCTCGGCCGTGTCCTCGCTCGTGAGGATCGGCTCGGGAAGCCACGGCCCGACGTAGGTCTCCCGCTGACGCCGGGTCGAGCGCAGTCGTTCCATCGACAGATTCGACACGATGCGGGACAGGTAGGCCTTGGGGTCGGCGACCTGACCCCGATCGGCCGCCGACCACTTCAGCCACGCATCCTGAACGACGTCTTCGGCGTCTGCCGCCGACCCCAGAATCCGATAGGCGATGGCGAACAACAGTTTCCGATGTTCTATGAACGTGCGCTCGTCGGTGCTCATCGGGTGAAGCCCCCGCCGCGCCGCCATGTCACGGCGCCCAGCGCGGGCAGCAGCTTGAGCAGGCGGTAGGTCGTCCAGGGGCTGGCGCTCACCGTTTCCTTGTATGCCACCGCCCACCGGCCGGCCAGATAGAAACGCGTCGGGCTGTCGTCGGGACGGGTGAACTGGATGACGCCGTCGTGGCGTCCCAGGCTCACCGGCTGGTGGATGTAGCCGAAACGGAACCGCTTGAGCTGCTTGCCCTTCAGCTCTCGCACGATGTTGGCGGCGGCGTGCACGCCGGTCGGGATGCCGCTCTGGCAGGTGCCGTGCACGAAGCCGTATCCCTGCCGAATCGCCGCGGCGTCGCCGACGACGTACACGTCCGGGTGGGACACCGAACGCAGGGCCGCGTCGGTGATGATCCGGCCGCGCTCGTCGACCCGCAGGCCCGCGGCGGCCGCCACCGGCGACACCCGCACTCCCGTCGTCCACAGCACCGCCCGCGCCGCGACGACCTCGCCGTCGGCCAGGGCGACCCCGTCGGGCATCACCTTGACGACGTCGACGCAGGCACGGACCCGCACGCCCAACCGGGTCAACCCGGAATTCAGCCGGGCGCGCGCCTCGGGGGCCATCGTCGATCCGGGCGCTTGCCGGCTCAGCAGGACGACGTCGAGTTCCGGATGGCGCTCGGCGATCTCGGCCGCCGATTCGATTCCGGTCAGGCCGCCGCCGGCGACCACCACCGTGCCAGTGTCGAGCCGATCCAGCTGCTGGGCCAGCAGCCCGGCCTCGCGGGCGGTGTTGAGGGTGTAGGCGAATTCGTCGACACCGGGCACGGCCTCGGTGTCGGCGACACTGCCAAGCGCATATACCAGCGTGTCGTAGCCGATGGTGCGCTCGTCGTCGAGCCGGACGGTCCGCGCGTCGGCGTCGACTCCGGTGACCCATCCCCGCACGAACTCGACGCCGGTGCCGGCGAGCATGTCCGGGATCTCAAGGTCGGCCAGCCGCTGGCCCGAAGCCGCCTGGTGCAAGCGCAGCCGCTCGGTGAAACGAGCCTGGGGGTTGACCAGGGTGACGCGGACATCGTCGCGGCCCTTGACCCGACGCGCCAAGCGGGTGGTCGCCGCCATGCCGGCGTAGCCGGCTCCGATGATCACGATGTGCTTCATGATGCTGCCTTTCGCGAGCGAATGTGTGCTGACAACCACCAGACGCATCCAGCGGTCGCGGATGTGACATCGCGTCGCGCACACACGCGCAAAAAAAACCGGCACGCAACAGGGCATGCCGGTTTTTCCGTCAAACCGCGCTAACGGTTGTTGAAGTAACTGAGCAGTCGCAGGATCTCGAGGTACAGCCAGACCAGCGTCACGGTCAGGCCCAGCGCGATGCCCCACGCCGCCTTCTCCGGGGCTCCTGCGCGGATCATCTGGTCGGCCGCGTCGAAGTCGATCAGGAAGCTGAACGCGGCGATGCCGATCATGACCAGCGAGAAGATGATCGCCACCGGACCGCCGCTGCGCAGGCCCAGGCCGGTGCCGTGCCCGACACCGAACAGCGCGAGCAGGAAGTTGCCGAGCATGAGGAAGAGCGCGCCGAACAGGGCGGCGACCACCATGCGGGTGAATTTAGGAGTGACCCGGATGGCCCCGGTCTTGTAGACGACGAGCATGCCGAAGAACACACCCAAGGTGCCGAGAATGGCCTCGCCGATCAGCGCGCCGGCATTGGCACCCCGGACTTGGAAGTTGGCCAAGACGAACGACACCGCGCCGAGCGCCAACCCTTCCAGGGCGGCGTAGCTCAGCACCAGCGGCGGGCTGTCCTGCTTTCGGCCGAAGGTCGCGATCAGCACCAAGCCCAGGCCGCCGAGCGAGCCGACGAGCAGCAGCGGCAGGGCCAGCGCCAGGTTGGCGGTCACCAGGAAGTAGGAGACCACCGCCGAGGCCATCAGCACGGCCAGCGTGATGCCGGTCTTGGTGACGACGTCGTCGATGGTCAGCGGGCGGGAGGCCCTGGTGTCCTGGTAGGGGGCCACGTAGGGGTCGGCCTGGTAATAGCCCGGGGCCGCGCCCGTGCCGAATTGCGCGTATCCGCCGCTCTGCTTGGGCAGCGAACGAAATACCGGGTTACTTGTCTCCCGCACCGTCGGATCCTCTCTCAATGGCTATGGGTTCGAGCTGTGCGAACAACTGCTCAACGACCGGCGGGGCGCCCGGGTTCCCGACCGACCTGCTGTTTTCTCGGCGTTTCCGGGTATTTAAACGGGCTCTGCTGTTGTCGTCCGGTCAAACATAACCCTTACCCGCGGGGATCGCTGCGGTCGTGACGTTCTAGATTGCTGGTCGAGACCGGGCGGCGATCGGAAGGCAAGGGGCGTTGACTGCGGAATTCCAAGAATCCGATGAGGTCCTGACCCGAGTCGAAGGCGGCGTCGGGTTGATCACGCTCAACCGGCCCAAGGCGATCAACTCGCTGAATCACCCGATGGTGAACGCCCTGAGCGCCGTGCTCACGCGGTGGGAAAACGACGACGCGGTGCGGGCGGTGGTGCTGTCCGGGGCCGGCGAACGCGGATTGTGCGCGGGCGGCGACGTCGTCGCGGTTTACGAGAGCGCCCGCAAGGACGGTGTCGAGACCAAGAAGTTCTGGCGCGACGAGTATCTGCTCAACGGCCAGATCGGCCGGTTCGGCAAGCCGTACGTGTCGTTGATGGACGGCATCGTGATGGGCGGCGGCGTGGGGGTCAGCGCGCACGGCAGCGTCCGGGTGGTGACCGAAACCTCGAAGGTGGCAATGCCGGAGGTGGGCATCGGGTTCATTCCCGACGTCGGCGGGGCGTTTCTGTTGTCCCGTGCGCCCGGTGCGCTGGGGCTGCACGCCGCCCTCACCGGCGCGCCGTTCTCCGGATCCGACGCCATCGCAATGGGATTCGCCGATCACTACGTCCCGCACGACGAACTGGCCGCGTTCACCAAGGCGATCGTCGACGACGGCGTCGACAGCGCGCTCGCCGCGCACGCGGTCGAGCCGCCGCCCAGCCCGCTTGCCGCGCAACGCGATTGGATCGACCGGTGCTTCGCGGGCGACACGGTCGAAGACATCGTCGCCGCCCTGCGTGGTGATGACTCCGGGCCGGCGAACGACGCCGCCGACCTGATCGCCACCCGCTCCCCCATCGCGGTGTCGGTGGCGCTGGAGGCGGTGCGCCGCGCCACCAAAATGGGCTCCCTGGAAGAGGTTCTGGTCCAGGACTATCGGGTGTCGTGCGCGTCGGCGGGCTCGCACGACCTGGTGGAGGGCATCCGCGCGCAGATCATCGACAAGGATCGCAATCCGAAATGGTCGCCGGCGACCCTGGCCGAGGTCACCGCGGCCGATGTCCAGGCGTATTTCGCCCCGGTCGACGACGACTTGAAATTCTAGAAAGGCGGTTGGCGTGACAGACAACTACGAGACCATCCTCGTCGAGCGCGATCAGCGGGTCGGGATCATCACGCTGAACCGACCGCAGGCGCTCAACGCGCTAAACAGCCAGGTGATGATCGAAGTCACCAGCGCGGCAACCAAATTGGACGAAGATCCCGGAATCGGCGCGATCGTCATCACCGGCTCGGCCAAGGCGTTCGCGGCCGGCGCCGACATCAAGGAGATGGCCGCCCTGAGCTTCGCCGACGCGTTCGGCGCCGACTTCTTCGCCACCTGGGGCAAACTCGCCGACGTGCGCACCCCCACCATCGCCGCGGTGGCCGGACACGCGCTGGGCGGTGGCTGCGAGCTCGCGATGATGTGCGACCTGCTGATCGCCGCCGACACCGCGAAGTTCGGCCAGCCGGAGATCAAACTCGGTGTGCTGCCGGGCATGGGCGGTTCGCAGCGGCTGACCCGCGCCATCGGCAAGGCCAAGGCGATGGACCTCATCCTGACCGGGCGGACCATCGACGCCGCCGAAGCCGAACGCAGCGGCCTGGTTTCGCGCGTGGTGCCGGCCGGCGACCTGCTCACCGAGGCCAAGGCCGTCGCCACCACCATTTCGCAGATGTCACGCTCGGCGGCGCGAATGGCCAAGGAGGCCGTGAACCGCGCGTTCGAGTCCACCCTGTCCGAGGGACTTCTCTACGAGCGCAGGCTGTTTCATTCGACATTCGCGACCGAGGACCAGTCCGAGGGAATGGCGGCATTCATCGAGAAGCGGCCCCCCAACTTCACCCACCGATAGGACGCTTCGATGAGCGACCCGGGTCCCGCCACGACCGCCCCCGACGAGGCAGCCGAAGCGGAAGCGCGCGAAGCCGCCCTGCCGCACGAGCCGGTCGCGCACGAAAAGCCATGGTGGGTGCGCCATTACACGTTCACCGGGACCACGGTCGGCCTGATTTTCATTTGGTTTTCGCTGACGCCGTCGCTGCTGCCCCGCGGCGCGGTGTTTCAGGGCCTCGTCAGCGGGTTCTCCGGGGCCATCGGCTACGGGCTGGGGGTCTTCGCCGTCTGGCTGGTCCGTTACATGCGCACCCGCAATTACAGCCCGCCTCCGCCGCGCTGGGCCTGGAAGGTGCTGATCCCGGTCGGCGTGGTCGGCATGGTGGTGATGGCGATCCGGTTCCACGTCTGGCAGGACCACGTGCGCGACCTGATGGGCGTCGCGCACCTGAAGTGGTACGACTACCCGATCGCCGCGGTGCTGTCGATCGTGGTGCTGTTCACGCTCGTCGAGATCGGCCAGTTCATCCGGTGGCTGATCAGCTTCCTGGTCGGGCTGCTGGACCGGATCGCGCCGTTCCGCCTCTCGGTGACCATCGTCGTGGTCGCGCTGGTGGTGCTGACCATCACCCTGATGAACGGCGTCGTCCTCAAGTCCGCCATGCGCACGATGAACAACACGTTCGCGTCGGTCAACGACGAAATGAGCCCCGACAGCGCTCCCCCGAAGACCCCGCTGCGATCCGGTGGCCCCGGGTCGCTGGCGTCCTGGGATTCGCTTGGCCACCAGGGCCGCATCTTCGTCCAGGGCGGCCCCCGGGTTGACGAGCTCACCGCGTTCAACGGCGCCCCGGCGGTGCAACCGATCCGCGCCTACGCCGGGCTGAACTCCGCGGACGGCATCACCGCGACCGCGGAACTGGCGGCCCGGGAGCTGCAGCGCGAGGGCGGGCTGCAGCGCGCCGTCGTCGCCGTCGCAACCACCACCGGCACCGGGTGGATCAACGAGGCGGAGGCCTCGACGCTGGAGTACATGTACAACGGCAACACCGCGATCGTCAGCATGCAGTATTCGTTCCTGCCGAGCTGGCTCTCGTTCCTGGTGGACAAGGAAAACGCCCGCCACGCCGGCCAGGCGCTGTTCGAGGCCGTCGACCGGCTGATCCGTCAGATGCCCGAAGGTCAGCGCCCCAAGCTCGTGGTGTTCGGCGAAAGCCTGGGGTCGTTCGGCGGCGAGGCGCCGTTCATGAGCCTCAACAACGTGCTGGCCCGCACCGACGGCGCGCTGTTCAGCGGGCCGACGTTCAACAACACCATCTGGACAGATCTGACCTCGACGCGCGACGCCGGTTCGCCGGAGTGGCTGCCGATCTACAACGACGGCAAGAACGTCCGATTCGTCGCTCGCGCAAGCGATCTGGGGCGTCCGGACGCCGAGTGGGGCCACCCGCGGGTGGTCTACCTGCAGCACGCCTCCGACCCGATCGCCTGGTGGACCCCCGATCTGCTGTTCGCCAAGCCCGACTGGCTGCGCGAAAAGCGCGGCTACGACGTGCTGCCCGAGACGTACTGGATCCCGGTGGTGACGTTCCTGCAAGTCTCGGCCGACATGGCGGTGGCGGTGGACGTGCCGGACGGGCACGGCCACCACTACGTCGCCGACGTCGCCAACGGCTGGGCGGCGGTGCTCTCGCCCCCCGGGTGGACGCCGGAGAAGACGGAGAAACTACGGCCGCTGTTGCACGCCAACGGCTGACGCCAGCGCGCACGGGTGTGCCGTGGTGACCGGCGGCGGGTTGGAGAAGTCAAGCCGCGCAGGTCGCCGTCGCGAGGATCGGCTCTCGGACGAAGACGGGCTTGAACCCCGCCAGGGCAGCGGTGTCGGCGGCCTCGAACGGCAGGACGTCGGTCGCGACGGTCCCTGGCTGGATCCCCCCGCCGGATATCAGCGCCAGCGCGGCGGCCATGTTGGTTCGCGCATGCGAGAGGCCTCCGGTGAGGGTCAGGCAGTTGAGGAACATGTGCAGTAGCGGAACCCGTGGGTCGTCGAAGTGCAGCGTGGTGTTCGTGCAAACGCCGCCGGGTTCGCCGGCCAGCAGGCAGGTGCGCAGCGCGGCGCCGGTGCGGTCGTTGGTGGCGTTGACGGTGATCGGGTATTGGCGCTGCTGCGGTTCGAAGGCTTCGGGCGCGTAGACGCTGGCACCGAACCGGGCGGCGATCGCCTGCCGGGTCGGGTCGGCGTCGACGTAAGAAATTTCGCCGGCCCCGTGTGCGCGGGCGATGTCGACGGCATACAGGCCAATCGAACCGGTCCCGAGAATCAGAACGTCGGCTCCCGGTCGCCGCGTGAGGTGCGGTACCACGGTTCGCCACGCGTCGGTGAGGTTGTCGCCAACGGACACGGCCTGCGCCGCGGACACGGTGGGCGGCAGCGGCACCAGCGAGTGGTCGGCGAACGGCACCCGGACCAGATCCGAGAACAGCCCGCCATACTCCGCCCCGATCGGCATGCCGTACATCGCGATCGCCTGGTCGTAGGTGGCGCGGCAGAACAGGGGCATGTCCTGACGGCAGCGATCACAGCCGCCACACGACAGGTGATAGCTGATGGCGACCACGTCGCCGGGCCGGAGCCCCCTGACCGCCGCCCCGACGTCCATGATCTCGCCAACGCCCTCGTGGCCGATTGCGAACGGCTGCTCGGAGCCCGGAACCGGGGTCGGCGCGTGCACGATCGCTTGGTCCAGGTCGCAGGTGGAGACGGCGATCGGGCGCACCAGCGCATCGGTCGGCGCGAGGATCACCGGCTCGGGGTCGTCGCGCCACTCGAGGGCCCCGGTTCCGTTCCAGTACAAGGCTCGCACGGCAGGACCTCCACCTATGATGATTTACGTAACCCAATTAGGAATCAATGTTGCATAACGTGATTACGGAAGTCAATGCCCACCCAGGCTGAACGCAGTGAAACGACCCGGGGCGCGCTCATCGACGCCGGTCGGGCGCTGTTCGCCGAGCGCGGCTATGCCGACGTGGGGGTGGGCGAAGTCGCCGAGCGGGCCGGGGTCACGACGGGATCGATCTATCACCATTTCGGGAACAAGGCCGGCCTGTTCCGGGCCGTCTACCTCGATCTCGTCGCCCACACCGGCGAACGCATCGCCCGGGCGCGTCGGGACAATCCCGCGCCGAGCATCACGGCCGACTGCGAGCAGTATCTCGACGCGTGCGCGGATCCCACGTTCTTCAGGATCACCGCCGACAGCCCAACGGTTCTGGGCTGGACCGCCGTTCTCGACGACACCCAGGAACTCATCGCCGCGAGCCTGGTTGCCGCCCAGGCCGCCGGCGAGGTCGATCCCGCCGTCCCCATCCGGGCGCTCGCTCGCATGCTTGCCGCCGCCCTTAAAGAGGCGGGTGTCATGATCGCCACCGCGTCCGATCCGGCACGTGCCCGCGCCGACGCGAGCGCGGGCACCCAGCGCCTCATCGCCGGACTTTTCCGGCAAGACTAATCAAGACGGCTCGACCCGTGTGGTGCGGCGCCGACGCGGCGAACGGTCAGAGCCAGCGGCGGACGGTCCGGCCCGCGTTCGCCAGCCCCGCGCCCGGGGCGTCCGGCTCGCCGATCAGCTGGTCCAGCACACCGGAACCGGCCAGCGCGTGGTAGCCGCCGATGACATCGGTGGCGCGGTGCAGGCCGATGTCCAGCAGCGCGGCCGCCGCCAGGCTGGACGTGTAGCCCTCGGAGCACACGATCACCCATTCGACGTCGTCGCCGACGGCCTCCGGCAACCGGGCGTCACTGGTCGGGTCGCAGCGCCACTCCAGCACGTTGCGTTCGATCACCAGCGCGCCCGGTATCTCGCCCTCGCGGAATCGCTGGGCCTGCGGCCGGATGTCGACCAGCACCGCCCCGCGCCGCAGCGCCTCGGGCACCTCCACGGCGCGAAGGCGGCGAAACCGGCGCCGGGCCGATCTCAGGACGACGTCGATGCGGCTCATCAGGGTCCTTCCGGTTGGTCGGTCAGTTCGGTGCGCTGGCGGCGCAGCCTGTTGCGGTCGGAAACCTCGTAGTACGACATCGCCGTCAGCGGCGGCGAGTACGCGTGCACGCTCAGCGTCGGCTGCGCGCGGAAGGCGGCCACCGGCTCCGGTACGGGCCGGGGCGCCCACACCACGTCGTGCACCCAGCCCAGCGGGAAGCCGGCCTGATCACCGGCGTCGAGCCGGCGTCGGCGCAAACCCCGCCCGTCCCAACGGAATTCGTTGAGCGATCCGGACACCACGGTCAGCGCGCCCAGCGACCCGCCGTGGTCGTGCAGCTCGGTGGGATGGCCGGGGACCCAGCTGATCAGCCAGACGTCCAGTTCGTCGTCGCCGTGAATGCGGGTGAACCAGCGCTTGGACTCCGGTATCCCGCCCTCGGGCAGCAGGTGGTCGCAGCGCCCGCTGAGCACCCGATCGGCGGCCCGGTCGGTGGCATGGAGCAGGTCGGGCACCCGCAGCCGGGTGGGTCCCGAGGACGGCGACGAGACGGTCAGGGGGCGAAGCGCACCGGAGGCGACGGCACGCGTCGCAACGGGAACAGACATTGAGGAGCTCCAGGGTGAACGGATCGGGCAAGTGGCGGCGTCAGGGCCGACAACACTCGCAAAATCCGAAGCGCTCCATCACGGCCGCCAGTGTTGCATAGATTGAGACGGTGCGCTGGTGCGGTCGTCTACTCGGGCAACGGGGTGCGGTTCTCGTCGCGGCGTTGTCGGTGGCGGTCACGGGCTGCTCGCAGGGCGCACCAAACGGCGGGGTCGCCGTGCCGTCGCCACGGCCGTCGGGCATCCCGCGCGGTGCCACCCCGGCGCCCCCGGGCGCGGTCGGCGTCTCCCCGGGCGGGGTGACGACCAGGGTCGATGTGCCCGCGGATTCGACCGAAGAGGAGTATTTCCAGGCCTGCCACGCCGCGAAGGTCTGGATGGAGGCGCAGCCCGGGACGGGTGGGTCGCTGTTCGAGCCGTACCTGGGCATGATCCAGGCGTCGCAATCGGGCACGCCCGGCACCTGGAACGCCCGATGGACGGACCTGACACCGGCCCGGCAGGCCGCCGTGATCACCGCCGCGCGCGCGGCCGCCAACGACGAATGCGGGTAGCGTTCGCCGCCCCGCGCCAATTGTGATCACGGGTAGGAAAAAGTGCCTCCCCGGCCGCCGAGGGCGGCTTCGGCCGAGCAAAATGAACGCATGCCCGGCGCGCGTCGATCAGCACCGCCCCGGGTGGCGCTGGCCCTGGGCAGCGGCGGCGCCCGCGGCTACGCCCACATCGGGGTGATCGAGGCGCTGCGGGCACGCGGCTACGAGATCGCCGGGGTCGCCGGCTCCTCGATGGGCGCGATGGTCGGCGGCCTGGAGGCGGCCGGGCGCCTCGACGAGTTCGCCGACTGGGCGAAATCCCTGACGCAGCGCACCATCCTGCGGCTGCTGGACCCCGCCATCAGCGCGGCCGGGGTGTTGCGGGCCGAGAAGATCCTGGACGCGGTGCGCGACATCCTCGGCCCGGTGTCCATCGAGCAGCTGCCGATCCCCTACACCGCGGTCGCCACCGACCTGCTGGCCGGCAAGTCGGTGTGGTTCCAGCGCGGCGCGCTCGACGACGCGATCCGCGCGTCCATCGCGATTCCCGGGGTGATCGCCCCGTACGCGCTCGACGGGCGCCTGCTCGCCGACGGCGGCATTCTCGATCCGCTGCCGATGGCGCCCATCGCCGCGGTCAACGCCGACCTGACCATCGCGGTCAGCCTCAGCGGCAGCGAGGCCGTCGGCGGCCGCGAGCCGGAGCCGGGGGCCACCGCCGAATGGTTGAACCGCATGGTGCGCAGCACGTCGGCGCTGCTGGACACCGCGGCGGCCCGGTCCCTGCTGGACCGGCCGACCGCGAGGGCCGTCCTGAGCAGGTTCGGCGGGTCCGACGACCCGGACGCCGACGAGGCCGGGCCCGAGGACATCGCCGAGGTTCCGGGGGTGCCCAAGCTGGGCAGCTTCGAGGTGATGAACCGGACGATCGACATCGCCCAGTCCGCGCTGGCGCGGCACACGCTGGCTGCCTACCCGCCCGACGTCCTGATCGAGGTGCCGCGGTCGACCTGCCGCGGCCTGGAGTTTCACCGCGCTGTGGAAGTGATCGACGTGGGCCGCGCCCTGGCCGACGAGGCCCTGGACGCCTTCGAAACCGATCCGGAGCAGGCGGGTACGCCGGCGCTCGACGGGTGATCAGGCGCCCAGGAACCGCGCGACGGCCCCCGCCTCGCGGCGGCCCTGCCGGCGCCCGGCCACGGCGGAGTCGATGCGGCAGCGCGGGTCCAGCGGGTTGGGGCCGAATGCCGCCAGCGAGTCGTCGTCGGCGAACACCGCGTGCGTCGCCCCGGCGAACGCCCCGATCTCGGCGGCCGGCCCGTCGCCGAACGGCGCCGGCGCGTCGGCCCCCGAGGGCACCAGCACCACCGCGGCATCGCAATCGCCGGCCACCCCCAGGTTGATCGAGCTGCCGACGCCGCCGTCCATGTAGCGCCGGCCGCCGATGGTCACCGGCGGCCATGCCCCCGGCACCGCGCAACTTGCCGCCACCGCGTCGACGAGCCCGACGCCCGAATCGCGGTCGAAGACAACGAGTTCGCCGGTGGCGACGTCGATGGCGGTGATCCGCAGCGCCCGGTCAGGCCAGTCGTGTGACGGCAGGCGCTGGGCGATCACGCGGCGCCGGACGGCCTCGGGCACGGTCTCGGTCGCCAGCGCCACGGCCCCGATCCGGCGCATCTGCTGGCGGGTCTTGTCCTGCGCGTCGTCGTAGGGCTCGCCCAGCGCGGTCAGGAACACCTCGGTGATGTCGTCGATGTCGACGCCGGAATCGATCTCGGCCGACGACTCGGCGACCTGCCGATCGAACAGCGCCTCGAGCGGGCACCCGCTGCCGAGCTGCGCGGCGACCGCGGAACCCGCCGACGTCCCCACCAACACATCCGAATCCAGCAGCAGCCGGGCGGCCGCCGGCGACTCGTCGGCGATGCCGCGCAGAACCCCCGTCTCCCAAGCGATTCCAGCGATTCCCCCGCCGGCGAGCACGAGCGCGCGTCTGGCCGTCACGCGGACGCACCGGTGTGCTGGGCGCGCTGAACCGACTCGCTGAGATCCTCTCGGCGTAACTGATGGCTCGGCGGGTCGGGCAGCACCAAATCCCTGGTGACACCCAACCCCGCGTCGACGTGGACCAGCTCGCCGGGCGCGATCAGGCTCCAGCGCGGGTCCTCGTCCATCCGCTCGGTGGCGAACACCACCGACGATCGGGTGCACAGCGGCCGCGACCACGCGCGAATTCGCTTGGTCTGCATGTCGAAATCGGGCGCGCCGTCCAGTCTCCGGTCCAGGACGTAAAGCCCGTGGGCGTCGGGGTAGCGCAGCGCCCACATGTCGGTGGCCGTGCTCAGCAGGACGTTGAGCGCGTAGATCGGCGCGTTCGCCGCAAGCCACCGCGCGGCGTCGACGAGGCCCGCCGTCTCGTCGCCGTCCCGGCCGCGGATCGAACCGGTGATCAAGGCGAACACCCGCTCGGAATCGGTCTCGCCCAGCACCAGCCCGTCGGTGCCGAGCTCGCGGAGCCGTTCGTCGATGCCGTCCAGCCCCTCGACGACGCCGTTGTGCGCGAAGATCCGCCCGTCCTGCAGAAACGGATGGGTGTTGCGGACGTCGAGCGAACCCGTTGTGGCGTAACGGACGTGCGCGACGAAGGTGGTGCCGGTCAGCTCGTGCGCCTCGGTGGCGAATTGGCTGTCCTGCCAGGCCGCGACCGGTTCCTTGTGCAGTTGCGGCCGGCCGTGCGCGTCAAACACACCCAGGCCGGTGCCGTCCGGGTTCTTCCGGCTCTGCGCCGACAGGCTGTCCGGAGCGTTCAGCAACCAGAACGTCGCGGTGCACACGTCCGTCCCGGCGTGCAAGCCAAAAAGTCGGCACATGGTGTCGACGGTACCGAAGGGCGGTCGGCGGCTTTCGTTCCGCGACACTTACATGGGTGCGACGACACGCCGCGGTGGGCCGCAACGGTTTAAATCTCGCGGTGCTACTCCGTCAGCATCGCCGAGAGGTCCCGCAGGGCTTGGCGCGCATAGCCCTTCCAGATTCGGCCGAACAGCGGCAGGGCCCAGGATGTCAGCGGTGACCTCGGGTAGATGTCCCAGCGCCAGGTGATCTCGGTCCCGCCCGCCGCGGGGGCGAAGATCCATTCGCCCACAACATGATCGACCAGCAGGGCCATGGGACCCCGGATCTCGGTCAACCGGTAACCGAACGACCGGGGCGGCTCGACGCTGGTCAGCTCCTCGCGCATGCTGGCGCCGCCGGCCAGGTGCACGACGCGGGTCTGGCCCGCGGCGTCCCATGCGCCGGTCTGCTCGCTCACCTCCCGGACGGGCGGAATCGGGCCGTGCCGGCGCTTGAAGAGGTCGGGAAGCGGGGCGGGCAGCGTGCGCTGGAAGGCCTCCTCGGCGGGGACGGGGACGACCAGGGATTCGTCGACGACGAGCGATTGTGTCACTGGCATAACGCCTTTCATTCAGCGCGCCCCTCACCTTCTCACTCGCGAGCAGACGCAGAATCGCACTGTTGGATGCGAAATTACGCGATTTTGTGTCTGCTCGCGCACGAGAGCCGCCGCCTCAATCGCGCGCCTCGACCACCCAATAGCCGTGCTCGGCGTATCGCGCCCGGATGGCCTTCTTGTCGTACTTGCCGACGCTGGTCCGCGGAATCTCCTCAACGAACGTCCACCGCTCGGGCAGCCACCACCGGGCGACCTTGTCGGCGAGGAACTTTCGCAGGTCCTCGGCGCTCACCGAGGAGTGCTTGGCCACCACGACCGCCAGCGGCCGCTCCTGCCAGCGCTCGTCGGGGACCCCGACAACCGCGGCCTCGAGCACCTCCGGGTGGGCGATGAGGCAGTTCTCCAGTTCGACCGACGAGATCCATTCGCCGCCGGACTTGATCACGTCTTTGGCCCGGTCGGTCAGCGTGACGAAGCCGCGCTCGTCGATGCGGCCCACGTCGCCCGTACGCAACCAGCCGGAGTCGAACTTGGAGTCGTCGTGGCCCAGGTAATAGGAGCCGGTGATCCACGGGCCGCGGACCTCCACCTCGCCGACGGCGGCGCCGTCGTTGGGCAGCACTGCGCCCTCGTCGTCGACGATGCGCATCTCCACCCCGCACACCGGTTGGCCCTGGGTCGCGCGGAACGCCCAGTGCTGGTCCTCCGGGGTTCCGGGCGGCGGCCAGGCCATGGTGGCCATCGGCGACGTTTCGGTCATGCCCCACAGCTGGCGGATCTGGACGCCGTGCTTCTCCTCGAAGGTGCGCATCAGCGACACCGGGACGGCCGAGCCGCCGCAAACCACCAGGCGCAGCGAGGACATGTCGTGTTCGGGCTCGTCCTCCAGGCGATGCAGGACGTCGTTCCAGATGGTGGGCACGGCGCCGGCGACGGTGGGCCGCTGGGTTTCGACCATGGCGATCAGCGAGCCGGCGTCGAGGTGGCAGTCGGGGAGCACCAGGTCGGCGCCGGCCATCAGCGCCGAGTAGGGCAGCCCCCAGGCGTTCGCGTGAAACATCGGCACGATCGGCAGCACGCTGTCGACCGCCCCCACGCCGATCCCGTTGGTGGTGCACCCCCCCATGGCGTGCAGGAAGCTCGAACGATGGCTGTAGACAACGCCTTTCGGGTTGCCGGTGGTGCCGCTCGTGTAGCACATGGCGGCCGCGGACGTCTCGTCGATCTCAGGCCAGTCGAAGTCGGGCGATTCGGCGTCGATCAACTCGGCGTAGGCCAGCACGGTCTTGCCGGACGCCTCCAGCGCGGCCGTGTCGCCGTCGCCGACCACGATCACCGCCTGCACGGTCTTGAGCTCCCCCAGGACCGGCGCCAGCAGCTTGGCCAGTGACGCGTCGACCAGCACGACATGATCCTCGGCCTCGTTGGCCACGAACACGATCTGCTCGGGGAACAGGCGGATGTTGAGGGTGTGCAGGACGGCGCCCATCGACGGCACCGCGAGGTAGGTCGCCAGGTGCTCGGCGTTGTTCCACATGAAGGTCGCGACGCGCTGGTCCCCGGTCACCCCGAGGCGGCGCAGCGCGTTCGCCAGCCGGGCCGCCTGTTGACCGAGCTCGCGGTAGGTGGTCCGGCGGTAGCCGTCGCCCGTGGCGGTGGTGACCGTGCGTTCGCCGTGGATCCCGCAGCCGTGCCGCATGATCGCGGCGATCGTCAGCGGATAGTCCTGCATCGTGCTGTCCATCGCGTACCGCCTTACCCTCGACGCGGCACCGCCTCGTGTGCGGTCGGGCGAATGTTATCGCCGCACACCACCGGTAGAAAACGGGTTACCCCGACAACGCGCGTTTTACGGCTACGGCTAGGCGAAAACCGGTTCGGCCGGCAGCAGCTCGGGCGCCGCCCATTCGGCCGCCGACCCCGGTGCGGCCTCGACGCCCAGCGCGACGACCGAGGCGACCGGCGCCACCGTGACCGTGCCGGCGTAGTCGGCGACGTAGAGGTACCGTGCGTCGGCGCTTTCGACCACGCAGGACGGCTGGTGCGCCACCCCGATGGTGCCGACGACGTCGTGGGTGAGCGTGCTCAGCACCGTGACGCCCTCGTCGCTGACCAGGTAGGCGCGATCGCCGTCGCCGCTGAGCGTCAGGGCGGTGAGGATGCCGCCGACCTCGCTGATCTTGCTGGTGCCGACGATCTTGCCGACGCGGGTGTCGACGATGTCGATCACGGCGCCCAGCTCGGGGGCGCAGCTGGCCACGTACGCGATCGCACCGTTGGGGCTGAGCGCGACGTCGCGGATGGGCAGACCGATCTCGACGGTGCCCAGGACGCGCGATCGGGTCGGGGCGTGCGGGTCGATCATGACGAGCTGTCCCCCGCCGGGACCGTTGGTGCCGACGTAGAGCCGGCTCCCGTCCGCGTTGGACCGCACGCATTCCGTGATGCTTCCGGCCCGGTTCGACAGTGCGATCTCCTCGACGCGGCCGGTCCTGACGTCCAGGACGGCGACGTCGGGCCCACCGGCGCCGTGGCGGCCGGCGTAGACGTAGTCGCCGTCGGGGCTGACCGCCAGGTCGCTCACGCTGAGCGCCAGCGCGTGCGTCGCGGTGACCGTACCGGTCGGCAGGTCGATGACCCCGATCGAGTCGTACGCGGGTGTCACGGTGCTGACGTATGCGCGATCGCCGTCGCGGCCGCCGACGGCGAGCGCGAAGGGCTCGGGCACGCCGGCGACGGTCTGCACGACGCGACAGGTGTCGGTGTCGATCACCGAGACGCTGTGGTAGCCGTAGTTGGCCACCATCAGTCGGGTGCCGTCCGGGCTGGCGACGATGCCGCTGATCGGGCCTTGGCGCACCGCGATCCGCGCGACGATCGGGAATCCCGCCGCCGCGCCCAACTCGATGGCCCGGCCCTCGCCGGAGTCCTTCCGGTGGTTCACGTCGCGCATGCCGGCACCGCCTTCGCTCGTGGTATGTCCGCAGGTGACACAGCGATCACAGCCAGCCGTGTCACACCTGCGGCCCTGGATAAACCGCGGTTACAGCATCCAGAGATGGTTGCTTTTAACAAATTTTACTGACGAATTTCGGCGCAAAAATATTTCTCGGCGATGCCTGTGATCCACGTCACCCGAATAAACGCGATTGCCGCATAGCCGAGGCTAAACAATTAAGCGGAGGTGATCCGAGGGCCAAGCGAATATGCCTTGATAGACGGCGGTTTTCGCTCATACGGCGAACCATCCGGACGGGTGGACAGCCGTCCATAAATAAGGAAAATCTTATTATTTATCGATTGGAGAGGTGAATGTCACATCTTCCCGCCTGGGCGCGTCACTGGCCCAAAACAATTAGAGCGCGTCGCGGTCGCGTTCACCGGTCCGGATGCGAATAACCTTCTCCACCGGTGAAACCCACACCTTGCCGTCGCCGATCTTCCCGCTGCGCGCCGCGCCGATGATCGCCTCTACGACCCGGTCGGCGAACGCCTCGTCGACGAGAACCTCGACGCGGACCTTGGGGACGAACTCGACCGCGTACTCGGCGCCGCGGTACACCTCGGTGTGGCCCCGCTGCCGCCCATACCCCTGGACCTCTGTCACGGTCAGACCCAGTACCCCAACCGCTTCCACGGCGTGCCTGACGTCGTCGAGCGTGAAGGGCTTGACGATCCCGGTGACCAGCTTCATGGCTTCACCACTCAATCGTCCGCGGGTTCCGCGGCCGCCGGCTCGGTTCGCGCGCCCACCAACGGCTCGACACGCCGGCCCGTGACGAGACCCTCGTCGGGGTAGGCCTCTTCGTCGTGCACGCCGAGGTCGCCGGTTTCCAGGACCTCATCGGGCAGCCGCAACTTCATGAAGAGGCCGAGAACTTTCAGGATGACGAACGTGACGATCGCGTCCCAGACGATGACGGTGGCGGCGGCGCCGGCCTGGATCAAAATCTGTTTCGGGTGATGACCCCACAGCCAGCCGGAGAAGGTGACGTCCGATCCCGCACTGCCGCCGAGGTATTCGACGATCTTCGGGTCGGCGAGCACCCCGACGAGTAACCCGCCCGACAAGCCCGCCACCCCGTGGGTGTGGAAGACGCCGAGCGTGTCGTCGACCTTTTTGAACAGTCGGGTCCGGCCGAGCCAGTTCCAGGACATCCAGACCAGGGAGGAGGCGACGACGCCGATGATCATCGCGCCGAAGCTGTTGACGAAGCCGGCCGCCGGGGTGATGGCGACCAGCCCGGTGATCATGCCGTTGATCGCGCCCAGGAACGTCGGCTTGCGCTGCCTGCTCGCGAAGATGTCCCACAGCACCCAGGTGAGCAGCGCGACAGCGGTGGTGAGGTTGGTGTTGAGCACCGCCAGCGACGCGTCGGCACCGGAGAAGTACGGGTCACCGCCGTTGAATCCGTTCCAGCCCAGCCACAGCACCCCGGCGCCGACGGCGGCCAGGGGAAGGTTGTTGGGCACGGCGCGTTCGCGGTCGCGCGCCAGCCTCGGACCGATCACCGCGGCGGCGACGAAGCCCGTGGTCCCGGCGGCCAGGTGAATCACGTATCCACCGCTGTAGTCCAGGGCACCCGCCTGCGCCCACCAGCCGCCGCCCCACAACAGGAACGCGTTGACCGAGTACGCGATCGTCGACCACAGCGGCACGAAGATGAGCCACACCTTGAAGCTCATCCGGCCGATGACGCTGCCGAGGAACAGCAGCGGGGTGATGGCGGCGAACACGAACTGGAAGTACGCCAGCGTGGTCTGCGAGAAGCGGAATTTCGGCATGGTGCCGTCCAACAGCGGGATGACGGCTTGTTCCTGGTTGTTGCTGCTCAGGATCGTGTGGGGGATCCCCACGGCGGCCCTCAGGATGCCCGGGCCGAGCTTGAGCGGCTCGCCAAAACCCATCTTGAAGCCCCACAGCACCCACACGACCAGCACCAGCGAGAATCCGGTGAACGCCATCAACATGGTGTTGACGGCCCACTTCTTCTGCACGATGCCGCCGTAGAGCACGGCGATGCCTGGGATGCTCATCAGGCCAACAAGGGTCGCGGCCACCAATTGCCAGGCGTTGTCTCCGGGGTTCAGCCAATCGGGATAGGGCAACATGGTTCAGACACACCCCAATTCGAGCCGGCGGGCTATAATCAGCTGCGGTGCGAAATGACGCCGTAGACGGGTGAAGCCTTTGCCCGGATTGTTTCGGCCGTGTATGCAACGGTTTAAATCCTGATTTCATCTGTTCCGGGAGCCGGGCCGTTCAACGCCACGCCGCGGGTCCTCAGCCGGCCGTCGCGACACGGCCAAGACTGCCGGCTCCGGCTGTTCGTCGCGACGCGCGCCGCGACGTAGTGTCAGCGCTGCCTCGGGAATTGCCTTAAGCACGAACACGTTTCGGGAAAATCGAGTGCGGCTCACCGAACCCGTTGTGCCGCAACATCGTCGGAGTCGTCCAAGCCGGTCCTTGCGGTCAGCCGAACTGGGTCTGCGGCCGGGGCAGGGCCGCGCCGTCGACGGTGATGTCGACCTTCTCGTTGTAAAAGGCCACCAGGCCGGCGATCTGGCCCACCGCCGGCAGCGGATAGTGATACGTCCACGCCAGGTCCGGATGCGCGGTGTCGCCCACCCGCACCGACCAGTAGCCCGACGTCACGCCCTTGTAGGGGCACAGCGTCCGCGTCGGGCTGGCTTCCAGATGCTCGAACGCGATATCGGTCGGATCGATGTAATACCTTGTGGGCAGCCCGGTTTCGAAGAGCAGCACCGGGGACCGGGTGTCGGCCAGCACGGTTCCCCCGAGCTCGACGCGGACGTGCCGGTGCGAGCGCAGCGCGTCGACCCGCGAATACGGATTGCGGGGGTGGCCGTAGATCGGCTCGTCTTCCTCGAACCACCGCAACGGATCCCATTCGAATCGCACGGTGCCCGCAACGGGGCCGTCGCCGTCGGCGTCGAACACCCGCGCCGCCGAGGGATAGGTCCGGCCGCCGCCGACCAGCGAGTGCAGCCGCGACGGGCCGAGTTGCACCTTCTGCGGGTGGTCCTCGTCGCGCAGGAACTCCGCACGGACATCGGCGAGCGGCACGTAATACGCGGGGTAGTAAGGCACTTCCCACACGTACCGGGCCGAGGTGGTGTCGAAGACCAGGTCGGGGCCGAGGTAGCCCCGGACCCGCCGCGGCGCGGGCTCGATGCGCCCGCGGGTGGCGGCCATCTGGGGGTAGTCGCGCTCGGCGCTCATGCCTGATCCTTCGACGCGAGCCCGGCCGGCGCGTTGGCGATCGCTTTGTGGATGGCCCCGGCCAGGGCCAGGGCGCTCTCCTCGGTGAGCTCGAGAGCGACGCGCGCGGACGGGCCCAGCTCCGGGTTGATGACGTCGATGTTGACCGTGTGGCCGTAGGGCGCGTGGACGGGATGGTCGACGTACACCGTGGCGCGGGTCGCGCCGAACCAGCCGGTCTTGCCCTTGCCGCTGCCGTCGATCCGGACGTGTTCGGTTAGGTATGTGCACATGTGTTGGGACGCCTAGCCTTTCAGGTGGGTGGCGAAGAACTCGTCGATGCGCCGCCAGCCGTCGACGGCCGCCTCCGGCCGGTACGCCGGCCGGTCGACGGAGAAGAACGAATGGCCGGCGCCGTCGTAGGAAACAAAGTCGTGTGGCTTGTCGAATTTGGTCAGCTCGGCGTCCAGGGTGGCAACGGCGGGCGGTGCCGGGAACCTGTCGTCGGCCCCGAACAGCCCAAGCATCGGGCAGCTCAGCTTCGGCGCCAGGTGCAGGATCGGCTGCATGGCCTTGGGCATGCCTTCCGGTAGGTCCTCGACGATGAACGCGCCGTAGCAGTCCACCGCCGCGTCGAACGGCAGCGAGCACGCCGCCAGAAACGCGTGCCGCCCGCCCGAGCAGTGCCCGATGACGCCGAACTTCCCGTTGGCGCCGGGCAGGGAACGCAGGTGCTCGACCGCGCCCGCGACGTCACCGACCAGCCGCTCGTCGGGCACGCCACCCGCGGCCCGCACCGTCGCGGCGGCATCGTCGGGGGCGGCGCCCGGGGCCTCGCGCGAATACAGGTTGGGGGCGACGGCGTGATAGCCGCTGGCCGCGAGCCGCCGCACGAATTCCTTGGTTTCCCGGTCGTAGCCGGGCATGTGGTGGATCCACACGATTCCGCCGCGCGACCCTTCGGCCAGTGGCGACGCGCGGTAGGCCTCGATCTCGTCGCCGCCCTGGCCGGTGATGGTGATGGTTTCCGCGCGGATGGCGTCCGGGCTGGGTGCGTTCATCGCAACTCCTTCAAGGCTCGCTCCGACGGAACCAACGTATCGGAACCGCGCCACCGACCGGAGCGGGCGCAGGTCGGCGCTTCGCCGTTCTTAATCGTTTCCCGGCGAGGCGGTCGCCAGGCCTTGCGCGGCAGCCGCCTCGATGAGTCGGCGATCGTATGCGCACAATGCCGTAATACTGCGTCGGTGGGCGTGAGCTGTGGCCAGGTGTATCGCGTCGAGCGTGCGCAGCTCGGGGGGCGGCATGAGGGCCGCCGCTGCCGCGATAGCGTCAGTCAGCACCAAGGTATCTATCGTCGAGGCCACATTTCGCGCTCTGGCCACAGCGTCGGGTCCGATCCGTGCGACCGCGCGGATGAGCTCAATGTGACCGATCGCGCTTGTAGCAAGGTCTTCCTCCGGATGCGCGTTCAACCACCCGACTAGCCCTTCCGATTCTGGCTCAGCGGCAACAAGTTTGACGATTGCCGAGGTATCTAGGTAGATCATCGGTCGGCTCGTTGCTCTTCCACTATCGAACTGAGCGAATGACCTTCAATCAGATCGGCCACGCTGAAGGGGACGCGTGGCGCAGTGGCGGGGATCAATTCCCCCTCAGCGATGAGCTTGTCGCGGGCCTGCTCGGCCGGCGTGAGTGGAACGAGCCGAGCCACCGGCCTGCCCCGGTCCGTGATCTGAATGGTCAACCCAGCCTTCGCTTTCGCCACCCAGGCGCTCGCGTTTTGACGTAGCTCACGAATTCCGATCACTTCCACTCGGCCAGTGTAGCACTTAATGTGCTACAGGGTGGCCCACATCGGATAAGCGCGTCTCAGGCGACCCTGATCGGCACCATCACCGATTCGGTCGCGGCGGGCAGCCTGGTGGTGTCGACCACCAGGATCTCGCCGCTGTCCTGAGTGCCGTTGGGCAGCATCTTGGGCTTGAGTTGAAACGGCGGGGTGGCGGCCGGCCCACCGACCAGCCCGGCGATCCCAAAGTCGCTGTCGTTGGCCAGGATCAGCGTGTTACCGCCGTCCCGGCTGATGAGCCCCTCGACGTGGTCGTGCCCGAAGAAATCCCCGTTCGGGGACAACGAACGCACCAGGCCCCCCAGGTCGAGCTTCAGCGTCTTGGCGGGCAAGGTGATTCCGGCGGCCCTGAGTTTGTCGGTGGCCGCCGCGTCGGTGCTCACCCCGACGGACGTCTCGATCGGGACGCCGTCCACCAGCAGGCCGCCGCCGTCGGCCCGATAGGTCGCCCCCGGCACCGTCGAGCGCGGTCCGACGTCGGTGGCGCCGGTGATGTCGGCCGCGTAGATCTTCTTGTTGCCGTCGGGCTGCGGCCGGTCGTCGCGTTCGTCGACCAGGAACGTGGTGGCGCTGACGGCGGTGATCTCCGACACCGCGACCTTCGTGTGCTGCGGATCGGCCAGCGGATAGAGGTACTCATGCACGTCGCCGCGGTTGGCGAGGTTGATGGTCACGATGCGGGTGACCGGAACCGATCTGGCCGAGCCGGCCAGGCCCGGCGTGTGCAGGGCCGACTGCATGATGCCCACCAGCGTCCCGCCATCGGGCGTGACGGTCAGCCCCTCCATCCCCTGATTCGGGCCGCGCAGCGCCAGCTCGCCGGGCAGCGTGCCGTCATACGGCGAAAGCCGTTCCAGCTCTTTGCCGTTGGCGTCGAAGTGGACGACGAACGGGCCGTACTCGTCGGACACCCAGAACGTGCCGTCGGGCATGGCGACCAGGCCTTCGCTGTCCAGGCCGTGATCCGACGGCGGCAGCCGATCGCCGTTGAGGTCGACGAGCGACTCGCCGGTGGACGCGCGCGGGTCGATGACGCCGACGAGCGGCGCGCCGTCCTTTCCGGTCAGCGTGATGATCTGCTCCAGCGACGCGACGCCGTCGCGGAGTTTGAGCTTGGCGATCTGCGGATGGAAAGTCGGTATGGGAAGCACCTTTTCGCCGGCGGTGCGCCCATCGACGTTCGGGCCGCGATCGGACAGGCCGTAGATTTCGTCGGCGCTGCCGGGCACCGCGGCGATCGCGGACCCGTGCGCGTTGGCCTGCACGGCGACCTCGCCGACGATGAGCAGCGGCGTCTCGTCCTCGGCGTAGAGCCGCACGGCGTGGCTGACGGTGACCGGAAGCTGATCGGTGCCGGTGAACCCGGCGTCCGGGGTGTAGATCATCGCCCCGTACGCGCCGTAGGCGATGGTGCCGTGCGCGGGCTTGCCGAACGCCACCGGTGTGACGCCGCTGGTGGCGGTCAGTAGCTGGCCCGGGGAGATGGTCAGGACCGTCCCGGCGCGGGTGGTGAGTTCCTTCAGCGGCGGCACCGACAGCGGGGGCGGGGGATCCGACGCGCAGGCCGCCACCGTGAGCAACACCGCGGCCGCGGCCAGCCACGCACGCGACGCCGTCCGGCGAGTGGATGCCATGAAGCCGATTTTGGCGCGTCTAGCGCCGCTTATCGCGCACTTTGTAGGTAGAAGGCCACGACTTTCGCGATTCGTCGCCGGTCAGCGGGGTCCCCATCCCCCCGACCTTGACGTTGTAGGCCTCCTTGCCGGGGCCGACCTCGCGGTTGGCGTGTTCCTGAGCCAGGTAGTACAGCTCGTCGATGGTGGCTTCGTCGTAGGCGACGAACGAGGTCTCCCTTGCGACGTCGTCGATTCCCGCCAGCATCCGGTCGGGCAGCACCCGCGATGCCAGCGCCGCCACGCCCAGCAGCGAGAACGGGATGATCCAGTAGCCGACGTAGGACAACGGGGCCGTGTCCTGCAGGCCGGCGTTGCGGTCGACGATCGGCGGGATCACCGACGACACCGTCATGCCGGCGAACGCGGCGATCCAGACCCAGGACAGCACCCGCACCAGCCGGGCGAACAGCTCCGTCTTGACCACGTCGGCGGGTTGTTCGGCGGCGGCGAACTCCCGCACGAACGGCCGGCCGGCCAGCACGCCGACGAGCGCGACCGCGAGGATCCCGGCGTTGCTCAGCGGCAGCAGCCACCGCTGACCAAACGAGTCACCGAGCCCGAGGGCCAGGATGGTCAACGCCAAAAGCGTTGCGAGAGTGCCGATTTGGAATATTTTGCCGCCGGGGGCGCCGGCCGCGAACGCCGCGACCGCGATCGCCAGCGCGACCAGAGCGGCGGCGGCGAACGGGACGTTCCCGACCAGCACCCAGTAGACGATCCACGGCGCGAAACCAGACAGCATGCCCACGAGGGGCCAGTTTATGAGCGGCTCCTTCCGGTGCCGTCGGCGGCAAGGCTAACCGGTCGAATGCGTGTCCAGCGCCATCGCCAGGAAGTCGATGCGCCACAGCGACCGGAACAGCACGCGCGCGAGTTCCTCGAGCTCGGCCCGGCGTTCCGGGGCGACGCCGCTCTGCGCCACCCGCTCGACGATCTCCCGAATCGTGCGGCGCCCGTCGACGTGGCGGACGAAGGCCAGCTGGGCCGGCTCGAGCTTCAGCTTGCCGCCCGGCAGGTGGATCTCGTCGCCGGACAGCAGGCACGCCGCCCGCGTCAGGGGAACGTAGTCGAGCGAGCCCGGCGCCGAGAAGTCGATCGTGTAGTCCTCCTTCGGGCGCTCGGGTCGGCAGGCGATGAAGAAATGGGTGGCATTGGCCGTTTGCAGGCGTTCCACCGCGGACCAGAGTTCGATGTCAGGCAATCGATTCAGCACGGACGTGAAAGCGTTCCCGGGCGCAAACAGGTCGTGCGGGTAGTACGGCATTTTGTGAAACCATCCCTGAAACGCAAGCCCGGCCGAGCTGACGAGGTCAAGACACTCCGCAACGGTGTAGCTGCGTTGGCGGCTGTGCAAGAACGTGTCGACGAGGGCGCCGTCGGAACGCAAATCGAGCGCCCCGTTCAGATAGGTCCGGACTGGGTGGTCCGGCGGCAGCAGCGCGAGTGCGTCTTTGACCAGCTGGACCGACGCCTCGTCCTGCGTCAGCCCGAGGTCGCGGAAAAGCGATTCCAGTATCTCGACTCCGACCCGACCGTATTTCGCGTAGAGCATGACGCCCAGGGCGCCGTCCCTGCGCAGGCATTCGCCCAGCGCCGTTAGGCCCGCCAGGGGATCGGCCATGTGGTGCAGCACGCCGCTGGAGACGATCAGATCAAAGTCGCTGTCGAGCGACGACACCTCTTCGATCGGAAGCAGGTGCAGCTCCAGATTCCGCAACCCGTGTTTGTCTTTCAGATACTGCTCGTGATCCAGCGCCGCCCGGCTGACATCGATCGCCACCACCTTGGCCGCGCGATTCATGAACGCGAAGACCGCCGCCTGATACGTGCCGCAACCCGCAATCAGAATGTCGGCGTCCGGTTTGTACTCGCGATTCGGCCACAAGACGCGATGGGCCCAGAAGGGATCGAACCAATCCCAGTGGTTTTTGGTCCACGCCTCCAGATCCATTACGGGCGGCGGATACTCCCACCGATCGTATTGGCGCGAGACGCCGTCGACGCGCGGGTCCTCTGGCACTTCGGCACTGACTCCTTCGCGGTGCGGTGGCCTGTAACGAACCCGACCAACTTACTGCGCATTTCGCTATTGTTCTGTTCGGATTTTGCTGCCGCCACACGGCGCGACCACCAAAGAAAGGGAATCGAATGCCCTCACCTCGCTGGCTGGCCGCGTTGGCCGTCCCCACAATGGCCGGCGCCGCGCTGCTCGGCAGCGCCGCGACCGCCGGTGCCACCACCCCCCAAGATGAGGCGTACCTCGCGCAGCTGCGCGCCGTCGGCCTCTCGTGGCCACCGCAGACGGAAGAGGCGCTGATCGGTGAGGCGCACCTGATCTGCTACGACCTCACGTGGGGCTGGACGCCCCAACAGATCGCCGACGACGTTCACGCCCACTTGAACGCGAGGGGCGTGACCCTTTTGGACGTCGGAACCATGGTCAACGCCGCACACTCGACCTACTGCCCGGGGAACGTGTGCGACGCCCCCACCCTCTGCACCGGGATCTGAACCGTCCTTGGCATGTCACCCGGACACCCTTATCGCGACAGCGACGTCATCCGCGGATAGAGGATCGCCGGGCCGAGCCATCGGGTAACGAACCGGCGTAGTGCGATTCCGTCGCGGCGCTCCTGCCCGGGATCGGTCAGGAGGGACTGCACAGTGCGCAGTGTCATTTCGGCAAGCTCACCGAGCGCGTTGGTGTCGAAGCCGTGAAGCGTCCAATCCACATCGAGGCGGTGGAAAACCGACAAGCAGAATGCAATCGCGGTGTCCGCGGTCAGCGAGATGACGGCGTCGTCCTCCTGTCGCCGCGTCAACAGGCTTTCCAGTTGTGGATCGCCGACGAGATTCTCGATTCCGAACGACACGCATTCGACGACCGCAATGACCGGGTCTTTCTGTCCGCTGGCGCGTTGTACAGCCTGGTCGATGAAACCGTCGACCGAGCGCATTGCGCTGGCGATGAGCAGCGCGTCGGCGTTGGGGAAGTAGCGGTACACCGTCTGGCGGGTGACCCCGAGTTTCCGGGCGACGTCGGCCAGGCGTATCGCTGGTCCGTGTTCGGCGACGACTTCGTCTACGGCATTCAGAATGCGGGCAATTGCCTCCTCGTCCGAGGCGGGCGTCGCTCCGGCCCAGCCGCGACTACGCATCCGCTGTCACAAGCATTTCGGCCACGAACTCGATCTCAAGTGTTGTGGGGCCGGTCATACCGAGCAGGGATTTCCACGGCGCCGGACCGACCCGATGGGGTGCAGACAGACGTCGGGTGAGGATGGTGAGTGCTTCCGCCACCTCGCGGCGTGCGAGGTTGGCGCCCAGGCAGTAGTGCGCGCCACCACCGAAAGTCAGAATCGCCGGCAAGTCGTTGCGCGCGATGTCGAACCGATCTGCATCGTCGTAAATCGCTGGATCACGGTTGGCCGCAAAGGTGTTCACGACTACGAAAGTCCCTGCCGGGAACAGGTAACCGCCGAATTCGGCATCCTCGGTGGCGGTGCGCGGCGCGATACACACCGCCGGTGAGTGGCGCATGCTTTCCTCGACCGCTTGCATCGCAAGCTCGGGTTGGTCGCGCAGCTTCGCCCACTGGTCCGGATGTTCGCAGAGCACCTGCACCGACGCGGCCAGTTGGTGTCGCGTCGTATCCGTTCCCGCCATCAAGAAGCCGGCCACCAGCATGCGGAGTTCGTCGAGACTCAGCCGATCGCCGTCGCTCTCGGCGCGGATGAGCTCGGAAAGCAGGTCATCGGTCAGGCTGTTCCGGCGGGCGGCGACCATGTCGTCGACGTAGGCGTCCAATTCGCCCCACGCCCGCATGATCGCGCCTTCATCGAAGGTGGCAGTGGGCTGAAAATTGAAGGCCTTGAAGATTTCGTCGGTCCACTCTGAGAACAGGCGCCAGTCCTCGCGAGGCGCACCGATTAGCGCGCACATGATCGGGGTGGGGTAGGGCCGCGCGATGTCGCTGACGACGTCGCACCGTCCGGCGTCTGCTACCCGATCGATCAGGCCATTCACCACCTCGTGGATCGTGTCTTGAAGACCTGCTGTCGCGCGGGGAGTGAAGGCTCGCGAAACCAGTTTGCGCAACCGCGTATGCGGCGGGCCGTCGAGGCCAAGCAGGCTGTTCGCCAACTTGTCGTACAACGGACCTGAGGTGACGCCCTGCGCTGCCAGCGTGACTCCGGATGGCATTCGAAACCTGTTGTCGCGCAGCATGTCCCGAGCCATATTGTAGGACAGGATTTCCGGGCCGAGGGGCCCGATGGCGATCGGTGCGCGCGCTTGCGCCTCTCGGACATCCTCGACGATGTCGTGCGGGGTGGCGGTGAGGCCGTAGTTGAACGTGGGCAGGCCGGCTTCGAAGACGCTGGGGGCGGTGCTGTGGGCGTTCATCGATGTCTTGACCTCCGCTAGAGCCCAAACGGGCGCCGGATAACGACATATACATCACGAGTGTATGACCAGTGCTACAGGTCGGTCAAGGTATTGCAGGCCCAGGGGACACACCGCGACCGGCTGGTCATACGTTCTCTGTCATAACGTCCGGGCCTGGTGGGTGCGATGGCTTGGACTCGCGGCTCAATTTGTCGTCGGAGCTAGCCCTTTGATGGCGAGTTGTCGGCGGTGATGGTCATAGTGCTGGCCGGGGTAGCGGTACACATCGGCCAGCGTCATCGACTCGTGAAAGTACGGGTCCCAGCGCGTCGGGAAATACATGGCTCGGCGAAGCGCGGTTTCGTCCCGTGCGGCGAGTGTGCGTTGCAGCGCGTCGATGACGCGATCCATCTTCGCTTCCATACGTGTGCGGTTGTAAACGCGCGCCGCGAGGCACGTTCCGAAGTAATTGATCCGATGAAATAGCGGTGTCGCTGCGTTCAGCATCCGGGCGAACCCACGGCTGAGCGGTCGCGGTGATCGGCCAAGTATCGCGACGAGTACAAGCAGTCGCTGCACAACCATGTATCCGAACACCATGTGGAACAGAAGTTGCTCGTTGGTCCACCGCGTCCCGGAGGTTCGCCCGGACCACTCTTCGGTCCCGACGACCAGCAGTACGCGATGAAAATCGGCTCGCGCGCGTTCCAGATCGTTGGCTATGGCCGGTATGTCACCGATCGGTCCCGGCATCGCTCGCCTCACCAGGTGGTTGCTTCTCAGCAGCAGGCCGTGCTGGTGGCAGCCACGCCGGGGGACGCGTCAGCGGCGTCCTCGCCGCTGCAAGAGCAGCCGCCTGTTTCCTCGGCGGGCAGCAGGTCGGCTTCCGTGCCGAACGTTTCCGAATCCGACAGGACGGTGTAGACCTCCCACCTCTCGCCGGCGGGCCCGGTGACCCAGGCCTTGTCCTGCGTGGCGTAGCAGCACGTGGTGCCGATTTCCTCTTCGGGAAGCATCCCGGCGCTCGCGAGTCGCGCGATTTCTTGGTGCACTTTCTCAGTCGTTGCCACTTCGACGCCGAGGTGGTTGAGAGTGCCGCCGTGGCCGGGATTTTCCAGCAACACCAGTTTCAGCGGGGGCTCGGCGATCGCGAAGTTGGCGTAGCCGGGTTTGACCTTGGCCGGTTCGGTGTCGAACAGCTTGGAGTAGAACGCGATTGCCTCGTCGAGGTCGTCGACGTTGAGGGCCAGCTGCACGCGAGACATGATGGTTCCTTCCTTCGGTGCGATTACGTTGTCGTGGCATTGGGCAGGAGCTCTGCGATCAGTGACTCGACGCGCCCGGCGATGTCGTCGCGGATCGCCCTGACGGCGGCCAGGGGTTGGCCGGCGGGGTCGGCAAGTTTCCACTCGCGGTAGGACACCCCGGGAAAGTAGGGGCAGGTGTCGCCGCAGCCCATGGTGATCACGACGTCGCTCGTCTGTACCGACTGGGCGGTCAGGACTTTGGGCGTGGCGGCGGTGACGTCGACGCCGAGTTCGGCCATCGCGGCGACGACGATCGGGTTGATCTGGTCGGCGGGTTCTGTTCCGGCGGAGCGAACTTCGACGCGATCGCCGGCGATGCGGCTCAGCAGTGCGGCGGCCATCTGCGAGCGTCCTGCGTTGTGGACGCAGACGAACAGCACACTGGGCTTATCGGCCATCGGCCCCGGCCTCTCCCTGCGGCTCCGACCGGAACAGCCGGGAGCGCATCGCCAGGGAAACATAGACGAGCCCAACCAACACGGGCACTTCGATCAGCGGTCCGACCACCCCGGCCAGGGCTTGACCCGATGCCGCGCCATAGGTGGCGATCGCCACCGCGATGGCCAGTTCAAAATTGTTGCCGGCGGCGGTGAACGCCAGGGTGGCAGTGCGCGCGTAGCCCAGCCGCAACACGAAGCCGAGGGTGTATCCGCCGGCCCACATGATCGCGAAGTAGGCCAGCAGCGGCACGGCGATGCGGGCGACATCCCATGGCCGGGAGGCGATTTGGCGGCCCTGCAAGGCGAACAGGATGACGATGGTGAACAGCAAGCCATACAGTGCCCACGGACCCACGCGCGGCAGGAACGTCGTCTCGTACCAGTGGCGACCCTTGGCCCGTTCACCCAGTCGGCGCGACAGGTATCCGGCCAGCAGCGGGATGCCCAGGAAGATGAGCACGGACTTCGCGATCTGCCATGGGGACACGGCGATGCCGGTTTGCGGCAGGCCCAGCCAGCCCGGCAACACCGACAGATAAAACCAGCCCAGCGCGGCGAACATCACAACCTGAAACAACGAGTTCAGGGCCACCAGCACTGCCGCGGCTTCGCGGTCCCCGCACGCCAGGTCGTTCCAGATGATGACCATGGCGATGCAGCGGGCCAACCCCACGATGATCAGCCCCGTGCGGTAGGCGGGCAGATCCGCGAGGAGCAGCCACGCCAGCGTGAACATCAATGCCGGACCGATCAGCCAGTTGAGCGCCAGCGAGGACACCATCAGCTTGCGGTCCGTGGTGACCTCATCGAGCCGGTCGTAGCGGACTTTGGCCAGCACCGGGTACATCATCACGAGTAGGCCCATTGCGATCGGCAGTGAAATGCCTTGGACCGCAACGGCACCGAGCGCCGAACCGAGGCCCGGAATGAGCCGGCCCAGCAACAGACCCGCGGCCATCGCGACACCGATCCACACCGGCAGGAATCGGTCCAGCGTCGAAAGCCGGGTCGCCACCGCCTCCGGGCCGGACGCGGTCGTCGGGTTTGCGGTCACGGTCCACATCCCGGGGCGGCCGTCAAGGCTCGGTCGTCAACATGCAGGGCCGAAGACAGCTGCCGTAACGCCGACGGAATCACCCAGTAGTAGACCCAGGTGCCGCGGCGCTCGCAGTCCAACAGCCCGGCCGAGCGCAGCAGCTTGAGGTGATGGGAAATGGTCGGCTGGGAGACGTCGAAGGTCGCCGAGATCTCGCACACGCACGCCTCCCCGCCGGGGTGGCTGGCGATCAGGCTCAGCAGCCGAAGGCGCACCGGGTCGCCAAGCGCCTTGAACATCGCCGCCAACTCCGCGGCCTCTGGCCCGCCCAGGGCGGCCACGCTCAGCGAAGGGCAACACCCAGCTTCTGCCTGATTCGACATCCTTCTATATAAGCATTTATCGAATCAGGTCGCAACCGTGACTTGCCGGCGATCACATTAGGAGTCGTTCAGCCTCGAATCAGCCTTCGCGCCGCGAGCGCCAACGGCGACGGAGCGATCTTCCACATCGCGTCATCGGCGGGATCCCAGGCGTATCGAGGAGTCAGACCGTCGAGCAACTCGCGAAGCGCGGGAAGCTGCAGCTCGTCGGCGGACCACCGGTAGAGCGTGTCGAGCCTCGGCTGGATGACGCCGATGTCCAACAGATGGCCGAATCCAAGCTCGGCCGCGACGTAGTTCTCCACGTCGTCACCGAGCGGATAGCGGTCGGGCAACACTCGACTCAGCGACAGGAAGATGCCGGTCATCCCGACGCGCGGATCACCCAACGGGCGGCCCAGCGGCGCAAGCCAACCCAGCGCCAACCGGGGGGCGGACACCAGTGCGTGGGCGAACAGCACGCGGAGCAGAACGACATTGAGAAAGAACCGCTCGACGCGGCGTTCGGCGGCCGCTAGTGGCAGGTTCGCCAGGTAGCCCGCGACGATGCTGGTGTTGTGGGCGCGATACCAACTGCGCGCGGTCGGTCGCCGGATGAACTCGAGATGCGCGGCCACGCCGGAGCCAGAGGGCGGGCCCGCGTAGCCGAACGCGAGCGCCCGGGCTTCCGCGGTGTCGCGCAGGAGTCCCTCGTTCATCGACCGCCACCACGGGCTGCCGGGGCACGGGTCCGTCGGGGGGTTCAACAGGCCCCGCCGAAGTTGCCATCGCATGAATGCCGACGCCGCCCGCCGGTACGGAAGGTAGCCGCGGTCGACGGACTCTGGGACTTTGTACATCTGACGCAACAGCGCCAGCCGTCCCATCGGATCGTCAAGGACCGGCTCGACCGCCGAACGAGCGTGAGCAGCAGCCGTCTCAGCTTGCATACCCCGCCCCTTGCTTACCCCGCTTCGAATTCGCCTCCGACGGCTCGCGACTGCCCACCGAACCGGTCTGGTGCCCCCAGTCGGACTCGAACCGACACTGGGCGGATTTTAAGTCCGCTGCCTCTGCCAATTGGGCTATGGGGGCCCGGCGGCGAATCTAGCGCGCGAAGCGCCGCTCCTGGGCGTCGCACCCGCCCAAAACCGGCGAAAACCGAGAGGTGCGTGCCGTCTGCTTTTGGCTTAGGATGCGCGCTTCGCGCGCCATTTGGCGCGTTGCGCGCGGATCTCAGATGACATCGCTATGTCGCCCGGCAGGACCTTGTTAAAACTGCTCGCGCCAGCGTTAAGAAGCCGTAAACGCCCGTCACCCTAGCCTTTTCCGTCGGGACTGTGGAGTTGTGCCTGGTTAACCTTACGCCGACGCACAGGAGCCGTTACGCCAACGCACAGGTCGATCCCCCCTTCAGGGAGATCGGCAATTTTCCGAACACGAGGAGCAGCAGATGTCCTTTCTGACAGCAATCCCTGAAGAGTTGTTAGCCGCCGCGCAGCAGCTGCAGGGGATCGGCAATTCACTGACGGCGCAGAACGCGGGGGCCGCGGCGCCGACGACCACGATTGCTCCGGCCGCCGCCGACCAGGTATCTGCCCTGCAGGCCGGAATTTTCTCGGCATACGGCACCCTGTATCAACAGCTCGCCAACGAGGCTCAGGCCATTCAGCAACAGTTCGTGAGCACGCTGGGCTTGAGCTCCGGCACCTACAGCTCGACCGAGGCCGCCAACGTGGCCGCGGCAACCCCGGTCCAAACCCTCTCCGACCAGATCTCCACGCTGTTCGGAGGCCCACTCACAAGCCTGACATCGACGGCGGGGCCGTTCAGTCTGTCGGGCAACGCCGCCAACATCGGCAACATCGGCTTTGGGAACTGGGCCTCCGCCGGTTCCGACCTGCTCGGGATGGCCGGTGGTGGCCTGCTACCCGCGGCCGCCAGCGACACTGGCGACGCCGCCGCCGCGGCGGGCGCCGCGGATGCCGTTAGCGCGACGGGTCCTGCGGGTGGCGTGGGCGGCATGGCCGGGATGCCGGCCGCGGGCATGGGCAGCGCGACCATGGTGGGCAGGTTGTCGGCACCGCCGAGCTGGGCAGGCAGCTTCGTCTCGGCCACGAGCCCCGCGACTGCGGTGCAGACCGTGGGCTGGACCGCCGCCGCGCCGCAGGCCGGCACGGGAACGATCGTGCCCGGTATGCCCGGGCTGGGCGCCGCCGCGCGCAACAGCGCCGGCTTCGGTGCCCCCCGCTACGGCGTCAAGCCGATCGTCATGCCGAAGATCAAGGCCGTCTA
>NZ_JCALDM010000016.1:0-122189 GCF_059812845.1 Mycobacterium sp. NGS34
AACGCCGCGCTCAACGCGGTGTTGTCGGGGGCCTTGACGTTGCCGCCGATCAACTTGTCGCTGCCGGGCTTGCCGTCCTTCACGTTGCCGCCGTTCCCGGGTCTGCCGCCGATCACGTTGCCCAACATCGGCGCGGACATCAACGCGGCGCTCAACGCGGCGCTGAACCTGACACTGCCGGGGCTACCGCCGATCAACCTGTCGCTGCCGGGTCTGCCGAGCTTCACGTTGCCGCCGCTGCCGGGTCTGCCGGCGATCACGCTGCCCAACATTGGGGCGGACATCAACGCCGCGCTCAACGCGGTGTTGTCGGGGGCCTTGACGTTGCCGCCGATCAACTTGTCGCTGCCGGGCCTGCCGTCCTTCACGTTGCCGCCGCTGCCGGGTCTGCCGGCGATCACGCTGCCCAACATCGGGGCCGACATCAACGCCGCCCTGAATGCGGTGTTGTCGGGGGCGTTGACGTTGCCGCCGATCAACCTGTCGCTGCCGGGCTTGCCGAGCTTCACGTTGCCGCCGTTGCCGGGGTTGCCGGCGATCACGCTGCCCAACATTGGGGCGGACATCAGCGCGGCGCTGAATGCGGCGTTGAACTTGACGCTGCCGGGGCTGCCGCCGATCAACCTGTCGCTGCCGGGGTTGCCGAGCTTCACGTTGCCGCCGTTGCCGGGTCTGCCGGCGATCACGTTGCCCAACATTGGGGCCGACATCAACGCCGCCCTCAACGCGGTGTTGTCGGGGGCGCTGGCGCTACCGCCTTTCACCTTCCCGGCCCTGCCTCCGTTCACGCTGCCTAACCTGGGAGCGCTGGGTCTGGGGTTGACCGCGGCGCTGAACGGAATCGGTGGTTCGATTAGCGCGTCGCTGAATGGGTTGGGCGCGTCGCTGAACGCGATGTTGTCGGGAAGCCTGAACCTGGGCACCAACCTCAACGCGTTTATCCAGACCGGTGAGACGCTGGCGGCGAACTTCGCCGGCAACCTCGCAGCGGGCCTCAACACGGCGATCCAGACTGGCGAGAGCCTGGCCGCGAACTTCGCTGCCGCGTTGTCGACGCTGTCCCTTCCCAACCTGGGACTGACCATCAATGGGGCTCTGTCGGCTAACCTCGGTGCCGCTCTGAACGGCCTGCTACAGGCCACCGGATCCCTGACGGGCGGCCTCACCGGCGGCCTCGCGGGCCTGGTCCACGCGGGTGAGACCCTCGGCGGGAGCCTGGCGACAGGCTTGTCCGGGTTGGCCGGCACGGGTAACGCGTTGGCGAATATCTGGGAGAACACCGCGGCCCAGATCGGTGGCGCGCTCTTCGGCGGTTTCGCGGCGACCCTCGGCGTGGGCGCTCCCGGCGTGCTCGGGCTCGGCACCTCCCTGGCGGCCGGCCTGTCCGGTGCGGCCTCCACGTTGGAACAGACCGGCGGCTCGCTCGTCGTGTCCCTCAACACCGCCCTGACCGACCTCGAGCTCTCGCTGCAGGCGGCCATCGACGCCAGCTTGGGCATCGGGATCGCCGCATAGCCCGGTGGCGCCCAGGAGAGTCGTGTAGGCCTCGCCATTCCGAAGCGAAGCGAAGCCTTGCCCGACGCGGCCTCCTGGGCGCACACCGCCCCTCCACCGAGGCGCAGAATGGATTTGCAAACGACTGCATAACCATGCAGAATCGTCGGGATGGCCGACGTATTGAGGGTGGCGGTTGCCGGCGCCACCGGCTACGCAGGCGGGGAAATCCTACGGCTCCTGCTCGGGCACCCGGGCTACGCCGACGGCCGCCTCACCATCGGCGCTCTGACCGCGGCGGCAAGCGCCGGCAGCACACTGGGTGAGCACCATCCGCATCTGACTCCGTTGGCCCACCGCGTGGTCGAGCCGACCGACGAAGGTGTCCTTAAAGACCACGACGCGGTGTTTCTGGCCCTGCCGCACGGCCATTCGGCCGCGCTGGCCGAACGCCTCGATCCGGACACCCTGATCATCGACTGCGGCGCCGACTTCCGGCTCACCGATGCCGCCGCCTGGGAACGGTTCTACGGAACGAGCCACGCCGGCAGCTGGCCGTACGGGCTGCCGGAGCTGCCCGGCGGACGCGACCGGCTGCGCGGCGCCCGCCGCATCGCCGTTCCCGGCTGCTACCCGACGGCGGCCCTGCTTGCCTTGTCGCCAGCGATGGCCGAGGACCTCATCGAGCCGGCGGTCACGGTCGTCGCCGTCAGCGGTACCTCGGGGGCCGGCCGGGCCGCCAAGACCGACCTGCTCGGCTCGGAGGTCATCGGATCGGCGCGGGCCTACAACATCGCCGGCGCGCACCGGCACACCCCCGAAATCGCTCAGGGACTAGGGGCCGTCACCGGCCGCGACGTCACCGTGTCGTTCACCCCGGTGCTGATCCCGACCTCCCGCGGCATCCTGGCCACCTGCACCGCGCGCACCCGAGCGCCACTCTCGCAGCTGCAAGCCGCCTACGAAAAGGCTTACGACTCGGAACCTTTCATCTACCTGATGCCCGACGGGCAGCTGCCCCGCACCGGGTCGGTGATCGGCAGCAACGCCGCGCACCTCGCGGTGGCGGTGGACGAGGCCGCGGAGACGTTCGTGGCGATTGTCGCGATCGACAACCTGGTCAAGGGCACCGGCGGCGCCGCCGTGCAGTCGATGAACCTGGCGCTGGGTTGGCCTGAGACCGAAGGCCTTTCGGTGGTAGGGGTGGCCCCGTGACCTCGACTGCCGCCGAGGCGCGGTTGCTGCGCGAACAGGGTGTCACCGCCCCGGCCGGATTCCGGGCGGCGGGCATCGCCGCCGGGATCAAGGCGTCCGGGGCGCGCGACCTCGCGCTGGTCTTCAACGAAGGGCCCGACTACGCGGCCGCCGGGGTGTTCACCCGCAACAAGGTCAAGGCCGCGCCCGTGCTGTGGAGCCAGCAGGTGCTGGCCACCCGCCAGTTGCGCGCGGTCATCCTCAACTCCGGCGGCGCCAACGCCTGCACGGGTCCCGGCGGCTTCCAGGACACCCACGCCACCGCCGAGGCGGTCGCGGCGGCGCTGTCGGACTGGGGCACCGAGACCGGCGCCATCGAGGTCGCCGTCTGCTCCACGGGGCTGATCGGCGACCGGCTACCGATGGACAAGGTGCTCGCCGGGGTGCGCGAGATCGTGCACGAGATGGCCGGCGGGCTGACCGGCGGCGAGGACGCGGCCCAAGCCATCATGACCACCGACACCGTGCCCAAACAGATTGCGCTGCACCATCCCAACAACTGGACGGTCGGCGGGATGGCCAAGGGCGCGGGCATGCTGGCCCCCTCATTGGCCACCATGCTGTGCGTACTCACCACCGACGCCGCCGTCGAGCCGGAGGCGCTCGACCGGGCGCTGAGGCACGCCACCGCCCGCACCTTCGACCGGCTCGACATCGACGGCTGCTGCTCGACCAACGACACCGTGCTGCTGCTGGCCTCGGGCGCCAGCGAGATCACCCCGTCCCAAGCCGAGCTCGACGACGCGGTGCTGCGGGTCTGCGACGACCTGTGCGCCCAGCTGCAGGCCGACGCCGAGGGCGTCACCAAGCGCGTCACCGTGACCGTGACCGGGGCCGCCTCCGAGGACGACGCGCTGACCGCCGCCCGGGCGATCGCCCGCGACAGCCTGGTCAAGACGGCGGTGTTCGGCTCGGATCCCAACTGGGGCCGGGTGCTCGCGGCCGTCGGCATGGCCCCGATCGTCCTGGACCCGGAACGAATCCGGGTGTCGTTCAACGGGTTCGCGGTATGCATCGACGGGACGGGCGTGCCCGGCGCGCGCGCGGTGGACCTCTCGGGCGCCGACATCGACATCACCGTCGACCTGCGCGTCGGCGACGCCTCGGCCGCCGTCCGGACCACCGACCTCTCGCACGGCTACGTCGAAGAGAACTCGGCCTACAGCTCATGAGCCTCAACATCGACGCGCTGCCCACCGAAGTCAAAGCGCAGGTGCTGGCCGAGGCCCTGCCGTGGCTCAAGCAGTTGCACGGCAAGATCGTCGTCATCAAATACGGCGGCAACGCCATGACCGACGACATCCTGCGCGGCGCCTTCGCGGCCGACATGGCGTTCCTGCGCAACTGCGGCATCCATCCCGTCGTCGTGCACGGCGGCGGGCCGCAAATCACCGCCATGCTGCGCCGGCTCGGCATCGAAGGCGACTTCAAGGGCGGCTTTCGGGTCACCACACCCGAAGTGCTCGACGTGGCGCGGATGGTGTTGTTCGGGCAGGTGGGCCGCGAACTGGTGAACCTGATCAACGCGCACGGACCCTACGCCGTCGGCATCACCGGCGAGGACGCGCAACTGTTCACCGCGGTGCGGCGCAGCGTCACGGTCGACGGCGTGGCCACCGACATCGGGCTGGTGGGCGACGTCGAGCTGGTCAACACCGCAGCCGTGCTGGATCTGATTGCGGCGCGGCGAATTCCGGTGGTCTCGACCCTGGCCCCCGACGCCGAGGGCGTGGTCCACAACATCAACGCCGACACCGCCGCCGCGGCGCTGGCCGAAGCCCTGGGAGCCGAAAAGCTGTTGATGCTCACCGATGTCGAAGGCCTGTACACCAGCTGGCCGGACCGCGAGTCGCTGGTCAGCGAAATCGACACCGTGGCACTGTCGCGGCTGTTGCCCACGCTGGAGACCGGCATGATCCCCAAGGTCGAGGCGTGCCTGCGGGCCGTCACCGGGGGTGTGCCGAGCGCGCACGTCATCGACGGCCGGGTCGAACACTGCGTGCTGGTCGAGCTTTTCACCGACGCGGGCACCGGAACGAAGGTGGTGGCCGCGTGAGTAACAGCGACGCGATGCGGCAGCGGTGGGACGCCGTAATGATGCACAACTACGGCACCCCGCCCGTGGCGCTCGCCAGCGGTGACGGCGCCGTCGTCACCGACGTGGACGGCAAGACCTACGTGGATCTGCTCGGTGGCATCGCCGTCAACGTCCTCGGCCATCGGCACCCGGCCGTCATCGAGGCGGTCACCCACCAGATGGCCACGCTGGGGCACACCTCCAACCTGTACGCCACCGAACCGGGCGTCGCGCTGGCCGAGGAACTGGTCGCGCTGCTGGGGGCCGACGCGCCGGCGCGGGTGTTCTTCTGCAACTCTGGCACCGAGGCCAATGAGGTCGCGTTCAAAATGTCGCGGCTCACCGGTCGCACGAAACTGGTTGCCGCGCAAGAGGCCTTCCACGGCCGCACGATGGGATCCCTGGCGCTGACGGGCCAGCCGAGCAAGCAGGCGCCGTTCGAGCCGCTGCCGGGATACGTCACCCATGTGCCGTACGGCGACGCCGACGCGCTGGCGGCGGCGGTCGGAGACGATACCGCCGCGGTGTTCCTCGAGCCGATCATGGGGGAGAGCGGCGTCGTCGTCCCGCCCGAGGGCTACCTGGCCGCCGCGCGGGACATCACCGCCCGGCACGGCGCCCTGCTGGTCCTCGACGAGGTGCAGACCGGGATGGGCCGCACCGGAGCGTTTTTCGCGCACCAGCACGACGGCATCACCCCCGACATCGTCACCATGGCCAAGGGGCTCGGCGGCGGGCTGCCCATCGGGGCGTGCCTGGCCGTCGGGCCGGCCGCCGAACTGCTCACCCCCGGCCTGCACGGCAGCACCTTCGGCGGCAACCCGATCTGCACCGCGGCGGCGCTGGCGGTGCTGCGGGTGATAGCCGCGGAGGATCTGGTCCGGCACGCCGAGGTGCTGGGCAAATCGGTGCGCCACGGCATCGAGCGGATCGGGCACCCACTGATCGACCACGTGCGCGGACGCGGATTGCTCTGGGGCATCGTGCTTTCGGCGCCGGCGGCCAAGGATGTCGAGGCGGCGGCGCGCGAGGCCGGATTCCTGGTCAACGCGGCGGCCCCCGACGTCATCCGGCTGGCGCCGCCGCTGATCATCACCGAGGCCCAGATCGACGGCTTCATCGCCGCGCTGCCCGGCATCCTGGACGGAGCGACGGCATGACGCGGCACTTCCTGCGTGACGACGACCTGTCACCGGAAGAACAGGCCGAGGTGCTCGAGCTGGCCGCCGAACTGAAGAAGGACCCCTTCGTCCGTCGCCCCCTGGAGGGGCCGCGCGGGGTCGCGGTCATCTTCGACAAGAACTCCACCCGCACCCGGTTCTCGTTCGAAGTGGGCATCGCCCACCTGGGCGGGCACGCCGTCGTCGTCGACGCCCGCAGCACCCAGATGGGGCGCGACGAGACACTGGGCGACACCGCAAAGGTGTTGTCCCGCTATGTCGAAGCCATCGTCTGGCGGACCTTCGGGCAAGACCGGCTCGAGGCGATGGCCGCCAGCTCGACGGTGCCCGTGGTGAACGCGCTGTCCGACGACTTCCACCCGTGCCAGGTCCTGGCCGACCTGCAGACCATCGCCGAACGCAAGGGGTCGCTGAAGGGGTTGCGGCTGTCCTACTTCGGTGACGGCGCCAACAACATGGCGCACTCTCTGATCCTGGGCGGGGTGACCGCCGGCATCCACGTCACCGTCGCCGCTCCCGACGGCTTCGCGCCCGCCCCGGCGCTGGTGGCCGCGGCCGAGCGGCGCGCCGAGGCCACCGGCGCGTCGGTCACCGTGACCGCCGACCCCGACGCCGCCGCCAAGGGCGCCGACGTCGTCGTCACCGACACCTGGACGTCGATGGGGCAGGAAAACGACGGGCTGGACCGGGTCGGGCCGTTTCTGCCTTTCCAGCTCAACGCGCGGCTTGTCGGGCTGGCCGATCCGGAAGTCGTTGTGCTGCACTGCCTTCCGGCCCACCGCGGCGAGGAGATCACCGACGAGGTGATGGACGGGCCGGCCAGCGCGGTGTGGGACGAGGCCGAAAACCGACTACACGCCCAGAAGGCGCTGCTGGCGTGGCTGCTGGAGCGATCCGGATGACCCGCTCGAAGACCACCCCCGAGACCACCACCCGCGCGGGGCGGCAGGCCCGCGTCGTGGCGATCCTGTCGTCCGAATCGATCAGCAGCCAAAGCGAACTGGCGGCCCGGCTGGCCGGCGAGGGCATCGACGTCACCCAGGCCACGCTGTCGCGCGACCTCGAAGAGCTGGGCGCGGTGAAGCTGCGCGGCGCCGACGGCGGCGTCGGCGTCTACATCGTTCCCGAGGACGGCAGCCCCGTGCGCGGGGTATCCGGCGGCACCGACCGGATGTCGCGCCTGCTCGGCGAGTTGCTGGTGTCGACCGACGCGAGCGGCAACCTCGCGGTGCTGCGCACCCCACCGGGGGCGGCCCACTATCTGGCCAGCGCGATCGACCGCGCGGCCCTACCGTACGTAGTCGGCACCGTTGCCGGCGATGACACCATCCTGGTGGTTGCCCGCGAGCCGATGACCGGCGCGGAACTCGCCACGATGCTCGAGCAGATCAAGTAAGGAGACAGATCAATGTCAGAACGCGTCATCCTGGCGTATTCCGGCGGGCTGGACACCTCGGTGGCGATCAGCTGGATCGGCAAGGAGACCGGCCGCGAGGTGGTCGCGGTCGCGATCGACCTCGGCCAGGGCGGCGAGGACATGGAGGTGGTCCGCCAGCGGGCCCTGGATTGCGGCGCCGTGGAGGCCGTCGTCGTCGACGCCCGCGACGAGTTCGCCGAGGGCTATTGCCTGCCGACCGTGCTCAACAATGCGCTCTACATGGACCGCTACCCCCTGGTGTCCGCGATCAGCCGCCCGCTGATCGTCAAGCACCTGGTCGCGGCCGCCCGCGAGCACGGCGGCAGCATCGTCGCGCACGGGTGCACCGGCAAGGGCAACGACCAGGTCCGGTTCGAGGTCGGATTCGGTTCGCTGGCACCGGATTTGGAGGTGCTGGCGCCGGTCCGTGACTACGCCTGGACGCGGGAGAAGGCGATCGCGTTCGCCGAGGAGAACGCCATCCCGATCAACGTCACCAAACGCTCACCGTTCTCGATCGACCAGAACGTCTGGGGCCGGGCGGTGGAAACCGGCTTCCTGGAACACCTTTGGAACGCGCCCACCAAGGACGTGTACTCCTACACCGAAGACCCGACGCTGAACTGGAGCACGCCCGACGAGGTGATCGTCGGGTTCGAACGCGGGGTGCCGGTGTCCATCGACGGCAACCGGGTGTCCATGCTGCAGGCCATCGAGGAACTCAACCGGCGGGCCGGGTCCCAGGGGGTGGGCCGCCTCGACGTCGTCGAGGACCGGCTGGTGGGGATCAAGAGCCGCGAGATCTACGAGGCGCCGGGCGCGATGGTGCTGATCACCGCGCACACCGAACTCGAACACGTGACGCTGGAGCGCGAGCTGGGCCGCTTCAAACGCCACACCGACCAGCGCTGGGCCGAGCTGGTGTACGACGGGCTCTGGTACTCGCCGCTGAAGGAGGCGCTGGAGAGCTTCGTTGCCAAGACCCAGGAGCACGTGACCGGCGAGGTGCGAATGGTGTTGCACGGCGGGCACATCGCGGTCAACGGACGGCGCAGCGCCGAGTCGCTGTACGACTTCAACCTGGCCACCTACGACGAGGGCGACAGCTTCGACCAGTCCGCCGCGAAGGGCTTCGTCTATGTGCACGGGTTGTCGTCGAAGATCGCGTCCCGCCGGGACCGGGCCACGTGACCGCGAGCGACCGTGTCTGCACGACGACACGCCGCAATCTGCGTACCTATGCGGTCGCTCGCGCAGAAGTGAGGGCCATGTGAGCACTCGCGAGGGGTCGCTGTGGGGCGGGCGGTTCGCCGACGGGCCGTCCGACGCGCTGGCCGCGCTGAGCAAGTCCACGCACTTCGACTGGGTGCTGGCGCCCTACGACATCGTCGCGTCGCGCGCGCACACGGTGATCCTGTTCCGCGCGGGGCTGCTCGACGAGGAGCAGCGCGACGGGCTGTTGGCCGGCCTGGACAGCCTGGCCGAGGATGTGGCCGACGGCAGCTTCACGCCGCTGGTGACCGACGAGGACGTGCACGCCGCGCTGGAGCGCGGGCTGATCGATCGGGTCGGGCCCGACCTGGGCGGCCGGTTGCGCGCCGGGCGGTCGCGCAATGACCAGGTGGCCACGCTCTTTCGGATGTGGCTGCGCGACGCGGCCCGACGGGTCGCCGCCGAAACGCTCGAAGTCGTCGCCGCGCTGGCCGCCCAGGCCGCCGCGCACCCGAGCGCCATCATGCCCGGCAAGACCCACCTGCAGTCCGCCCAGCCGATCCTGCTGGCACACCACCTGCTCGCGCACGCCCAGCCGCTCCTGCGCGACGTGGACCGGATCGTCGACTTCGACCGGCGCGCGGCGATCTCCCCGTACGGCTCGGGCGCGCTGGCCGGGTCGTCGCTGGGCCTGGACCCGGACGCGATCGCCGCGGAGCTGGGCTTCGCCGCCGCCGCCGACAACTCCGTCGACGCCACCGCGGCCCGGGATTTCGCGGCCGAGGCCGCGTTCGTCTTCGCCATGATCGCCGTCGACCTGTCCCGGCTGGCCGAGGACATCATCATCTGGAGTTCGACGGAATTCGGCTACGTCACCCTGCACGATTCGTGGTCCACCGGCAGCTCGATCATGCCGCAGAAGAAGAACCCCGACATCGCGGAACTGGCCCGCGGCAAGGCCGGACGGCTGATCGGAAACCTGGCCGGGCTGCTGGCCACGCTGAAGGCGCAGCCGCTGGCCTACAACCGGGACCTCCAGGAGGACAAGGAGCCGGTGTTCGACGCCGTCGCCCAGCTGGAGCTGCTGCTGCCCGCGATGGCCGGGCTGGTGGCCAGCCTGACCTTCGACGTCGAGCGGATGGCGGCCCTGGCGCCGGCTGGCTACACGCTGGCCACCGACATCGCGGAGTGGCTGGTCCGGCAGGGCGTCCCCTTCCGATCCGCGCACGAGGCGGCCGGGGCAGCAGTGCGGACCGCCGAGGGACGCGGCGTCGGGCTCGACGAGCTGACCGACGACGAACTGGCCGCCATCAGCCCCGAGCTGACGCCGGAGGTCCGCGACGTGCTGACCATCGAGGGGTCGGTGGCCTCGCGGGACTCTCACGGCGGCACCGCGCCCACCCGGGTCGCCGAGCAGCTCGATGCCGTGCTGGCGAGCTGCGCCGAACTCAAGGACCGGCTCCGCCGCTAGCCGGATATCATTTGCCCGTTCGACCCGTTTGCCGTTTGGTAAGGGCGCAAGCCGGCTTTATATTGACGCAGCGGTAAATTGCGGGCCCCGGCGAATTGTCCGGCTTTTTTGGCTGCAAATGTCTTCGGCCAGGTGCCCGCGGCGCGGATGTGGTGGTGTTTGGCCGGCGGCGTGCCCGCCTCTACCGCGCCGACTTTGTGTCGGGCAGGCGCCGACGACGCCCGCTAACGCCCCAGGTCCGCGCCGTGTTTCTGCCTAACTTATGAAACCCGGCTAAGCTTTCAGCTCGAAAAGCGATCTGGCTGAACCTATCGGCCTAGTTACACGTCTCCAAAAGGGTGGGACCAATGAGCGTCATTGCAGGTGTCTTCGGCGCCCTGCCGCCTCACCGCTATTCGCAGCGGGAGCTGACCGAGTTCTTTATCAGCATCCCGGAGTTCGCCGAATACGAGGACCTCGTTCGCCAGCTGCACGCCAGCTCCAAAGTCAACGGCCGCCACCTGGTTTTGCCGCTCGAGAAATACCCGACGCTCACCGACTTCAGCGTGGCCAACCGGGTGTTCATCGAGCACGCGGTGGACCTCGGCTGCGAGGCCCTGTCGGGCGCCCTCGAAGAGGCGGGGCTGCAGCCGCAGGACCTCGACGTGCTGATCACCACGACGGTCACCGGGATCGCGGTTCCGTCGCTGGACGCGCGCATCGCCGGGCGGCTCGGCCTACGCCCCGACGTGCGCCGGGTGCCGCTGTTCGGCCTGGGCTGCGTGGCCGGCGCCGCGGGCGTGGCCCGCATGAACGACTACCTGCGGGGGGCGCCGGACGGCGTCGCCGCCCTGGTGTCGGTGGAGCTCTGCTCGATGACCTACCCGGGCTACAAGCCGACGGTGGCCGGCCTGGTCGGCAGCGCCCTGTTCGCCGACGGGGCGGGCTCGGTGGTCGCCGTCGGGGAGCGCCGCGCCGAGCAGATCGGCGCCGCGGGCCCCGACATCGTCGATTCGCGCAGCCACCTCTACCCCGACTCGCTGCGCACGATGGGCTATGACGTCGGCGCCACCGGCTTCGAGCTGGTCCTGTCGAAGGACGTCGCCGGAGTCGTGGAGCAGTACCTGTACGACGACGTGACCGGCTTCCTCGGCGCGCACGGCCTGACCACGACGGACGTGGGCGCCTGGGTCAGCCATCCCGGCGGTCCCAAGGTCATCGAGGCGATCGTCAAGACCCTCGACCTGCCGCCCGAAGCGCTGGAGCTGACCTGGCGTTCGCTCGGCGAGATCGGCAACCTCTCGTCCGCGTCGGTGCTGCACGTGCTGCGCGACACCCTGGCCAAGCCGCCGCCCAGCGACAGCCCCGGGCTGATGATCGCGATGGGTCCCGGATTCTGTTCTGAGCTCGTGCTCCTGCGCTGGCATTGAGTCCACGAGTGGCGCAACCCCTGGCGCCCGCAGTTGACGAGATCCGCAGACGGCACGAGCGGCCGTTGAGAGAATATGGCGATGATCGTCGCGCGGCTTGGCCCCGATTGAGTAACCCGAGAGGCCGGGGCTCATGAACAGCACTCACGAAGAGCTCGTGAGGGCCCTGCGCGCGTCCCTGAAGCAAAACGAGCAGCTCAAGCGGGAAAACCGCGAATACCTGGCCCAGGCCACCGAGCCGGTGGCGATCGTGGGCATGGGGTGCCGGTACCCGGGCGGGGTGGATTCGCCCGAGGGCCTGTGGGCGATGGTGGCCGAGGGCCGCGACGTGGTGTCGGACTTTCCCACCGACCGGGGCTGGGACCTGGCGAACCTCTTCGACGCGGACGCCGACGCGGTCGGCAAGTCGTATTCACGCCAGGGCGGGTTCCTCGCCGACGTGGCCGGTTTCGACGCCGCTTTCTTCGGGATCGCGCCGAGTGAGGCGCTGGCGATGGATCCGCAGCAGCGGTTGCTGCTGGAGATCTCGTGGGAGGCGCTGGAGCGGGCCGGCATCGACCCGCTGGGCTTGCGGGGTTCGGCGACCGGCGTGTTCGCCGGGGTCTTCCACGGTTCGTACGGCGGCGCGGGACGGGTGCCGGGAGACCTGGAGCGCTACGGGATGCGCGGGACGACGCTGAGCATCGCGTCGGGCCGGGTGGCGTACGCGCTGGGGCTCGAGGGCCCGGCGGTGTCGGTGGACACAGCGTGCTCGTCGTCGTTGGTGGCGATGCACCTGGCGGCGCGGTCGCTGCGGTCGGGGGAGTGCGACCTCGCGCTGGCCGGCGGCGTGACGGTGATGGCCACCCCGGCGATGTTCGTCGACTTCAGCCGGCAGCGGGCGCTGTCGGTCGACGGCCGGTGCAAGGCGTACGCGGGTGCCGCCGACGGGACAGGGTTTTCCGAGGGCGCCGGGATGCTGGTGCTGGAGCGGCTGAGCGATGCGCGGCGGCTGGGGCATCCGGTGTTGGCGGTGCTGCGGGGCTCGGCGGTCAACCAGGACGGCGCCTCCAACGGGCTGGCGACACCGAACGGGCCGTCGCAGCAGCGGGTGATCCGTGCGGCGCTGGCCAGCGCGCGCCTCGAGGCTGCCGACGTGGACGTCGTGGAGGGACACGGCACCGGCACCATGCTCGGGGATCCGATTGAGGCCCAAGCGATCTTGGCAACCTACGGCCAGGGCCGCACCGAGCCGCTGTGGTTGGGGTCGATCAAGTCGAACATGGGTCACACGTCCGCGGGCGCGGGTGCGGCCGGGGTGATCAAGATGGTGCAGGCGATGCGCCACGGGGTGATGCCCAAGACGCTGCACGTGGATGAGCCCACGCCGCATGTCGATTGGTCGGCGGGAGCGGTGTCGTTGTTGACCGAGCCGCGGCCCTGGCCCGCGGGGGATCGTCCGCGCCGCGCCGCGGTGTCCTCGTTCGGGATCAGCGGGACCAACGCGCACGTCATCGTCGAGGAAGTGCCCGCCGAGGCGGAACCCGTTGCGGCCCAACGCGATCAGCCGCCGTCCGTGCCGTGGGTGGTGTCGGGCCGCTCCGAGCGGGCGCTGGCCGACCAGGCGGCCCGGCTAGCGGCGTGGGTGGGCGCCCGCGAGGGGTTGAGCGCCGCCGACGTCGGGTGGTCGCTGGCCAACAGCCGCTCGACGTTCGAGCATCGGGCGGTGGTGGTGGGTCCCGACCGCGAGACACTGCTGGCGGGCCTGGCCGGGGTGGCTTCCGGTTCGCCCGGCGCGGGTGTGGTGACGGGCCGGACCCGGGCCGCGGGCAAGACGGCGTTCGTGTTCCCCGGACAAGGGTCGCAGTGGGCCGGCATGGCGACCCAATTGCTCGACGAGTCAACGGTGTTCGCCGACCAGATGCGCCGCTGCGACAAGGCGCTCGGCGAGCATGTGCAGTGGTCGTTGATCGACGTCGTCCGCGCGGCGCCGGGCGCGCCGGGGCTGGATCGGGTGGACGTGGTGCAGCCGGCGCTGTGGGCGGTCATGGTGTCGCTGGCCGAGTTGTGGCGATCGGTGGGCGTCACGCCCGACGCGGTGATCGGCCACTCGCAGGGCGAGATCGCCGCGGCGTACGTGGCCGGGGCGCTGTCGCTGGAGGACGCGGCGCGGGTGGTGGCGCTGCGAAGCCGGCTCCTGCTGCAGTTGTCGGGCGAGGGAGGCATGGCCTCGCTGGCGTGCGGCCTGCCGCAGGCGCGGGAACTGACGGCGCACTGGGGTGATCGGTTGAATGTCGCTGCGGTTAACGGCGTTTCGGCGGTCGTCGTATCCGGTGACGTCGAGGCGCTGGACGGGCTGATCGGGCGCTGCGAAGCCGACAACGTCCGGGCCCGCCGGATCGACGTCGACTACGCCTCGCACTCGACGCAGGTGGACGCGATCCGCGAACCCCTGACCCAGGCGCTGGCCGACATCGAGCCCCACTCGTCGTCGACCGCGTTCTACTCGACCGTCACCGGTGAGCTGATGGACACCGCGGGCTTGGACGCCGAGTACTGGTTCCGAAACATCCGCGAGACGGTCGAATTCGAGCGAGCGGTGCGCGACGCGCGCGACGCCGGATACCGGACGTTCATCGAGTGCAGCCCGCACCCGGTGCTGATCGCCGCTATCGAAGAGACCGTCGCTTCCGCGGAAGACGTGACCGTCGTCCCGTCACTGGGCCGCGACGACGGCGGACTGGACCGGTTCTGGCTGTCGGCGGGCCAGGCACACGTCACCGGGGCGGAGGTGGATTGGCGGGCCGCGTTCGCCGGGGGCGACGTTCGGAACGTGGAGCTGCCGACGTATGCGTTTCAGCGGCAGCGGTTTTGGTTGCCGGCCCAGTTCATGGGCTCGGGCGATACCGGCCGGTTGGGCCTGGCCGCGGCCGACCACGGCCTGTTGGGTGCGGTGGTGGAACGGCCCGACTCCGGCGGGGTGGTGCTGACCGGCCGGCTTTCCGTTGCCGCCCACCCGTGGCTGGCGGATCACGGGGTCACCGGGGTGACGCTGTTCCCGGGGACCGGGTTCGTGGAATTGGCCGCCCGGGCCGGCGACGAGGTCGGCTGCCCGGCGATCGAGGAGCTGACCCTGTCCGCTCCGTTGGTGCTGCCCGCGGCCGGTTCCGTGCATATTCAGGTGGTCGTCGGCGCCGCGGATGCCGCGGGTTCGCGGCCGGTGGCGGTGTATTCGTCGGGCGCGCAGCCGGATTCGGGGTGGGCGCTAAATGCCGAGGGCAGGTTGGGCGCCCGCGCGTCCGCACCCGACGCGGATCTGTCGACCTGGCCGCCGGCCGGCGCCGAGGCGGTCGACGTGGGCGACGCCTACGCGCGCCTGGCGGCGCGGGGCTACGAGTACGGTCCCGCCTTTCGGGGATTGCGGGCCATGTGGCGCCGCGACGATGAGATCTTCGCCGAGGTCGCGGTCGCGCCGGAGGCCGGCGTCACGGTCGACGGGTTCGGGATCCATCCGGTGCTGCTGGACGCCGCGCTGCACGCGCTGGGCCTGGCCGATGCGGACGCCCCGACGGTGTTGCCGTTTGCCTGGCAGCGGGTGAGTCTGCACGCGGCGGGCGCATCGAAGGCGCGGGTCCGGATCGCGGCGCTCGGCGGCGGGGCGGTGTCCATCGAGCTGGCGGATGCGATGGGGCTTCCGGTGCTGTCGGTTCGACGGCTCGACCTGCGGCCGGTCTCGGCCGCCCAGCTGTCGGCCGCGGCGGCCCCGGCAGCCGGTCGGCTGCTCGAGGTCACCTGGTCCCCGATGCCGTTGAGCGAGAACGAGGTTGGCGACGGCGTGGTGGTGTGGGAGCCGGGCGCGGGCGCGGACGTGGTGCGGGCCGCGCATGACGCCGTCCACGAGGCGTTGGGCGTGTTGCAGTCCTGGCTGGCCGGCGACGGGCGCGGGGTGTTGGTTGTGCTCACCCGCGGCGCCGTCGCGTTGCCGGGGGAGGACGTCGCGGACCTGGCCGGGGCGGCTGTGTGGGGGCTGGTCCGGTCGGCGCAGGCCGAGCATCCCGACCGGGTGGTGCTGGTCGATTCGGACGGGTCGCTGGACACGAGCGCGGTAATCGGTTGCGGGGAACCGCAAGTGGTGATCCGCGCCGGGGTGGCGTACGCCGCCCGGCTGACCGCGGTGCCGCCCGACGCGGCCTTGGCGCTGCCCCCGGGCAACTGGCGGCTGGACACCGGCGGCGGCGGGACGCTGGAGGACCTGGTGGTGCGCCCGAGCCCGCCGGTGGAACTGGCCGCCGGACAGGTGCGCGTGGCGGTGGCCCTGGTCGGGGTGAACTTCCGGGATGTGTTGGTGGCGTTGGGAATGTACCCCGGCGGTGGCCAGTTGGGTGCCGAGGGCGTCGGGGTGATCACCGAAGTCGGCCCGGGTGTGTCGGGGCCGGCGGTCGGCGACCGGGTGATGGGTCTGCTGGGGATCGTCGGCTCGGAAGCGGTCGTCGACGCGCGGCTGGTGACCGCGGTCCCGGCGGGGTGGTCCACGCTGGACGCCGCGGGCGTGCCGGTGGTGTTCTTGACGGCGCTGTACGGGCTGTCGGTGTTGGCGGGGCTGCGGGCCGGCCAGCGGGTGCTGATCCACGCCGCGACGGGCGGGGTCGGCATGGCCGCGGTGCAGCTGGCCCGGCATTGGGGGGCCGAGGTGTTCGCCACCGCCAGCCAGGGTAAGTGGGAAACGCTGCGCGCGATGGGTTTCGACGACGACCACATCGGGGACTCGCGCACGCCCTCGTTCGAGCAGAAGTTTCTCGCCGCCACCGGCGGCCGCGGCGTGGACGTAGTGCTGAACTCGCTGGCCGGTGAGTTCATCGACGCGTCGCTGCGGTTGCTGGTCGGCGGCGGGCACTTCGTCGAGATGGGCAAGACCGACCTGCGCGACCCGGACGCGATCGCCGCTCAGCATCCCGGCGTGCGGTACCAGGCCTTCGACCTGACCGAGGTCAGCCCCGATCGCATCGCGGCCATGCTGGCCGAGCTGACCGGTTTGCTCAAACAGGGCGTCCTGAAGCCGCTGCCGACAAGGGCTTTCGACGTGCGCCGCGCCGCCGAGGCGTACCGGTTCGTCAGTCAGGCCCGCCACATCGGCAAGGTCGTGCTGACGACGCTGTCTTCGGGACTGGCCGGCGGCACCGTGCTGATCACCGGCGGAACCGGGATGGCCGGTTCGGCGCTGGCGCGTCACCTCGTCGACGAATACGGGGTGGCCCACGTCGTGCTGGTCAGCCGGAGCGGTGGCGACGAACGGACCGCCGAGCTGGTGGCCGAATTGCGATCGGCCGGCGCCGCGGTCTCGGTGGTGGCCTGCGACGTGGCCGACCGGGACGCGGTGGCCGCACTGTTGGACCGGGTGCCCGCGGAGCATCCGTTGCGCGGGGTGTTCCACGCCGCGGGGGCGCTGGACGACGGGCTGATCGCGTCGTTGACGCCCGAGCGCGTCGATGCGGTGCTGCGCGCCAAGGTCGACGGGGCCTGGAACCTGCATGACCTGACCGCGGGCCTGGATTTGTCGGCGTTCGTGCTGTTTTCGTCGATGGCGGGGATTGTCGGCACCCCGGGTCAGGGCAATTACGCGGCGGCCAACAGCTTCCTGGACGCGCTGGCCGCCCATCGCCGCGCCCGCGGGTTGCCCGGATTGTCGGTGGCCTGGGGCCTGTGGGAAGAGGCCTCGGCGATGACCGCGCACCTGGGTGACGCGGACAAGGACCGGATGAGCAGGCTCGGCCTCGCGCCGCTGTCTACCATCGACGCCCTCCAGCGCCTCGACGCCGCCATGCTGGGCGAGCGGCCCGTCGTGGTGGCCACGTGCCTGGATCGAATCGCGCTGTCCGACAACGCCGCCGCGTTGCCCCCGCTGCTGCACGGCCTGGCCACCCGTCCCGCGCGCCGCGTCATCGACGACACCGCCGTGACCGCCTCGACGACCGGGCTGACCGCGCGGCTGCAAGAATTGACGCCGGACCAGCGGCACCGCGAACTCGTCGAGCTGGTGCGCAGCAACGCCGCCACCGTGTTGGGGCGCACCACCGCCGCGGACATCAACGCCGAACGGGCGTTCCAGGAGCTGGGCTTCGACTCCCTGACCGCCGTCGAACTGCGCAACCGGCTGAAAACCGCCACCGGGCTGGCCCTCTCACCCACGATCATCTTCGACCATCCCACGCCCAGCGCCCTGGGCGAATACCTCGACACCCGCCTGGCCGCCGGGACTAAGAAGCCCAACCCGGCGGCCCGCGCCAACGACATCGCCGCGGAGCTGCAAGCGCTGCTGAACCGCACCGACTGGAACCGGGAAGACCGGACACGCCTGGCCATCCGGCTGCAAAACCTCCTGACCTCCCTCACCGACACTGGCCTCGACGACGCCGACGACGAGGACATCCACGCCGCGACCGAAAGCCAACTCTTCGCCATCCTCGACGAAGAGCTGGGCTCGTAACTTAAGGAGCACGCGGTGCCGGGCACCGAAAAGCATCTCGATTACCTCAAACGCGTCACCGCCGACCTCAGGCGGACGCGGCGCCGCCTGCAGGAATTGGAGGGTAAGCAGTCGGAGCCCGTGGCGGTGGTGGGGATGGCCTGCCGCTACGCGGGCGGGGTGGATTCGCCGGAAGCCTTGTGGGACATGGTGGCCGAGGGCCGCGACGCGGTGTCGGACTTTCCCACCGATCGGGGCTGGGACGTCGACGGGCTGTTCGATCCGGATCCCGACGCCAAAGGAAAGATGTACACGCGCCGCGGGTGCTTCCTGCGCGACGCCGGCGACTTCGACGCGGGATTTTTCGGCATCGGCCCGAGCGAGGCACTGGCGATGGATCCGCAGCAACGCCTGATGCTGGAGATCTCCTGGGAGGCGTTGGAGCGGGCGGGGATTGACCCGCTCTCGTTGCGCGGCTCGGCGACGGGCGTGTTCGCCGGGGTCATTCACGCCGGCTACGGGGGCGAGGTGAAGGGGGAGCTGGAGGGCTACGGGCTCACCGGCTCGACCCTGAGCGTGACGTCCGGCCGCGTGGCGTACGTGCTGGGGCTGGAAGGCCCTGCGGTGTCGGTGGATACGGCGTGCTCGTCGTCGTTGGTGGCGATGCACCTGGCGGCGCAGTCACTGCGGTCGGGGGAGTCCGACCTGGCGCTGGCCGGCGGCGTGACGGTAATGGCCACCGCGGCCGCGTTCGTGGAATTCAGCCGGCAACGGGCGCTGGCGCCCGACGGCCGGTGCAAGGTGTATGCCGGCGCCGCCGACGGCACCGCGTGGTCGGAGGGGGCGGGGGTGCTGGTCCTGGAGCGCCTCAGCGACGCGCGCCGCCTCGGGCATCCGGTGCTCGCGGTGCTGCGGGGCTCGGCGGTCAACCAGGACGGCGCCTCCAACGGTTTGACGGCACCCAACGGGCCGTCGCAGCAGCGGGTGATTCGGGCGGCGCTCGCCAACGCCGGTTTGAGCCCGGCCGACGTGGACATCGTCGAGGGCCACGGCACCGGGACGGTGCTCGGGGATCCGATTGAGGCCCAAGCGCTTTTGGCGACGTACGGCCAAGACCGGGCCGAGCCGCTCTGGCTCGGGTCGATCAAATCCAATATCGGTCACACATCGGCGGGCGCGGGCGTGGCCGGCGTGATCAAGATGGTGCAGGCGATGCGCCACGGGGTGATGCCCCGGACGCTGCACGTGGATGAGCCTTCGCCGCATGTGGATTGGTCGGCGGGGGCGGTGTCATTGTTGACCGAGCCGCGGCCCTGGCCCGCGGGCGATCGCCCGCGCCGGGCCGGCGTGTCGTCGTTCGGGATCAGCGGAACCAACGCCCACGTCATCGTCGAGGATCCGCCGCCGGTGGAAAGCGTTGCGGATGAACGGGATACGCCCCGGGACACCGTCGTGGCGCCGTGGGTGCTGTCCGCTCGTTCGCCCGAGGCGCTAGGGTTCTATGCCAAGCGACTGCTGGCGCGGGTCAGCGCCGACGAGACTCTGAGCGTGACCGATGTCGGATGGTCGTTGGCCACGACGCGCTCCACATTCGAACATCGCGCCGTGGTGGTGGGTGACGACCGCGAGACCATGCAGCTGAGCCTGGTGCAGCTGGCCGCCGGCGACCCGGGCCCGGACACGGTGGCCGGGCGCGCGCGGGCGGTGGGCAAGACGGTGTGGCTGTTTCCCGGTCAGGGCTCGCAGCGCCTGGGGATGGGCGCGGCGCTCTACCGGCGCTTCCCGGTGTTCGCTCACGCCTTCGACGAGGCGGCCCAGGCGCTGGATGACCACCTGCGGTTGCCGCTGCGCCACGTGGTGTGGGGCGATGACGCAAACCTGTTGGAAAGCACCGAGTTTGCCCAGCCGGCATTGTTCGCCGTCGAGGTCGCGCTGGCCGCCCTGTGGCGGTCCTGGGGTGTGGTGCCCGACGTCGTGATGGGCCATTCCGTCGGGGAGATCGCCGCGGCCCACGTCGCTGGGGTGTTGTCGCTGGCCGACGCGGCCAAACTGGTGGCCGCGCGGGGCCGGTTGATGGGCGAGCTGCCGGCCGGCGGGGTGATGGTCGCCGTGGCCGCCGCCGAAGCCGAGGTGGCGCCGCTGTTGGCCGAGGGTGTCAGCGTGGCCGCGGTCAATGGGCCCGGCGCCGTGGTGATTTCGGGTGAGCAGGCCGCGGTGGACGCGGTGGCCGACCGGCTGGCCCAGCAGGGCAGGCGGATACACCGGTTGGCGGTCTCGCACGCGTTCCATTCGTCGTTGATGGAGCCCATGATCGAGCGGTTCGCGGAGCTGGTCGGCCAGGTGTCGCCGGCCGAGCCGCGGATCTCGTTGATATCCAACGTGACCGGACAGCTGGCCGGGCCGGGCTACGGCTCGCCCGACTACTGGGTCGAGCATGTCCGCGCGCCGGTGCGCTTCGCCGACGGCGTCCAGCTGGCCGAGACGCTCGGGGCCGGGGTGTTCCTCGAAGTGGGTCCCGGCAACGCGCTGACGGCCGCCGTGGCGCAGTCGTTGACCACCGAGGCGCTCGCGGTGGTGAGCGTCGCCAAAGACCGGGCCGAGGTCGAGTCGCTGCTCACGGCGGCGGCGCGGGTGTTCGCCGCCGGGGTGCGCGTGGATTGGGCCGCGACGTTCGCCGGCCTCGACCCGCAGCGCGTCGACCTGCCCACGTACCCCTTCCAGCGCCGCAGGTTTTGGCTGTCGGCGGAGATGGTGGGCTCGCGTGACGTCGACGGGCTGGGGCTGACCGGGACCGACCACCCCCTGCTGGGTGCCGTCGTCGAGCGGCCCGACTCGGGCGAGGTGGTGTTGGCGGGCCGGTTGTCGCTGGCGGCGCAACCATGGCTGGCCGATCACGCGGTGGGCGGTGTGGTGCTCCTGCCCGGGGCCGGCTTCGTCGAGTTGGTGCTGCGCGCCGGCGACGAGGTCGGCTGTTCGGCGATCGAAGAGCTGACGTTGTCGGCGCCGCTGGTGTTGCCGGCAACCGGCGGGGTCCAGGTGCAGGTGGTGGTGGGGGTCGCCAACGAGTCGGGCTCGCGCAGCGTGTCGGTGTATTCCTCTGGTCCGCAATCGGATTCGGGGTGGGTGCTGCACGCCGATGGGGTGCTGACCACGAGGCCGGTGGGGCCGATCGTGGATTCCTCAGCGTGGCCGCCGGCGGGCGCGGTCGCCGTCGACGTCGGCGGGGCCTACGAGCGGTTGGCCGGTCGCGGTTACGGCTACGGCCCGGCGTTTCGGGGGCTGCGGAGCGTGTGGCGGCGCGGGACCGAGATCTTCGCCGAGGTCGGCGTGCCGCAGGACGCCGGGGTCGTGTTGGGAGGATTCGGGATTCATCCGGTGTTGCTCGACGCGAGCCTGCACGCGCTGGGCATCGGTGGCGACCAGGACCAGATCGTGCTGCCGTTTTCCTGGCAGGGGGTGACGTTGCATGCCGCGGGCGCGGCGCACGTGCGGGTACGGATCGCGCCGGCCGGGCCGGGGGCGATGTCGCTGGAGATCGCCGACGCCGCGGGGCTGCCGGTGTTGTCGGTGCGCGAGTTGGTGGTTCGCCCGGTGTCCGCCGAGCAGCTCGCGGCGGCGGCTCGTCCCGGCGGCGGCGGCCTGCTCGAGGTCGCGTGGTCCCCAATTTCGTTGGACGGCGACACCGTCGGCCCCGCGGAGGTGTGGGAATGCGCCACCGGCAGCGGGAATGCCGTGGAGTCGGTGCACGCGGCCACCGCGGAGGCGCTGCAGGTGTTGCAGTCGTCGCTGGCCGCGGATCGAAGTGGCCCGTTGGTGGTGTTGACCCGGGGGGCGGTGGGGCTTTCCGGCGAAGACGTCACGGACCTGTCCGGCGCGGCGGTCTGGGGGTTGGTGCGTTCGGCACAGGCCGAACACCCGGGCCGGGTGGTTTTGGTCGATTCCGACGGGTCGCTCGACGTCGAGTCGGTGATCGGCTGTGGTGAGCCGCAATTGGTGGTGCGCAACGGCGTCGGCTACAAGGCGCGGCTGACGCCGGTGGACGCGGGCCCGGTGCTGGAAGTTCCGGCGGGCGCATGGCGACTGGCCGCCGGAAGTTGGGGGACGCTGGAGGACCTGGCGGCCCAGCCGTGCCCCCGGGCGGAACTTGCCGCCGGCCAGGTGCGCGTCGAGGTCGCCGCGGTCGGCGTGAATTTCCGGGACGTACTGGTGGCGCTCGGCATGTATCCGGGCGCGGCGCAGCTGGGCGCCGAGGGCGCCGGGGTCGTCGTCGAGGTCGGCCCGGAGGTGACCGGCCTGGCCGTCGGCGACGCGGTGATGGGGATCCTGGGCCTGGCGGGCTCAGAAGCGGTCGTCGATCAACGGTTCGTGGTACCGGTGCCGCAGGGCTGGTCGCTGACCGACGCCGCGGGTGTGCCGGTGGTGTTCTTGACGGCGCTGTACGGGTTGTCGGCGCTGGCCGGAGTGCGGGCCGGGCAGCGGGTGCTGGTGCACGCCGCGGCCGGCGGGGTCGGCATGGCCGCGGTCCAGCTGTCCCGGCACTGGGGCGCTGAAGTTTTCGTCACCGCCAGTCGCGGCAAGTGGGACACGCTGCGCGCCATGGGATTTGACGAGGACCACATCGGCGACTCGCGTTCGCTGGAATTCGAGCAGAAGTTCCTGGCGACCACCGGCGGGGCCGGAGTGGACGTGGTGCTCAACTCGCTGGCCGGTGAGTTCACCGACGCGTCGCTGCGGTTGCTGGTGTCCGGCGGGCGGTTCGTCGAGATGGGCAAGACCGATCTGCGGGACCCACAGGCGGTCGCGGCGCAGCATCCCGGCGTGAAATATCGGGCGTTCGATCTGATGGAGGCCGGCCCGCAGCACATCCAGGAGATGCTGCTCGAGCTGGTCGGGCTGTTCGAAGAAGGCGCGCTCCGGCGGTTGCCCCTGACGACCTGGGACGTGCGCCGCGCCGTCGAGGCCTACCGTTTCGTCAGCCAGGCCCGCCACATCGGCAAGGTGGTTCTGACCCTGCCCGACCGGCCGGGCGTCGGGCTGGCCGGCGGCACGGTGTTGGTCACCGGCGGCACCGGCATGGTCGGCGGGCTGGTGGCTCGCCATCTGGTCAGCCGGTACGGCGTTCGGCATATCGTCCTGGCCAGCCGTCGCGGCCAAACCGCCGACGGCGCCGACGAATTGGTGGCCGACTTGACGCGGGCGGGCGCCACGGTGCAGGTGGTGTCCTGCGACGTGAGCGATCGCGCGGCGGCGGCGGAGTTGTTGGCGGGGCTGTCCGAGCGGCATCCGTTGAGCGCGGTGATCCATGCGGCCGGGGTGCTCGACGATGCGGTGATCGCCTCATTGACGCCTGAGCGCATCGATACGGTGTTGCGAGCCAAGGCGGATGCGGCGTGGAACCTGCACGAGCTCACCCGTGATCTGAATCTCGCCGCGTTCGTGGTGTTTTCGTCGATGGCCGGGGTGGTGGGCGCTCCGGGCCAGGGCAACTACGCGGCGGCCAACAGTTTCCTCGACGCGCTCGCGGCGCACCGGCGCGCGCGCGGGCTTCCCGGGTTGTCGGTCGCCTGGGGGCTCTGGGAGCAGGACTCCGGCATGACGCAGCATCTCGGCGATCGCGACAAGGCCCGGATCAGCCGGGTGGGGCTGGCCCCGTTGTCCGCCGAGCAGGCGTTCGAACTCTTCGACACCGCCCTGCTGGGCGAACATCCCGTCGTCGTGGCCACCCGACTCGACCGGGACGCGCTCGCCCGCGCCGGCGCGCAGCTGCCACCGCTGTTGAGCGGCTTGGCAAACCGTCCCGCCCGCCGCGTCGTCGACCAGGTCGAGATCGCGATGGCGTCGACGGGCCTGCGGGCGCGGCTGGCCGGCCTGACCCCCGAGCAGCGCCATCGCGAACTCGTCGATCTGGTGTGCGGCAACGCCGCGACGGTGCTCGGTCACAGCACCACGGAGATCGACGGCGAGAGCGCCTTCCAGGATCTCGGGTTCGATTCGCTGACCGCCGTCGAGCTGCGCAACCGGCTCAAAAACGCGACGGGACTGACCCTTTCGCCGACGCTCATCTTCGACTACCCGACACCCGCCGCGCTGGCCGAGCAGCTCGATGCCCAGCTGGCTGCCGGACCCAGCGCCGAGCAACCGGATTCGATGGCCCGCTTCAACGACGTCATCCGCGAATTGCAGGCGCTGATCGACCAACCCGACCGCGATCCCGAAGACAAGAAACGCATGACCGCCCGCATCGAGATGCTGCTGACCCTGAGCACCGCTCAATCGGATCCCGCCGCGCACGACGACCTTTTCGAGGACGACATCAAAACCGCCACCGAGAGCGAACTGTTCGCCATCCTCGACGAAGAATCCGGCCCCTGACCGTGCGACCGGCAGACGTAGCGATCATCGGGCTCGCCTGCAGGTTCCCGTCCGCCGCCCACCCCGCGGAACTCTGGCGGGTGCTGCGCGACGGGCTGGAAGTCACTCGCGTCGCCGGGGGGCAAACCCGCCGAGAAGGGCTGCTGGACAACGTCGCCGAGTTCGACGCGGACTTCTTCAACGTGTCGCCGCGCGAGGCCGCCGCGATGGATCCCCGCCAGCGGCTTGCGCTGGAGCTCGCCTGGGAACTTCTCGAGGACGCGTTCCTCGTCCCGCAAACCCTGCGCGGCGAACGAGTCACGGTCTACCTCGGCGCGATGAGCGACGACTACGCCGTGCTGACGCTGGACACCGCCGAACATGTCGACCATCACTCCTTCGCCGGAATCAGCCGGGCGATGATCGCGAACCGGATCTCCTACGCCCTGGGTCTGTACGGCCCGAGCATGACGATCGATTCCGGCCAGTCCTCGTCGCTGGTGGCCGTCCACGCCGCGGTGCAAAGCCTGCGGTCGGGCGAATCGAAGCTGGCCATCGCGGGCGGCGTCCACCTGAACCTGGCCAGCGAAACGGGCTTGCTGGAACGGGAATTCGGCGCGGTGTCGGCGTCGGGCCACACCTACGCGTTCGACGCCCGCGCCGACGGGTACGTGCGCAGCGAGGGCGGCGGGCTGGTGCTGCTGAAGCCGTTGCACGCCGCCCTCGAGGACGGGGACCGCATCCGCGCGGTCATCTCCGGCACCGCGGTCGGCAACGCCGGGCACACCGCCGCCGGACAGACCGCGCCGTCGGTCGCGGGACAGGCCGACGTCATCCGCCGCGCCCTCGGCGACGCGGGCCTGCAGCCGGGGCAGTTGCAGTATGTCGAGGCGCACGGCACCGGCACCGAGATCGGCGACCCGGTGGAGGCGAACGCGCTGGGGGAGGCGATCGGCACGCTCCGGCACCATCCGCTGACCGTGGGGTCGGTGAAGACCAACATCGGTCACGCCGGTGGCGCCGCCGGAATCGCGGGTTTGCTCAAGACGGTGCTGGCTATCGAGAACGGCGCCATCCCCGCGAGCCTCAACTACGAAACTCCGAGAATCGAACTGGACGGCCTCGGGCTGCGGGTCAACACGGCGCTGACCGCCTGGCCGGCCGGGGAGGAACCGCGCCGGGCGGGGGTGTCCTCGTTCGGCATGGGCGGGACCAATGCGCACGTGATCGTCGAGCAGGCGCCCGCGCAGCCGACAACCCTTAGGACCGAACGCGAGAACGGGCCGACGGCGTGGCTGCTGTCCGGCCGTTCGGAGCGCGCGTTGGCCAACCAGGCCGCGCGGCTCGCTGCCCACGTGACCGGGGATGCGCGGCTGGACGCGAACGACGTGGGGTGGTCGTTGGCGACGACGCGCTCGGTGTTCGAGCACCGGGCGGCGCTGGTGGGCGACGACCGCGAGACCCTGGCGGCGGCGCTCGCCGCAGTGGCGCGCGGCGAGCCGCATCCCAACGCGATCGTCGGCCGGGCGCACGCCCCGGGCAAGACGGCGTTCGTGTTTCCCGGTCAGGGCGCGCAGTCGCGAGGCATGGGAGTCCAGCTCTACGCCCGATTCCCGGTGTTCGCCGAGGCTTTCGACGAAGCCGCCGCCGCGCTGGACGACCGGCTGCGCGACGTGATGTGGGGCAGCGACCCAAAGGCGTTGGACGACACCGAGTTTGCGCAGCAGGCGTTGTTCGCCGTCCAGACCGCGCTGGTCGCGCTGCTGCGGCACTGGGGTGTGGTCCCGACCGCGGTGATGGGGCATTCGGTGGGCGAGATCACCGCCGCCCATGTCGCGGGCGTGCTGACACTGCCCGACGCGGCGAAGGTGGTGGCGGCGCGGGGGCGGTTGATGTCCGGGCTGCCCGCCGGCGGCGCGATGGTCGCGATCGCCGCCGGCGAGGCCGAGGTGGGGCCGCTGCTCACCGACGGCGTGACCATCGCGGCGGTGAACGGCCCGGACGCGGTGGTGATCTCGGGCGCGGAGGCTCCGGTCGCCGCCATCGCCCAGACCCTGGTGGACCGGGGCCGGCGCTCCCATCGGTTGGCGGTCTCCCACGCGTTCCACTCGCCGCTGATGGAGCCCATGATCGACGCCTTCGAAGCCGCGATCGCCGATATCTCTCCGAAAGAGCCTCGAATACCGTTGGTGTCCAATGTGTCCGGTCAGCTCGCGGAGCCCGGCTACGGGTCGGCGCGCTACTGGGCCGAGCATGTGCGCCGCCCGGTGCGCTTCGCCGACGGGGTGCGCGCCGCCGAGGCATCCGGGGCCGGCGTGTTCGTCGAAATCGGTCCCGCCGGTGGCCTGAGCGCAGCGGCGGAGCAATCCCTGGCGACCGAGCATCCCGTCGCAACCGTCACGCTGGCAAAGGAACGCGCGGAGGTCGAGTCGCTGCTCACCGCGGCCGGCCGACTGTTCACCACCGGCGTGCCGGTCGACTGGAGCGCGGTCCTGCGTCGTGGCCGGCGCGTCGAGTTGCCGACGTATGGGTTTGTGCGCCAAAGGTTTTGGCTGGGCGACGGTACGGACGCGCCGACACCGACCATTCCCGACGAGTCGGCCGAGCGCCTGCGGCAACTGTCGCCCCTCGAGCGCCGGCGCCAGCTGATCGAGCTGGTGCGCGCCCACGCCGCGGCGGTTCTGGGACATTCGGACAGCCACGCCGTCGACCCGGACCGCGCCTTCCAGGATCTCGGGTTCGACTCCCTGACCGGGGTCGAACTCCGCAACCGGCTCAAGGCCGATACCGGGCTGGCGTTGTCACGCACGCTCGTCTTCGACTATCCCAACCCCGCGGCATTGGCCGACCATCTCGCTCAACAATTGCTTCACGGCGGGCCGGAACAGTCCGATGACGAAAAGGTTTGGTCGGCGCTGAGAAAGATTCCGCTTCATGAACTTCGCCGGACCGGATTGCTCGACAAATTATTAGCGCTGGCCGGCGACCCGGAAAAGTCACTCGCCGACTCAATCGTCACCGACGACGCTATCGACTCGTTGAGCCCCGACGCGCTAATTGCGCTGGCGCTCGACGCAGACAAAGAAAATGACGCCCCAGGATGAATCCATCACTGGCGGAACTGATTACGTGACTAAACAACCCGAGTAATTTGACATACGTTGAATATCAATTTCTTTGCGACAAGCGTTTAAAGCTTTAGACTTTCCACGGTAACGAGCAGTTCTCAGCCCCGGGTGAAAGTGGTGGCTTTCAACCGGCCATGACGAAAAAGGGTGGGGCATGAGCGTTGTTGCGGGCGTGGTCGGTGCGCTGCCGCCGCATCGGTATAGCCAGAGCGAGATCACCGATCAATTCGTCGAGTTTCCGGGGCTGAAGGAACACGAGGAAATCGTTCGGCGCCTGCACGCCGCCGCGAGGGTGAACAGCCGCCACTTCGTCCTGCCGTTGGAGCGCTACCCGACGCTCACCGACTTCGGCGAGGCCAACGCGATCTTCATCGACGCCGCCGTCGACCTCGGTTGCCAGGCGCTGCTGGGCGCGCTCGACGAGGCCGGCCTGCAGCCGGAAGACATCGACATGATCGCCACCACCACGGTCACCGGCATCGCGGTGCCGTCGCTCGACGCGCGGATCGCCGGGCGGCTCGGCCTGCGCCCCGACGTGCGCCGGGTGCCGCTGTTCGGATTGGGTTGCGTGGCCGGTGCCGCGGGCGTGGCCCGGCTGAACGACTACCTGCGCGGCGCGCCCGACGGCGTCGCTGTCCTGGTCTCTGTCGAGCTGTGCTCGCTCACCTACCCGGCCGTCAAACCGACCGTGTCCGGGTTGGTCGGCAGCGCGTTGTTCGGTGACGGCGCGGCCGCGGTGGTGGCCGTCGGCGACCGTCGCGCCGAACAGGTTCGCGCGAGCGGGCCCGACATCCTCGATTCGCGCAGCCGCCTCTACCCGGACTCGCTGCAGATCATGGGCTGGAATGTCAGCTCCTCGGGGCTGCAGCTGGTGCTGTCGCCGGACCTGACGTCGTTGATCGACCGCTACCTGGCCGACGACGTCAACGGATTCCTCGCCACGCACGGGCTCACCAGGGACGACATCGGCGCCTGGGTCAGCCATCCGGGTGGCCCCAAGGTCATCGACGCCATCACCAGGGCCCTCGAGCTCGGGCCCGACGCGCTCGAGCTGACGTGGCGCTCACTGGGCGAAATCGCCAACCTGTCGTCGGCCTCGGTGCTGCACATCCTGCGCGACACCATCGCCAAGCCGCCGCCCAGCGGCAGCCCCGGGCTGATGCTCGCGATGGGGCCCGGGTTCTGTTCGGAGCTGGTGCTATTGCGCTGGCACTAGGTCGACGACGTCGACGGTCAGACCCGGCGCCGGCGACAGCGCGGCCAGGTTGTGCGCGCGGATCCGCTGGGCGGGCAGCCGCAGCGTGGTCCGGGCCACCAGCCGCGCGAGCATGACGGTCATCTCGGTGGTGGCCATGACCGCCCCGATGCACCGGTGCAGGCCGCCGCTGAACGGAATGAATTCGTGCGGTGCGGGTTTGCGGTAGCCCGGCGCGCCGGCATCCCAGCGCGACGGCCGGAATTCCGTTGGCTGCGGCCACAGCTCGGGCAGGCGGTGCGTGACGTACGGGCTGAAGATCAGCATCCGGCCCGCCGGAATGCGGTGGCCGTCGAACGTGAGGTCGCGCATCACCTTGCGCGCGGAGATGACGCCGGGCGGGTACAGCCGCAGGGTTTCGTGCACGACGCCGTTGAGGTAGGTCAGCGCGTCGAGGTCGCCGGCGGCGGGCGGCCGGTCGCCGAGCACCCGGCGCACCTCGTCGGCGGCGGCGTCCCACGCGCCCGGCAGGGACAGCAGCGTGTAGATCGCCCAGGCCAGCGCGCCGCTGGTGGTCTCGTAGCCGGCGGTGATCAGCGAGATCACCGCGTCGCGAATCTCGTTGTCGCTCAACGCGTAGCCCTCGTCGCCGCGACCGTTGATCAGCATGGTCAGCATGTGGTCGTCGGGCCTGGGATCGGCGCGGGCGGCGGTGATCTGCGCGTCGACCAGGTCGTCGATGCGTCGGCGGGCCGCCGTCGCCCGTCGCCAGGCGGGCGCCCGCGTCCGTCGCTGCAACGTCACCACCTGCGGCAGCATGTGGGTCAGGTCCAGCAGGGGCTGCAGTTGCTCACCGAGGAAGTCGGATTGGACCGCCATGCGTTGGCCGAACAGGCTTTCGGCGGTGCTGCGCCGGACCGCCGAACGGCACTGCCGATAGATGTCCAGGCGCTGTCCGGGCCGCCATTCGTCGATGACGGCGTCGACGTTGGCGACCATTGTCTGCACGTACTCCTGGATCTGCCGGTGACGCAGCCCGGGCGCGACGACGCTGCGCCGGCGCCGGTGGTCGTCGCCGTCACTGACGATCAGCGCGGTCGGCCCGTCGACAATGGCCAGGTTCTCGAACGTCTCCCGCCAGCTGAACGCGTCGGCGTTGGCAAACACAAACTTGTTTGCCTCGGGGCCCAACAGGTAGGTGTAGCCGCGCCGGCCGACGCCGGAGTTGAGCACCGGGCCCCGCCACCGGTACAGCGCCAACAACGCCTCGCCGGGCGGGTAACGCACCGGCCGATAGGTGAGCGGGCCGCGCAAGTCGGAGGTCATGGTCCGATTATTCGAGTAGCTCCGATAGCTCCAGCCAGCGGCTCTCCGTCGCGGCGACCTCACCCTCCAGGCCGCGCAGCTCTCCCGTCAGCCGCGACAGGCCGACATGATCGGACTGGTCGTGCTCGGCGAGTTCGTGGTGCTTGGCCTCGATCCGCTCGGCGAGCCGGGCGAGTTGACGGTCGACGGAGGCCAGCTCCTTCTCGGCGGTGCGGCGCTCCGCGCCCGACATCCCCGAAAGCGACGCCGACGCCGCAACAGGCGCAACCGGTCGATGCGCCGCCAGCCGCAGGTACTCGTCGATGCCGCCGGGCAGGTGCCGCAGCCGGCCGTCGAGGATCGCGTACTGCTGATCGGTGACCCGCTCCAGCAGGTACCGGTCGTGCGACACGACGATCAGGGTGCCCGGCCACGAGTCGAGCAGGTCCTCCACGGCGGTGAGCATGTCGGTGTCGACGTCGTTGGTGGGCTCGTCGAGCAGCAGCACGTTCGGTTCACTCAGCAGCGTGAGCATCAGCTGCAGCCGCCGCCGCTGACCGCCGGACAGGTCGCCGACGCGCGCGGAGAGCTGCCCACGACCGAACCCGAGCCGTTCCAGCAGCTGGGCCGGGGTGACCTCGCGGCCCTCGACCTCGTAGCCGCCGCGCAGGCCGCCGAGCACGTCGGCGATCCGGTCGCCGGCCAGCGCGTCCAGCTCCTCGCCCCGCTGATCCAGCACCGCGAGCCGCACGGTCTTGCCGCGCTTGACGCGCCCGCTGTCCGGCGCAACGGTGCCGGCGATCAATCCCAGCAGCGTCGACTTCCCGGCGCCGTTGGCCCCGACGATTCCGGTGCGTTCACCGGGGGCGATCCGCCATTCGACGTCGCGCAGCACCGGCCGGTCGCCGAACGACACCGACACGTCGAGCAGGTCGACGACGACCTTGCCGAGCCGCGCGGTCGCCAGCTTGGCCAGCTCGACGGTGTTGCGCAGCGGCGGCACGTCCGCGATCAGTTGGTTGGCGGCGTCGATCCGGAACTTGGGCTTGCTCGTCCGCGCCGGCGGCCCGCGCCGCAGCCACGCCAGCTCCTTGCGCATCAGGTTCTGCCGCTTGGCCTCGGCGGCCGCGGCCACCCGGTCGCGTTCCACGCGCTGCAGCACATAGGCCGCGTAGCCGCCCTCGAACGGCTCGACGATCCCGTCGTGCACCTCCCACGTCGTGGTGGCGACCTCGTCGAGGAACCAGCGGTCGTGCGTCACCACCAGCAGCCCGCCGCTGTTGCGCGCCCACCGCTCCCGCAGGTGGGTGGCCAGCCAGGTGATGCCCTCGATGTCCAGGTGGTTGGTGGGCTCGTCGAGGGCGATCACGTCCCATTCACCGATCAGCAGCCGCGCCAGCTGCACCCGCCGCCGTTGCCCACCGCTCAGCGTGGAAACCGTCGCCTCCCAGGCGATGTCGGAGACCAGCCCGTCGACCACGTCACGCACCCGCGCGTCGCCGGCCCACTGGTGCTCGGGTTGATCGCCGACCAGCGTCCAGCCCACCGTGCGGTCCGGGTCCAGGGTGTCGGCCTGGCTCAGGGCGCTGACCCGCAGCCCGCTGCGGCGGGTGACCCGTCCGGCGTCGGGCCGCAGCCGGCCGGTCAGCAGGCCCAGCAGGCTGGACTTGCCGTCGCCGTTTCGCCCGACGATGCCGATGCGCGCGCCGTCGTTGACTCCCAGCGTCACCGACTCGAACACGACCTGAGTCGGATATTGCAGACGTATGCCCTCGGCTCCCAGTAGGTGCGCCACCGGGCAATTATTCGAGGGTCAGCAGCGCGTGATCGATGTGGGTCCGCGTGTCGGGCGACGCCTTGCCGGCGACGGCTTCCAGGAAACGGGTGGCGAGGTCGCGGACCTTGAGGTTGGTTTCCTGGGATCGCCAGGCCAGGATGTCGAACGCGCGATCCGCGGAGATGCCGTAGGCGCTCATGAGCACGCCCTTGGCCTGCTCGATCCGGGCCCGGGCGTCGGCCACCGCCTCCAGGACGCTGGTGATGTCGGAGTGCAGCGAGTCGGTGACGTCGACGTAGAACCCGGACGTGCCGACCAGCGCGCCGGTGTCATCGAGCATGCGATCGCCCGCGACGACGACGCAGCGGGTGTGCCCGGCGCTGTCGATGATGCGGTGGCGGCTGCTGAACGGCTTGCCGTTGACGACGCGGTCCAGTACGGCGGCGACGCGCTCGCGGTCCTCGGGGTGCTTGTGCTGCAGCAATAGTTCGGTGGTGGGCTCGACCTGTCCCGGCTCGTAGCCGTGCATGCGCGCGACGGCGTCCGACCATTCCCAGCGCTGGCCGTCCAGGAAGAACCGGAACCTGCCGACCCGCTGCGGCTCACCCGGGCCCAGGACCAGGTCGAGCGCGCCCAGCCCGCGGTCCTGGACCACGTCGGACATCACCGCCTCGGGCGGCCGGCCGCCGGCCCGCCCATTGCGACGCTGACCGGTGTCGTCTTCGAAGTTCACAGCCATCGCCCGTCTCCCCGGAATACCTGCGGTTTTGCCTTATCAATGCCCGTTTTCGAGCACGTTCAAGCGCGCACTTCACGGCGCTGTCGAACAGCTTGTGCTCGATGCGTTGGTGGTCGTGGAAGTACTCCGGGTGGCGCAGGTTGGGAATCGCGGCGGCGACGGCCGCGGCGCGCGGGAAATCGGACGGACACGGTCTGCCGTACCCAGGGAACGGTCGGAAACCTACCCGGTTTCAAGGTGGGTAAACCATCGGATTTCGGTCGCGCCGGCGCCGACGTCGCTCCGCCTACCGGCGTTGGGGCGCAACGTAATTCGTTGCTACCAACTTCTCGTCGCGGCCCATCGAGACGGTGGGCGGGGTCCGGGCCGCGTTTCGACTCCGCCAACCGGGTCAATCCTCTCCCTCTGGGAAGGACCGGATGATGGGCAGCGCAAATAATGGGCTTCATGCCGAGCCCTATCTGAAGGTGTGGGGTGCCGAAGAAGCATTCCGCAGCGGGCAGAGAGCGGAACGGGCGCGGCGGGACGCGAGCTCGGCGCAGCGATCCGCGGCCCACAGCATGGACAAGTCGGCGGACAGCCACGAGCGGACCGCGAAGGCCTACGAGGAAGCGGCCGAACACAGCGTTCTCTCCAAGGACGAGTACCGCCGACACGCGGCTCGCCACCGCGACTACGCGCGGGAGGATCGCCGGATGGCCGAGCGGCTGAGGCGCATGGCGGGGAGCGGCTGGGCCAACGACGCCGACGACGCCGACGACTGACGCTGCGGCACGCGCCAACCCGGGATAGGGCGCGGACATCGCCCCGTGCGCCCCTCGTCGGCAAACAGGCTGACCAAAACCGCCGAGGGGGCCGATGTGCCATGATGGCGGGGCTGTCAAGAGTCAGGGAGCGGCGGTGGATCTCAATTTTTCGATGGTCACGCGCCCGGTCGAGCGCCTGGTGGCCACGGCACAGAACGGGTTAGAGGTCTTGCGGCTGGGGGGCTTGGAAACCGGCACGGTGCCGTCGCCGTCCCAGACCGTCGAGAGCGTCCCGATGTACAAGCTGCGCCGGTATTTCCCGCCGGACAGCCGGCCCGGGCAGCCGCCGGTCGGCCCGCCCGTGCTGATGGTCCACCCGATGATGATGTCCGCGGACATGTGGGACGTCACGAAGGAAGACGGCGCGGTGGGGATCCTGCACGACGCCGGGCTGGATTGCTGGGTCATCGACTTCGGGTCGCCGGACAAGGTCGAGGGCGGCATGCGCCGCAACCTGGCCGACCACATCGTCGCGCTCAGCCAGGCCATCGACACGGTCAAGGACGCCACCGGCAGCGACGTGCACCTGGTCGGGTACTCGCAGGGCGGCATGTGGTGCTATCAGGTCGCCGCCTACCGTCGTTCCAAATCCCTCGCCAGCATCGTGGCGTTCGGGTCCCCGGTGGACACCCTGGCCGCCCTGCCGATGGGCATCCCGGCAAACTTCGCCGCGCCCGCCGCCAACTTCATGGCCGACCATGTCTTCAGCCGGCTGGCCATCCCGAGCTGGATGGCGCGCACGGGTTTTCAGTTGATGGACCCGCTCAAGACGGCCAAGGCCCGGGTGGACTTCGTACGCCAGCTGCACGACCGCGAGGCGCTGCTACCGCGCGAGCAACAGCGCAGGTTTCTGGAGCGCGAGGGCTGGATCGCGTGGTCCGGCCCGGCCATCTCCGAACTGCTCAAGCAGTTCATCGCGCACAACCGCATGATGACCGGCGGCTTCGCGATCAACGGCCAGATGGTCACGCTCACCGACATCACCTGTCCGGTGCTGGCCTTCGTCGGCGAGGTGGACGACATCGGGCAGCCCGCCTCGGTGCGCGGCATCCGCCGGGCAGCGCCGAACGCCGAGGTCTACGAACGTCTGGTCCGCACAGGCCATTTCGGTCTGGTCGTCGGATCCCGCGCGGCGCGGGAGAGCTGGCCCACCGTCGCCGAATGGGTGCGCTGGCTGTCGACGGGCGGGGACAAGCCGAGCGGCATCGACCTGATGGCCGATCAGCCGGTCGAACACACCGACAGCGGCGTCGCGCTGAGTTCCCGGATCGCGCACGGCCTCGGGGAGGTCTCCGAGGCGGCGCTGGGCGCGGTGCGCGGCGCGGCCGGCACGGTCGTCGCCGCCAACAAGTCCATGCGCACCCTGGCCGTCGAGACCGCCCGCACGTTGCCGCGGCTGGTCCGGCTCGGACAGATCAACGACCACACCCGCATCTCGCTGGGCCGCATCATCGAGGAGCAGGCGCAAAACGCCCCGCAGGGCGAGTTCCTGTTGTTCGACGGGCGCGTGCACACCTACGAGGCCGTGAACCGGCGCGTCAACAACGTCGTCCGCGGCCTGATCGAGGTCGGGGTGCGGCAGGGCGACCGCGTCGGCGTGCTGATGGAGACCCGCCCCAGCGCGCTGGTCGCCATCGCGGCGCTGTCGCGGCTGGGCGCCGTCGCCGTGGTGATGCGGTCCGACGCCGACCTGGCCGCGTCGGTGCGGCTCGGCGGCGTCAGCGAGATCCTCACCGACCCGACCAACCTCGACGCCGCGCGCGACCTGCCGGGGCAAATCCTGGTGCTGGGTGGCGGCGAGACGCGCGACCTGCACCTGCCCCACGACAGCGACGTCATCGACATGGAGCAGATCGACCCGGACGCGGTCGCTCTGCCGGCCTGGTACCGGCCCAACCCCGGATTGGCCCGTGACCTGGCGTTCATCGCCTTCACCGCAGCCGGCGGCGAGTTGGTGGCCAAGCAGATCACCAACTTCCGCTGGGCGGTGTCGGCCTTCGGGACCGCCTCGACGGCCGCACTGGACCGCCGCGACACCGTCTACTGCCTGACGCCGCTGCACCACGAGTCCGCGCTGCTGGTCAGCCTGGGCGGTGCGGTCGTCGGCGGCACCCGGATCGCGCTGTCGCGCGGGCTGGACCCGAAGCGGTTCGTCCAGGAGATCCGGCAGTACGGCGTCACGGTGGTGTCCTACACCTGGGCGATGCTGCGCGACGTCGTCGACGATCCCGCCTTCGTGTTGCACGGCAACCATCCGGTGCGACTGTTCATCGGCTCGGGGATGCCGACCGGTTTGTGGGAGCGGGTGCTCGACGCGTTCTCGCCCGCCAACGTCGTCGAATTCTTCGCCACCACCGACGGACAGGCCGTGCTGGCCAACGTGTCCGGAGCCAAGATTGGCAGCAAGGGCCGCCCGCTGCCCGGCGTGGGACGCGTCGAGCTCGCGGCCTACGACGCGGAGCACGACCTGATCCTCGAGGACGACCGGGGTTTCGTGCAGATCGCCGAGCCCGTCCAGGTCGGGGTGCTGCTCGCGCAGTCCCGCGGGCCGATCGACCCCACCGCGTCGGTCAAGCGCGGGGTGTTCGCCCCGTCCGACACCTGGATCTCCACCGAGTACCTGTTCTACCGCGACGGGGACGGCGACTACTGGCTGGCCGGCAGGCGCGGCTCGGTCGTCCACACCGCGCGCGGATCGGTGTTCGCCGAACCGGTCACCGACGCGCTGAGCTGCATCAACGGGGTGGACCTCGCGGTGACCTACAACGTGCCGATGGGGGACCGCCAGCTGGCGGTCGCGGCGGTGACGCTGCTGCCCGGGGCCAGCATCACCGCGGCCGACCTGACCGAGGCCGTCGCGAAAGTCCCCATCGGGGTGGGGCCCGACATCGTGCAGGTGTGCCCGGAGATGACGCTGAGCGCCACCTACCGGCCCACCGTCAGCGCCCTGCGCGCGGCCGGGATCCCCAAGTCGGGACGCCAGGCGTGGTATTTCGACGCCAACAGCAACGAGTTCCGCAAGCTGACGCCCGGGGCGCGGTCCGAGCTGAGCGGCGCCAAATGACACTCGACGACGTCCTGCTCAGCATCCTGGTGTGCCCGGCCGACCGGGGTCCGCTGCTCTTGATAGACCCGGGCGATGGTGAGCTGCTCTACAACCCGCGGCTGCGGCGCGCCTACCGCATCGACGACGGCATCCCGGTGCTGCTGATCGACGAGGCGCGCGACGTCGACGACGACGAGCACGAACGGCTCATGGCACGAGCCCGTCCGGCAGATCCCCGGTGAGGTAGCGCTGCAGGTTCGGTGCGATGGTCCGCGCGATTACCTCGGCGGGCAGCGACGCGAACGGTTCGATCTGCACGATGTAGCGCGCCATCACGACGCCCATCAACTGCGAGGCCACGAACTGAGCGCGCATCGTGCCCGTACCCGGTGGCGTGTCGACGCGCGAACCCACCTCCGCGACGACCACCTCCTGCAGGAACGAGCGCGCCAGACTCACGTCGGAACCGGCAATCAGCGACCGCAGCGTCGCGATCAAACCCGCGCCCATTTCGGAATCCCAGATCGGCAGCAGCACCATCGGCAGCTTGAATCCGAGCTCTTCTACCGGCACCTCGCGCATGGGCACGAGAACCGTCATGGGGTCGATGGGAATGTGAATCGCTGCGGCGAACAATCCCTGCTTGGTGCCGAAGTAATGATGCACCAGGGCGGCGTCCACTCCTGCGGCGGCGGCCACCGCCCGTATCGACGTTCTATCAATCCCGTTGCGCGCGAACAGCTCCCGGGCGCTGGTCAGGATCCGGTCGCGGGTGTCGGAGCTGCCGGCCGGGCGCCCGGGGCGCCGGCGCCCCGCGTTCGTCGCCGTCACGCTAGGACCCTCCGTGGCGACCCGCTGCGCCCGGCTTCGCCGCGCTTGCGATCGCCACTAGCTTGTCCGCCGCCGCAGCGTCGCCGCGGCCAGGCACAGCGCCGCGAGCGCGAAACCCATTACGACGACGATGTCGCGTACCGCGATGAAGGTCAGCTCGCTATGCGCGCCCACCTGCTGCAGCGCCTCGAGCGCGTAGCTCGCCGGCAGCACGTTGCTGATCCACTGCAACCAGTGCGCCATCAATGCGCGCGGCACGATGATGCCCGCGAGCAGGAACTGGGGCACCATGACCAGCGGGATGAACTGGACGGCCTGAAACTCGGTGCGCGCGAACGCACTACACAACAAACCGAGCCCGACCCCTAGCACGGCGTTTACGATCGCGATCACGAACACCCACACCGGGCTGCCCGCCGTGTCGAAGCCGAGGAGCCAGAACGACACGATGCACGCCAGGATGGCTTGCACGGCAGCGGCGATCGAGAACGCGGTGCCGTAGGCGATCAGCATGTCGAGCCGGCGCAGGGGAGTGGTCAGGATGCGCTCCAGCGTCCCGGACGCCCGTTCGCGCTGCATGGTGATCGACGTGATGATGAACATCACGAAGAGCGGGAACAGGCCTAGCAGTATCAGGCAGGCGTTGTTGAACGGCGACGGCATCCCCGGGCGGTGCGGCGCGTTCTCGAACATGAAGTACATCAGCGTGATGACCAGGATCGGCACGAACAGGATCAACGCCACGCTTCGATGATCGGCGGCCAGCTGACGCAGGATGCGCGTCGTCGTGGCCGCGTAGGCCTTGAGCCCTAACCCGCCTTTTGCTTCGTGCTGCGCCTGATGATGGACAGAAACGCGTCCTCCAGTGACGGACATCCGGTGTCCTCTCGTAGTCGGGTCGGGGTGGTGTGCGCGACGAGGTGGCCTTCGCGCATCAGCAACAGGTCGCCGCAGTGGTCGGCCTCGTCCATCACGTGGCTGGAGACCAGCAGGGTGGTGCCGCCGCGGGCGAGCTCGGTGAACTGTTCCCACAGGTCGACGCGCAGCACGGGGTCCAAGCCGACGGTCGGCTCGTCGAGCACGAGCAGCTCGGGGAGGCAGACCAGTGCGCACGCCAGCGACGCGCGGGTGCGCTGACCGCCGGACAGGTTGCCGCAGAAGGCGGTTCGATGGTCGGTCAACCCGACCCGCTCGATGGCCGCGTCGGCGGCGCGGTTGTCGAAGCCGTACAGCGCGGCGAAGTAGCGAACGTTGTCCACGATCCGCAGGTCGTTGTAGATCGTCGGGTCCTGGGGCATGTATCCGACTCGGCGGCGCAGGGCCGGGCTCCCGGCCGGCCGGCCCAGCACCGTGACGGTGCCCGACTTGACGATCTGGGTGCCGACGATGCACCGCATCAGGGTGGTCTTGCCGCAGCCGGACGGGCCGAGCAGGCCGGTGATCGTGCCCTTGGCGATCGTCACCGAAAAGTCGTGCAGCGCGGGACGTTTACCGCGGACGACGCGCAGATGCTCGATGTTGACCGCGGGGGTGTGCCCCCTCGCCAGTAATTCATCACTCGATGAACTCATCATGTGATGAATACTCCGCTCGCGAGCGGCCGCTGTCAAGGCCGACTTCGCCGCCGAACGTGCAATCCACGACGCGACACGCCGCCGTGGCGTCGTGGATTGCACGCTCGGCGGCGCCGCTTAACTTCGCGGCGTCTCGGTGAGACGATTTGCTGGGCGCGTTTGGATCCTGGGATCGGTAGCGACGGGAGGCACAAGAATTTCGCAAATGGTCGGCGCTAGCGTCCGGCCGCGTAACCGCGGAAAGGAACCCCCATGGGCAAGTTGCTGACGGATCACGGCGACCCGGAGAAACGCATCGCCGATCTGGAGCATCAGCTTGCCGAGCGGACCCGCGGCGCCGAACCGCCTCCGGCGACCGCGCACGACGCGGGCCCGTCGCGCCGTTTCGAGGTGGCCGCCGCCCCGCCCAGTACCAAGCAGATGATGAAGTACACCTACCTGTTCATGTTCGGGGGCATGGCGGGGCTCGGCCTGACCTATATGGCGCTGTTTCTGGTTGGCGCCGTCGTGGGCGCGGAAAACGTGATGAAGGTCGGCGGCTTCGTGGTGTTCCTCGCGTTCCTGATGCTCGCCATGCCGGCCTTCGGCCTGTTCCAGCGGCGGATGAATCGGAAGAAGACGGTCCTCGTCGACGTCGGCAGCGGCGGCGTGACCGTCAGTTCGCGGCCGGGGGAGGTCTTTTCGTTCGGCGATGCGCAGCTGGGCACGTGGACTCTCGCGGGGTATGGCGGCACGGCGAAAGGCACAGCGCTGCACCTGCGGAGCGGCGGCGACCGCTTTGTCATCGGCGGACAAGATCATCGCGTGGCTCCCGAAACACCGCTCGACGCAGCGCCGGTGGACAGCGTGGACGCGACGATGTGGTCCGAGGAGTTCGATGAGCTTCTCACTACGGTCGGCCGGCCGCGCGGGCTCGATGCGCGCGGGGCCGCCCCGGGGCAACCGATTCGCTGCCTGCTCACACCCAACCCGGCGAGAATGTACTCGACCTCGTTCTTCGGGATGTTCAAGAACACCGCGACGGCGCTGAGGATGAACGCCAACCCGCCACAACCGGCCCTGGTCATCGACGTCGGCGACGACGCGATCTCGGTCACCGACCTGGCGAGCAACGCGCCCGTCGCCTCGGCCCCGCTTGCGCAGGTGACCACGACGCCGGTCGCGAGCACCCGCTCGGCCCCCTACATGGGTACGTTGACAACGGCTGTTCTGGTTGTGCGAGTCGGTAATTCGCAACCGCTGACCATCGCGTGCCCCGACTACGCCGGCCCCCCACAGGCCCGTTGGAGCGGCACGACCAAGCTCACCTACCGGTTCGCGTGGCGCGGAAACGTGACTCCGGCGGATGAGGCGGAATTTGTCGTCTCGGACGCGGATTGGCTGATGCTCGTCGAGAAATTCGGCCTGGCCGCGCAACTGGAGGACAGGGCCCGAACCGGCGCGACCCCGGCCTCGATCGCGGCACCGCTGGCCCGCCCTAAACGCAAGCTCTGGATCTATGGCGTCGTCATCGCCGCGGTCATGTTCGGCGTGGCGCCGGCGATGATGATTCTGGCCGGCAACATAAACGGCGGTCATCAGAACAAAGAAGATCAGCTGAAGGCGGACCAGGAGCGGCCGTTTGCGCTGCCGTTCACCGGCCTGCGCCTTCCACACGGTGTGGCCGTGGACGCCGCCGGCAACGTCTACGTCGCCGAGACGCGCACCAATCAGGTGCTCAAGCTGGCGCCCGGGTCGAACACCCAAACGGTGCTGCCGTTCACCGGCCTCGACCTCTTCGACGACGGCGTGATCGATGGTTCCACCGCCGGCGTGGCGGTGGACGCCGCCGGCAACGTCTACGTTGCCGACTCAGGCAACGGTCGGGTGGTGAAGTTGGAGGCCCGGTCGGGCACCCAGACCTCGCTGCCGTTCAGGACTCTGCGATCTCCCCATGGTGTTGCGGTGGACGCGGTCGGCACCGTGTACGTCGTCAACTACTCCGACGGTCAGGTCGAGAAGCTGGCGGCCGGCTCGCGCACCGAGACCATACTGCCGAAGCTCGACCGACACACTTTTACCGGTGACGTGGCCGTGGACACCGCCGGCAACGTCTACGTCAGCTGCAGCCACGGACGAAGCAGCCGCAGTTGCGTGATGAGGCTGGCGCCCGGGTCGAACACCTGGACCGCATTGCCGCAAGCACGCGACAACTCCGGCAACACTTTCAGCACCGGGGAGCAGGATCTCGCGGTGGACGCCGCCGGCAACGTGTACATGATCACGTCAAGAACCGTGCTGAAGCTGGCGCCTGGGGCGGACAACTGGACACCGCTGCAAGGGACGCCCCCCTTCGTGGACCCCATGGGCCTCGCGGTGGACCCCAGCGGCACCAACGTCTACGTCACCGATCATGTGGGCTCCCGCGCCGTGGGAGGTGGATCTTGGTTCGGCATATGGCCGATGGGACCGGATGACGCTCACGGTCTCGTGCTCAAGCTGCCCGCGGGTTAGCCGACCGATCCGGCCCCCGGGCGGCGCAGCGGCTGATGTCCATGCACGCCTTCGGCGTAGGCCGTCTCGGCGTGTTGGGTGAGGTCGACGCCGGTCGCCTCGTCTTCGGGGCTTAGCCGGAAGCCCATCACCCGATCGATGACCTTCGCCAGCACGAATGACGCCGTGAACGCGTAGAGCGCCACCACGCCGATCGCCAGCGCCTGCTTGCCCAGCTGGGCGAAGCCGCCACCGTAGAACAGGCCCCGTGGCCCGGAAGTCATGACTGCTGTCGCGAGCAGCCCGATCAACGACACACCGACCACGCCGCCGACGAAGTGCACACCCACCACGTCGAGCGAATCGTCGTAGTTGAAGCGGAATTTCGCCGCCACCGCGAACGAGCACACGACACCGGCCGCGAGGCCGACGACCGCCGCGCCGAGCGTGTTGACGGTTCCGCACGACGGGGTGATGGCGACGAGGCCGGCGACCACACCGGACGCCGCCCCGAACGTCGTGGGCCTGCCGTCGCGGATCCGTTCCACCGCCAGCCAGCCGAGCATGCCGAGGCACCCCGCGACGAGCGTGTTGAGGAAGATGGCCGCGGCGGTTCCGTTGGCGGCCAACGCCGATCCCGCGTTGAAACCGAACCAGCCGAACCACAGCAGCCCGACACCGAGCAGGACGAACGGCAGGTTGTGCGGCCGCATCGCGTCCTTCTTGAAGCCGATGCGGGGCCCGAGCACCAGCGCCAGCGCCAGCGCGGACGAACCGGACACGATCTCGACGACCAGCCCGCCGGCGTAGTCGAGCACGCCCAGCTTCGCCAGCCAGCCGCCGGGTCCCCAAACCCAATGCGCGACAACCGAATACACCACGATCGTCCAGACGGTGGCGAACGCCATCCAGGCCGCGAACCGCGCGCGATCCGCGATGGCGCCGCTGACCAGGGCGGCCGTGATGATCGCGAACGCCAACTGGAAGGTGGCGTACAGCAGTTCGGGGACCGCCCCGTGGACGGTTTCGGGGCCGATGCCGAGCATCCCGAGGTGATCCAGGTTGCCCGCCAGCCCGTACGCCCCGTCCGGTGAGAACGCGATGGTGTAGCCGAGCAACAGCCACGCCACCGTGACCAGCGGGATGGAGATGAAGCTCATCATGATCATGTTCAGCACCCCGGTGGTGCGCACCATGCCGCCGTAGAAGATCGCCAGGCCGGGGGTCATCAGCAGCACCAATGCGGTGCTGGCCAGCAGCCACGCCGTGGCGGCGGGGTCGATCGCATGCATTGTCGGGCTCCTTCGACACAATTTCGGCCGGGATATTGCCATGTCGGGTGTGTCGGTAGGTTCGGTGGGTGGTCGCAGGGGAGCTGTCGGTGGATCCGGTCGCCGCCGCGCACCGGCTGCTAGGCGCCACCCTCACCGGCAGGGGCGTGCGGGCCGTCGTCGTCGAAGTGGAGGCCTACGGCGGGGTTCCCGACGGTCCCTGGCCCGACGCCGCGGCCCACTCGTACCGCGGCCTGTCCGGCCGCAACGCCGTGATGTTCGGCCCGCCCGGGCGGCTCTACACCTACCGCAGTCACGGGATCCACGTCTGCGCCAACGTCTCCTGCGGGCCCGACGGGACCGCGGCGGCCGTCCTGCTGCGCGCCGCGGCCCTCGAGGACGGCGTCGACGTCGCGCGCGCCCGCCGCGGCGAGCTGGTCCGCACCGCGGCGCTGGCGCGCGGCCCGGGGAACCTGTGCTCGGCGCTGGGAATCACCATGGACGACAACGGGATTGATTTATCCGATCCCGACGGACCGGTGACCCTGGAACTGAACGCCCCGCTGACCGCCACGTCAGGCCCCCGCGTCGGCGTCAGCCAGGCCGCCGACCGGCCGTGGCGGCTGTGGCTGCCCGGGAGGCCGGAGGTATCGGCCTACCGGCGCAGCCCGCGGGCGCCCGCGCCCGGGACGAGCGACTAGACGGTGGCGGGGGAGGCAACGCGAAACGCCGGGTCCACGCGGCGCGCGATGAGCACGAACGTCACGGCGAGTAGCGGTGCGACGGCGCTGTATACCGCGGCCGGCGTGGCCATTACGGCGCTGTTGAGCAGCTGCGGGCTCAGCGCGATGCCCATCGCGACGACGGCGTTGTGCATGCCGACCTCCAGGCTGACGGCGACGGCCTGCCGCGGGGCCAGCCGCATCAGGCGCGGCGCCAGGTAGCCGACCGTCAGGCTCACGGCGCAGAACACCACGACGGCACCGCTCAGCAGGCCGATGTTGTGCCAGAGCGTGCTTCGCCCTCCGGCGATGGCCGCGACGATGGCGAGCACCAGCAGCGTGAGCGCCGCGATGCGGACCGGCTTCTGCATGCGCCGGGCCAGCTCGGGGAAGCGGTGGCGGATGGCGACGCCGATCGCGATGGGCACCAGCACCAGGCCGATCACCGCCAGGAACTTGTCCAGCTGTAGGGGGAGGAACCGGCCTTCGCCGAGGAACCATGTCATCGCCACCGCCAGGATCGCAGGCAGGGCGACGATCGACAGCACGGCGTTGATTGCGGTCAGGGTGAGGTTTAGTGCCAGGTCGCCGTTGAACAGGTGGCTCAGGATGTTCGACATCGTGCCGCCGGGGGTCGCGGACATCAGCATCAGGCCGACCGCCAGGTGCGGTTCGAGATGGAACGCCTCGGCGATCACCAGGCACAGGGTCGGCAGCAGCAGCGACTGACACAGCAGCGCAACCGCGAGCGGTTTGCGCATGGTGGTGGCCCGCTTGAAGTCGGCGACGGTGAGCGTCAGCCCGAGGGCGAGCATGATGATCGCGACGACCAACGGCCAGTATCGGTTGTCCATGACGCTCCGCGGGGTTGGTGCGCGTACGGGGGAAAGCGATGGCGCGACGATGCGCCGCGTAGTTAGCTTGCCTTATATAGCCGCGCAGGAGCGAATCGAGGCCGCCGCAGCGACTAAAGTCGTGCGCGATGTCTTCCGGGATCCTTGACGAGCTGGGCTGGCGCGGGCTGATCGCGCAGTCCACCGACCTCGACGCGCTGGCCGCCGAAGCGCAGCGCGGGCCGATGACGGTGTACGCCGGCTTCGACCCGACCGCGGCGAGCCTGCACGCCGGGCACCTGGTGCCGCTGCTGGCGTTGCGCCGCTTCCAGCGCTCCGGGCACCGGCCGATCGTGCTCGCCGGAGGAGCCACCGGCATGATCGGCGACCCCCGCGACGTCGGCGAGCGCAGCCTCAACGAGGCCGACACCGTCGCCGCGTGGACCGAGCGCATCCGCGGGCAGCTGGAACGCTTCGTCGACTTCGACACCTCACCGACCGGCGCCGTCGTCGTGAACAACCTGGACTGGACGCAAGGCCTGTCGGCCGTCGAGTTCCTGCGCGACATCGGCAAGCACTTTTCGGTCAACGTGATGCTGGACCGCGACACCATCCGGCGGCGCCTCGACGGCGAGGGCATCTCCTACACCGAGTTCAGCTACATGCTGTTGCAGGCCAACGACTACGTCGAACTGCACCAGCGGCACGGCTGCACGCTGCAGATCGGCGGCTCGGATCAGTGGGGCAACATCATCGCGGGTGTGCGCCTGGTCCGCCAGAAGCTCGGCGCGACCGTGCACGCGCTGACGGTCCCGCTGGTGACCGCCGCCGACGGCACCAAGTTCGGCAAGTCCACCGGCGGCGGCAGCCTGTGGCTGGACCCCGACATGACCAGCCCGTACGCGTGGTACCAGTACTTCATCAACACCGCCGACGCGGACGTGATCCGCTACCTGCGCTGGTTCACCTTCCTGTCCGCCGACGAGCTGGCCGAGCTGGAAGCGGCGACGGCCGAGCGGCCGCAGCAGCGCGCCGCCCAGCGCCGGCTGGCCCGCGAGCTGACCGTCCTGGTGCACGGCGAGGCGGCCACCGAGGCCGTCGAGCATGCGAGCCGGGCGCTGTTCGGGCAGGGCGAACTCGACCGGTTGGACGAGGCGACCCTGGCGGCCGCGCTGCGCGAGACCTCGGTCGCCGAGCTCAAGCCCGGCAGTCCCGACGGGATCGTGGACCTGTTGGTGGCCAGCGGACTGTCGGCCAGCAAGGGGGCCGCGCGCCGCACGATCGGTGAGGGCGGGGTGTCGGTGAACAACGTCCGCGTCGACAGCGAGGAGTGGGCGCCCCAGCCGTCGGACTTCCTGCACGGCAGGTGGCTGGTGCTGCGCCGCGGCAAACGCAACGTCGCCGGCATCGAACGCGTCGCCTAGCCAAACCTTTATCGCGCCGTGCCCCCGACGTGACCGTCGATGACCAGGGTGGTCACGGTGACTAACGCGACGCGGCTGTTCCGGATAGCGGCGCTGGCCGCGGGCCTGGCCGGCCTGACCGCCGTGCTGGCGGCGCCCGTGCACGCCGACCTGATGGGCAACGCGTTTCTGAGGGCCCTGGCGAACGCCGGCGTCCCGGTTTCGCAGCCGGACAGCGCGACGGCGCTCGGCAAGTCGGTCTGCCCGATGCTCGTGCAACCCGGCGGCACGTTCGACTCCGTGATCGCCACGGTCGGCGACGGACACGGAATGTCCCCCGACGCGGCGGGCGTGTTCACCATCGTCGCGATCGCCACCTATTGCCCGGCGGTGCTGGCCCCGCTGCTGACGGACCGGCCGCCGGCCTAAACGGCCGTCACCGCGCGCTCGACGGCCGCCCGTATCCTGTGCAGCGTGGTCGACGACAGGCAGGCGCGCGGCGGTAGGCGGGGACCGCGCACGGAGCGCGCGGGTTCCTGGTCGGGTCCCGGCCGCGCTCGACCGGCGCAGCCGCGCACCGCGGACAAAGAGGACCGGGGCACACACGACGGTCCCCCGATCCCGCCCGGCGTGGACGCCAAACAGCTGGCGCCCGACATCCGCGGCGAGCTGAGCACGCTGGACCGCGCCACGGCCGACGCGGTGGCGCGTCACCTGGTCGCCGCTGGCGAGCTGCTCGACGAGGACCCCGAGGCCGCGCTGAAACACGCCCGCGCGGCGCGGGCCCGGGCCAGCAGGATCGCCGCGGTCCGCGAGGCCGTCGGGATCGCCGCCTACCACTGCGGCGACTGGGCCCAGGCGCTTGCCGAACTGCGCGCCGCCCGCCGGATGGGCAGCAAGTCGCCGTTGCTCGCGCTGATCGCCGATTGCGAACGCGGGCTTGGCCGTCCGGAGCGGGCGATCGAATTGGCGCGCGGCGAGGAGGCGGCCCAGCTGTCCGGCGACGACGCCGACGAGTTGCGCATCGTCGCCGCCGGCGCGCGCGCCGATCTCGGGCAGCTGGAGCAGGCGCTGACCGTGCTGTCCACGCCGCAGCTGGACACGAGCCGCAGCGGCTCGACGGCGGCACGGTTGTTCTACGCCTACGCCGACACGCTGCTGGCGCTCGGCCGCAACGCCGAGGCGCTGGAATGGTTCCTGCGCTCGGCGGCCGCGGACATCGAAGGCGTCACCGACGCCGAAGAGCGCGTCGGCGAGCTTGCGTAGATGAAAACCATTGCGCAGCAATATGATTGCTTTCTCGTCGACCTGGACGGGACCGTCTTCCGCGGCGCCCAGCCCACCGAGGGCGCCGTCCAGTCGCTGGACGAGGTCGAAAGCCGCAAGCTCTATGTGACCAACAACGCCTCCCGCAGCGCCGACGAGGTGGCGCTGCACCTGCGCGAGCTCGGCTTCACCGCCACCGCGACCGACGTCGTGACCAGCGCCCAGAGCGCGGCGAAGCTGCTGGCCGACGAGTTGGCGCCCGAGTCCCGCGTGCTGATCGTGGGCACCGACGCGCTGGCCAACGAGATCGCCGCCGTCGGGCTGCGCCCGGTGCGCCGCTACGACGACGACCCCGTCGCCGTCGTGCAGGGCCTGTCCACCACCATCGGCTGGCCGGACCTCGCCGAGGCGGCCCTGGCCATCCGGGCCGGCGCGCTGTGGGTGGCCGCGAACGTCGACCCCACCCTGCCCACCGAGCGCGGCCTGCTGCCCGGCAACGGCTCGTTCGTGGCAGCGCTGCGGGCCGCCACCGGCGCCGATCCGCGCGTCGCCGGCAAGCCGGCGCCGCGGCTGCTGCAGGACGCGGTGGCGCGTGGCGACTTCCGCGCGCCGCTGGTCGTCGGCGACCGGCTGGACACCGACATCGAGGGCGCCAACGCCGCCAAGCTGCCCAGCCTGATGGTGCTCACCGGGGTCAGCACCGCCCGCGACGCGGTCTTCGCCGACCCCGCCCGCCGGCCCACCTACATCGCCCACGACCTGCGCTCGCTGCACGAGGGCGGTGGGCTGCTCGCGGTGGGACCGCAGCCAGGCTGGCACGTCGAGGTCGGGGACCGGGCGGTGACGGTCAGCGCCAACGGCGCCGACGAGGGGGACGGGCTGTCGATCGTCCGCGCCGTCGCCGACGCGCTGTGGGGCGCTCCGGACGCTGGGGCCGTGCGCATCGAGGCGGCCGACGCGCGCGCCCGGGACGCGCTGCAGCGCTGGTCCCTGGACTAGCGTGGGTACGCGATGAATATCGATCCCGATCAGCTTCGCGCTGAAATAGACGCCCTGGTGGCCCAGCTGTCCGATATCGGGGATCCGGAGAACTCCGAACACGAGCCGTCGCTCGCCGAGCTCGAAGAGATAGCGCGCCGCCTCTCCGAGGCGCACGACGTGCTGCTGGCCGCGCTGGAGTCGGCGGAGAGAGGCTGAGTACGGCCGTGGCACGACGTGCCCGCGTTGACGCCGAGCTCGTCCGCCGCGGGCTCGCCCGATCCCGCCAGCAGGCCGCGGAATTGATCGGCGCCGGCAAGGTGAGCATCGACGGCATGCCCGCGCGCAAGCCCGGCACCGCCGTCGACGTCACCGCGGCCCTGACCGTCGCCGACGAGGGCGAGCGCGGCTGGGTGTCGCGCGGGGCGCACAAACTCATCGGAGCCCTGGACGCCTTCGGCATTCCCGTCGCGGGCCGCCGCTGCCTGGACGCCGGCGCGTCGACGGGCGGGTTCACCGAGGTGCTGCTGGATCGGGGGGCGGCCGAGGTGGTGGCCGCGGACGTCGGCTACGGCCAGCTGGCCTGGTCGCTGCGCTGCGATTCCCGGGTGATCGTCCTCGAGCGCACCAACGCCCGCGAATTGACGCCCGAGGCCATCGGCGGGCCCGTCGACCTGGTGGTGGCCGACCTGTCGTTCATCTCGCTGGCCACCGTGTTGCCCGCGCTGATTGGATGCGCTTGGCCCAGCGCGGATATCGTTCCCATGGTGAAGCCGCAGTTTGAGGTGGGCAAGGGCCAGGTCGGCTCGGGCGGGGTCGTCCAGGACCCCGGCCTGCGCGCCGACGCGGTGCTGCGGGTCGCGCACCGCGCGGGGGAGCTGGGCTGGCAGGCCGTCGACGTCACCGCCAGCCCGCTGCCGGGCCCGTCGGGCAATGTCGAATACTTTTTGTGGTTGCGCGCCGAGACCGATCGGGGGCTATCTGCTGATGGGCTGGAGGACGCGGTGCGGCACGCGGTGGAAGCGGGCCCGCGATGACCGCTGAACGTACCGTGCTGCTGGTGGTGCACACCGGCCGCGACGAGGCGACCGAGACCGCGCGTCGCGTTCAGAAAGTGCTGGGCGACAACGGGATTGCGCTTCGCGTGCTGTCGGCCGAGGCCGTCGACCGGGGATCGCTGCACCTGTCCCCGGACGACATGCGGGCGATGGGCATCGAAATCGAGGTCGTCGACGCGGACCCGCTCGCGGCCGAGGGCTGCGAACTGGTGTTGGTGCTCGGCGGCGACGGCACCTTCCTGCGGGCGGCCGAATTGGCCCGCAACGCCGGGATTCCGGTGCTGGGCGTCAACCTGGGCCGGATCGGCTTTCTGGCCGAGGCCGAAGCCGAGGCGATCGACCGCGTGCTCGAGCACGTGGTGGCCCGCGACTACCGGGTCGAGAACCGCCTGACCCTGGATATCGCGGTGCGCCACAAGGGCGCCGTCCTTGAACACGGGTGGGCGCTCAACGAGGTCAGCCTGGAGAAGGGCCCCCGGCTGGGCGTGCTCGGGGTGGTCCTCGAGGTCGACGGCCGTCCGGTGTCGGCGTTCGGCTGCGACGGCGTGCTGGTGTCGACGCCGACGGGCTCCACCGCCTACGCGTTCTCGGCCGGCGGCCCGGTGCTGTGGCCGGACCTCGAGGCAATCCTGGTGGTGCCCAACAACGCTCACGCACTGTTCGGCCGGCCCATGGTCACCAGCCCCGAGGCCACCATCGCGATCGAAACCGAGGCGGGCGGTCACGACGCCCTGGTGTTCTGCGACGGCCGCCGCGAAATCCTGATCCCGGCCGGCAGCCGGATCGAGGTGACGCGCTGCGACACCCCGGTCAAGTGGGCGCGGCTGGACAGCGCGCCGTTCACCGACCGCCTGGTGCGCAAGTTCCGGTTGCCGGTGACCGGTTGGCGCGGAAAGTAATGACCCGGTGCTCACCGAGATACGCATCGAGTCGCTGGGAGCCATCAGCGCCGCGGTCGGGGAGTTCGGCCGCGGCCTGACGGTGCTGACCGGCGAGACCGGCACCGGCAAGACGATGGTGGTGACGGGGCTGCACCTGCTGGGCGGAGGCCGCGCCGACCCGAACCGGGTCCGCTCGGGCGCCGACCGCGCCGTCGTCGAGGGCCGTTTCACCACAACCGATCTCGATGACGAGACGGCCGCGCAGCTGGACGCGATCCTGGGGGACCTGGGCGCCGAACGCGACGAGGACGGCAGCGTCATCGCGCTGCGCTCGGTCAATCGCGACGGACCGTCGCGCGCCTCCCTGGGCGGGCGCAGCGTCCCCGCCAAATCGCTGGGCGACTTCACCACCGAACTGCTCACCCTGCACGGGCAGAACGACCAGCTGCGCCTGATGCGGCCCGAGGAACAACGCGGCGCGCTGGACCGCTTCGCCGAGGCCGGCCCGCCGCTGGAGCGGTACCGCAAGCTGCGCGAGGCCTGGCTGACGGCGCGCCGCGACCTCATCGACCGCCGCGATCGGGCCCGCGAACTCGCGCAGGAGGCCGACCGTTTGCAGTTCGCGCTGAACGAGATCGACACCGTCGACCCGCAACCCGGCGAAGACGACGCGCTGGTCGCCGACGTCCTGCGGCTGTCCGAGCTGGACACGCTGCGCGAGGCCGCCGCCACCGCGCGGGCCGCGTTGTCCGCCGACGACGGCGACGGCCTCGCCCACGGCGCCATCGACAGCCTCGGAAAGGCAAGGGCCGCACTCGAATCGACCGACGACGCGACGCTGCGGGCGCTGGCCGGCCAGATCGCCGAGGCGCTGACGGTGGTCGACGACGCGGCACACGAACTCGGCGGCTTCCTCGACGACTTGCCCGTCGACGCCAGCGCGCTGGAATCCAGGCTGGCCCGCCAGGCCCAACTGCGCACGCTCACCCGCAAGTACGCCGCCGACATCGACGGGGTGCTGCAGTGGGCGCGCGAATCGCGCGAACGGCTGGCGCAGCTCGACGTCTCCGAAGAGGCCATCACCGCGTTGGCGCGCCGCGTCGACGAGCTGGCGCGCGAATTGGCCGACGCGGCAGTCGATCTCGGCAAGGTTCGGCGCAAAGCCGCCAAGCGGCTGGCCAAGGCGGTGACGGCGGAGCTGTCCGGGCTGGCGATGGCCGACGCCGAATTCACCATCGACGTGCTCACCGACGTCGCGACCGACCCGGACGATCCCGCCACCCTGATCCTGCCGTCGGGTGAGGCGGCCCGCGCCGGCGGTGACGGCATCGACCAGGTCGAATTCGGCTTCGCCGCGCACCGCGGCATGACGGTGCTGCCGCTGGCCAAGAGCGCGTCGGGCGGCGAATTGTCCCGGGTGATGCTGGCCCTGGAGGTGGTCCTCGCGGCCTCGGCGGCCGGCACCACCATGGTGTTCGACGAGGTCGACGCCGGCGTCGGCGGGCGGGCGGCGGTGCAGATTGGGCGGCGGCTGGCGCGGCTGGCCCGCACCCATCAGGTCATCGTGGTCACGCACCTGCCGCAGGTCGCCGCGTACGCCGACGTGCACCTGGTGGTGCACAGCGCCGGACCGAAGGGCACCAGCGTGGTGCGCCGGGCTAGCGGCGACGACCGGGTGGCCGAGCTGGCGCGGATGCTCGCGGGCCTGGGCGACTCCGACAGCGCCCGCGCGCACGCCCGCGAACTGCTCGAGACCGCCCAGGCCGAGCAGGGCTGACGTCTTCCTCCCCGCGAGCGTGCGTGTCTGGCCGCCGACACGCCGCGCAGCCCGTACAACTGCGCACCCTCGACGCGACCAACCCGTTGTGAGCCTGTTACCAATGTGACGCTAGATAACTTATGAGGCGCATGTTACGGCGCGCCTCCACGCCTCACCCTGGCTTCGCGGACAGAATCGCCCCCATGAAGATGTCAGGTCTGCTTTCGCGTAACACGTCCCGGCCGGGCCTCACCGGCACCGCCCGGGTCGACCGGAACATCGACCGCCTGCTGCGCAGGGTGTGTCCCGGCGACATCGTGGTGCTCGACATCCTGGATCTGGACCGCATCACCGCGGACGCGCTGGTGGAGGCCGACATCGCCGCCGTCGTCAACGCGTCACCGTCGGTGTCGGGCCGCTACCCGAACCTCGGCCCGGAGGTGCTGGTCAACAACGGGGTCACCCTGATCGACGAGACCGGGCCCGACGTCTTCAAGAAGGTCAAGGACGGCGCCAAGATTCGGCTCTACGAGGGCGGCGTGTATTCCGGTGACCGCCGGCTGGTCCGCGGCACCGAGCGCACCGACCACGACATCGCCGACCTGATGCGCGAGGCCAAGAGCGGCCTGGCCGCCCACCTAGAGGCATTCGCCGGCAACACGATCGAGTTCATCAAGAGCGAGAGCCCGCTGCTCATCGACGGCATCGGCATCCCCGACATCGACGTCGACCTGCGCCGGCGGCACGTGCTGATCGTGGCCGACGAGCCCAGCGCCGAGGACGAGCTGCGCTCCCTCAAGCCGTTCATCAAGGAGTACCAGCCGGTGCTCATCGGCGTCGGCACCGGCGCGGATGTGTTGCGCAAGAACGGCTATCGCCCGCAGATCATCGTCGGCGATCCCGACCAGATCAGCACCGACACCCTCAAGTGCGGCGCCCAGGTCGTGCTGCCCGCCGACGCCGACGGCCACGCGCCCGGCCTGGAGCGCATCCAGGACCTCGGCGTCGGGGCGATGACCTTCCCGGCCGCCGGATCCGCGGTCGACCTGGCGCTGCTGCTGGCCGATCACCACGGCGCCGCGTTGCTGGTGACGGCCGGCCACACCGCGAACATCGAGACGTTCTTCGACCGCAACCGCACCCAGAGCAACCCCTCGACGTTTCTGACCCGGCTTCGGGTGGGGGAGAAGGTGGTGGACGCCAAGGCCGTTGCGACCTTGTACCGCAACCACATTTCGGGGGGCGCCATCGCGCTGCTGGCCCTGACGATGCTGATCGCCATCATCGTCGCGCTGTGGGTGTCGCGCACCGACGGCGTGGTGCTGCACTGGATCACCCACTACTGGAACCACTTCACCCTGTGGACACAGCACTTGCTCACATAGGGTCTCGACGAACGGTGCGGTAAATGATCTCGTTACGCCAACACGCCTTATCCCTGGCCGCGGTCTTTTTGGCGCTGGCCGTCGGCGTCGTGCTGGGGTCCGGATTCCTGTCGGACACCCTGCTGTCCAGCCTGCGTGACGAGAAACGCGACCTGTACACACAGATCAGCGGGCTCAACGACCAAAAGAACACGATGAACGAAAAGCTCTCCGCGGCAAACAATTTCGATAACCAGTTGGCCGGCCGGATAGTGCACGACGCGCTCGGCGGCAAGTCGGTGGTGATGTTCCGCACCCCGGACGCCCGCGACGACGACGTCGCCGCGATCGCGAAATTCATCGGCCAGGCCGGCGGAACCGTCGCTGGAACGGTCTCGCTCACCCAGGAGTTCGTCGACGCCAACTCCGCGGAGAAGCTGCGGACGGTGGTCAACTCCTCGATCCTGCCCGCCGGTCAGCAACTGAGCACCAAGCTCGTCGACCAGGGCTCGCAGGCTGGCGACCTGCTCGGCATCGCCCTGCTGATCAACGCCAACCCGGCCACCCCGCCCATTGACGACCCGCAGCGCGACACCGTGCTGGCATCGCTGCGCGACACCGGTTTCATCACCTATCAGCCCGCCGACCACCTGGGGGCGGCCAACGCCGCGCTGGTGGTCACCGGCGGCGCGGTGCCCCAGGACGCCGGCAATCAGGGCGTCAGCGTTGCCCGGTTCTCCGCCGCGCTGGCGCCGCACGGCTCGGGCACCCTGCTGGCGGGCCGCGACGGCTCGGCCACCGGCGGCGCCGCGGTTGCGGTCGCCCGCGCCGACGCCGGCATGTCGTCGGCGATCAGCACCGTCGACGACATCGAGGCCGCGCCTGGCCGGATCACGACGGTCCTGGGCCTGCACGACCTGATCAACGGCGGCCACGTCGGCCAGTACGGCACCGGTCACGGCGCCACGTCGATCACGGTGCCGCAGTAGCGGGCGTGTTCCCCGCGACACACCGTCGTGGATGTTAGGGTGGGTTTCCGTGGGTCGGCAGGCCCAACTAGTTAAATCCAAGCCCTGCCCGTCTTCACGGAGGTCGCCAGTGCGCAAGCACCCCCAAACCGCCACCAAGCACCTCTTCGTCAGCGGTGGGGTTGCTTCCTCGCTCGGCAAGGGGCTCACCGCCAGCAGCCTGGGGCAGCTACTGACGGCCCGCGGGTTGCACGTCACGATGCAGAAGCTCGACCCCTACCTCAACGTCGACCCGGGCACGATGAACCCGTTCCAGCACGGCGAGGTGTTCGTCACCGAGGACGGCGCCGAGACCGACCTCGACGTGGGCCACTACGAGCGGTTCCTGGATCGCGACCTGTCCGGCTCGGCGAATGTGACCACCGGGCAAGTGTATTCGACCGTCATCGCCAAGGAACGGCGCGGCGAGTACCTCGGTGACACCGTCCAGGTGATCCCGCACATCACCGACGAGATCAAGCGGCGGATCCGTTCCATGGCCGAGCCGGACGCCGACGGGCATCGCCCCGACGTCGTCATCACCGAAATCGGCGGCACCGTGGGCGATATCGAGTCGCAGCCCTTCCTGGAGGCGGCGCGGCAGGTGCGCCACGACCTCGGCCGGGAAAACGTGTTCTTCCTGCACGTGTCGCTGGTGCCCTACCTGGCGCCCTCGGGCGAGCTCAAGACCAAGCCCACCCAGCACTCGGTGGCGGCGCTGCGCAGCATCGGTATCACCCCGGACGCGCTGATCCTGCGCTGCGACCGCGACGTCCCCGAGCCCCTGAAGAACAAGATCGCCCTGTCGTGTGACGTCGACATCGACGGCGTCATCTCCACCCCGGACGCGCCGTCGATCTACGACATCCCGAAGGTGTTGCACCGCGAGGAGCTTGACGCGTTCGTGGTGCGCCGGCTCAACCTGCCGTTCCGCGACGTCGACTGGACCGAATGGGACGACCTGCTGCGCCGGGTGCACGAGCCGCACGAGACGGTGCGAATCGCGTTGGTGGGCAAGTACGTGGAGCTTTCCGACGCCTACCTGTCGGTCACCGAGGCGCTGCGCGCCGGCGGGTTCAAGCACCAGGCCAAGGTCGAGATGGTGTGGGTGCCCTCGGACGACTGCGCGAATCCCGGCGAGGCCGCGGCCGCGCTGGCCGACGTGCACGGGGTGCTGATACCCGGTGGTTTCGGCATTCGCGGCATCGAGGGCAAGATCGGCGCCATCCGGCACGCCCGGGGGCGCGGGCTGCCGGTGCTGGGGCTGTGCCTCGGGCTGCAGTGCATCGTGATCGAGGCCGCCCGCTCGGCCGGTCTAACGGAGGCCAACTCGGCCGAATTCGAGCCGGGCACACCGGATCCCGTCATCTCCACGATGGCCGACCAGGAGCACATCGTCGCCGGCAACGCCGACCTCGGCGGCACCATGCGGCTCGGGGCCTACCCTGCGGTGCTGGAGCCGGATTCGATTGTGGCCCAAGCGTACGGCGCGACGGAGGTGTCCGAGCGACACCGGCACCGCTACGAGGTCAACAACGCCTACCGCGACAAGATCGCCGAAAGCGGCCTGCGCTTCTCGGGCACCTCGCCCGACGGTCACCTCGTCGAGTTCGTCGAATACCCACCCGACGTGCACCCGTTCATCGTCGGCACCCAGGCGCATCCGGAACTCAAGAGCAGGCCGACCCGGCCGCACCCGCTGTTCGTCGCGTTCGTCAAGGCCTCCCTCGACTACAAGGCGGGCGAGCAGCTCCCCGTGGAGATCCCCGAGCAGCACTCGCCCAACGGCACCCAGCATCGAGACAGCGTTCAGCGGCCGCTACCCGAGCCCGCGACCCGTGGCTGAGCACGTCTTCGAGACGGCGTCATCCGAAACGCTGCACACCGGAAGGATTTTCGCGCTGCGCCGCGATCAGGTCCGGATGCCCGGCGGCAAGCTCGTCACCCGCGAAGTCGTCGAGCACTTCGGCGCCGTGGCCGTGGTGGCGATGGACGACGACGGCAACATCCCGATGGTCTATCAGTACCGGCACGCGTTCGGACGGCGGCTGTGGGAGCTGCCCGCCGGGTTGCTCGACGTCGGCGGCGAGCCGGCGCAGCTGACCGCCGCCCGCGAACTGCACGAGGAGGCCGGCCTGAAGGCCGACACCTGGCGGGTGCTCGTCGACCTCGACTCCACGCCCGGCTTCAGCGACGAATCGGTGCGCGTCTATCTGGCCACCGGGCTCACCCAGGTGGACCGGCCCGAGGCGCACGACGAAGAGGCCGACATGACGCTGCAGTGGTATCCGCTGGCAGACGCCGTCGACAAGGTGCTTCGGGGCGAGATCGTGAATGCCATTGCGGTGGCGGGGATTTTGGCCGCGCACGTCGTCACTACCGAGTGCATGACGACGCGCCCGCCGGACAGCCCGTGGACCGACAAGCCGACCGCGTTCGCCGCGCGAAAGGCCGCGCAATGACGGCGGCGCTGGACACCCAACTGCAGGGCTACCTCGACCACCTGACCATCGAGCGCGGCGTGGCCAAGAACACGCTGAGCTCCTATCGCCGCGACCTGCGCCGCTACAGCAAGCACCTGTCCGACCGCGGGATCCACGACCTGGCCAAGGTCGGTGAGGACGACGTCAGCGAGTTCCTGGTGGCGTTGCGCCGCGGCGATCCCGACACCGGGGCCGCGGCGCTGTCCGCCGTGTCGGCGGCGCGGGCGCTGATCGCGGTGCGTGGCCTGCACCGGTTCGCCGCCGCCGAGGGCCTGGCCGAGCTGGACGTGGCGCGGGCCGTGCGGCCGCCCACGCCGGGCCGCCGGCTTCCCAAGAGCCTGACCATCGACGAGGTGCTGGCGCTGCTGGAGGGCGCCGGCGGCGACAGCCCGAGCGACGGCCCGCTGACGCTGCGCAACCGCGCGCTGCTGGAGTTGTTGTACTCCACCGGATCTCGGATTTCCGAGGCCGTCGGCCTCGACGTCGACGACATCGACACCGAGGCCCGCTCGGTGTTGCTGCGCGGCAAGGGCGGTAAGCAGCGGCTGGTGCCGATCGGGCGCCCCGCCGTGCAGGCGCTGGACGCCTACCTGGTGCGCGGCCGGCCCGATCTGGCCCGCCGTGGTCGCGGCACGCCGGCGATCTTCCTCAACGCCCGCGGCGGGCGGCTGTCGCGGCAAAGCGCGTGGCAGGTGCTGCAGGACGCCGCCGAGCGGGCGGGCATCACATCGGGTGTGTCGCCGCACATGCTGCGCCATTCCTTTGCGACCCACCTGCTCGAGGGGGGCGCGGACGTCCGCGTCGTGCAGGAGCTACTCGGGCACGCCTCGGTGACGACGACGCAGATCTACACGCTGGTCACCGTGCACGCGCTGCGCGAGGTGTGGGCCGGGGCGCACCCGCGGGCCCAATAGCGTCCGCGCTGATGGCTTGCTGATAGTTACTGACCGGCGACGGCCAGGATCAGCTCGGCCACCACGCCCGGCGAGTTCACCGGAAGATGGTGCCCGCCGGCCGTCCAGTCGATCCGAACGTGCTCATTGTGGCGCAGTGATTCGACTGCCGCCCGTCGAATGGCGTTGAACCGCTCGGGATCTGCACGATAGCCGGGTTGCTCGCCGAGCAGGATTCGCACCGGGATCCGCAAGCCGGCGTAGGCCGCGGCGGGGTCGAGCTGCCAAGGACATCGCTGCGCGCAGAGCAGGGTCGGCGGTTCGGGACGGGCCGAGAAGATGCCGTTGGCGTCGGGAAGTCGGGCGCGTTCGGCGACCGCGCGCAGGACCGAGTCGGGTGGACCCGACAGTAGGAGCCGTTTCTCCCACATGGCCGCATCGCCGCGGAAGACGCCGGCCGCCAGCCGACCTTCGTCGCCCATGCCGTCATCGGGCGTCAGCCCCAACGCCGCGAAGAGCTCCTTCATCCCCAAGAGCGGACCTTCGACGATCACCAGGCTGCGCGCGTGCGCCCCGCCTGCCGCCGCGGCGAGCGCCGTCCAGCCTCCCAGCGAGTGGCCGACCAGAATGGTGTCGTTCAACCGCATTGCGGCAGTGATTCTTCCGACGTCGGCGGCCAGGTCGGCCAGCGTGAACGGGGCACCCACGGTGGACCAGCCGTGGCCACGCAGGTCCGCGGCCACCACCCGCAGGCGGCCGCCGATCGCCGCGACGACGTCGCGCCAAACCGCGAGGTTGTGGCCGGCGCCGTGCAGCAGAAGCACCGACGGCCCGGTGCCCCCGTGATCTCGCACCGCCAGCACGCCGGAACCGACCGGCACGAAGGCATCCATGGTCAGCCGGTAAGCTCGGGCTTTCCCTGGGCGGCGACGGCCAACATGGACAATAGGCGGTCGTTGAAGTGCAAGTGCGACAACTCATCCCACGGCTTGGGCACCGGCGGGCCTTCGATGACTACCGGTCGGATCTCCGGTGCCTTGGCACCCAGTGCCAGCGCGTAGCCCACTTCTTTCCGTACCCAGGTGGAATCCTTGGCCGCGTGCGACCAGAACAGCAGGAACAGGTCGCAGGTGTCGATCTGCCGGTAAAGCTCCTTCTCCCAACGCTGGCCGGGATCCAGGTCGACGTCCTGGAAATACTCGATGCTCGCCGCGCGCAGCACCTGCAGGCGCGCGAGCACCGCGGCGCGGTCGTCGGAGGAATACGACACGAAGGCGCGTGTGAACCGGCGCGCCTCATCGCCCACCAGTTCATGAACGGCGCCCCCGGCGCCCGCTGCGATCCGAACACTGAAGCGCAGCAACCCGATTGGGATGCCACGCCGGCTTACCCGCAGCGTGCCGACCGTGGTTTGTCCGACCGGCATGGTTTCGGGCACCACGGCTTCGAACTGCACGGCGGCCGACTTGCCGCACCAGGTCAGCTGCTGTACCGGATCGGGAACCTCGATACCTCGGATGGCCAGGTCGAAGACAAGGATCTCACCGCGGCCGATTGGTACCTCCAACGTGCGCGCTCCGCGGCGTTCGGCGCGTTCGTCGAATTCGGTCGCCATTTTCGCGACGTCGAGCGCGTCGTCGGGCAGGTGGACAAACACCTGCACCAATGCGGATGAGCCGGGGCTCATCTCGCGTGGCGCAAACACCGAGCAGTCGACGTAGTCCTCTGCCTCCGCCACATGATCCGTGCCGGTCGCGACCGCACCCGATGTCATCCTGAGCACGTAGAGCAGCCCTTCGCCGGTGATCAAGTCGTCGCCTGCCGATGTCAGCATCGCCCACTCCGGGCGCTCCGGCCCGAACCCCGGAGTGACGACCTTGCCGTCCCAGCGGTAGCTCGGATCGGCAGGTACTCTCGGCGGCCGAAAATCCCCGTTGGCGCCGGGCTCGGCGGTCCCGGCCGGCAGCGGATACCCTGTCGCCGATCCATAGGCGGCGTAGGCGGAGGGCGGGGGGAGCGGCGGCCGAGCCGTGGTGTTGAAGCGCGCGTCGGCGTCCCGTGGCTTCGGGATGCCCGGCGGCGCCGCAACATCCGGTGCCGCGACGGCTTCGTCCAACGCCGCCGCGAGACCTGAGCAGGACGCGTAGCGATGCGGCGGGTTTCGGGCCAGGCCCGTCCTGAGGACCACCTCCAGCGCTTTGGCCAGGTATGAATCCGCCACGGCGCCGGATACCGGAAGCGGGTCAAGCCGCGACACCACATGCGCGGCGGCGGTCTTTTCTGCCGTCTCGCCTGCGAAGGGGGGAACACCGAGCAGGCAGTGATGGGCCACCGCGGCGAGGGAGTACTGGTCACTGGCAGCGGTGGCTGGCTCGTGACCGAGGCGCTCGGGTGCCGCGTAGTCCAGCGTCAGGTACGCCGAGCTGGATGGCACCGGGTCGATAAGGTACGCGCGCAATCGTTCGGGCGCCGCCGCGGTGGTGACGAGGATGTTGTGCGGCTTGACGTCGCCGTGTGTCTGACCGGCCGCGTGGATCGCATCCAGCGCCGACGCGGTTTGGCGGACGATGGAGGCGATGTCGCGCAGGGTGAGCGGAGTGTGTGCCCACCAAGCGGGCAGGGCGACACCGGTGATCAGGCGCATGGCCAGCCATGCGTAATCGTTCATGCGTCCGTGCCCGTAGACGGTGATCAGGTTCGGGTGTTGCACGTCCAGCGCCGCGACGCCCGCCAGCAACGCCTCGTCATCGGCGGCGACGATCTTCAACGCGAGGTCGCGCCCGAACGACGGATGTCCCGCACGGTAGACGGATGCCCGCGGCCCGCTGTGAAGCAGTTCGACGAGCTCGAAGTCGCCGAACGCCGAGCCGACCTCTGGCTCGCGGTCCACCACAGCAGACTAACGGTGCGTCAAGCGGTGTCGCCGGCAAACGAGGTCAGCCCAGGTATTCGGACTTCAGCACCAGGTCGGACACCATCAACTGGTACTCGACGTGGGTCTTGTGCTCGACGGTGTTCCACGCCTTGCCCTGCTGCTGGCGCATGTATTCGCGGTACTTCGGCGCGCCGGGGATCCGCACGTTGTCGGCGACCACGATCGTCCCCGGATGCAGCCAGCCCCGCTCGACGATGCTCATCAGGTCGCCCAGGTAGGCGTTCTTGTCGTGATCCAGGAAGACGAAATCCAATGTGCCCGAAGTGAATCCGTGCTCGCTGGCCAGCGCGTCCAGGGTGCGCCCGCCGTCGCCGATGGTGCCGACGACGCAGGTGACCCGATCGGCCACGCCGGCGTGCTCCCAGATCCGGCGGGCGTTGGCGGCGTTGGCCTCGGCGAGCTCGACGGAATACACCTTGGCCTTTGGCGCGGCGCGGGCGATCCGCAGCGCGCCGTAGCCGCAGTAGGTGCCCAGCTCGAGCGCCAGCGCGGGATCGGCGCGGCGCACGGCCGCGTCGAGCAGGAGCCCCTTCTCGTCGCCGATGCTCATCAGCATCGACTTCTCGTAGGCGAACGTGTCCAGGGCGGCCAGCGCGTCGTCGATGTCGCCGGCCCGGGCGTTGCGCAACACGTATTCGGCGGCGGCCGCCTCGCGGCCATCACCGATCTGACCCGTCGTGGTGATGTTGCGCACGCCGGCGGCCATCCGCCACACCGACCAGCGCAGGATGGGCAGCCGTCGCTTGAGGTCCATGTAGGACCACGATAGCGACCTCCCGAATGTTGCTGGTGTGACTGAAGTTAACTCCCCTTACGGATGAGCGCTCGACCAGCGATTTTCGCCCATATTGGCTGGTGACTCGCCAGCGCGGCGTCCGGTTTAACTGCGCGAAGCCGTTAGACTTTCGAGCGATGTTCACCTCCCGAACACGCCGGGCGTGATGACCGAGCACCCGGAAAACGGCGTCGAGATCGGCTTGACGGGACGCCCGCCAAGGGCGATCCCCGAGCCGGCGCCGCGCACCTCGCACGGCCCGGCCAAGGTCGTCGCGATGTGCAACCAGAAGGGCGGCGTCGGGAAGACCACGTCGACCATCAACCTGGGCGCCGCGCTCGCCGAGTACGGCCGCCGGGTGCTGCTCGTGGACATGGACCCGCAGGGCGCCCTGTCCGCGGGCCTGGGCGTGCCGCACTACGAGCTGGAGAAGACCATCCACAACGTGCTCGTCGAACCGCGGGTGTCGATCGACGACGTGCTGCTCAAGACCCGGGTCAACCACATGGACCTGGTGCCCAGCAACATCGACCTGTCGGCCGCCGAGATCCAGCTCGTCAACGAAGTGGGCCGCGAGCAGACCCTGGGCCGCGCGCTGTACCCGGTGCTGGACCGCTACGACTACGTGCTGATCGACTGCCAGCCGTCGCTGGGCCTGCTCACCGTCAACGGGCTGGCCTGCGCCGACGGCGTCGTCATCCCCACCGAGTGCGAGTACTTCTCGCTGCGCGGCCTGGCGCTGCTCACCGACACCGTCGACAAGGTCCGCGACCGGCTCAACCCGAAGCTGGAGATCAGCGGCATCCTGCTCACCCGGTACGACCCGCGCACCGTCAACGCCCGCGAGGTCATGGCCCGCGTCGTGGAGCGCTTCGGCGACCTGGTGTTCGACACCGTGATCACCCGGACCGTCCGGTTCCCGGAGACCAGCGTGGCGGGCGAACCGATCACCACCTGGGCGCCCCGGTCGACCGGCGCCATCGCCTACCGCGCGCTGGCCCGCGAGTTCATCCACCGATTCGGCGCGTGAACTCAACCGCCAACGGTGAGGCGCCACCCCAGACCGGCTTTCAGGTCCGCCTCACGAACTTCGAGGGGCCGTTCGATCTGCTGCTGCAGCTGATCTTCGCCCATCGCCTCGACGTCACCGAGGTCGCGCTGCACCAGGTCACCGACGACTTCATCGCCTATACCAAGGAGATCGGTTCCCAGCTGGGGCTGGAGGAGACCACCGCGTTCCTGGTGATCGCCGCGACGCTGCTCGACCTCAAGGCCGCGCGCCTGCTGCCGGCCGGGCAGATCGACGACGAAGAGGACCTGGCGCTGCTCGAGGTGCGCGACCTGCTGTTCGCCCGGCTGCTGCAGTACCGGGCGTTCAAGCACGTCGCGGAGATGTTCGCCGAGCTGGAGGCCGCCGCCCTGCGCAGCTATCCGCGCGCGGTGTCGCTGGAGGACCGGTTCACCGAGCTGCTCCCGGAGGTGATGCTCGGCGTCGACGCCGAACGGTTCGCCCAGATCGCCGCGGTCGCGTTCACCCCGCGGCCGGTACCGACGGTGTCCCTCGGACACCTGCACGAGCTGGCGGTCTCGGTTCCCGAGCAGGCCAAGAAGTTGCTGGAGATCCTCGAGGCCCGCGGCAGCGGCCACTGGGCGACGTTTTCGGAGCTGGTCGCCGACTGCGAGGCGCCGATCGAGGTGGTCGGGCGCTTCCTCGCGCTGCTCGAGCTGTATCGGAGCCGGACGGTAGCATTCGACCAGTCAGAGCCGCTTGGCGTGCTCCAAATTTCGTGGACCGGCGAACGGCCGGCAGAAGTGCGTGACGAATGACTGAAGAGTTGCCCGAAGAGCTGCCCGAAATCGATCTGGGGATCGAGATCGCCGACGCGGCGCCGATGGACGCCGACGAACTCGGCTCCGTGCTGGAGGCGCTGTTGCTGGTGGTGGACACCCCGGTCACCGTCGAGGCGCTGGGCTCGGCCACCGGGCAACCCGTCTACCGGATCGCGGCCAAGCTGCAGCAGATGTCCGAGGAACTCGCCGAGCGCGACAGCGGCATCGATCTGCGGCAAAACAGCGAGGGCTGGCGGATGTACACCCGGGCCCGCTATGCGCCCTACGTGGAGAAGCTGCTGCTGGACGGCGCGCGATCCAAGCTCACCCGCGCCGCGCTGGAGACGCTGGCCGTGGTCGCCTACCGCCAGCCCGTGACCCGCGCGCGGGTCAGCGCCGTGCGCGGCGTCAACGTCGACGCCGTTATGCGCACCCTGCTCGCCCGCGGCCTGATCACCGAGGCCGGCGTCGACGACGACACCGGGGCGACGACGTTCGCCACCACCGAGCTGTTCCTGGAGCGCCTGGGGCTGACGTCGCTGGCCGACCTTCCCGACATCGCGCCGCTGCTGCCCGACGTCGACACGATCGAGGACCTCAGCGAATCCCTGGACAGCGAGCCACGTTTCATCAAACTCGCGGGCGGTTCGGCCTCCGAGCAGTCGCTGTCCTTCGATGTGGACAAGGATTGATGGCCGAAACTGAAGGGGTCCGGCTGCAAAAAGTCTTGTCCCAGGCCGGAATTGCCTCGCGGCGGGCGGCCGAGAAGCTGATCATCGACGGCCGCGTCGAGGTGGACGGGCAGGTGGTGACCGAGCTCGGGACGCGGGTCGACCCGGACGCCTCGGTGATCCGCGTCGACGGGGCGCGGGTCGTCGTCGACGACTCGCTGGTGTACCTGGCGCTGAATAAGCCGCGTGGCATGCACTCGACCATGTCCGACGAACGCGGCCGGCCGTGCATCGGCGACCTGATCCAGCGCCGGGTGCGGGGGAACAAGAACCTGTTTCACGTCGGGCGGCTGGACGCCGACACCGAGGGGCTGATCCTGCTGACCAACGACGGCGAACTGGCGCACCGGTTGATGCATCCCTCCCACGAGGTGCCCAAGACCTACCTCGCGACCGTGACGGGAACGATGCCGCGCGGGCTGGGCAAGCGGCTGCGCGCCGGAATCGAGCTGGATGACGGGGTCGCGCGCGTCGACGACTTCGCCGTGGTCGACGCCATCCCGGGTAAGACGCTGGTGCGCTTGACATTGCACGAGGGGCGCAACCGCATCGTGCGCCGCCTGCTCGGGGCCGCCGGCTTCCCGGTGGAGGCGCTGGTGCGCACCGACATCGGCGCGGTGACGCTGGGCGAGCAGCGCCCGGGCAGCATCCGGGCGTTGCGGCGCGACGAGGTCGGTGCGCTCTACAAGGCGGTCGGGCTGTGATGGGCGTCGTGGTGGCTATCGACGGCCCCGCGGGCACCGGGAAGTCTTCGGTGTCAAAGGGTTTGGCGCGGGCGCTGGGCGCCCGCTACCTGGACACCGGGGCGATGTACCGGATCGTGACGCTGGCGGTCCTGCGCGCCGGGGTCGACCCGACCGACGCCGACGCCGTCGCGGCCTTTGCTTCGACGGTGCCGCTGTCGGTGGACCATGAGCACTACTTTCTTGCCGGAGAGGATGTTTCGGTAGAGATCCGCGGCGACGAGGTGACCCGCGCGGTGTCGGCGGTGTCGGCGGTGCCGGCCGTTCGCGCCCGGCTGGTGGGGTTGCAGCGGGCCTTGGCGGAGGGGACTGGCAGCGTCGTCGTGGAGGGCCGCGACATCGGCACCGTGGTGTTGCCCGACGCGCCGGTGAAGATTTTCTTGACCGCCTCGGCCGAGACGCGGGCGCGACGCCGCAACGACCAGAACGTCGCGTCGGGGCTGGCCGACGACTACGAGGGGGTGCTGGCCGACGTGCGCCGCCGCGACCATCTGGACTCGACCCGGGCGGTGTCGCCGCTGCGCGCGGCCGCCGACGCGGTGGTCGTCGACACTAGCGACATGACCGAGGCGCAGGTGATCGGCCACCTGCTCGAGCTGGTGCGGCAGAAGAGCGGGGCGGTGCGATGACTCAGGACGGCACCTGGGCCGACGAAAGCGATTGGGAGGTAAGCGATTCCGGGCTCTCGGATGTCGACGAGGCCGGGCCCGCGCCCGTCGTCGCCGTGGTGGGCCGGCCCAACGTCGGCAAGTCGACGCTGGTGAACCGGATCCTCGGGCGGCGCGAGGCGGTGGTGCAGGACGTCCCGGGCGTCACGCGCGACCGGGTGTCCTACGACGCGCTGTGGACCGGGCGCCGGTTCGTCGTGCAGGACACCGGGGGATGGGAGCCCGACGCCAAGGGCCTGCAGCAGCTGGTGGCCGAGCAGGCGTCGGTGGCCATGCGCACCGCCGACGCGGTGATCCTGGTGGTCGACGCCACCGTCGGCGCCACCGCGGCCGACGAGGCCGCCGCCCGCATCCTGCTGCGCTCGGGCAAGCCGGTCTTCTTGGCCGCCAACAAGGTTGACAGCGAGAGGGGCGAGGCCGACGCCGCCGCGTTGTGGTCGCTCGGGCTCGGTGAGCCGCACGCTGTCAGCGCGATGCACGGCCGCGGCGTCGCCGATCTGCTCGACGAGGTGCTCGCCAAGCTGCCCGCGGTGTCCGAGGCGGCGCCGACGGCGGGCGGACCGCGGCGGGTGGCGCTGGTCGGCAAGCCCAATGTGGGCAAGAGCTCGTTGCTGAACAAGCTTGCGGGAGATCAGCGTTCGGTGGTGCACGACGTCGCCGGCACGACCGTGGACCCGGTGGACTCGCTCATCGAACTGAGCGGCAAGCTGTGGCGGTTCGTCGACACCGCCGGACTGCGCCGCAAGGTGGGTCAGGCCAGCGGGCACGAGTTCTATGCCTCGGTGCGCACGCACTCGGCCATCGACGCGGCCGAGGTGGTGGTCGTGCTGATCGACGCCGCCGAGACGTTGACCGAACAGGATCAGCGGGTGCTGTCGATGGTGATCGAGGCCGGGCGCGCGCTGGTGCTGGCCTTCAACAAGTGGGACCTGGTCGACGAGGATCGACGGGATCTGTTGGAGCGCGAGATCGACCGCGAACTTGCGCAACTGCGCTGGGCACAGCGGGTCAACATCTCCGCCAAGACCGGCCGCGCGGTGCAGAAGCTGGTGCCGGCCATGGAGACCGCGCTGGAATCCTGGGACAAGCGGATCTCCACCGGCCAGCTGAACACCTGGATCAAGGAGGTCGTGGCGGCCACGCCGCCCCCGGTGCGTGGCGGAAAGCAGCCGCGCATTCTGTTCGCCACCCAGGCCACCGCCCGCCCGCCGACGTTCGTGCTGTTCACCACTGGGTTCCTGGAGGCCGGCTACCGGCGGTTTCTGGAGCGGCGGCTACGGGAGACGTTCGGGTTCGAGGGTTCGCCGATCCGGATCAACGTGCGGGTGCGCGAGAAGCGGGGAGCCAAGCGGCGCTGAGCGGCGTTCCGGCCGGGTGGTGCGAGTCGCACCTGTCACATGCGCCCCGTCGCGGAGGGCAATAGGCGACGTGCCCGCCTCGCAGCGACAACTACGCGCGCGCCACGGTGGTCGGCCCGCTCAATTTCCCGCAATGCAGTCAATGACGCCTACATCACAGGAGTAAGTGGTTGATTTCCAGCCATAGCTGGCACTAGCGTCTCTCGTATATCGGGTTGAAATACCCGCATTGTAGGAATTACGGAGACAGCGATGAAGCTGTTCAGCGTTGAGGACAAGTCGATCCTGATTACTGGCGCGACGGGCGCCCTCGGCAGCGCCGCGGCCCGGGCACTGTCCGAGGCGGGCGCGCGGCTGACACTGGCCGGAGGCAACGCCACGAGACTGGCCGAACTCGGCATCGACAATGCCGACGTGGTTGCCCGACGCCCCGAAAGCCCCGCCGACGCCCAAGCCATAGTGGAGGCGGCCGTCGCGCGGCACGGCCGCCTCGACGGGGTCCTGGTGGCCTCGGGTATGAACCACGTCGCGCCCATCACCGAGATGGCGGTCGAGGACTACGACAAGGTGATGGGCGCCAACGCCCGCGGGGCCTGGCTGGTGTGCCAGGCGGCCGGACGGGTGCTGTTGGAGCAGGGCCCCGGCGGCAGCGTCGTGCTCGTCTCCTCGGTACGGGGCTCCCTCGGCCACCCCGCGGGCTACAGCGCGTATTGCCCGTCGAAGGGCGCCACCGACCTGCTGGCCAAGAGCCTGGCCGCCGAGTGGGGTCCGAGCGGCATCCGCGTGAATGCGCTCGCCCCAACGGTTTTCCGGTCCGAGGTGACCGAGTGGATGTTCGCCGACGACGAGAAGGGCCGCCAGACCCGCGAGGCGATGTTCGCGCGAATCCCCTTGCGCCGCTTCGCCGAGCCGGACGACTTCATCGGCGCCCTGATTTATCTGCTCAGCGACGCGTCGAGCTTCTTCACCGGCCAGGTGATGTATCTCGACGGCGGCTACACCGCGTGTTGATCGAAAGGAAATCATGAGTATCAGTTGGCCTCTGGGTGACGCCGAGTCGAAGTTGGAGTTCTACGACCTGTCCCACCCGTGGGGGCACGGTGTGCCCGCGTGGCCGTACTTCGAGGACGTGAAGATCGAGCGGTTGCACAACATGGCCCGAAGCCGGGTGCTAACCCAAAAGGTCACCACCGTAATGCATTCCGGCACCCACATCGACGCGCCGGCACACGTCATCGAGGGCACGCCCTTTCTGCACGAGATCCCGTTGAGCGCGTTCTTCGGCACCGGCGTCGTCGTCTCGATCCCGAAGAAGAAGTGGGAGGTCGTCACCGCAGAGGACCTGGAGAAGGCCACGCCGCAGATCCGGCCCGGCGACATCGTCATCGTCAACACCGGCTGGCACCACACCTACGCCGACAGCGCCGAGTACTACGCTTACTCGCCGGGCTTCTACAAGGACGCGGGGGAGTGGTTCGCGGCCAAGGGCGTCAAGGCGGTCGGCACCGACACCCAGGCGCTGGATCACCCGATGGCCACCGCGATCGCCCCGCACGGACCGGCCGAACACACCGGTGGGCTATTGCCCTGGGCGGTAAGGGAATACGAGGAAGAGACCGGCCGCAAGGTGCTCAACGACTTCCCGGAGTGGGAGCCGTGCCACCGCGCGATCCTGTCGAAGGGCATCTACGGCTTCGAGAACGTCGGGGGAGACCTGGACAAGGTCAGCGGCAAGCGCGTCACCTTCGCCGCGTTCCCGTGGCGCTGGGTGGGCGGCGACGGCTGCATCGTGCGGCTGGTCGCGATCGTCGACCCCACCGGGACCTACCGCCTCGAGACCGGTGAGGCGGCGTGATGTCGGACGGCGGCATCCAGGTCATCGCGCGCGCGGCCGAGATGTTGCGGCTGCTGCAGGCGCACCCCGGCGGACTGAGCCAGGCCGAGATCGGCGAGCGGCTGGGCATGGCGCGCTCCACCGTCAGCCGGATCCTGGGGGCGCTGGACGACGAGGGCCTGGTGGCGTCGCGTGGGACGAGGGGCCCGTATCGACTCGGCCCCGAGATCGCGCGAATGGCCACCACTGTGCGGATGCGCGTGGTGATGGACGTGCACCCGTTCATGGAGGAGTTGTCGCGCGAGCTCGAGGAGACCGTCGACCTGTCGATCCTCGACGGCGATCGGGCGACGTTCGTCGATCAGGTCGTCTCACCGCACCGGCTGCGGGCGATCAGCGCCGTGGGGGAGTCGTTTCCTCTGCACTGCTGCGCCAACGGCAAAGCGCTGCTGGCCAATCTGCCGCCCGAGCAGCAGGCGCAGGTGCTGCCCAGCCGGCTGGCGCGGCTGACCGACAACACAATCACGACTCCCGCGGCGCTGCGCAAGGAACTCGAACGCGTTCGCGCCGACGGCATTGCGTATGACCGCGAGGAGCAGACCGAGGGCGTCTGCGCTGTGGGCGCGGTGCTGCCCGTGGGCGAGCAGGTGGTGTCGGTCAGTGTGCCCGTGCCGGCGCAGCGTTTCTATCGCCGGGAATCGGAGCTGGCGGACGCCCTACGGGCGTGGGTGGAGAAGACGCGCAGGTCGCTCGGGCATTAGTAAGGTGGCGGCTCGGCTGCGGTAGGCTGTCGACCTGCTGCCGGTGATTTAGGTGGCATGCGGGCTGTGGCGCAGTTTGGTAGCGCACTTGACTGGGGGTCAAGTGGTCGCAGGTTCAAATCCTGTCAGCCCGACGCAGGTCAGAGGCAGTATTTCCGCCGACGGACCTTTCGCCCCACCGGGCGTGTACGCCTATTAGGACGTCTACGCGCGGGTGTTCGTGTGTCTCGGTGAGTGTTCGTGTCGTCCTGCTGGATAGCCTTTCGAGAGTGCGTGGCTGCCGCCGATTTTGGAGATGGCAGTGGCTAGGTCGTCGGATGGCGGGGGTCAGAAGTTGGCGGCCGACTCTCATCTGTATGAGGAGACAACGCCGCGATTCGCACTAATTTCTTTATGCTTCAGCTAGTTTGGTCGGCTCAGCGGCGCGAATCGCCAGGGCGGCGAATACCGGGAAAAATCCGCGGCCGATCAGCGCATGGATGTCGCCTGATGACGTGGTCGGTATTGCAATCTCGGACACAACATCGATCGTATGCGCTGCGGGTCACGATGGTTTGAGGCTAGGTATTGAGTGTTTCGCGGAAGGCCACGTTGCGTTCCCTCAATGGACTAAATTGGCCTGCCCTCCAGGCTAGGCTGACGACTTCGGGCGACAACGCACGCAAGCAGAAGGGAGTCGACTGATGGACCTAACCGTAGAAGGCATTACCGACCTAGACCGAATGGAACTCGAGGGCAAGCTCAAGGAATACGGTGCCACGTTCACGGAGGCGCCCGGCGCCGAGCATGGAGCGGGCGATATGGGCATTTTCACGGTCGTCGTACCGCTCACCGCGATCGTCGCACCAGCAGTCGCGGGGATAGTCAAGGAATGGATCAAGAGCCGCAAGTCGATCACCACGGCCGAAGTTTGTGTCAACAAGGACGGCACCACACGAAAGGCAACAACGACCGACAAATCAAAGGTGGATGACATCCTTGATTGGACCGCTAATACGGGCCAGTGAGCGGGTTCACCCATCGTGTGACGAACCAGATTCGCGGCACCCCAATCGGTCCAGCACAAGCTCGACACTTTCTGGAGCATGGTTGGGCAACCGATCACCTGTGGCTGCTCAGGACGCTCCATGAGTTCGCGCACGTCTGTCTTAATCTGACTGCCGTCGGAGAAGCGCTTGCCATCGCCGAGTTGAAGCTAGACGGATCGCTTTACGGTCTATTGGCAGGTGGTGAGGTTGACCCGCGCCTCTTGGTGGCGGATCGTGACTCGCTGTCCTTTGTTTACGACCTGCTCGACCCGTGGTCTGAGGCGGTCGCGCTGATCACAGAATGGGATCTTGAACTCACCGCCGAGCAACCACTTGAATCACATGAATGGATGGCCGAGCTGGTGGGCTCGGACAATTACGACGCTCACCTATGGCGAGCACGGCTCTCGCCGCTAGGTGTCGCCAAGAAGGCCAACACGCTCGTCTCGTCGTACCTACGAAGTGGTCACCTACTCGGCCAATTGTTATCGCGGATGTCGATGGTGCTAGGAGATTCGCGGATCGACGAAGTTAGCAACGAGTTCCTGTACGCTATTTTCTCCAATGTCGACCTCGCACACGCAATCCTTGATCTTGCTGACGGCAACCAGTCAGCGGAGGCCGCCGGTTCCCGTCGAGATCGCGGGACACGCGCCTTTAGCGATGCTGTCTGGCTAGCGTTCGACCAACTAAGCAACGGACCGTCAACCGAATACAGACTGCGCTGGCAGAGCGGGACAGAGGGACTCATCCAGCGTATGGAATCGCTGAGCGCTGAATACCGCAAGCCAATCACATTCGCTCCGACTTTGGCCAACATCGACATCGAGGGTGCGGGAAAGGCAATCGCCAGCATGGCGTACTCCCTGCGGCGAGTAGTTGGCCTGGGAACCGTCTCAGTCGACCTCTTGAGCAGCGGCACACGGGTCTTGTGCATGGCCGACGGCGAGGAGGTCTTCGCCTTCAACAGCGGGGTGGACTTAAAGGGTTCTCGTTACGGCACCATTGAGCGGAGTTTCTGCGCTCTTTGTGGACCAAGGGCCAAGGGCATCCGAGTCTTGTCCGATACGGGCAGGATTCTGCACGCCCACAGCGACGACGATCACCTCACCGACGCCTTCCGCCGTGCCCGTATCGCCACCAACGTCATCCAGTCCGGCCAGTCAGTCGCCGACATCTTGACCGCGGCGAACGCAGACCGCCCAGTGGATGCGCAGTCCCGTCGAGGGGTCGCGGCCGATTTTGTGAAAGCAGCCCTGGAAGGACATATCGCGGACATCTCCCTCGATCTCGGCAGTCTGAGGTCCTGTGGGATAGGCGAAGCGCTCGACCGCAACCTTGATCTGGTCGATGTGCTGGGTAGCCTCTCCAACGAGACAAGTGCCACCCGGACTCCCAAGGGCAAAGCGTTCCTGCCGGCGGGGCTGTCCGCGACCGACGCTGAGATCGCCGACCTCAACACGCGGTTGCGAAACGCGACCGGCATTCCGCTCGTCTTGCGCATAGAGCCCGCCTTGATTGTCGCATGGTAATTCGCCGAACGAATTCGCGACCCGTGGAGAGGCTGGGCCGCATGGTGTCCCCCCGGATGGCCATGAAAAGAATGCTCGGGCATCCTTTCCGCCGCGACAGCAAGCCGAGCGTCTTTTTCGCCCTTAAACTCATTTAGGATGATGTCCTAAGCGGGGAATCCGCTTGCCGAGTTAGGACAATTTGGCTGTTCGGGCGCGTTCCGTGCGGCCGTGATCGTCGAAAACTTGCCGAAGCTAGGTCGCACCGTCGCGGGGCTGAGTTCGAATATCGCACGGTGACCAACCACGGCGGACGGTTCATGCTGAAGGTTGACCTCGATCCCACTACGGTCTCCACAACCGCACCCGGGATGCAGTTGTGCACGTTCAACTTCATCGACGGGGCATTCATGGGGAACCAGCGGACACATCTATCGACAGCGTTCCGCATTCACTATGGCGACCCGGCGCTACCCGGGTCCATCAATCACCCGGATTTCCCACGCTTAACCCGGCCCAAACCTACGACTCGACAACGGTTTCGCCTTTGGAACTCAATAGCAGCGGCCCATGGCTGTTCCAGCTCGTGTCAAATACGTCAGGATCGCCGGTCCTTGTAGCGTGCACTGTAGAGTCTCCCGGCATATTCCCTCGTATGCCGGCGGACAATGACCATCATGGACTCTGAACTGAAACGCTGGCTGGACGCGGGCAAGCACTTCGACTACCTCGGCTTCGAGGTCTTCTACCGCGTCGAGGGCAGCGGGCCTCCGCTGCTGCTCATCCACGGTTACCCGTTCAATTCTTTTGACTGGGCTCCGATCTGGCCCACACTGACGAAACGCTTCACCGTTATCGCACCGGACATGATGGGCATGGGCTTCTCCGCCAAACCGGCAAACTACCAATACTCGGTCCACGACCACGCCGACATGCACGAAGCGCTGCTGGCCCAGCTGAAAATCGAACACGCCCACATCCTCGCCCACGACATCGGCGACTCCGTCGGCCAGGAACTGTTGGCCCGCCACGAGTTCGGCCAGCAAACCTACGGCCAATGGCGCATCGACTCGATCACCTGGCTCAACGGCGGCATGTTCATCGAGGCCTACACACCCAGGGCGGCGCAGAAGCTGATGTCGGGCACCCCGCTGGGCGACCTGTTCAGCCCTGTGCAGGGCAGCCCGCTGGCACGACGACTGCTCGAGCCGACAATGCGCGAGATGTTCGGCCCCAACACCAAACCGACCCCGCACATGATGAGCGTGTTCAACCAGATCCTGGACTACAACGACGGCCGGCGGGTGCTGCACAAAGTCGGCCGGTTCATCAACGACCGCTACACGCACCGCAATCGGTGGGTGCGCGCCATGCGGCAGACAACGGTCCCGATGCGGTTGATCGACGGGCCGATCGACCCCAACTCCGGGGCGCACATGGCGCGCCGCTACGCCGAGGTGATCCCCGACGCCGATGTGGTGATGCTCGCCGACGACATCGGGCACTGGCCGCAACTCGAGGCGCCCGAGGAAGTGCTACGGCACTTCCTCGCGCACATCGACCGCGTCACCGCTGGGTAACTCAACGGGCAACCGTTGCCCGCCCCAACTCCACGGGCAATTCCTTCAGCCCGCGCAGCAGGGTGCTGTCGTTCGGGACCGGCTCGCCGGCGAGGGCTAGCTGCGGGAAGCGTTCGAACAGCGCCTGCAGGCCGATCTGCAGTTCCATGCGCGCGAGCGACGCGCCGAGGCAGGCATGGATGCCACTGCCGAAGGCGATGTGGTCACGGGCGTTGGCACGGGTCGTGTCGAATTCGTTGGGACGCTCGAAGACGGCCGGATCCCGATTGGCCCCGCCAGTAAGAAGGAAGATCGCCGAGCCTTCCTGCAAGGTATTTCCGTCGATCTCAACCGTCTTGGTGGCCACCCTCGCCGCGATATGCGCGACCGAGTCGTAGCGCAGCACCTCCTCGACCGCGTTCGGCCAGCCCTCCGGATGCTCCAGGAGCCGGGTGAGCTGATCGCGATGCCCGACGAGCGCCACCACCGCATTGCCGAACGCGTACGTGGTGGTGATGAACCCGGCGCCCAGCAGTAGCCCCGCGAACATCCGGACCTCGGTCTCGGTGAGATTGCTGTCCTCCAAAACCGCCGACAGGATGCTTTCGCCTGCACCGCCCCGACGCAGCCGCTCGATGTGGGCCGCGAGGTAGATTTCGAACTCGCGCAATGCCTCGACGGCGGTCCGGTACTCGCGCCACGACGGGGACGTGCTGTTGAGAATCTTGGTGCCGGGCTCGGCGAATGATTGCAAGTGTGGCGCCTCGTCGCGAGGAATGCCCAGCATCTCGACGATGACTTCGATGGGGATTTGAGACGCGTAGGCGGCGATCAAATCGCATTGGGTGTTGGCTTCAAGATCGTCAAGCAGGCTGTCGGCGATCTCCTGGATGCGGTCACGAAGTCGGTCAATCGCCCGGGGAGTAAATGCCCGCGACACCAAGCGTCGTAACCGCGCATGCTCGGGCGGATCGGCGACAAGCAGCGACGGTGGTTCCACGCCATTCAGCACGCCGGGATTGGTTTTCGCGAACATCCGCTGAATGACGGGATACGGCGACCGGTCCCGCGGTTTCGAGGTCCGGAACCGGTCGTCACGCAGCACGTCACGAACAATCTGCGCGTCGGCGGTGACCCACCCGCCGACCACCGCCGAGATACGTCCCCGTCGGCGAATCTGCTCAACGAGGCGATCCACGTCGCCGGGCTGGCCGCCATCGATTAACAGCTGGGAAAAAGGATCGCCGTGGCGCGCGAGCATTTTCAGCGTCCAACGCGGCAGCCCATATCCCAACAGCCAATGCACCCGGGTTTTAATGTCGGCTTTCATATTCGCCCCTGCCTTCGGCTACCGATGAGGCTAGCGTTTACCGGGCAGCGATACGCGCCAAAGAAACGTGGCGGGATCTGGCGGATCACACAATGGCCGCAGGAGCCGGTTACGCTCACCCTCGTGGCCGCCGGATATATCAGGGCTAGCGACACTGACCGCGACGAGACCGCTCGTGTGCTGGACGCGGCGCTGAGCGACGGCCAGCTGTCGATGGAGGAGTATCGCCAACGGGTAAGCGCCGCAAGCAAAGCAACCACCGTCGGCGAGCTCAAGTCGCTCGTGGAGGACCTCCAAATCCACAGCGCCCCAGCCCAACCCGCGAAGCTGGCCAGTCGACGGGGCATCCTCGTCGCCGGGGCCGCGGTATTGGGGCTGGCGGCCCTCGGTGTCGGCTGGAAAGTGCTGGGCGGCATGGCTTCGCAAACCGCCTCGCCCCAAACCGCCACGCCCAGCGCCACGAGCCCCGCCGCGATCACCCCGACGACGTCACCGCCACCGCCACCCATACAACTGCAGACGGTCGACGGCCTGACAGGGTTACTGGCGCAAATGCGCAAAGAGATCGGCGACACCATCGGCTACCGGCTGGTGGTCTACCCCGATCACGCGGACCTCGACCGCCCCGACCCGCAAGACGCTCACAATTCGGTGACCTACCACTACGACGACCACGATTGGCTCAAGCAGGGCGCCAGCGCCATTCCTTCCACAACGGCCGCGGCCGACTTGAGTAAGTTCAACGTGCAGGAAGTGGTCAACGTAATGCGCGGGGCGCCCCACAGCCTCAATTTCAACAAGGTCGACACCACCTACCTGATGGTCGAATCAGCCAGGGACGGCAAACTGGTCCTGTCGATCTACGTGTCGAAAGACCGCGACACCGGCGATATCGCGCTCAACGCCGACGGCGCAGTCCAGTGGATCAACCCGCCCAAGAGCTGATCCGACGGCTTGCCCACGCTTTAGGATCTTGCCGTGGCCACCGCAAACACCCGGGCTACCGACAGCAACCGCGTCGACACCTGCCAGCTACTGGATTCAGCGCTGAGCGACGGCCAGCTGTCGATGGAGGAGCACCGCCTGCGGGTGAGCGCAGCGACCAACGCCACCACCCTTGGCGAGCTGCAGTCGCTGGTGTCCGACCTGCAGATCCGCCGCGCCGCGCCCCAATTCCCAAACCTGAAATCGCTCGCCGACGACCGGCGGGTACGGATCGCCGTCCTCCTGGTGGTGGCACTACTGGGCGTCGGCATCGCCTGGGGTCTCTACGGCGGCACGCGTGACTCAACGGCCGATCGAGCCCAGCCAGCCGTCGCGAGTCCGGTGGCAGTCGCGCCCCAGCCGCCAACAGAGGCACCAACCGTCGCACCGCCGCAATCATCGACTCCGCCACCGGCACCAGAACAACTGATGACGGTGGGAGGGCTGTCGGACCTAGTCGCACAAATTCGGACGAAGTTTGGTGACACCATGGGCTATGAGCTGCTGGTCGATCCCGAGCGCGCCTCCATCATTCGTCCCGACTCGGTAAACGCCCACAAGACCGTGGAATTCACATACACGAATGGCCTTTGGAGCAGCAGCAGCAGCGCCAGCAAGCCGATGGACACGACCGTCGGCGACATCGGTAAGTTCGACGTCCAAGCCGTAATCAGCGCGCTTCGCGCGGCGCCCCAGACCCTGCACATTGACGGCGGCCACCCTGAGTACATCAGCATTCAATCCGCCCAAGACGGGACCTTGCGCATCGAGCTCTACATCTCCAACGGTCAGACCGAGCGCTATCTCATGGTCAACGCCGACGGTAGTGTCCGGCCGGACTTCTGATCGGGCCGCCGTACTGACGGTGCTCGCGCTAGTTGCGCGCTCGCGACTGCGCCATGCACGGGTCGGCGAGCTCCCAGATGTTGGACTGCAAGGCAATTAAGCCCCGCTTCAGAGTAAGGTGGTGGGCGCGGTTGGGAGACGCGAAAAGGCACCCCCTGGTGTATTGCAGATCGACGGCCAGATGGCATCGGATTTCAAGTCTGGCTGCACGAAGGATCAGAGCGTCTCAGTAAATCCCTGCCACAGGAAGAATTCATGCCCACCGTCGAGGCGCAGCTCCGCCAGGACTTGCGCAACTACGCCGTCGAATTATGGCAACTTGCCTACACGCTGCCCGGAGGTCTAGGCGAGCACGATCTGCTCGGATTGTCCGGTCGGATGCGCGCTACCGCCGATCAAGCGAAACGTCAGCGGAGTGGTGACGATGGCTGACCGCGTCATGAGGGGCAGCCGCCTCGGCGCCTTGAGCTACGAGGTGGACCGCAACCATGACCTGGCAGCGCGCAAAATCGCGCGGTACCGCACCGGGAATGGCGACGAATTCGACATGCCCTTTGCCGCCGACGCCGACGTCCCCGGGACCTGGCTGTGCCGCAATGGGATGGAGGGCACCCTGATAGAGGGTGCCGACTTGGCCAAACCCAAGCAGGTCAAGGTTCCGCGCACCCATTGGGACATGCTGCGGGAACGCCGCTCGATCGAGGAACTCGAGGAACTGCTCAACGAACGCCTCGAGGTCATCAAGTCACGCCGCCGCGGCGGGTAGTTGCAAATCTCGTTGTCGACGAGTTCGCCGATAATGAGGGGATCGGAAACACAGATCCGTTGGCGCACGAATGGAACCGATCTGGCCGACATGTCGCAACGATCCGCCGTCGTCGCACCGGCCATGGACATCGGGCAGTGGCCCTCGACGGCGATAGCGAGCGCACACCTCGCCAAGAACGCTTGCGGCCGGTGCCAGTCACCGCACGTCAGCGCGTCGCTGGCAGCGTCGGCCGATCGCCGCACGTCGGCATCAAAAACGCCCCCGGCAGCCGGCTTCATGACTACCGAGGGCTAAGCGACCAAACAGCCCCGGGACCGCTTCGCGCCTAACATGCGCGTACCCATCGCCGGATATGTGAAACACGAGTTATCGGAATAGACGGAATCGCTTCTCTCCCTTTGCAATCGCCGCGTTGCGGCATGCGGAGTCGACGGGTCATAGATCCGCGAAGCCTCCGCTGGAGGTCACCATCGGGTGCCAAACACGTCGGCGCCGTCGTGTCGTCGGCGTATGGCGTGCTACGGTCAGCACCCACGGCAGAGAGCCGATTTAGGCAGGTACTCGAAACAGAATGGCTCAGCCGTCCACCGGGGCAGCAGGCTCCGGGCAGGCCGCCGTGCCGCCCGACTCCGACGACGAGGGCGACCGCGGCAGCCGCACAAGCCGTGCGGCCGTATCGGCGACCGCAGTCGAAAGATCGATCGCGGACCGATGCCGCCGTTCGGTTTGGTTGATGAAACAGCTTTCTCCCTTACCGGACCTCGCGCCGATCCTCGCCTCTCGCGCGTAGACAACCACCAGAGATCGGACGTGACCCACGTTGCTGCGGTTCGTAAACCTTTCGTGCCCGCACGTCTCTATGCGGGCACCGCGCCACCGCGCCCGAATCGCGGTGAGATTCGATGGCCATCACCGAGGTAGCTGAATACGCCCATCTGAGCGACGCGGACCTCGAGGAGCTCGCGGCGGCGTTGGAAGCGATCCGTCGCGATATCGAGGTTTCGCGCGGCGCCAAGGATCGGGCATACATCATGCGCGCCATAGCTTTTCAGCGATGCCTCGAGATCATGGCGAGGCTGGCGATCGCCGGGAGCAAAGGCAAGTTGGGCTGGTCCGTCGGAACCGCCGCCCTTGCCGCGGCCAAGTGCATTGAGAACATGGAACTCGGCCACAACATCAGCCACGGCCAATGGGATTGGATGAACGATCCGGAGATCCATTCCAGTACCTGGGAGTGGGACATGGCCGGGCTGACGTCGCAGTGGCGGCACTCCCACAACTACCGACACCACTTCTACTCAAACGTCGTCGGTGTGGACAACGATCTCGGATTCGGGGTTATGCGGGTCACTCGGGACCAGGAATGGCGGCCGAGCACCTTGCTGCAGCCGTTGCGCGCGGTGCTGCTGGCGCTCGCCTTCGAATGGGGCGTCGCAGTCCACGGCTTGTGGTCAGTTCAGGATCGCGAAACGACAGATGCCGGTAAAGCCGCTCACACAAGGGCGCTCATTCGCAAGATGGTTCGGCAGGCCGGCAAGGACTATGTTCTGTTTCCCGCGCTGAGTCGCCGGGGATGGCGGCGCACCCTCGGGGCCAACGTGGTCGCCAACGGACTGCGCAACGTGTGGGCGTGCGTAGTGATCGTCTGCGGTCACTTCACGGACGGAGCCGAAAAGTTCACCCCCTCAGTGCTGGAAGACGAGACCAAGCCCGAGTGGTATCTCCGGCAAATGTTGGGAACCGCGAACTTCCGAGCCGGGCCAGCGATGGCGTTCATGAGCGGGAATCTCTGCTACCAAATCGAACACCACCTCTTCCCGGATCTGCCGAGCAATCGGTACCCAGAGATCGCCGGACGGGTGCGCGCTTTGTGCGTTACCTACGACCTGCCGTACACGACCGGCCCGTTGCTTCGCCAGTACCTGCTCACCCTGCGCACGATCTGCAAATTGGCGCTTCCGGACCGGCTTCTTTCCGCTACCTGCGACGACGCACCAGAGACCGCATCCGAGGACAGATTCCGCAATGTTGCCAAAAGGTCGCCCTCGTCAGGCATCGGGAGCGGCCGGCAGCGGCGCGGACTGGCGACGGCAATACTCGCCCGCAGTAACAGGAATCGGCTCGCTCGTCGCTCTTCGCGCTCGTGATGGGTTACAGCTCAATCAGATTCGGCGTTGAGCCGGCGACGGTTTCCTCCGGATCGGGCATCACGGGAGAGCCGCGCTCGCCAAACGCCGCAACTGGTGGAAGGGTGGGGGAATGAGGTCCCCGCCGAGGGCCTCGGGCACTTCCGCAGCCCGAGCCCTGTTCGGCTAAATGTGGCGATTCACGAGGAGTTCCTCGCCGCCGTCGACGGTCGGCGCGGGGTAGCGGCCGCAGACCGGCTGTGCGAGGCCTGCGTGGTTCTCCTCGACGTCGACGCAGCGGCGATTTCACTCGTCTTCGACGGCGCGAGCAGCGGGACGCTGGGCGCCAGCGGCGCACCCGCACGCACGTACGACGAGCTGCAGTTCACCCTCGGCGAGGGACCATGCCTGGACTCTGTCGCGCGGCGGAGTCCAATCCTGGCCGTGGACCTCGCCGATCCGGAGGACGCTCGCTGGCCGGCCTACGGGCCTGCGATGTTGGCCCACCAGATCAGGGGCGTCTTCGCGATGCCCGTGGTCGTGGCCGGCGAATATGTCGGGGCCCTCGACCTTTTCCGCGCGCGGCCGGGCCAACTGATGGGCGACGACCTGTCCGGCGCGGTCGCCGCGGCTGAGCTCGCCGGCGTCCCGCTGCTGGACCTCATGGACGGCGACCTGCAGGCTGCGGTCGGCGACCCCAATAGCAGCGCCTGGGCCGAACTCAACACACTGAGTCGCGCGGAGGTCAGCCAGGCCACCGGCATGCTGGTCGCCCAGCTGGAGATTGAGCCGGCCGAGGCCCTGGTCCGGCTGCGCGCCCACGCTTACGCCACCGGCCGCAGCGCCACCGACGTCGCCCGCGACATCCTCGACTACCGACTGAAGCTCGAGGCGGACTGATGCGCGCCTGCCGGGCGGGAACAGTCCAGAAAGAAGGCAAACGTGATTGACACCCCTCGTGAAACCCGCGTGCTGAACGCCGTCGTCTCGCTCGTCGACAGCCTGCTCGACGACTTCGACGTCGTCGACCTGCTGACCCGGCTCACGGAGCGATGCGCTGAGCTGCTCGACGTCGAGGCCGCAGGAATTTTGCTCGCCGACCCACTACATCAGCTCCGCCTGCTGGCCGCCACCTCGGAGCAGGCCCGCGAACTCGAACTCTTCCAGCTACAAGCCGACCAAGGCCCATGTATGGATTGTTACGCCACCGGCCAAGTGGTCTCGGTCGCGGACCTCCAAACGGCACGAGAGCGGTGGCCGCGGTTCGTTCCCGCCGCGGTCGAGGCCGGCTTCGCCTCCGTGCACGCCGTCCCGATGCGCGCCGCCGGCATCGTGCTGGGCGCGCTCAACTTGTTCGGCAGCCTCCCCGGCGAGCTAAGCAATGCGGATCTGCTCGTCGGCCAGGCCCTGACGCACATCGCATGCGTCGCGATCCTCCAGGAACACCCACCCACGCCCGCCACCGTCACGCCGCAACTACGCTCGGCGCTGGCCAGTCGTGTCATCGTCGAGCAGGCCAAGGGCTTCCTGCACCACGCGCTTAACGTGTCCGTGGAGGAGGCGTTCACGGTGCTGCGGACGTACGCACGGGACCAGGGCGAACACCTGACCGACGTGTCGCGCAGATTAATCACCGACCGGTATTCCCGTCCGATGCTCGTGGGGGCGTTGGCCGAGCTGGCGCAGGCGCGGCCGCGGTAACGGGTTCAGCCCCGCCGTGCTCGGGCGCGCCGCGCGGCCTCCTCGACCAGCCGCTCGGCGACGGCGAACAGCTTGACGTTCTCGGCTTGGCTGATTTGGGTGAGCCTTTCAAAGGCGTCATCCGCGCTGCCGCCCGACCGGCTGCGGATGACGCCGATCGCCTGATCGATCACCGATCGGCTGTCCAACGCGCGCTGCAGTCGCAGTGTCCGTTCGTGCGCGTTGGCCAGCAACTGCGCGTTGTACACCGACACCGCGGCCGGCTTGGCGAACTGGGAACCCAACAGCACCGCGTGCTCGGCGAACGCGTCGCGGCTCTTGGCATAGGCATTGATCGAGCCGATCACCTGGTCGCCGACGATCAACGGCAGCGCCAGCGCGGAGTGCATGCGCATCCGGGCCACCCGGCCACCGAAGTGCGGCCAGCGACTGTCACTGCCCAGCGATCCGCTCACTGTGGGTCGCCGCGACTGCATACATGTGATGCAGGGTCCTTCCTTCAGTTCGTTGTACTGAACCGTGTCGATGTCGTGGACGAGGACCGCCGTCGCCGCCCACGTCTGGACGGTGGATATGCCCTGCTGCGGGTCGATCAATGCGACGCCCGCGCCGTCGGCACCCGGGATCGCCTGGGCCGCGAACTCTGCCACGTCCCGGAGGAGTTCAATTACCCCCTGGGCGCCGGCCACAATGCCGGCCACTCCTCGGAGCCCCGCATACAGTTCGGCCTCGTCCGCTACCCGCTGGGTAGGGGAGAGTTCTGGCAATGGCGGCACTCTGCGACCGGGCTGGGCGTCGAAGTCGGCCAACATCCCCTCCTCGCATACACCCCCGTGACCGACAAATCTACGCCGTCGCGTCCGAGAAAAGTCAGGTGACGAGCGCCAACGTGTGCGCGCGCCGCAGCTTCCCGGATGGCGTCTTGGGGATCATTCCCGGCTCGAGGACCACCACGTTGCGGGGCCGGACATCGACCTCGGCTACCACCTCGTGTGCCACCTGACGCTCGATGCGGCGCACCTCGACGGCGTCCTGCCAGCTGTTGGACTCCAGGGCGACGGCGAACGTCTCCCGCACGTGTCCCGCGTCCAGGCGCACCGCGACGGCAGAGCCCGGCCGGACGCCGGAAACGCGCGCGGCGGCACGTTCGATGTCGGCCGGGTAGATGTTGCGTCCGGCCATGATGATGACGTCCTTGACGCGGCCGCAGACCACGATGTGGCCGGCCTCGGTGAGGTAGCCGAGGTCACCGGTGTCATACCAACCCTGGTCGTCTTGCGCCGCGACGAAACCGCCGATCGTTTCATAGCCCAGCGTGACTGATTCGCCGCGTACCTCTATGACACCGACGCCCCGGGTGGGCAGGATGTTGCCATCTTCGTCGACGACGCGCGCCTGAAGGCCCTTCAGCAGGCGGCCAAGCGTGGCCAGTCGTCGGGTCTTGCCCTTGGTCGCCGGGACCGCTCGGTGCAGTAAGGAGAGTAGGTCGGCGTCGACTTCATCGACCACCAAGCCCGCGCCGCAGTCGGAGAACGACACCGCCACGGTCGTCTCGGCCATGCCGTAGGCCGGCAGGATCGCCTCCGGACGTAGCCCGAATGGCCTGCCGGCTTCGCAGAGGTCTTCGACGTCTGCGGGTTCGACCTGTTCGGCGCCCGACAGCGCCCAGCGCAGCGTGGATAGGTCGAACTGGCCGGGCTGGGCCAGTTTGCGAAGGCGCCTGGCGAACAGCTTGTAGGCGAAGTTGGGGGCGGCGGTCATGGTGCCCTTGTACTTGTCGATGAGCTTGGCCCACAGCAGCGTGTCGCGCAAGAAGTCCATCGGAGTGATCTGGACCAGCTCCGCGCCGAAATACATCGGCACGGTCAAGAAGCCGGTCATGCCCATGTCGTGGAAGAGAGGGAGCCAACTCACGATCACATCGGTATCGATGTCGACGTTTGCGCCGACGAACATCGCCTCCGCGTTGGAGACGACGTTGCGGTGCGTGATTCGTACGGCCTTGGGCGGCCCGGTGGAACCCGACGTCAACTGCAGCAGCGCGATGTCGTCGTCATCGGTCTCGACCGGATCGATCGGGCTGCTGCCGAGTAGCTGCTGGATTATCAACACTCGCATACCCAGCTCGGCCAGCAACGGCGCCGCGGCCATGAACGGGTCGGAGATGACAACCGCCTTGGCGCCGATCATCTTGATGACGGCGGTGGTCTCCTCGGCCCAGCGCTGCAGATCGGTGCGCGGAGTGGGCTGGTGGAGCATGGTGAGGCTGGCGCCGCGCATCCAGATGCCCTGCCCGGCCGGCGCGATCTCGGCTGGAGCACCGGCCAGCACGGGGACGGCGTCACCGCGGCCCACACCAGCGGCGGCCAAGCCACCCGCGATCCGTCGGGCTCGCTCGTGCACCTCACCCCAGGTATGACGGACGGGGCAATCCGGCTCCCCGGTGACCAGACCCCTCGAACTGGACCGGGCGGTGCCATACATGGTTTCGGTGAATTTACTCAAGACCGTCCCTTTGGCTCCGGCGCCGCGGCGCGGCGGTTGCACTGCGACGGTGAGCTGCGGCGCGCGGCTCGAGATTGCGCGCGCACCAACGCTGCCGATGCCGCTGTGGTAGGAGTCGTGCCCCGCCCGGGTAGGGAGCGATCGGCGACTGCGGCGGCAGGGCCTGCCCCTCTCACCCACGCAGGAGATGGTCCGTCACTCCGGGCGAAGCGAGGCGTCGAGCACTTCAGATCCCCCGAGGGCACACACTCACATGAACTCAGCCACCGAGGCGCGCCAATACCGCCGACGGGTGCGGCGATCAAAGTTCTGAGCAATGGATTCCGTCAAGGGCAGTCCGAAAGCCAACCATCAAACCGTCGGCTCGACCGAGTGTTCAGACACGCATCGGCGGGGACCTCTACAGATCGCCACCGGACGTATCCAGGAGGCTGCGGAATCAACCTTGCTATACGATACCGCAGGGGCCGCACTCAAGAAATCAAAAACTCCGCCGGCGTGCAAATACGGCATTTTCGCTAGCGTCAGTGTGCCGCAGAAATCTGAGAGCTCGCCGCGACATGCACGCCGTCGCAATGTATTCCATCGCCGAAATATTGCTCTCGGGGAACGCAGCCGAGTACCGCGGAAGTTCTTGCCCCCGGCAACTCGCGGCTCGTCTGATGGGCACGGGTGAGTACAAATGTGCCCACCGACGACGCGACGTTGACGGTCGCCAACTCCAGCGGGGCTCTCGAACGCGCGAATCATGTTGCAGTGCAATGTGATAACGATATAGATGCCGACCTTGAGTTGAGGGCTGCTTAGGCAGGAGTTGGTGGCCGTAGTTGGCGATCGACACATCACCGCGCAGTTCATTCTCGGAACGCTCACTTCCGAGGATCCGGCCGACGCCGAGCGCTTCGGTCACCTGCCGAGGATCGACTGGCATGTTGAACCGTTCAAACCACGCGGCACGACGGCTCGATGTGCACGCGTTCGTGTAGCGTCGATGATGTTGATTGCCCAGCCGGTTCGGGGCGAGGTCGGCCGGCCGCCGCCGCCTCGCGGAGCAGCAGCTCGCGCCGAACACGCCGGTGACCACCGTACATGTCGGGATCACCATGGACGTTTCGCCTGCCATTCTCTTCTCCCACGTGCCAACCGAACCGATCTTTACGCTTGGTTCCGCGCTGCGCTGGCTTGGGCATGACTGCCCGGCTCGCCGCTGCTCGCAGCCGATCGACGTGCTGCCGGTTTCCCTCTGGTTCCTACGGCGCAGGCATCCGCTCCCGATATATCCGCTGCAAGCCGTGCTCGTCGTCGATCTCACCGAGACCGCCGGGCCCCCGGCGCCCGTCCGCCGGCTCATCGAGGAGGTGAACCGATGCACCCGCGGCGAGACCATCCGGGTCCGCGCGGTGAGCCGGTTGAGATCCGCGCCCGCCGCGCCGACTGTCACGACAGCGGCAGTCCCGCCGAGCGGGCAAGTGCCGTTGCCGCTAAACGGTCCTGCTCGACGTCGGACAACTTGAATATGGCGATAAATCCGGCGTGGGAACCACCCCGGCCCACGTGACTACGCCACCAAGAACGGATATGACGATGATGCCGCTGGGCCGTCGATGGCAATAACAGACGTGGCGGCATTCGCTCACCTGAGCGAGGCGGACCTCGAGGCGCTTGGAGACGAACTGGACGCGATCCGCCGCGACGTCGAGGGTTCGCGCGGCGAAAAGGACAGCGCATACATCCGGCGCACCATCGCCTTCCAGCGATTCCTCGACGTCGCCGCGCGCCTAGCGATCGCCGGTACCCGCGGCAAGGTCGGTTGGACGCTCGGTACCGCCGGGCTCGCGGTCGCCAAGAGCGTGGAGAACATGGAGCTGGGTCACAACATCGGCCACGGTCAATGGGATTGGATGAACGACCCGGAAATCCATTCCAGTACGTGGGAGTGGGACATGGCCGGTGTCTCGTCGCAGTGGCGGTATTCGCACAACTATCGCCATCACATGTTCACCAATGTCGTCGGCGTGGACGACGACCTCGGCTTCGGCGTCCTGCGGGTCACCCGCGACCAGCAGTGGCGGCGGAGCAATCTGCTCCAGCCGTTACGAAACGTGTTGTTGGCCATCATGTTCGAATGGGGCATCGCGGCGCACGGCTTGCATTCGGAGCATGAGCGCGCGGACACCGGCGCCGAGAAGTCCGCGATAACCCGCGCGCTGATTCGCAAAATTGCCCGGCAGGCCGGCAAGGACTATGTATTCTTTCCCGCTCTGAGTCTTCGCCGATGGCGCCGCACACTCGCGGCGAACGTCGCCGCCAACCTGCTCCGCAACGTGTGGGCATACGCCGTGATCGCGTGCGGGCACTTCGCCGATGGTGCTGAGAAATTCACTCCCGCAGCCCTTGAGGGTGAGACGCGGCCCGAACGGTATCTGCGACAAATGCTGGGCACCGCGAACTTTGACGCCGGACCGACTTTGGCATTCCTCAGCGGAAATCTTTGCTACCAGATTGAGCATCACCTTTTTCCCGACCTGCCGAGTAACCGCTACGCGGAAATCGCCCAACGGGTTCGGGAGGTGTGCGCCGCCTACGGCCTGCCCTATACGACCGGACCGCTCATCCGCCAGTATCTGCTCACCTTCCGCACCATCTCCAAGCTGGCGCTTCCGGATCGCTTCTTGACCGCAACCTCTGACGACGCACCCGAAACTGCGTCGGAACATAAATTTCGCAAGTTCCACGCACCTCATGTGCCGAGCGACGTCACCGGTTCCCGGCGCCGGCGCGGATCGGTGACGGCGATCTGGCACCGGCAGATTCGGCGCCCCTCAAGGAAGTTCGTGCACGGGGGCCGCACTGCGCGGCGCGCACGGTCTGCCACATCGCGTGGGATACGCCCGGGTCCGCTCAAGCGGCAGTCGTCGCGCTAGAAATCGGGGCGGCCGATGCCGCCCCGAATCCGCTCCTATTCCGTCGAATGCGTCAACCCCTGGTGCCGACTTGAGATCACACCCAGTCCGCCCCAGGGGTTTTCGCGCCGAATCGTTTAGACGGCGGTAACTCCCACCGCCTGAGGGCCCTTGGGTCCCTGGTTGACCTCGAACTCGACTCTTTGATTTTCCTCAAGGGAGCGAAAACCGTCCCCTTGGATCTCAGTCTGGTGGACGAAAACGTCTTTTGCGCCGCCGTCAGGGGCGATAAATCCAAAACCCTTTTCGCTGTTGAACCACTTCACAGTTCCCTGTGTCATACTAACTTCTCTCTTTTCAAGTGGATGTAATTTAGATCCATCCATGTCAACCGTAACACAAATAATCCGACAAATGGGGCCGGTGGAAAAATGCCGGCGCCTTTTGTTTGATTGCTTCTCCAGACGTCTTGGTAGGTCGTGTGCCCGATGCCGCACGAGGTCAAGGCCGTACGCACGGCCGGACTTCGGGAGGTTGCGCCCCGGCGTTTGTCGGCATGCGGCAATGCCTCAGTCGCTGAAATCCGAGCGGTCTTCGTGCGTTTTGCGGCGCGGTTCTCTTTCAGTGACTTCCCCGACTTATTGGTCATAGTTCGGCGGGGAAATTATCAGACCGCCGGCCTCCTCCGCTTCGCCACGCTAGGCCGGGACGTTCGCCTCAATGTGTCTGCGCCGCAGAACAACTGCGCAGCCTCATCGACCTATGGGCGGGCTGTTCTTTCTTCCTCGCCGCACTTCAGCAGGCTGTCGACGGTTGAGACATTGTCCGGGCCGGCCGCCGCCATCATGATGGCGTGTGCGTCATCTGGGTCGGCCTGCGGCGACACGACCAACAGCACGATTCTCTTGCGATTGAGCCCGAGGACCTCGATGGTGTTGACCGGCTGGATGCGGTATCCGTCGAGTCGTACCGTTCGCTCGCCGGTCGCGAATTTCGCCGGTGGGTTTGCCCATTCGCTCAGGTTGTAGATCACTCGGCTAATCGGTCCGAGTCGAACGGACAGCACCGACAGCAGATCTGGCAGCTCTGCCGTCAGGTCCTCACTGTGCGGCCACCATGCCCCATCGACGAATCCGCTCTGGGGCGCTTTGGACTTGAGCCTCAAGCGCGGCGTGTGTGCCGGCGGGGTACGCCGGTGCCCGACATCCATGTCGTCATTTTTCGGCGTCATAGTGACGCTCCCGTCTCGACCGCGATACCGGTCAAATCATTTGAATCGGCGACGACATGGCTTTGAATAGTCAGGTACGAAGTATCACCAATGCTTCCCAGCCTACACGTGTTGTCCAAAACGATCGCCGGCGAGGTGGCTGGCGTGATGAACCGATCGGGCACGCGTTCTCAGCGGATGGAAACCAGTTGGTCGATCGAATCCACGGGCAAGTCTCCGTCAATGACGGCGGCGACAGCCAGTTGGTTCAGCGTGATCGCGCCTCTGTGATTGTCGAGGAACGCCGTGTCGGAGGCGTCACGACCGGTGGCTATGCGCACCAGTGTTTGCCGCGGCGCGAGCAGGGTCGCATCGACCACCCGCCATTGGCCCTCGACGAAAGCCTCGGCGACCGCGTGGAAGTCCATCGGATACACGCCCGGCGCGTACACGGACACCAGGCGGGCCGGGACGCTGACCGCACGCAGCAGCGCTAGCACCAGATGCGCGTAGTCGCGGCACACTCCTTCGCCGGCGAGCAACGTGTCCACGGCCCCGTCGATGGGATCGCTGGAGCCGGGCACGTAGTTCAGCCTGGTGCCCACCCAGGAGCTCACGTGCTCCAGCAGCGTCGCCGGGTCGATGTCGTTACCGAATTCGGTTGTGGCGAAACCGTAGAACTTATCGGCCTCGGCGTAGCGGCTGGGCCGCAGATACATCGACAGGTCGTATTCGGTCACCGGGGCCGGATCGGTCTGGCCCACGATTGTCGCCGAGTAGTCGACTTTCAGTGTGCCCACCGCCGCGTCGAACTTATGGATGCGGTTGCCGTGCAGTCCGCTGATTTCCAAGGGGCGGATTGGCAGCCCGTTGAGGACGAAACGCAGCGACTCGAACACCTCCGTCCGCGGATGCGGTGCAACGGCAATCTGGAACTCCAGCGTGGTAGGCGCGAGGATCTCGACTTCCATCTCGGCGCCCACTTCTCGTCTCATAGCGCGATGATGCGCTAGTCGTTCCGGCTTCGCCACTCCAGCGCGACGCAAACCCCTCATCGAGCTGGAACAGCAAATACAACAAGCGAAATCAACAGCGGGCGACCGGATCGCCGGTCACGGCGCATCGGAGTGATTCTTTCGACGTCGAGTCTTACGAGGCTGTCACGATGCCTTGGCGTACCTGCGAACTACCTCGTCCTCGCCGAACGTGCTGGTGTAGTCGCGGCCCTGGTCGTCTCTGCCGAAGAAAGTCCATCGCTTTGGACTCCTCTGCGGCCCGCTGATCAGCTTGACCCTGAAGGGCAGATGGGTGGGATGCATCGTGCCGATGATGTCACCGACCCGGATCTGCGACGGATGGGTCTCGGGTGCGTCGCGCCAATCCTTGATGGCCATGTCACCTACCCTTTCAACAGACGTTCACAGCGACGCAATCGAGTGCGTCCGTGCCGAAGTTGGCTCGAGTTCGTCGTGCGCGCGCGGATTCGGGGTAGCTCTCGAATTCCGTTCTCTAGCGCGAACATCGGCGCCGATAGCGGTCGGCACGTTTTCCATCATTCTGTCATTCCGGGACCGGCAGGGGCACACGGCACGAGTCCGGAATTCCGCAAGCGGTGTCCGCACAGTGCGCTTTCCACACGCGCCGCGCCTACGACGTCGTGGCCGGTCTGGAATTCCCGCGTGTTCTGCTCTATGGGAGTGACGGGAAGGGCCGCGGCTTGACGCAACACCATGATGGCGAGAGTGGCGGACGTTCGACACGGCACCACCAGCAGATTCGTCGAGGCGCGACTGCCGGTGACCATCATCAGACGTTGGTGTCCGACAGCGCGCCCCGAGTCGACTTTCCTGGCGAGATTTAACGCGTCCAGGTCGGGTGCGCCCTCCAACGACGACCAGTTGACGCTGATGGAGACGATCTCGCCCAAGCGCGCGAAGAGGGCGTCAACGAGTTCCGGAAGCTCCTGCGGTATCGATGCCGTGCGCGGCCACCACGCCCCGCCGAGAGGCCCACCCAATTCACTCGCTAAGGCAAGCCGCACCGGGCTGGCCAACCGCCGGCCACGCGCCCCTCTGTTCATGGGGCTGACGTTGCCGCGATCGAAGCGCGCACAGGCAAGCGTTTACGCCCGATTGACCGCGAGCAGGGTGGCGTCGACGAAATCGCCACCGCCACTGGGCGACCGGGGCTGAACCCTTGACGATTCATCGACGATCCCTTCGCTTCGGACGGACCCGACACACGAAGGCGGGGATCGACAACGAAGCCAAACCGTTTCGGTCGTTTACCACAGATCGGCGTTGGCGACGAAATGCCTATAGACGACACTACACCCCACGGGTCGCGACCGGGCAGATTCAGACATCTGATTGAGATAGCGTCTGTTCATTGGCCTTGCTCGGCTGGCTCACGCTTTGCGAAAACCGTGGCGCGAAGCGGTATGTCACACCCCGCAGCAGCCCGCCACGCGCGGGCCGAGATGTGCGCCATTGTGATCGCGCTACCCAAACCAGGGATGTTTTCGCGCATCCAAGTTGAGGAAAGTTCTGCACCGGTGACTGTGAAATGGTCAACAGCGAAAGGGGCTTCGGTTTTATCGCTCTTGACGGCGGAGCGGGAAAGTATTCGTTCATCACTCCGAAATTCAGGGGAGCGGTTATCCGTCGCCGAAACAGAATCAGAGTCTGCAGTTTGAAGTCGGCCAAGGGGCTGGGACCCCGGGCAACGCGAGTCACGGGCGACCCCATCCATTGCCGGCCCGCACGCTCGAGTCACGAGGGCTGGTCCCAGGTATTGGCCGAGCTGTTTCTCGGATGTGACCTTGTCGCGACAGCGACCCAGGACGCTCATCGTCATGGCGGTACTTGCGGTGCTCTGCGCGCTCGCGACGGCAACATTGATCGGCTACTGCCTGGGTCGGCGCGCGGGCTCGTCGCCGCCATCCTGGAAGAAGCGGACGAGTCGGATCGCCCTGGGCAGGCTCGTGATGAGCCTGCTCGTGTTAGCGACGGCGCGCCGCGTCCGGCAGCGCTTCCACGCCCGGCGCACGCTCCCCATCGGGGGCCTGAGAGCCGTTGGGGCCGTTGATGTCCTGCGCGCGGGCGTAGTGCGGATCCTCTCGTATTGAGGGCGCGATATAGCCTGTGACATCCGTTCGACACTGGAGAGGACGAGAATGTCAGCACTGCAAGGCAAGGTCGCGCTGGTGACCGGTGCGTCGTCGGGCCTGGGCGCGGAAACGGCCCGGCTGTTTTCCCGTCAGGGCGCAACGGTTTTCGGCATCGGCCGCGACACCGAACGTTTGGCCGCGGTGTTCAAAGACGTGGCACGCGGCGCCTACGCCTCGGTCGACGTCGGTTCGGCGCAGGCCTGCAGTGATGCGGTCGAGCGGTGCGTAAACGAGTTCGGCGGGCTGGACGTCCTGGTCAACGTCGCCGGCAAGCACCAGATGCGCCGAACCGAGTCGATGACCGACGACGACTGGGCGCAAGACCTCGCGGTCAACCTGAATGGACCGTTCTTCCTGTGCCGCGCCGCGCTGCCCCATCTGCTGGAACGAGGCGGCAACATCGTCAACGTCGGCTCGATTGCCGGGGTCGAGGGCCAAGCCTACTCGGCGGGCTACTGCGCCGCCAAGCACGGTCTGATCGGTCTCACCCGCGCGCTGGCGGTCGAGTACACCGCAGATCGCCTGCGCGTCAACGCCATATGCCCGGGCGGCATGCTCACGCCGCAGATCGAACAGTTCAGCGCACCGGAGAATCCGAACTACGACCTGATCCTGCGCACGGCCTCACCGCGCGGCATGATGCAGCCCCTTGACGTCGCGAACGTGATCGCGTTCCTCGCCAGCGACGCCGCGTCCGCCGTCCATGGCGCCGTCTATCGCGTCGACAACGGCAAAGGTGCCGGGTAACAAGCCGGCTGCCGTTCACTGCTTGGTGCCCTCCAAGGTGGAAAGGCACTTAGAAGTCTGATACGTGACGTCGCGGATGACGGTGCGACCGCCTTCTGTGGCGAAGACACCCCGCATGGTGCCGCCACCTCTTCCGGCGGGTCCGCCGCTGGCCTGAAATGATCCATCGGCGTTCAGGGTCCCGGTGAGAGCGAACCCAGCATCAAGATGGAGGGTCAGTGCGCTGCCTTCATGAGTCACGGTCATCGTGCGGTCGCTGAGTGTTCCCTGGCAGCTGTCGCTGAGCCGGTGCATCACGTAGGTGCCATCGATCTCGGGTTGGTTCCCAGGGTTGGGCACGGGCTGGGGCGGTGGGAGGGGCTGGATGCGTGGGGTGTCGCTGGCGCCGGTGGTTCCCGCGGGCCGATTGAAGGGTTGCCCGGTGACGACATCGATGAGGACGAAGACGGTGATGGTCACGTTGCTGGGCTGGACGGCGGCGAGCGCCGTGGGCTTGTAGCCGGCCCAGGCCGTGCCGACAGGTTTCGGATCGCCCGTCAGCGCGGCCGGCGCGGTGAGGGGGTTCCCGCAATAGCAGCGGGCGCGGGGAACCCCGTGCGCGTCGACGAACACGGCGGTGCCCGCCTGGAACACCGATTGCAGGGTGGTGGGGTGTGTCCCGTCGAATCCGTGGTTGGTGACCCGGGTGTCCAGCCGCAGCAGCACGGGGGTGAGTTCGCGCAGGTAGGTGGGGATGTCTGCGGGGGTGAGGGGGCGCGCACCGCTCCAATACAGGGTGGGGTCGGTGTTAAGCGCCTCGACGAACGCGCCGGCCTGGGCGGGGTGGCCGCCCAGGAAGGCGATCATCTTTTCACGGTCGCATTCGGCGTTGTTGAGGGTGCCGCCGTAGAGGCCCTCGCGGTCGCCGGGCAGCGGCTGGGTGGCCACCGGGGTGCCGCCGCCCTGCGGCTGCAGCGTGGGCGGCGGCTGGGTGTTGGTCGGCGGCGGGGACCCCGCGGGGGGCATGAACGCGTTCGTGCCGGGGTCGGTGGCGCCGGTGAGCACCAGTTCTGCGGCGGTCGCCTTGGGCGACATGCCATTTCGGAGTAGCACCGCACCGACGCCCGCGCCGGCGATCAGCAGCACCGCCGCCAACGCGATCAACCATTTGCGCCTCGACCGGGTCGCCGCCGGCGCCGCGCCGGTAGTCCGGCGCGCGGGAATGTCCTTCTGCGGAGGCGGCACCTGCAATTGGGTGGGAACCTGCCCGGGCGAGAGGGTGCCGTTCTGCGCGACGACGGTCGCGTCCGATCCGGCGGAGGCGAGCGCATGTTGTGCTGCGGAGGCCAGCGCCGCGCAGGTGGGGTATCGCTGGGTGCGGTCTTTGGCAAGAGCGCGTTCGATGACGCCGTCCATTTCCGCGGGTATGCCGGGGGTTTGGCTGGGCCGCGGGGGAGGCAGGTACAGGTGTCCGTGCATCAGTTGTTCGGGGGTATGGCCGGGGAAGGGCGGGGATCCGGTGAGCAGGCTGTAGAGGGTGCAGCCGAGGGCGTACTCGTCTGCGCGCGCATCGAGGATGATCGAGGGGTCGAGTTGCTCGGGCGCCGCATATTGGAGGCTGCCGTGGAACATGCCCGTCGCGGTGAGACCGGTGCGGTCATCGAGGGCTTTGGCAATGCCGAAGTCGGCCAGCAGAACTCGTTCGGCCTCGCCGGCGGCCGGTCGGGTGAGCATGATGTTGGCGGGTTTGACGTCGCGGTGCAGCACGTCGCGGGCGTGGGCGAAGTCGAGTGCCTTGGCGGTCTCGGAGACGATCCGGACGGCGCGCGCCGCCGGCATTGGTCCGCCGCGTACCACGGCCGCGGCGTCGGAACCGTCGATGTACTGCATCGCGATCCACAGCTGTCCGTCCTGGTCGCCCCGGTCGTAAACCGCGACAATATTCGGATGGTCCAGGCGGGCAATATGGTCCGCCTCGCGCAGAAACCGGGCCCGCACGTCGTCGTCGTCGGTCATGGCGCGGGTGAGCAGCTTCAGGGCGACGAGTTTCGGCAGGTTGGGGTGGCGCGCGAGGTAGACCGCGCCCATTCCACCGGCGCCGAGCAGTCGTTCGATTGTGTAGCCGGCAAAGACCTGACCAGGCTGCAACCGTGCTTGTGCCATGATCACCGCCTCGTCGGGGACGACCGCCCGCCCCTATGGTCGCACCCGACGGCGGTTGGACAAGCCTGTTTGCGCCGGAAGGCGCCTACGCTGCAATGGACACGTCCGAGGAGGCCTATTGGGACACGCGAGCTATGTCATCGCCTCCACCCCTCGTTCGGGTAGTTCGCTGTTGGCCGCCGGCCTCGTTGCGACGGGGGTCGCCGGGCGGCCCGAAGAGTATTTCGCGGCAGACCACATCGAGGCGTACAAGAAAGATCTGGGCCTGCCCACCGACTGCTCCTTTGCCGAATACCTGGCGAAGGTCATGGATTTCGCGGCGACGGACAACGGCATTTGGGGCGTCAAGATTCATTGGCGGGATGTCGTCTCCCTCGCGCAAGCCCTCGGGTTCACCGGCGATCCGGCCGCCGTTCTCGAGACGCTTTTTCCGACAGCGGTTTTCGTCAACATCGTCCGCGTCGATCGGCGCGCGCAGGCGATATCGCTGTTTCGCGCCGAAACCACCGGTGAGTGGTTTCGTTCGCCCGGCCCGTCCGAAAAAGAACGCCCCTGGGGGCTGTATCTGGGCCGGCCAACGCCGCAGCGGCCCGCGGTCGATCTGACCGGCGTCGCGCCGACGCGCGAGCAGATCGCCGCGATCGAGCGCGGCCTCGGCGCCGAACAGGCGGCCTGGACCAACTACTTCACCACCCGGCGTCCCAAGGTGCTGACGGTCCGCTACGAAGAGCTCGACGAGAACTATCACGACGAGATCGCCCGAGTCTTGCGGTTCGTCGGCGTCGACCCCGCACACGCCGTCGGCGTCCCAAAGCCTCCGCTCGAGCGTCAGTCCGACCACATCAACGAGCATTGGCGGCGACGAATCGACGACGAGGATCGCCGCTATCCGGTGCAGTGAACCTCGACGACGCGGCCCGACGAGACCTTGGCCAACGCGGCCGTCTGAGCGGCCGGCGCGGTCGAGCCCCAGTCGGCGCCCCACCCGCCGGGCCCGAGCGCCAAAGCGACACAACGGTTTCGGGTCCAGCCCGCGACGGTGCAACCCGCGCCGTGCCGCTGGCAGTTGCCCAGCGCGACGTGGGTGGCCTCCTCTAGCGTGGTGGCGTTGTTGGCCCAGCCCGTCCAGCCGGTGACGGGGGAGTAGGCGATCACGGCGTAGCGGTCGACGGCCGCGGCCTGCGCGGCGGGCGAGGACATAAACGCAGCGCCGAAGAACGCGGCGGCGGTCAGGGCGATGAGGGCGTAGATGCGGTGGCGGGTCATAGCGGAACCTCGTGAGTCGTTTTGGTGGACGAACTCACCATCGGGCGCGCCGCTTGGGAGATCCTCAAGAAATCCTTGGTGCTAGCCTCGGATGACGCTCACCGAGGGGGCTGCCGCCGTGCACTGGGCGCTTCGAGCTGCTTGACCAGCAACCCGACGTCCCAGTAGTCACGATGGCTTGTCAACTTTCCGTTCTGATCGAAACGACACGCGGCGATCCCGTCAACGGCAAATTTGTGACCGGTCGCATCGATCTGGTCGCCACCGGGAAGCCGGAGGGGGCCGTTGATCGAACCGCTCCACGTCCACTCGTAGTAGGCACGGCCGTCCTGCACCGCGGGCTCGGTGAACACGATGTGCGAATCGGGGGAGAACTTCAGCATCCAACGGTGAAAGCGCTGGATTCCTTCGCGTCCGACATAGGTCCCTTCCATCGCAACGTCGGTGTAGACACCGTCCTCGGCGAAGAAGGCGCAGAGCCCTTCGGGGTCTTCCGTCCAGGCGCGACCGTATGCGTCGGGAAAGGCGGCGTCGGCGGGATGAGGGCTCTTCGATGGCACACGAAAAATTTATCACAGATTCAAAAATGTCCGTCGGGATGGATTGGCGTCGGGCAAGGCGCCAAGACGGGCGGTCGGTGTGCCGAGTGAACGTCACATTGCCCCGGCATGACGGTTCGGCGTGACGTCGGCATTCGACGCGCCGCCGCGCACGGGTGCGGGCTATGAACTAGGAGTGAGCAACCACCACGTGAACCTGACACAGCAGGAAAGTTCGTTGATCGGCGAGAGTCATCCCGAGGCTCTGGCCCGCATGGACGAGCAGGCGCTGAAGGACTTGCAGAGCCGGCTTCGGCAGGCGCGCGAGAAGAACTTCAGCTTGCTGCGCCGTCGGGGTGCGGCTCGGGTGGAGGCCGAAGGGGCGCGAGGCTCTGCCCAGCCCGCCAACGAGAAGCGCGGCGAAAAGGTCGAGATCTTCGACGAGGCATTGGCTCGGGTGAGCGCGCACCTCGGTGCCCTGTCTGACGCGGAGTAGCTACGGCGCTCGGCGGAGGTCGGCGAGCGAGTTGCGCGGCCCACCGTCCAACCGGATCTGCACGGCCGCCACCGCGAGCATCACCGCCGCCGTCACCAGGTGCACCACCGCGTCGGTGGTGTTGTTGGGGAAGGTGAACACGAACGCGACCTGATGCGAGAAGAAGGCCCAAATGCCCGGCAGCGCACCGGCAATCGCCGCGGCGATCAGATACAGCACGGCCCACGACTTGCGCAGCGCGAACACCAGGCCCGGGCCGAACAACGCCAGCCCGGCGACGGCGTGCCAGCCGTTGTAGTCCATTCCGAGCAGTTGAACCGTCGGCGCACCCGGCCCGGTCGCGAAGCTGGGCTCCATGATGTACCCGACAACCGCCTGGATGACGTGCAGAACACAAATGATCAGCAGCCCGATCTGGGCGAAACTCCACCTCACGTTGCACCTCCTTGCGCACGGTGGGATAGCCCAGATACTACGCTCGGTAGTAGACCCTGACAATCCTCGAGACTGCAACTACGCACACTCTTGTCGGCGTGTCGTGTACGTGGTGTAAGTGTCGCGGTCGCCCCGCCAATGCCGGCCCGACGGCCGGACCCGTCACTTCCGCCCGGGAAGCTTCATCATCGTCCGCACGACGGGCACCAGCGACTTCTGCCAAAGCGTCGACGGAATGCCAAGGGGCGGATCGAGATTGAACACGCGCGCGGCCGCGATCGTCTGCGACTCGGTGTATTTGAGCAGGCCCTCAGCACCGTGGCGGCGGCCGACGCCCGACTGGCCCATCCCGCCCATCGGCGCGCCGAGGCTGCCCCACGCGAACGCATAACCCTCGTCGACGTTCACCGTTCCCGACCGCAACCGGGCGGCGATCTCCTGGCCCTCGGCGGTGGACCCGGCCCACACGCTGGCGTTCAGCCCGTACTCGGTGTCGTTGGCCTTCTCGACTGCCTCGTCCACGTCGGCGACGGGATAGATCGACACCAACGGCCCGAACGTCTCGTTGGCCGCGCACTCCATCTCCGGCGTGACGTCGGTGAGCACCGTCGGCTCATAGAACAGCGGTCCGATGTCCGGACGTGCCTTGCCGCCCGCAATCACCCTGGCGCCCTTGGCCTTGGCGTCGTCCACGTGGTCGGTCACGGTGTCCAGCTGGCTCGCCGAGATCAGGCTGCCCATGTCGACCGAGAAGTCATAGGCGCTGCCGAGCTTCATGTTTCGCACCTCGGCGCCGAACTTGCTGGTGAACTCGTCGGCGACGTCCTTTTCGACGTAGATCCGCTCGATGGAGATGCACAGCTGGCCGGCGTTGGAGAAGCACGCGCGGGTGGCCGCCTTGGCGGCCTTGTCCAGGTTGGCGCCGCGCGTGACGATCATCGCGTTCTTGCCGCCGAGTTCGGCCGAGAACCCGATGAGCCGACGGCCCGCGTGTTCGGCGAGCTGTCTGCCGGTGGCGGTCGAGCCGGTGAACATCAGATAGTCGCAGTTCTCGATGATCGCGGTGCCGACCACCGAGCCCGGACCGGGCACGATCGCGTACAGCGCCCGCGGCAGCCCGGCCCGGTACAAGAGCTCGGCGCACGCCAGCGCGCAGTACGGCGTCTGGCTGTCGGGCTTGAGGACGACCGCGTTGCCCGCCACGAGCGCGGGCACCGAGTCGGACGCGGTCAGCGTCATCGGGTAGTTCCACGGCGAGATGACGCCGACCACGCCCTTGGGCTGGTAGACAACCGTCGTCTTGCCGACCGCCGGGAGCAGCGCCTGCACCCTGCGCGGCTTCAGCAGGCCGGCGGCCACGTTCACGTAATAGTTCGCGTTCGCCATCAGGTCGACGATTTCCTCCTGCGCCGCCCATCGGGCCTTGCCCGCCTCGGCCTGCAGGAGGTCCATCAGGAACTGGCGGTTCTCGACGACCAGGTCGCGATAGCGGCGGATGACCTCCACCCGCTCGGCGACCGGACGCTTCGCCCAGTCGACCTGCGCCGCGCGGGCCTCGGCGAACGCGGCCTCGACGTCGGCGGCCGTGCCGATCGGGACCGTGGTCAGCGGTTTTCCGGTGAACACCTCGTCGATCGTCTTGGTCTCGCGCGCGGTGATGTCCTTGATCGCGACCAGCTGGCGCAAACGGTTGAAGACCTCGGCTGACGGTGCGGGCATATCAGTACCTCCCCAAGAAGCGCGGGCGCCCAAACCACCAGCCTATGCCTGGCGGCCCCGGGTCGGTAACGGTTGGGGCACGGTCCGGTCGCCCCACGGCACGTCACGCGGCACCTCGGCCCCGGCAACTGAGAATGCGGGACATGACGCAATCGCGGGAGCCCGACGATGGCGCGTGAGATCTCCCGCCAGGCGTTCCTGCGCGGGGCCGCCGGCGCGCTGGCCGCCGGCGCGGTCCTCGGCCCGGCCCGCGCGGCCGCGGCCCCCAATAACCCGTCCGGCTGGGACGGCCTTACCACCGCGATCGGCGGGAAGGTGGTGCTCCCGCAAGATCCCCAATTCGCCGGCGCCAAGCAGGTTTTCAACACCAACTACAACGGCTCGACGCCGGCGGCGATCGTTACCCCGACGTCGGCGGCGGACGTGCAAAAGGCGATGGCCTTCGCCGCCGCCAACAACCTCAAGGTCGCCCCGCGCAGCGGCGGGCACTCCTACATCGGCGCGTCGATTGCGAACGGCGCCATGGTGTTCGACCTGCGTCAGTTGCCCGGCGGAATCAACTACGACGCCTCCACCGGGCAGGTCACCGTGACGCCCGCGACCACTTTGTACGCGATCCATGAGGCCCTGGCCGCGGCCGGCCGGGGCATCCCGACGGGCACCTGCCCGTCGGTGGGCGCCGCGGGGCACGCCCTGGGCGGGGGACTGGGCGCCCAGTCGCGGCACGCGGGGCTGCTCTGCGACCAGCTGACGGCGGCGTCGGTGGTGCTGCCGGGCGGCCAGGCCGTCACCGCGTCCGCGGCCAGCAACCCCGACCTGTTCTGGGCGCTGCGCGGTGGCGGGGGCGGCAACTTCGGCGTGACCACCTCGCTGACCTTCGCCACGTTCCCCACCCGGGACGTCGACGTCGTGAACCTCAACTTCCCTCCGCAGGCGTTCGCGCAGGTCCTGCTCGGCTGGCAGAACTGGCTGCGCACCGCTGACCAAAGCATGTGGGCGCTGGCCGACAACACCGTCGACGGGTTCGGCACGCATCCCCGGATAATGGCGACCTGCCCGGCCGGATCGGGGAACAGCGTCGCGGCCGCGATCACCAAAGCCGTTGGGGTGCAACCGACCGGAACCGACAACCACACGTTCAACTACATGGACCTGGTGCGTTACCTGGCCGTGGGCAACCTCAACCCGGCGCCGCTGGGATACGTCGGCGGATCCGACGTCTTCACGGCGATGACGCCGGCTGCCGCACAGGGGATCGCCTCGGCGGTCGAAGCGTTTCCGCGTGGCGCCGGGCGCATGCTGGCGATCATGCACGCGCTCGACGGCGCGCTCGCCACCGTGGCTCCGGGGGCGACGGCCTTCCCGTGGCGCCGGCAGGCGTCCCTGGTGCAGTGGTACGTCGAAACGGGCGACCCGGCGGCGGCGACCAGCTGGCTCGCCACGGCACACCAAGCGGTGCAACCGTATTCGGTGGGCGGCTACGTGAACTACATCGAGGCCAACCAGCCGGCGTCGCGCTACTTCGGGCCTAATCTGTCCCGGCTGAGCGCGGTGCGCCAGAAGTACGATCCCGGCCGGGTCATGTTCTCGGGGCTGAATTTCTAGCCGACTGCTACGCGCCGCGGTAGCGGACGGGAACGCACCAGCGTCGGCCACCAGAACCACGGCCCGAGGATGCGCAGGATGCACGGCACGACGAACGACCGCACGATCAACGTGTCGAGCAGCAACCCGATACAGACGGTCGAACCCACCTGGCCGACGGTGCGCAGATCGCTGGTGAGCATCGCCAGCATGGTGAACGCGAAAACCAAACCGGCGGAAGTCACTACACCACCGGTGCTGCCGAGCGCGCGGATCAAACCGGTGTGGATCCCGGCGTGCAGCTCCTCCTTGACACGAAGGATCAACAACAGGTTGTAGTCCGAACCCACCGCCACCAGGATGATGAACGTCAGCGGTAACACCAGCCAGTGCAGCGGCAGGCCGATGAGGTGCTGCCAGACGAGGATGGAAAGCCCGAACGCCCCGGCATAGGAGAAGGCCACCGTGCCGGGGATGACGATCGCCGCCATCAGGCTTCTCGTCAGGAACAGCATGATCAAGAAGATCAGCACGAAGGCGGCGATCGCCACGATCAGGAGGTCCGACGCGGCGTACTGCTTGATGTCCTTGTTGGTCGAGCCGGAACCGCCGATGTAGACCTTCGCGCCGGCCAGCGAGGTCTCTTTGAGCGCAACGGTTATCGCGTTGGGGAACTGCTCGACATGCTGCACGCCTTCCGGCCCGTTGGCGTCGCCCTCGTGGGTGACGATGATCCGGGCGGCCTGGCCGTCCGGTGACATCAGCAGCTGCATGCCGGTCTTGACGTCCTCGTTGTCGAAACCCTCGTGCGGGATGTAGAAGAAGTCATCGCTGCGGGCCTGGTCGAAGTCGAGCCCCACATTGATCTGGTCATCGAACGTCTGATTGGTCTGTGTGGTCTGCAGAGCCGACTGGCCGTAGGTGCTGACCAAGAGGTTGGCCAAGGCCTCGGAGTCGTCCGCCGTCAGCTTCAGCTGCACGATGATCTGCGGCACGATCTTGTCCATCGCCTCGAGGGAGGTCTTGGCGTCGTTGATGTCGGCGGCCAAATGGTCGATGTTGTCGAGCGTGTCGAACAACGACCTGAACGCCCAGCACATGGGGATGTCGAAACAGTGCCGCTCCCAATAGAAGTAGCTCTTGAGAGGTCGGAAGAAGTCGTCGAAGTTCGAGATTTCCTGATTCATCTCGTCGGTGACCCGTTGCAGATCCTCGACGGTGAGAACCGTCTTGTGCAGCTCGTCCGACAGGTTCTGGAAATAGTCGATCTCTTTCCGCGTGACCTCGACGGTGTGCTGCGTGATCTGCGCCTGCTGGTTGGTATTGGCGTTCTGCTGCTGGTTGAACGGGAGCTGTTGGCCGCTTCCGCTGCCCTGCGTCGTGAACAGATAGGGAATCGTGGCGTGTTCCAAGGCTCGGCCCATCGGCCGGGTGATGCTTTGCACCATCGCGACGCCGGGCAGGCGTTCGAGGGCCTTGGCCGCGCGGTCCAATGAGATGAAGTCACCCGAGTTCCGCATGTCGTGATCCGTCTCGATCATCAGCATCTCGGAGAACAGCTTGCTCTTCGGGAAATGCCGATCGGCGGCCTGGAAGCCCAAATTGGCGGGCGCGTTGTGCGGCTGGTACTGACGGTCGTCGTAGTTCTGCCGGTACGTCGGCACGAAGATCGCCCCGAGCAGAACCGCGGCGGCACTGGCGAAGAGGATCGGCACCGGCCACCGGACCACGCTCGCCCCGATCCGCCGATACAGGTGCGCCTTGGCCTTGCTCCTCGGGTCGAAGAGCCCGAAAAGGCTGCCCAGGGCCAAGAAGGCGGGGCCGAGCGTCAGCGCCGCCGCGATGGTGAACAGCATGGAGATGGCGACGGCCGGGCCCATGGTGTGGAAGTAGTTGAGCCGTGCGAACGTCAGGCAGTAACACGCCCCAGCGATCGTCAGCCCCGAGCCGAGGATGACGGGGGTGACACTCTTGTACGCGGTGTAGAACGCGTCCTCCCGGCTCTCGCCGTCGTGTCGCGCCTCGTGATAGCGGCCCATCAGGAAGATTCCGTAGTCCGTCCCGGCTCCCAGGGTCAGCGCGACGACGATGTTCACGGCGAACGACGAGAGTTCGATATACCCGAGATGCCCGAGGGTTGCGATAACCCCCTTCGCGACCAGCATCTCGAACAGCACCCCGGCCAAAGGCACGAACAGGGTGACAATCGAGCGGTACACGAGCAACAACATCCCGATGATGAGGAAGATCGTCACGATCGTGATGTCGTTCAGGCTCGAATTCGCGATCGCCACCGTGTCCGAGGCCAGCGGGGCCGCGCCGCTGACGTAGACCTTGAGCCCGGGCGGCGGCGTGTCCTTCGCGACGATGTTCCGAACGGCGGCAACGGATTCGTTCGCCTGCATCTGGCCGATATCACCCGCGAGGCGCAGCAGCACGTATGCGCACTTGCCGTCGAGGCTCTGCGCCCCGGCCGCGGTGATCGGCTTACCCCAGAGATCCATGGCGTACTGCACGTGCTTGGGGTCGCCCTTGAACCGGTGCATCAAATCGTCGTAGTACTGATGATCCGCGTCGCCCAGCGGTCGGTTGGCCTCCAGCACGATCATCGCCAGGCTGGTCGAATTGGACTCGCGGAACTTCGCGCCGATCGACAGCAGCGCCCGCTGGGACGGCGCGTAGTGCGGGACCAGCGGCCCCGCGAGCTCCTCCGCGACCCGCTCCACCTGGGGCATGAAGGTGTTCGTCGACACGGCGAGCAGGCCCCAGAAGGCGATGATCGGGATCGCAAGGGCGCGAACCATTCTGGGGAGGAAGGGGCGCTTCGTCGGCTGGTCCGCGTGATGCTCGCTCATGCGGATTTCACCAGGCAATAGACGTGCGCATCCTGATTGGTGTCGGATTGCTCGGCGCGGACAACGCCATTCACCCTCAGTCGGCAGCCGACTTGGCCGCCATGAACCTGCGCCGAGATGCTGCCGGACACCACGGTCAGCGTCGTCGCCTCCGTGTGCGACCACGGCAAGGTCGTGAGATCAACCCGATGCGGATGCCCGTTGATGTCCACCCAGACGAGCATCCCGCCCTCCCCGACGGAGCCGAACAATTCGTACGTGAGCCGCTTGATGCTGAACTCCGGCGGTGCGGCCGGCTGATTGACGGTGATGACGGGCGGGGGCTCCGAGAACTGGTGCACCTTAAACATGGCCACCCCGCCCACACCGAGCGCGATGACGGCCACCAGCGGCAACCAGACCCGCGCCAAGACCCGCCTGCCCACCGGACGAGGGCTCATTCGATCACCTCTCGTAACTCGCTCGGGCCACCGTCTTCTCCCCCCGGCCCCACCCCTAGGCCAACTGCAGATAGTAGACGGTCATGTACCCAATTGACAGATGATCGTGAAAGAGTAGCGGCCTTGCGGCCGCAACGCGACCGCAGCGACCTGCGGGCACACCCACCGTGGGTGCTTCAGGACATCTTTTGCAGACGCCGCTTCAACCTCGCGCTGCGCAGGACTTGAGTCGTGAGATTTATGGACGCCAATATCGGAAACAACCCGAGAAACGTCCGCTCGGAGGGCGTCGCTCCGTGCAAGTGGTAGAGGCTGCCGAACACGTAAAAGCAGCCCAGCGAGAACAACGCACCCGGGATGGCCAGCGTCAGCAGCGAGCTGCGCGCGGCAAGCAGGTGCTTCGCATAATCCAGCTCGTCTTGCGACATGGATTCGCGCTTGCGCACTTTGCGCGTAACGGTTTTGGTGCTGCCGATTTCGTCGCTCAGCGGGGGAGGCGGCCGGTCCTGCAGCCGTTTGACGTGCACGGCCGCAATGGCGGCGAACACGAACGCGAACGCGAGCGCGAGCAGCGTCAGGAAACCGAACAGACCCGATGTCACCATCTCGTTCCTTCACTCCCGGCGGTCGAAGGCCGCTCCAGACGCTACGCCACCCGTCGGGCGCGCGACGGCTGATCAAAGATAGCCGACCGGTCGGCTAACATTGTCGCCATGCCCCGCCCACCGAACCCCGAGGTGCGTCGCCGCCTGCTCGCGGCGGGACAGGAACTCCTGCACAAGCACGGATTCGCCGCCAGCGGCGTCAAGGACATCACCGACGCGGCCGGCGTCCCGAAGGGGTCGTTCTACGCGTATTTCCCGAGCAAGGAGGCCTTTGCAGCGGCGATCCTCGAGCATCACTGGGCAGACGTCGAGGCGCGGCTGCTGCCGCTCCTGGAGGCGGACGGCCCGGCGCAGGAGCGGATCACGCGCTTCTTCCACGCGCTGGCCGACGAACACGAGGCCGGTGATTTCCTGCTCGGCTGCCTGGTCGGCAACCTGTCGCTCGAACTCAGTGGGACGAGCGAGCCGGTACGCAAGGAGCTCGTGAGCATCCTGGACCGCTGGGGTGCGGCCCTGGGCGAGTGCCTGCGTTCGGAGGTTCGGGGCGACCTGGAAGCGGGGGACCTCGCCTTTCGATTGATCGAGGCGTGGGAAGGCGCGGCGCTGCGCGGGAAAGTCACCCGCAGCCGCGTCCCGTACGACCGGTTCGAAGCGGTCACCGTTCCGGCGCTGCTGCACTGATCTATCGCTCTCGGGAATGCCGTCACCGCAGCGCCTGTTAATTAGACGACTGGTCATTTATAGTACGAGCCCAGGAGGCCGAGTGCCATGACGTCAGACCTGAAGCTAAGCAATCACCGATTCTCATTGAACGACGGCAGCGGTGCGATTCCGGCGCTCGGATTCGGGACGTCGCTTTCCGATCGCAACGAGACGCGCAACGCCGTCAAGGCCGCGGTCGAGATCGGCTTCCGCCACCTCGATGCGGCCGAGCGGTACCGCAACGAGGCGGAGGTCGGCGCGGCGCTCAGGGAGTTGTTCGCCGCCGGGACCGTCCGCCGAGACGAGCTCTTCGTCACCACCAAGCTGTGGAACAACAACCACCGGCCCGAACGGGTGAAGCCCGCGCTGCGGGCCAGCCTGGACAGGCTCGGCCTGGAGGCGGTCGACCTGTACCTGGTGCACACGCCGTTCGCGTTCCGGCCCGGCGACGACCAAGACCCCCGCGACCAGTACGGAGCCGTCGTCTACGACGACGGGGTCACGCTGGAGGAGACCTGGGCCGCGATGGAAGCCCTTGTGGACGACGGTCTTTCGCGGGCGATAGGCCTGTCGGACATCGATGCCGCGGGTGCCCGCAAGATCGTCGAAACCGCCCGGATCAAGCCGGCGGTCGTGGAGGTCGAGTCGCACCCGTATCACCCGCAATGGGAACTCCACGAGCTGTGCAAGGAGCACGGGATCGTCCTGCTGGCCTTCGCCTCGCTGGGTCACGCGCTGGAACCGCGGTTGCTCGACGACCCGCTCGTCGTCTCGATCGCTCAGCGGGTGGGAAAGACCCCGGCGCAAGTGCTTTTGGCGTGGGGCATCCAGCGCGGCTCGGCCGTGCTCACCTCGTCCGTCAAGCCGGCACGCATCGCCGAGAACTTCGATGTCGCCGCGCTTCCCGACAGCGCGATTCGGGAGATCAACGAAAGTCTCGAAACTCGGTACCGGTTCAATTCCGTTGTCGACGCCGGACAACCGGGCTTTGCCGAGGTGCCGCGATGACATCGAGCGTGGGATTCCACGCCGGCGAGTTGGCCGTCCAACGACAAGCCGGCGTCGAGGCCGAGGCCGCCCGGCTCGCCGCGATGGTCGGCCGCGGACAACTGCGGGCCGGCATGGCCGCGTTCCTGTCCGAGGCGCCGTTCGCGGCCATCGCCGCGCGGGACGGGTCGGGGCGGCTTTGGACCTCACCGCTATTGGGACCGCCCGGCTTTCTGGCGGCCGCCTCGCCGACCACGCTGCAGATCCGCACGGAGCTGCCGAGCGCGGACCCGCTGCACGGCCTGCCTACCGGGCAGCCGGCGGGTGTCATCGCCATGAACTTCCTGACCCGCAGGCGCGTTCGCATCAACGGTGTCCTCACCTCGACGGAGACCGGCGCGCTGACCATCGACGTGAACCAGGCCTACGGCAACTGCCCGCAATACATCCACCAGCGCCGAGTTGACGTCGATGGGCCGCGCGCCGACAACCGGGCTCGGCTGTACTCCGGAAAGGCGTTGCGACGGCAAGACATTCGGCTCATCGAGGCCGCCGACACATTCTTTCTGGGCACCACCCACGCCACCGCCGGCAGCGACGCCTCCCACCGCGGCGGCCCGCCCGGGTTCGTCCGCGTCGCCGACGGGCGCCTGTCGTGGCCCGACTATCCGGGCAACAACCTGTTCAACAGCTTCGGGAACCTCGCCGCCGATCCGTCGGCGGCCCTGCTGTTCGTCGACTTAGACACCGGCGTCACGCTGCAGCTCTCCGGCAGTGCGACCGTCCGCTGGGACGACCCGGATGCGGCCGACACCGGACGCCGCGTGCAATTCACTCCCGAGTGGGTAATCACCACGGCAATACCCGCCCTCGGTGAGACCACCCACCGAACCCCTAACGGAGAGCCGGAATTTAACAATTAGATTTGTAGCTATGGGACACAACGACCCGGACGACCCGCGGTCCCAGCTCGACGAGCTGACGGCGGCTCGCGATCAAATGGAAAAACTGGTCCGGGTCATCGTCGAGATCGGCTCCGACCTGGATCTCAATTCGACGTTGCATCGAATCGTCGACGGGGCGACGGAGCTGACCGACGCCCGGTTCGCGGCGCTGGGCATCCGGGCACCCGACGGCACCCTGGCCTCGTTCGTTCAGACCGGAATCGACGCAGACACGGCTCGGCGGCTCGGCGACCTGCCGGTGGGCGAGGGCCTGCGCGTCGATGACCTGAGCGCCTACCCCCAGGCCGCCGCGCTGCGGGCGCACGACCAGCAGCTGCAGGCGCTGCTCGGCATACCGATCACCGTGCGGGCGGCCGACTTCGGCAGCCTCTACCTGGCCGACGACCGGCCGGGCCGGGTATTCACCGATTCACACGAAGCCTCTGTCCGGGCGCTGGCCACGGCGGCGGCCGCGGCGATCGACAACGCGCGGCTGTTCGAGCGGGAACGCGAATCTTCGAAATGGACCAAGGCCAGCCGGGAGATCACGACCGCGCTGCTCTCCGGTGACCCGCAGATGGGGCCGTTGCAGCTCATCGTCAACCGGGCGCTGGAGTTGGCCGACGCCGAACAGGCGATCCTGCTGGTCCCGCGGGAGCCCGACCTGCCCGCCGATGAGGTCGACACGCTGGTCGTGGCCGCCACGGCCGGCCGGTACGCCTCGGAGGTGATTGGCCGGCAGGTCCCGATGGACGCCTCCACCACGGGCGGCGTCGCGCGTCGCGGGCTCCCGCTGATCACCGATTCCTTCCAGTACCCGATCGAGGGGTTCACCGATGTCGGTGAACGCTCGGCGATCGTCATCCCGCTGATCGCCGACGGCAGGGTGCTCGGGGTGATCGCCGTCGCGCGCCAGCCGCAGCAGCAGGCCTTCGGCAACGACTACCTCGAGCTCGTCAGCGACTTCGCCCGGCACGCCGCCATCGCCCTGGCGCTGGCGGCGGGCCGCGAACACGCGCTCAACCAGGAACTCGCCCAAGCGGACACCGTCGAGGACGCGGTGCACGCCGCGGCCGAGGAACTGCGCCGGCTGTGGCGGGCCCGCCGCGTCCTCGCCGTCACCTTCCCGAACCACGGGTCCGCCACGGAAACCGCGTCTGGCGAACCGTCGGTGGAATCGGTCGGCGAGCCCGCGCGATGGGCCGACCTGCCCTCGGAGACCCGGCAGATGCTCAGCTCGCTGCGCGACGGCGACCTGCTGAGCCCCAACGCGGCCGAGCCCGGCACGGCGGGGATCGCGCTACAGCACCCCGAGGGGGTGCTCGTCGTGCGGATCGACCTGACCGAGCGGCGGCCGTTCACCCTCGAGGACCAGACGCTGCTGACGGTGCTGGCGGGCCGCCTCGGCCAGGGCCTGCAACGCGTGCACCAGGTCGACCAGCAGCGCGAAACGGCCCTCGCGCTCCAACACGCGATCCTCGGCCCCGCCGACCTCCCGCACGGGTTCGCGGTCCGCTATGAGGCCGCCAGCCGCCCCTTGCAGGTGGGCGGCGACTGGTACGACGTCTTCGACCTGGACGACGGGCGGATCGCGCTGATCGTCGGCGACTGTGTCGGCCATGGCCTGGCCGCCGCCACCGTGATGGGGCAGGTGCGCAGCGCCTGCCGCGCGCTGCTGTTCGAGAACCCCAACCCCAGCGCCGCCCTGGCGGGCCTGGACCGCTTCGCGGCGCGACTGCCCGGCGCCCAATGCGCCACCGCCGTGTGCGCGGTGCTCGACCCCGACACCGGCGAACTGGTCTACTCCAGTGCGGGGCACCCGCCGCCCGTCCTGGTCGACGCCGACGGCACCACCCAAATGCTCGACGACGGCCACACCATCGCGCTGGGAGTGCGAGGCGACTGGCCGCGCCCCGAGGCGCGCGTGACCATCCCACCGCGCGCGACGTTGCTGCTCTATACCGACGGGCTGGTCGAACGTCGCCGTCGCCTGCTGCAGCAAGGCATTTCGGCCGCCACCGAGCTCGTGCGGGAGGGCCGTGATGCCACGCTAGAGGATCTGGCCAACCAGATCATGTCCGGCCTAGCGCCGAAGGACGGCTATCAGGATGACGTTGTGCTGCTGCTCTACCGCCATCCCGCCCCGCTGGAGTTGGAGTTTCCCGCCGACGTCAGCCAGCTCGCCCCGACGCGTACCGCACTGCGCCGGTGGCTGACCCGGGCCAGGCTAGACGCGGACCAGACGATGAACGTGCTCGTCGCCGCCGGCGAGGCCGTCGCCAACGCCATCGAGCACGGTCACCGCAACAGCCCGGGGGGCACGATCAGCCTGGGCGCCACCATCTTGGTCGACCAGGTGCAGCTGACCATCACCGACACCGGCTCCTGGAAAGCTCCGCAGCCGGCCGCCGAAACGAATCGCGGCCGCGGCATCGCGTTGATGCGCGGGCTCATGCAGGATGTCACCATCAACCCCGAGGCGGCCGGAACCACGGTTCACTTATGCGCGAGGATCACCTGATGCCGACGTCGCTCACCCTCGACACCGCGCGCCGCAACGACGGGCAGCTGGTGCTGACCGCAGTGGGGGAGATCGACCTCAGCAACGTCGACGCGTTCAACCAAGCGCTCAGCAGCGCTACCGCCGACGCCGACGGCAACGGTGGCATGGTCACCGTCGACCTCAGCGCGGTCGAATACCTGGACAGCGCCGCCATCAGCGCCCTGTTCGCCCGGGCCGCCCACATCGACGTCATCGCCCACCCCTTGGTGATGCCCGTCCTCACCGTGAGCGGCATCACCGAACTCGTCACCGTCGAACCCGCGCAGCCGGCAGCCGAACGCTGACGCGATGCTTCGCGGAAAGTCGGTACTCGTAACGGGTTCCACGTCCGGCATCGGCCTTGGCGTCGCGCGCGCCTTCGCCGCCGAGGGCGCGAACGTGACCCTCAACGGTTTCGGTGACCCGGCGGTCATTGAGCGGCAGCGGCGCGACATCGAGGAGACGTTCCGCGTGACCGCGACCTATTCCGCGGCCGATGTGACGAAGCCGGAGGAGATCGCCGAAATGGTCGCCGGCGCCGAAAAGGCTTTCGGTGCAGTCGATGTCCTCGTCAACAACGCGGGCATCCAGTACGTGGCGAAGGTGGAGGAGTTCCCGGTCGAGAAGTGGGACGCCGTCCTCGCGACGAATTTGTCGGCGGCCTTCCACACGTGTCGGTGCGCGCTACCCGGGATGAAAAGCCTTGGCTGGGGCCGGATCATCAACATCGCGTCGGCGCACGGCCTGGTCGCCAGCGCCGAGAAGGCGGCTTATGTCGCGGCCAAGCACGGGCTCGTCGGACTGACCAAGGTGGTGGCCATCGAGACCGCCGACCACGGCATCACGTGCAACGCGATCTGTCCCGGGTGGGTGATGACGCCCCTGATCGCCCAGCAGATCCAAGCTCGCGCCGATGCGGCGGGCAAGACGTTCGAAGAGACCAAGCCGGAATTCGTCGGCGAAAAGCAGCCGATGGCGCGCTACACCCAACCGGAGGACATCGGCGCGCTCGCGGTGTTCCTGGCCGGCGATGCGGCGGCCACGATCACCGGCGCCAGTTATTCGATTGACGGCGGTTGGACCGCGCAATAGGCGAAATACGCGACGGCACCGAGCATTTCGGTGCCGGCCGCCGCCGGAGGCGCTACCCGCAGTTGAGGCTATTCGGCCGCTGTCATTGCTGAAAAGCGGGGTTTTCATAGGCATTTCGGAAATATCCGATTACGATTCTATTGCTCCGGTCAACGGGCGACCGTCGCGGTGCATCGGCGGGAGGCGCATATGTCATATCTGGTGACGGCTCCAGAGCAACTGCAGTCTGCGGCCGAAGGTTTGTCCGGTATCCGCACGTTGCTGTCCGGGTCGGCCGCGTCGGCTGCGGCGCCTACGACGGCGGTGGCCGCCGCGGCCCAGGACGAGGTATCGGCTTTGGTCGCAACGCTATTCAGCGATTTCGGGCAGGACTTTCAAGCCATCAGCGCCCAGGCCAACGCGTTTCACGAGGAGTTCGTCGGCTTGGTCAGCGCGGGCGCCGGCGCCTACCTCGGCACCGAGGCGGCCAACGCCGCGGCCGCCGCCGACCTGAATTTCTCGTCGTTCCTCGGCGGCAGCGCGAGCCTGAACCTCAACGGCGGCGTGGTGACCCTGCCGCCGGTCCTCGGTGGCGGCGTGTTCAGCGTGCCGTCGCTCATCACCGGGGGTGTGCTGGAGCTGCCGCCGGTCCTGGGCGGTGCGGAATTGATCCTGCCGCCGATCTCGACCGTCGGGTCCTCGATCGCGACCGCCTTGAGCCCGATCGTCAACGGCGGCGTGGTGGCCCTGCCCGCGTTCCTGGGTGGTGGCGAGCTGACCGTGCCGTCGATCCTCACCGGCGGCCTGCTCGACCTGCCCGAAACGCTCGGTGGTGGCGTGCTGGGATTGCCGTCGATTATCACCGGTGGGCTGCTGAGCCTGCCCTCCAGCCTGGGCGGCGGCGTGTTCACCGTGCCCCCGATCAGCAGCGTGTTGACCCCGATCCTCGACGGTGGCGCGGTGACCCTGCCGACGTTCCTGGGCGGTGGGGAGTTGACCGTGCCGTCGATCCTCACGGGTGGGGTGCTGAGCCTGCCCCCGATCGCCGGCGGCGGAGACGTGAGCATCCCGTCGATCTTGACGGGCGGCGTGCTGAGCCTGCCCACGAGTGTCGGCGGCGGCGACGTCGGGATCCCCTCGATCATCACCGGCGGCACGCTCACCCTGCCCCCGAGCCTCGGCGGCGGTCAGCTGACGGTGCCCCCGATCCTCACCGGTAGCCTGCTGGGCCTCCTCGGCGGCTGAGCGCAATCCCGAAGGCGCCGTTGATCACTCGGACGGCGTGGGCGTCATCGACCCGATGAAGTACGTCTCGTGACCGGTCGGGTAGCCGCCGCCGTTGGTGGCGATGTGAACATGGTCGTAGTGGTTCAGCGTTTCGTTGCCGAGGTTTGACATCCAGCTCGGCGCGCCGACGCCCGGGTAGATCTTCTGCCGCCAGATCACGTGGTTGATTCCCCATCGTTTCGCGTTCGCCAGGGCGTACCCGGCGATTTCGTTGCCGAGCTGGATGCCTTCCGGGCTCGCGTGGTTGGGGATCATCACGTCGATCGCGAGCCCGTTAGGGTGCCACGGCAGGGGATCCTCGCGATAGCCGCCGATGGTGGTGATCTCCGGGAACAGCACGCTGATGGCGCGGGCCGCCCAGATGGTCTTCACCTGCAACCGCTGCTCCGACGCGACGCCGGGAGACAACGGGAACAGGAATTGCTGGGCGGCGGCGGGCGCGCCGGCGGCCAGCTTTTCCACCTCCGCGGGACTGGCGACCTGCGGCCCCGGACCGGCCGGCGGCGGCGCGGCGACCGGGCCGGGGGCGGCCGCGGCGATCGGCGGCACGGACGGCGCGACCGCCTGGGCCGCGGCCGGATTGCCGGGCGGCTTGGCGCCCTGGGCGTAGATGGGCTTGGTGCCCTGGGCATAAATGATGGCGGCCGAGACCACCAGCGAGGCCGCCAACGCCAGCCAGCGGCTCCGGCCGATGGCTAATACGCCTTTGCGCACGAACAGCAGCTTAGCGCCGCCCGGGGCGCGCGTGGCAATCTTTTTCGAAGAATCAGGGTGCGGAGATCTTTCGCGACGTTGTTAGCCGTGGCGCCTTTCGGCTTCACTTCGAATCAATCCGGCCGACAGGCTCTTTGCGCCGCCACAGGTAGATGCCGAGCGCGAGGATCAGCACGAACGGTATGTCGGTGAGGAACTTGCTCCAGTAGTGATCCATCTCGGTGGCCGCCTGGGCGGCCATCAATAACCCGTGAACGAGATTGGCCCACATGGTGAAGCTTAGAAACGACGCATAGCCGTGCGGGTCGCCGGCGGCGCGCAGCAAGAAGATGCCCCACACGATGTAGATCACCAGCAGCATCGGGGGAACGTGCAAATGTTCGCTGCCGCAACGCAGGTCGTTCCAGATCGTCCAGTTCAACGCGCCGCCGTGCTCGGCCAGCACCGGCGACTGCGCGACGAAGCCCACGAACAGCGGCACGAAGATCGCCAGCGTCAGCACACCGTAGACACGCAGAAACACCCGGAAACCCCTCGGGCCTCGCGGCGGGGCTTGTTTGTCGATTCCGGTCGCGCTCATTTTTGTCGTCCTTTCCTTTACGCCGTCACCGGCAAGTCGAAACGGCCCAGCGACGCGACGTCCATGAACGCCACGACGTGGGAGATGCCCTGTGCGGCAACGGTGAGCACGTGCAACGAGTGCAGCCGCCGCCCGCCGGCCGGACCGGTGTACAACGCCGCCGCCGGCTGCCCGTTGGCCGAAGTCCGGATGACCGACGCCCCGCCCAACATGCTCATCCGTCCGCCGAGGAACCCCCCGACGTCGCGCGCACCCCGAAACCAGGTGAGAAATGGCGGCATTTCGTACATCGCGTCCTCGGTCAGCACCGCCATGAGCCCGGCCACGTCGGCGCTTTCGAACGCCGCCACGTACCGGTCGAGCAGCTCGCGTTGCCGGGCCTCCGACGGCTCGAGCACGCTGTCGTGGTCGGCCGGCAGCCGCGAGCGCGCCCGCTGCAGCGCGCTGTTGACCGCCGCGACGCTGAGCTCCAGCACGGCCGCGACCTCGGCCGCGCTCAGGCTCAGAACGTCGCGCAAGATAAGCACCGCCCGCTGACGGGGCGTAAGGGCCTGCAACGCGGCGACAAACGCCAACCGCATCGTGTGACGCCCGGCAACCACCGCGGCGGGATCCGCCAGGGAGCCGGTCAGCACCGAATCGGGTGCCGGCTGCAACCAGGCCAGCTCCGCCGAGCCGGGCTGCACGCCGGCGAAGGCATCCATCGCCGGACCGGTGAGGTCCGACGGCAGCGGGCGGCGGTTGTGTCGCTCGATCCCCTTGAGGAAGGCGCGGGTGGCGATGCGATACAGCCACGTGCGCAGCGACGAGCGTCCCTCGAAACGGTCATAGGCGCGCCACGCCTCCAGGTACACGTCCTGCACGATCTCCTCGGCGTCGTCCAGCGAGCCGAGCATTCGGTAGCCGTAGGCGATCAGCTCGCGCCGGAACGGCTCGGCCAGCCGCCCGAACTCCTCGGTGGTGTCAGTGGTGGTGGGCATGGCCGTCCGATGCTCCGTAGGTGTCGTGCCACGGCCACTCGTTGATGTAGCGCTGGCGGCCCAGCGGTGTCAGGTCCAGGAAGCGGTAGGTGCTGAGCATGACGTCGGCGCCCACCCCGTAAGCCGAATAGCTGTGGAAGACCGCGCCGTCGTCCTGGACGAAAACGCTGATGCCCTGGCCGTCGGCGCCGTCGGCGGCCGCGTAGTCCAGTCCCTCCCGCAACAACGTGGCCTTGTCCTTGTAGTTGTATTCGACCGGCGCGATCGACTCGTCGCTGGTGACGTGGAAGTCGTAATTGAAGTCGCTGCCGTGCGATGAGTAGAACGGCAGCCGCCAGCCCATCCGCGCCCTGAACCGGCTGAGCCGCGGGTACGGAGCCCGCGACACCAGCGCCAGCGTGGTGTCCGCGCCTTCGTTGAGGTGGAGCGGGTCGGGCATGTTGTCGACGGCAAACGAACAACTCGGGCAGCCGTCGTCGATGTCGTGCAGCCACATGAAGTGGTAGACGATCAGCTGGCGGCGGCCGTCGAACAGGTCGATCAGCCGTGGGCGGCCGGCGGGGCCCTCGAAGACGTAGTCCTTGTCGACGGGCACCGCGGGCAAGCCGCGGCGTTTCTCGGCCAGGGCGGCCAGCTGCCGGCTCGCGGCCTTCTCGTCGGCCAACAGTTCCAGCCGCGCGGCAAGCCACTCCTGCCGGGGAGCGATGCGCGAAATCTTCATCGGGGTCTGCCTCCATTCACCACATACTGAGGATCGGCCGGGCCGAAACTCATCGCTTCCTGCCGAAGTAGGCGCCGATCAGCACGGCGCGGCTGATCACCGGCGATGTCGCCAGGCGCTTGTCCAGCTCGCGGTGGAACTCCCGGTCGGCGCCGCAACCCGCGAACGGGTCCGCGGTGCCGTCGAACACGGCGACATGCAGGAAACCCGTTCCGTCCTCGAACTGGAACGCCTGGTAGTCCAGCCCGCCGGGATCGCGGGCCCTGAGCTCGTCGACGACCCGCTCGATCAACGCCCGGTTGTGCGCGGCCGAGTTTGCGCTGGTGTGGTACTGCACCACGGCGGCTCTGCGCATTCCGGTCCCGCTAGGCATCCCGGTGGGCCTCCTGCGCTACCCCGAATGCGATTCGGTGCTGGCCGATGAACGCTTCCAACGACTGCGGCGGGAAGCCGCCAATCGTTTCGACGACGTCGGTCACCGCGTCGAAGACGCCGCGCTGGTGACTCTCGGCCACCCGCGAGAGGTGCTCGATCAAATACGGCGTCATGACGTCGACCTGCACCAGCGCCTGCCTCCAGGCCTCGCCCGGGATGTTGACGTATTCGACGGGCCGGCCCAGCACCCGGCTGAAGACGCCGGCCTGTTCCGTCATCGTCAGCGACGCCGGCCCGGTGGGCACGTACGTCTTGCCGCGGTGCGCGGCCGGATCGGTGAGGATGCCGACGATCACGCGCGCGAGGTCGTCGCCCCCGATCGGGGCGTGGGCCCCGTCGCCGTACGGAAGATAAATCTTGCCCTCGGCGCGAACGGTCGGCGCCGCGACGTTGAAGAGATTCTCCAGAAAGAAGGGGGGCCGCAGGTGCGTGACACCGATCCCCGACCGGTCCAGCACTCGCTCGGCCACCCAATGCGCGCGAGCCGCGGGACTGCGATGATCCGGGCCCGCCGTGATCTGGGACATGTTCACCACCGATTGCAGGCCCGCCTTCGCGCCGGCCACGGCGAAGGTCGCGGTGGCCTCCAGCAGTCCTTCGGCCAGCGGATACGTGAAGTACGCGCGCTGGACCCCGTCCAGTGCCGCGCGCACGTCGCGATAGTCGCGGAGATCGCCGACGGCGATCTCGGCGCCGAGCTCCCTAAGTTGGTCCGCCCGCTCATCGGAGCGACGAACGAGCGCGCGGACTGGCAGCCCGCGTGCGAGCAGTTGTCGTGCCGTGTAATTGCCCGTGGCTCCATGGCTTCCACCCGCACCCGCAATCAGGTAGCGCGTGGGCGTCTCCTGCGCCATCTCCGTGTCCTTTCGTAGGCAAACAACCTGAACGCCTATACAGAGGCGGCGTGTCGCTGAAATTCATCGGCTGCTGTCATTTACGGTGCGCAGGTTTCGTCGTACGAGACCAACCTCGGGGACGGAAGCCGTCATGCCCAGCACTTGACGGCTAGGGTATGACCGCCGTGCGGTGCTGGTGTGGCTCCAGGGACCTGAGCTGGACGCTGTGGAGAAGGAGTGTCGTGCTGTCGAGAATCGCCAGTCTCGCCATCGCCGCGCCGCGACGCGTCATCGCCGTGGCCGTCTTCGTCATGATCGCCACCGCGATCTTCGGCATCCCGGTGAGCAAGACCCTGCTGCCCGGCGGGTGGTTCGATCCCGGCTCCGAGTCGTCGCGGGCGTCGGCATTGCTCTCGCAGAAGTTCGGCCAGGGCGACCTGGTCATGCTGATCACCGTGACCGCCGACGGCGACGCGCGGGGCCCCCGGGCCACGGCGGTCGGCACCGATCTCGTTCGGCGGCTACAGAATTCGCCCCACGTTGGGCAGGTGCAATCCGCGTGGACCGCGCCGCCGGCCGCGGCGCCCGCGTTCGTCAGCAAGGACGGCAAGACCGGCCTGATCGTGGCCGCGATCTCCGGCGGCGAGGCCAACGCCCAGAAGAACGCCGAACGCCTTTCGCGCGAACTCGCCCACGACCGCGACGGCGTCACCGTGCGCTTCGGCGGCGAGGCGACCGCCACCTGGGAGGTGGACGAGCAGACCCGGGACGACCTCTTGGTCATGGAATCGCTGGCGCTGCCGCTGAGTTTTGTGGTGCTGGTCTGGATCTTCGGGGGCTTGTTCGCGGCGGCGCTGCCGGTGGCCGTCGGCGGGTTCGCGATCCTCGGTGCGATGGCGTCGTTGCGCGCGGTCTCGCTGTTCGCCAACGTGTCGATCTTCGCGCTGAACCTGACCGTCGCGATGGGCGCCGCGCTGGCCATCGACTACACGCTGCTGATCTTGAGCCGCTTTCGGGATGAGTTGGCGGACGGCCAAACTCGCGACGCGGCGCTGATCCGCACGATGGCGACGGCCGGCCGCACGGTGTTGTTCTCGGCGATGACGGTGGCGCTGTCGATGGCCACGATGGTGCTGTTCCCGCAATACTTCCTGAAATCGTTCGCCTACGCGGGGGTCGCGGTGGTCGCGTTCGCGGTGACCGCCGCGGTCGTCGTGACGCCGGCGGCCATCGCGCTGCTGGGTGAGCGGCTCGATTCCCTGGACGCGCGCCGGCTCGCGCGCCGGATCCTGCGGCGGCCCGCGCCCGAGCCGGCTCCGGTCGAGCGGCGCATCTGGTATCGCTGGACCAGGTGCGTCACCCGCCACGCGGCGCCGATCGTGATCGCCATCGTCGCGCTGCTGTTGCTGCTCGGCTCGCCCTTCCGCGACGTGCGGTGGGGCGTCGTCGACGACCGGGTCCTGCCCACCTCGGCGTCGGCGCGTCAAGTCGGCGACCAGTTGCGCGCCGGCTTCCCGGGCAGCGGTGTCCCCGACGTCACCGTCGTGCTCCCGAATGCGGCCGGACTCGGCCCGGCCGACCTCGACGCCTACGCCGCCGGGCTGTCGCGGGTGCCGGACGTGTCGTCGGTGTCCGCGCCGGGCGGCACGTTCGTCGGCGGCCGGCCGGTCGGACCGCCGACGGGACCGTGCGCCGTCACGGACGGCGCCGCCTTCATGACCGTTGGCACGACGGCGCCGCTGTATTCCGCCGCCTCCAATACGCAGCTGGACCGGCTGCACGCCGTCGCGACCCCCTCGGGCCGGCCGGTGCAGCTCGCGGGCGCCGCGCAGAGCAATCGCGACACCGTGCACGCGATCACGACGCACCTGCCGCTGGTGCTCACCGTCATCGCCGTGATCACGCTGGTGCTGGTCTTCCTGCTGACCGGGAGCGCGGTGCTGCCCTTCGAGGCGCTCGTGACGAACACCCTGTCGCTGGCCGCGGCATTCGGCGCGGTGGTGTGGGTGTTTCAGCAGGGGCACCTGGGCGGGCTCGGCACCGCGGCGACCGGCACGATCGGAGTCGACCTGCCGGTGTTGTTGTTCTGCATAAGTTTTGGGCTCTCGATGGACTACGAGGTCTTCCTGATCGCGCGGATCCGCGAGTATTGGCTCGCCTCACACCGGGGCTGGGGCGCGAACGACCGGAGCATCGCGCTCGGCGTGGCCCACACCGGCCGGGTGATCACCGCCGCGGCGTTGATCATGGCGATCTCTTTCGTGGCGTTGATGGCCGCGCAGGTGTCGCTCATGCGGCTGTTCGGGTTCGGGCTCACGGTCGCGGTGCTGGTCGACGCGACGCTGGTGCGGATGCTGTTGGTGCCGGCGGTCATGCACGTGCTGGGCCGGGCCAACTGGTGGGCGCCCGAATGGCTGGCCCGGCTGCACGATCGCGTCGGGTTCAGCGAGAGCGGGGCGGAAACCGAAAAAACCGATTGGCGGGCCACGAGCCGCCGGATGTTGTTCGGCGTGCAGAGCGGGCCGCGGCGGGGCGAGCCCGTCTGATCAAACGGCGATGGCCTCGTCGACCGCCGGCGCGGAGAGCGGGCGGCGGCCGGTCAGCAGGAGCAGCGCCAGCTCCTGCGCCGCGTACCGCTCGACGAGCAGCGGGACATACTCGCGCACCGGCCTGCCCTCGAACCGGGCATGGACGCCCCGCACGACCGCGGTCACTGTTTCGGCTGGGATGGTCGAATACTTGCTGGTCAACCGATCGGCCGCCTGGGCGATGATCGTCTGTTCACTCAACTCGATCACCGCGCCAGGTTCGCATGCGCTTCACATCGAAGTCAAACACCGTTAACGACGCGTCCGCGGGCCCTTGGCGCGGCATAGCTGAGTATCGTGTACTATACCGAGCATGGCGGAAAAACTCCCGGCGAAGCTGGCCGACCACCCCACGGTGAAGAAGGTGAGCGCTCGCCAGAAGCGGCGCCCCGGCGTGCTCGACGCCGACTGGCTGCGCGAGCTGTGCCTGGCCGCCGGCGCCGACGACGTCGCGTTCGCCGCAGTGGACAACCCGGATCTCGCGTCGGAGGTCGAGCATGTCCAGGCCGCGCTGCCGGGAGCCAGGAGCTACATCTCGCTGGTGGTCAAGATGAACCGCGACAACGTGCGCTCGACGGCCCGCAGCGTCGCGAACCAGGAGTTCCACCGCAGTGGCGAAGTGCTCAACGAGGCGGCCCACCGCATCGTGCGCCGGCTGCAGGACGCCGGCTACCGGGCCCTGAACCCGTCGGCGACGTTCCCGATGGAGATGGACAACTTCCCCGGCCGCATCTGGGTGGTGGCGCACAAGCCAGTCGCCGTCGCCGCGGGCCTGGGCGTTATGGGCATCCACCGCAACGTGATTCACCCTAGGTTCGGCAACTTCATCCTGCTCGGCACGATCTTGGTGGACGCGCCGATCAGCGGCTACGGCGCGCCGCTGGACTACAGCCCGTGCCTGGAGTGCAAGTTGTGCGTGGCGGCGTGCCCGGTCGGCGCGATCGGCAAGGACGGCGATTTCGACTTCGTCTCCTGCTCGGTGCACAACTACCGCGAGTTCATGGGTGGGTTCACCGACTGGGTGCAGACGATCGCGGACAGCGCGGACGCGGACGACTTCCGTTCGCGGGTCACCGATTCGGAGAACGCGTCGATGTGGCAGAGCCTGTCGTTCAAGCCCAACTACAAGGCCGCCTACTGCCTGGCGGTGTGCCCGGCGGGGGAGGAGGTCATCGAGCCCTACCTCGAGAACCGCAAGGGTTTCATGGACTTGGTGCTGAAACCGCTTCAGGACAAGAAGGAAACCCTGTACGTGCTGCCGAACTCGCGAGCGAAGGCGCACGCCGAACGCCGCTATCCGCACAAGCCGGTGAAGGTCGTCGACAGCGGTATCCGGGGCCGCTAGGGATCGGCCGCCCGCAAGCCGCTCGGCTACAGCATATTTCGCGCGCGGCCGGCGCGTTTGGCTCAACGTGACTTTTATGCCGGGTCCCCGCCGCGGGCCGAGCGCGCGGTCCGCCGGGCCGGCGACCGTCGCCGCGGCCGTCGCCGGCCGAGCCGGCTCGAGCTCGACGCGACGGGCGCGACCTCGGGTTTTGCTCGTGCGATGCCGCGTTGCTGGGCCCGTCGATCCGCGAGGACGTTACGCCCGGGTAAAACCGCGCTCGGTGTCGCGCGACGCCGCCTCGCATCACCCTCGTCGCGCCGGTTGAGTCGCGTTGCTGACGGTGCGCCGATGCGGACGGGCGCTGTTAGGCTTCGCGCCATGCTCGTGCCAGCCCTTGTTTGCTCCCCGCGCGTGCAGTGTTGTCGCTGACTCGTAAGCCCGTGCGCGGACTGGGAGTTGGTAAGGGCCGTTGATGTTCTAGCGCCTTCCGCGGCCACGGGACCCCAGGTAACCCAAGTCCCGCACTGGAAGGCCACCAATTGTTCAGCGACATCCGGATCTCACCGCACGGGCGGCTCGCCCGCGGCCTGGCGGCGCTGACCCTTCTGGTCGGCACGATCACGGCATGCGGCGGCGGCGCCAGCGACGTCGCGGGCGGCACCGGCCCGGCCAAGGCGAACACGAAGATCACACTGGTCGCCTATTCGGTCCCGGAACCGGGCTGGAGCAAGGTGATTCCGGCGTTCAACGCCTCGCAGGAGGGTCGGGGAGTCCAGGTCATCACGTCCTACGGAGCCTCCGCCGACCAGTCCCGGGGTGTCGTCGAAGGCAAGCCGGCGGACATCGTGAACTTCTCGGTCGAGCCGGACATCACCCGACTGGTCAAGGCCGGCAAGATCTCCGGCGACTGGGACAAGGGCCCCAGCAGCGGGATCCCCTTCGGGTCGGTGGTGACACTGGTTGTGCGCAAAGGCAATCCGAAGAACATCCGCGATTGGGACGACCTGCTGCGCCCCGGCATCGAGGTCGTCACGCCCAGCCCACTGAGTTCGGGGTCGGCCAAGTGGAACCTGCTGGCCCCGTACGCGGTCAAGAGCGGCGGCGGGCGCGACACCAACGCCGGCGTCGATTTCATCAGCAAGTTGGTGCACGAGCACGTCAAATTGCGTCCCAGTTCCGGGCGTCTGGCCACCGGTGTCTTCATCGAAGGCAGCGGTGACGTGTTGATCAGCTACGAGAACGAGGCCATCGCCATTGAGCGGCAAGGCAAATCGGTCGAACACGTCAACCCGACGCAGACCTTCAAGATCGAGAACCCGGTGGCGGTGGTGAGCACCAGCGCGCACCTGGATGCGGCGACCGCGTTCAAGAATTTCCAGTACACCGCCGAGGCGCAGAAGCTATGGGCCCAGGCCGGTTTCCGGCCGATCGACCCGGCCGTGGCCGACAAGTTCCGCGACCAGTACCCGGTGCCGGTGAAGCTGTGGACGATCGCCGACCTCGGCGGCTGGGGCAAAGTGGACGCGCAACTCTTCGACCGGAGCGGCGGCAGCATCACCAAGGTCTATCTGGAGGCAACCGGATGACCGCCGCCGTTCTCTCCCAACCGGAACCCGCCCAGTCCGGCACTGAGGTTCCCGAGCCCCGTCCCGCGCGTGCGGCCGGCCCGCCGGGCGGGGCGTCCCTTCAGATCGGGGTGGCGACGCTCTGGCTCTCCCTGATCGTGCTGCTGCCGCTGGCCGCCATCGCGTGGCAGGCCGTCGGCGGGGGCTGGCAGGCCTTCTGGCTGGCGGTCACCTCTCATGCCGCGCTGGAGTCGTTCAAGGTGACCCTGACGGTTTCGGTCGTGGTCACCATCATCAACCTGGTGTTCGGGCTGGCGACGGCCTGGGTGCTGGTGCGCGACGACTTCATCGGCAAAGGAGTGCTCGACGCGATCATCGACCTTCCGTTCGCGTTGCCGACCATCGTCACCAGCCTGGTAATGCTCGCCCTCTACGGCAAGAACAGCCCGGTCGGCATTCATCTGCAGCACACGCCCCCCGGGGTGGCGGTGGCGCTGATCTTCGTGACGCTCCCGATGGTGGTGCGGGCAATCCAGCCGGTGCTGCTGGAAATCGACCGCGAGGCCGAAGAGGCGGCCGCGTCGCTGGGCGCCACCGGGCCGAAGGTATTCACCTCGGTCGTGTTGCCGTCGCTGACCCCGGCCCTGTTATCCGGTGCGGGCCTGGCATTCTCGCGTTGCATCGGCGAGTTCGGCTCGGTGGTGACGATCGGCGGCCAGGTGCCCGGCAGGACCGAAGTGTCCTCCCAGTGGATACGCGCCTTGATCGAGAACGACGACCGCACCGGCGCCGCCGCGATATCCATTGTGTTGCTGTCGATTTCGTTCAGCGTGCTTCTCCTGCTGCGGGTCGCGGGCGGCCGGCGGGCCAAACGCGAGGAGAGGGCGGCATGACGCCGGCGCGCTACGCCCTGCGCTCGGTGGTGCTGGCCTACCTCGGGGTGGTGCTGGTCGCTCCGGTGGCCATCATTCTGTGGCGCACCTTCCGCCCCGGTTTCGCCCAGTTCTACACGTGGATCAGCACCCCGGCGGCGATATCGGCGCTGCACCTGTCGCTTTTGGTGGTCGCCATCGTGGTGCCGCTCAACGTCATATTCGGTGTCGTGGTTTCACTCCTGTTGGCGCGCAGCAGATTCCGCGGCAGGGGAGTACTGCAGACGATCGTGGACCTGCCGTTCGCGGTTTCGCCGATCATCGTCGGGGTGGCGCTGATCGTGCTCTGGGGCTCGGCCGGCGCACTGGGCTTCGTCGAAAAAGACCTCGGCATTCCGGTGATCTTCAGTACTCCCGGCATCGTGCTGGCCAGCATCTTCGTCACCCTGCCGTTCGTGGTGCGCGAGGTCCAACCGGTGCTGCAGGAAGTGGGGACGGAGCAGGAGCAGGCGGCCGCGACACTGGGTTCCGGCTGGTGGCAGACGTTTTGGCGGATCACGCTGCCGTCCATCCGGTGGGGACTGACCTACGGCATCCTGTTGACCACCGCGCGCACCCTCGGCGAATTCGGCGGGGTCATCATGGTCTCCTCCAATCTCCCCGGTGAATCGCAGACCCTCACGCTGCTGGTGAACGACCGCTACAACCGCGGGGCCGAATACGGCGCCTACGCACTGTCGACGCTGATGATGGGCGTCGCCGTCGCGTTTCTGATCGTCAAGGCCGTTCTGCTCATTCGACGGGCACGGGCTCGGGCCCAAGCATGACAAGGAGA
>NZ_JCALDM010000017.1:0-116736 GCF_059812845.1 Mycobacterium sp. NGS34
GCCCTGCGGCGGCAGCGAATGCGTTGGCCGTGGGCTGGCCGCAGCGGTGCTCCTGCTGAGTGTTTGATCTGCGACGACCCGGCGATAGGAAGCTTCGGGTGGCGGCGTGATATCGATGTCGGCATCAGCAAGGATAGTCAAATCGAGGCGCCAGTCTCTGTCCGATCTGCGCCGCCATTCGGCGTACGCCTCGCGGACATGGTCCTCGGCGTGTTGCCGCGACCAGCCATTCACTGCGATCAGTTGATTCAACGCGTGGTCACGGTGCCCGTTGATCTCGGCCAGTCCGAAGTGCGTGGCCTCATGGCACGGCGTGCATAGGCAGATCAGTCGGACCAACCGTTGGACCTGCGTAGTTGAGTCGTAATGCCACCGCTCGTGGGCTTCCAGCCACACCTCGGCAGCGAAATCTCGTCCCGTACCGCAGATTTCGCACTCCTGATTGGCGCGGCGATAGATCATTCTACGGAGGCGATCCCAGTCGCGTTTATCGACACAGCTGCGGACGTTGGTGAACCAGCATGAGTCGGGAACCAAATCGACAAACAGGTCTGTCCCGCCGAATGATCGATCCTCGCCAGGCAGGCATTCAGGCAGGGGAGGCCGCCCCGCCCAGCGCTGTAGTGATGTCATGCCGCGCCGTGGGGCATACCATGCTCGCTGCGCAGGGTCCCACCACGCGCCCTCGGCTTTGGCGGCCTCTTTTTCCTCGTATGGAACCTCCAGCCAGAGCCGATCAGGACGGATGTTCACGATCAGGCCTCGCTACCGTTGCCTGCCGCCGCACGCTGCAGGTGCGCGCGACTGTGTCGAAGTGTCGGTGCGCGCTGTGCGGCCCGTTTGATTTCGGCATTCCTTCCTCCTAGCGACAGCGAGCGAGTGGAGGGACTCAAGATCAATGCTGTTATCCAAGCACGCTTTTTGCAAGAGGACTGGGTGGAGAAAACCCTCAACGGTGCGCTTGCTGCGGGTTATGAGATTCGCCCTGTTCAGCGATAGTCCGACACAGGTATCCGCCACAACACAGGGGAGAACAAATGATCGCCACCTCTATCGGATGAATGCCAGAGCGGCCACCGGGGCCGACACAATAGCCGACCTCGGTGGCCCTGTCATGGTGGACTCGCCGTGAGTAGAAGCGTCGAGTCGCGTCGGCCACCCAATTGCCTTGCAGCAGCGATCATTCCCATCGCACCAGATCGATCGCCATGATCGACCGAAGGTTTGTCGGGCTCGAGCAGTACCGGGCCGCCTATCAACGTGTGCGAACCCGCCCGCCCGGGACGCCGGCCTGAGTGACGGCGGCGGTGCGCCGGCTGCGTCAGGCATCATGTCTGTTTCTGGGCACCCGGGTGGCGGGGCCGACACGCTGATGACAGAGCCGTTGCGAGTGAGTGATCTTTAGTGGTCACGCGACTCGCACCCCATCTCGGGGTTGTTCCCCGGCCGGATGGCCGGTTCCCTTCCGCGCTTCATCACCACCAGCCGGGCGAGGCCCGGTCTTATGGTCGGCTCCACGCTTGACGGCGGCCCTAACTGGGCCGACGACGCTAACGGGTTCCTCGTAGCGTGCGAGGTTTACAGCGGCGTTTTCGTCGCGCTGATGCGTTGCCGAACACGCTTCGCATTGCCAGTGCTCAGCCCAACCGATGTTCTGGACATGCCGACACACGTGGCAGGTTTTCGACGACGGGAACCACCGGTCGGCCACTATCAGTTGTGACCCGTACCAGCCCGTCTTGTAGGAGAGGTGTCGCCGTGGTGCGCCCAGCGCGGCATCCGAAAGCCCACGTCGCCGGGCACGAGCCCCCGGCACTCCCTTCTGCCGCAGCATGCCCGCCGCATCCAACCCTTCGACAACGATGCAGCCGTGGGTTTTGGCCAAACGTGTTGTCAGGACATGCAAATGATGCGAACGGACATCGTTGACCCGGCGATGCAGCCGGGACATCTCGGTGGTGCGCTCACGGTAGCGTCGTGAGCCTTTCCTGCAGCGCGAGCGGGCACGGGACACGTGCCGCAACTCCTTGAGCGCTGCGTCCAGCGGGCGCGGGTTGTCAACCCGTTCGATGACGGTGCCGTCCGTAGTCGCGACCGTGGCCAGGCGCCGGACCCCGACATCGACACCGACCCGCGAATCGGGCCGTGCCACGCCAGGCCGCAGGGGCCGCTGCACAAGGACGCGCACGCTCGCATCGAACCGGGTGCCATTGCGGCGCACCGAGATCGCCAAAACCCGCGCCCGCCCCTTGCTGATGAGCCGCTCAATCCGGCGGGTGTTCTCCTGCGTACGCACACAGCCGATCACCGGCAGCGTGAGATGCCGTCGATCTGGTTCGACCCGCATCGCGCCCGTGGTGAAACACACCCGGTCAGCGTCGCGGCCCTTGCGTTTGAAGCGAGGGAACCCGACCCATTTCCCTGCACGAGTGCCCGCACGGGAGGTTTGCCAATTCCAGTAGGCCTCGACCGCCCCGGCGATGCCGTCGGCATAGGCCTCCTTCGAGCACTCAGGCCACCACACTTCACCGCTCTCAGCGTTGACGCACACGGTGTCCTTGACGGTGTTCCACCGTTTGCGCAGCACGCGCAGCGATGGCTTCGCCGTCTCGACGCCGGTCGCATGCCAGGCTTCGATGTCGGCTTTCAAGGCCGCGACGGTCCAGTTGTATGCCTTACGCCGGGCACCGAAATGTCTTGCCAACGCGTGGGCCTGCTCGGCGGTCGGATCCAACGTGAACCGGAACGCTTGCACACACCAGCCGTCGGGGATCTCGAAACGCGGCATCTCAGGCCGCCTCCACGTCATCGGACGCCGCGGCCGCCAGTGCACGCTTGGCCCGGTTCTGCGCAGCTCGTTTGCCATAGAGCCGGGCGCACATCGATGTCAAGATCTCGGTCATATCCCGCACCAGGTCGTCATCGACCTCGGCCGAATCGACCACCACCAGCTCACGGCCCTGGGCGGCAAGAGCGGCTTCGACGTACTCAGAGCCGAACCGGCAGAAGCGGTCTCGGTGTTCCACCACGATCCGACTCACCGTCGGGTCACGCAGCAGCGCAAGGAACTTGCGGCGATGCCCGTTGAGTGCCGAACCGACCTCAACAACGACCTTGTCGACAGGAATCAGTTCAGCCGTGGCCCACGCAGTCACCCGCGCTACCTGCCGATCCAGATCTGCCTTCTGATCCGCCGAGGAAACCCGCGCGTACACCGCCGTCCTTGGCCGTGCCCCCGCAGCGCTGGAAGGCGCGTCGACAAGAATCAGCCGGCCCACTTTCCGGGCGGGCACCGGCAACACTCCGGCGCGGAACCAGCGATACGCAGACACCCGCGCAACACCGTTGCGCTCAGCCCACGCCGCCAGATTCATGCATCTGTTCCTACAGCACACCACCGACAACTACCGACCACTCGACCCGCAACAGTTGGCAACCCCTCTGGAGGTCGTCGACGTGTGCCGCGGTCGCGACGTCGACGCCCAATTTCACGATCAAACGACGTTCAGATTCACGATCGAAGTCACTCAGAGGTTGGCGAGATTCAGATTGAGACGGCTGATGCCGATCTCGTCGTCTCCGTTGAGTTTGATGCCGAGGTCGTTGGCGCCGGTGTTGGCCCAGCCGAGCTCCAGGCTGCCGATGTTGGACAGTCCCAGGTTGTAGCTGCCGGTGTTGTCCACGCCCAGGTTGAGGCTGCCGGCGTTGTTGAGTCCGAAGTTGGCGGTGCCGTTGTTGTGGAAGCCAATATTGAAGTCGCCGGCGTTGCCGCTGCCGATATTGAAGACGCCGCTTTGGTTGGGCCCGAAGTTCAGGATGCCGGTGTCGTTGCTGCCGAAGTTGAAGAACCCGAAGTCGTTGTTGCCCGCGTTGAACAGCCCAATCCCGCCGGTCCCGGGATCGAGGAATCCCAGCCCGAAGTCGTTGAGAAGCTGGTGTTCGGCGCCTGAAACCACGCCGACGACCGCGTGTTGCACGCCACCGACGAACCCGTGAACGATCCCGCCGACGCCGCGGACAAGGACGCCGCCGATATCGCCGAGGGCGCCTTGCACGTCGCCTTGGATCGTGCCGGCGATGCTTGGGTTGCCCGAAGGTCCAGTGCCTCCGCCAGGGCCGGGCAGGCCCAGCAGGCCCGCCGCGCCACCGACGCCACCGGGCCCTCCGGCTCCCGGGCTACCGGCGAGTGACCCGGCAGCTCCACCGGTCCCTCCGGTGCCCCCGGCGCCGCCGTTGCCGACCAGCAGGCCGCCGGCGCCGCCAGTGCCTCCTGGGCCGCCGTTGGTGCCGTTGCCGATTATCGATGCGGCTGCAGCCCCGGGGGCACCGCTACCGCCGTTGCCGCCGTTGCCGAGTAAACCTGCTGAGCCTCCGTTGCCACCTGCGCCGTTGTAGCCGTTGCCGCCGTTGCCAATGAGGAGTCCTCCTGGCTGCCCGTTGGGGCTAGCGGGCGTGCCGTTGGCGCCGTTGCCGATCAGAGGCCGTCCCAACAGCACCTCGGTGGGGGTGTTGATGACGTTCTCGATCGGCTGCAGCGCAGGAGTGTTAATGAGATTTTCGGCTGTTTGTAGCGCGGCTGCCGGCGCGGTGTTGACGAGGTTCTCGATGGTCTGTAACGGCGAGACGTTCGCGGCTTCGACAGCGCCGTAGGCTGAGCCGCCGCCGGTGAGGGTTTGGACGAACTGGTGGTGAAACGCCGCCGCCTGGTCGGTGAGGGCCTGAAATTCGTTACCGACGTCGTTGAACAGTCCCGCGATGGCCGTTGACACCTCATCGCCGCCGGCCGCCAACACCGCTGTTGTGGGGCCGGCCGCCGCAGTCCTCGCGTCACCGATGGTCGAGCCGATCGTGGCGATATCGGCCGCGGCCGAAGACAGCTCGTCGGGGACTACGCTTACAAACGACATTTGAATTCCCTTTCATGCCAAAGCAACTAGCGTGATCAGCTCCGCGCCGCGGTGGTCGGTGATACCCCGGAATGTCCCGGGCAGGCGGGAGTCGGCGCAGGATCGCCCTAACGAATACTCTACGTTATAACGACGCGTTAATTCGAGCGGGATTAACAATTTGGGAAGTGTTCAGCCAATGTCGTCTCATGGTCCAAGCAGCCCAGCGCGCGGCGCGATGAGCAGGCGTGTTCTACGCGGCTTTAACCCCACCGAGTTCGTCGCTTTGCGTCTGCGCCGCGGGCTGACCGTGTCTGAGGTGGCGCGATTAGCCGACGTGGCGCACTCGACGGTTCACGCGTGGGAGGCAGGGACACGGACTCCGCAGGTCGATTTTCTGGTGCGGGTGATGGCACTACTGGACGCCCCGATCGCCGACGTCGTGACGATTGAGCCTGAGGAGCGTTACCCCGGAGACTGGCGTGTGATCCGCGGGCTGACCCAGCCTCAGTTGGCGGCGTTGGCCGGCATTGCCACCAATACGCTGCGCGGGATCGAACGAGGCGACCAGGGCCTCACTGACACCAACGCAGCCACTTTGGCGCAGGTCCTGGATATCTCCGTCGAGCAGTACCGGGCCGCCTATCAACGTGCGCGCACCCGCCCGCCCGGGACGCCGGCCTAATCGACGGCGGCGTTGCGCCGGTTGCGTCAGGCATCATGTCTGTTTCTGGGCACCCGGGTGGCGGTGGGGCCCCCCGGTGCTGGCCTTGTCTGGTTGAGGCGAAAGTGTCAGTCCTATCGGCGATCATCGATGACATGGACGACATCGACGACGTGGATGCCCAAGATCCCGAGGGTCCGCACGACCCACCGACTATCGAGGAACTCACAACCCAACTCGAGGATCTCAAGGCGGCATTAGCGAAGGCGAAACGCTCGCTGGTCTGGGAGGCGGTCGCGTGTAGCGCAGTGATCGCGACCGTAGTGGCCCTGATCGTCGGCGCGGCCTGGACATTGTGGCCCGACCAAGGCCCAACCACGGCCGACGATAATCTCGATCAGTTATTGCGCCCCGGTCCGCACTGTTACAACAGCTCGGCGGAGATGGCCGCTGCACGGCAGCGCGCGCTGACTGCGATTGACCGCATCCGCTGGGAGAGGGACTTCACTCAACGCTTTGAGAGCGAGCACCATCAGCCGGCTCAAGAACCCGTCAGCATGATTCCTCCGAACGTCCCCGTCGAGCCGCCGCCCCCGCCACTGCCGATGATCCTCGGCCCCAAGGACCCGGGGGTGCCTGCATCCAGCGATCCGCACCTGTCGATCCGCGACGACCTGTGCTTCGGGATTCCGCGCCCAGTGGTGTGACCAGCGCATTCGACCCGGGCGGCTGGCTGCCCATCAGGCGGGCAGCGTGGCTCCGCTCGGAGGTGCTGGGTCAGCTGGATCCGGGACGATATCGGTCCTTGGCAGCCAAATGCCGGTTCCGGGCAGATATTCCTCGTACCCGTACGGGCCGAGTGCTCCGGGGGGTTTGAACTGCGCATGCGCAAAGTCGCTCGCCGGCACCCACGCGCCGCTGCCTTTGCCCAGTTCGATATAGGGAACCATGTTTCCGTGGCTGTCGGCGACCGCGGCCGGGCCTAATGCCCCTGGCTCCAGGATCTTCAAACCGGGCAACTCATCTTCGCGCACGAAATTGCCTGAGCCGGGGCCAAGTTCGACCCAGCCAGGCCCGTATCCCGGCTGCGCGGGTCCCATTCCATTGGGTCCGCGGATGATCGGGAAGTGCAGCTTATCGCCAGGCTTCCAGTCGACGGCCTTGACGTCGGACGAGTCAGTCGCCGCCCCGCCAGCGATCGGCGGCGCAAGTTTCATCGACTCGGCCAACGACGACAGACCGCCGCTGCTGACCGCAGAGTGGTAGGTGGTCGCCGCCGACGTCGCCTGGGTCTGCTTGTAGGCCAGCTCCTGTGACTTCTGCTGTACCTCAGCGGCATTGGCGCCCCTACTGGACGAAAACCGCTCCAACGCGCCCTGCAGCTCCTGGCGGGCCTGCGCAAACTCCTGCGGGCTCGGTGTGCTGTGCTTAGCGGTCTCGAAACTGGTGGCCACGCTGCGCGCCTGGCTGGCCAGCATCTCGGCGTGATCACCCATTTGGGATAACCATTCACCGTGCAGGCGGGTATTTGCCCCGGCGCGCTGCTTACCGTCATGCCAGCTTACGTCGATCGCGTGGCCGGCCTGTGTGGTCGTGTCAGCCCCCTGGCGAAGTTCAGACGCCGCCTGCTGCCAATGGTTGGCGAACACGTGCAAGCTCGACGATCCTGGCCCCCCGTACAACGCTTGGGCGTGGGCTTCCCCAGGCAGCGGCGCCAGCGCGGCCGGCATTGGCGGAATCGCCGGCACGTCCGGTGAGGGAATATCCGGCAGTGGTATGAGCCCTGTGGCCATGCCCGGATCTGCCCCGTTGGCGATGCCCGCGGCGTTGAGGTCATCCTGAGCGGTCAGAAACGTGGCCGTTCGACACTGCCAACGCGCCGACTTCCCGTACCGCTGAGCCATGGGACAGCAGCGCTGCCAAGGCGGTCGATGCGGCGTTGAGTTGGCTCACCGCGGATAGCGACGTCATGTCTGCACCCGGAGGTTCGGCGGCTGCCGGCGCGTGGGCCTGCGCCGTCCCCGACAACTGGCCAGCTGCAGCGCTCAGCCCCTCGGCGTCGACATGAATGGGCATCGGTTACCCCCTTTCGGAGCTCTGTGGCTCGCGTCTGGCTCGCCATAGACCACGTTCATGCTAGTTGCGATGGTCGCCGGTGCCGGCCGCCTGTTGTGTTATGAGACCTGTGCGAGTGGTTCTTCGCGCAGAACTTGCGCGCTCGCGTCGACAATCTTGCCGACTGTGTGGTGGTGTATGTCCAGGCGGCGCCCGATGTCTCGGTTCGGTAGATTCATCTCGTAGCTCATCTTCAGAACCGACGAAACCTGATCGGCATCAACGTCTTTGAGTGTGATGAGCTGCATAACCTTGTCGGTGAGGTCGTCGTATTGCAACGACGATCCCGAAGGGATGCGGTCGCGGGCCGGCGCAGGGGCCGCGGCAAGCGTCGAGCTGTGTTGTCCTTGCAGGGCGCTGTGCGCGGTGTTCGGCGCGGGCGCCGACGGACCCGGATTCGCCGCCGCCCGCGGCTCTTGGGCTTTCTGCTCGGTCTTGATGCGGCGCACCCGCAACAGGATCGTCAGTCCGTGGATCGACACCACCACGGCGACCGGCGCGACAGCCCCGACCACCGCCCGCAGCGTCCAGGGCAGCTCTTGTCGGGGCGGCAAGATTGCGTGCAAATCATTGCCGACGATGCTGACCAGTAAGCCGCCCAGCAAGACGGCCCAAAAGAAGCGTCGTTCACGGCGATCGTGCATGCACACCACCACACCTAATGTGGCCAGCAGTGTGGCTCCATCAACGGTGCATGGCCATAGCCAGGCTTGCCCCGCGGGCACGTGGCCCCGGGTGGCCACGTCGGCGAGAGCGGTGAAACTCAGCCTGAAGCTGGCCGCCCCGACGAAGATGGCCATCATCACAGCGGCGACGCGGATGAGCAGCACTGCCCAGGGGTGCACTCGGATGCTGTCTGCCATGGCCGATGATGTCCTTTCCCGAATCCGTACAAAATGGGGTACAAGATTTAGCTGCGGTGCCCGGCTGGGTTGGCTAGCGGCGGGTGAGAGTGCCCGCCGCGGTCCCCTTCGTCAGTTGGCCTGGTGTCTGCTGCCGTCATCGCTGCGCATACACCTCAACGCCGCCTGGCTGCGCGGAAGGGCGGTCGCGGCCCGCGGCGCGGCGGCGCGTAAAAAGCGGCGACCGTTGAGGGATGAGCAGCGCGAGACCTGCTGCGATGCTGTCGCTAGCGCCTGCGAGCTCGCGGAGGTACTCTCCTAGCCCGGGGATGTCGTCGGGCACCAACGCCGCTAGTGCGACCGCCAGCGCCTGCAGCTCGTAGCGCGGCATCTGCTGCAGTTCGCGCCAGACGGCGACCGGCGAGGATTCGCCGTGCACGTCACCGACGACCGCCATCGCCCGCTCAAACACACTCTCGCACTGCTTGATCCGGTAACCGCGGCTACAGAACGCGACAGGCAGCCCCTCAACGTCGAGCAGATACCTGATTTCTGCCGCGACCGCCGACTTCACCCCGTCGAGCAGCAGCGCCGCCCGCACGACGGCCTGATCAGTCCACAAGTCATCTCCGGATCGATTCGCCGCCACCCAGCCGTCCTCGATGAATTCGTCGCGGTGCCAGCGCAGGATGGTCACCAGCGAACCTGTGCTGATGCCGAAAAATGCTGCCACATCGGCGATTGTTGGGGCTTTGGCCAAACGTTCGGCCTGTCCGACACGAAGCTCGTCGAGCACATCAACCCTGCTGGCAAGCTTGTCGCGCCGCTGGCGCGCGCGACGCCGAGCTTGTTGCCGGGCCTCTCTCCGCAACGCCTCGCGGTCCTCGGCCTCACGGTCTTCCCGATCGCGGATGTCGACGTCGGAGTCAAAAAGCGCAGTCATTGGCAATCTCCTTTTGTTGTTGACGGTTTTTCGGCCGCGCGATCCTGTCTTAGGACATTGGTGACGGCAGATCCGGCATGTCCTCGTCGGTACGCCAGTTCCACACCGGCAGCCCGGCGAGCGACGCATCGCCATCGGCTTCACACCCGGCAGGACGGTCGATGAAAGCGGCTATCGCCGGCGTGGTGTCGGTGAAAACCAGCGAGGCCAGCGCGGTGGCGCTGCCGTTATACGACAACACTTTCCGAAACGAGCGTTCCTCGTCGATCGCGGTCATCAGCAGGGTGCGGTCGGCGTCGCCGCTGAACGGTAGCCAGTTTCGGTCGGTTGTCATCAGCGACAGTTGTTCGACGTTGGCGTATCCGGCCGCCGACACCGAGAAGGTGCAGATCGCTACCAGCCGCACGTCACCAGCGGCGGCCATCTGCCACAGCTCGAGTTCGGTGGCGAACCGCTTGGTGAGCCTTCGGTGCAAGTCTTGATCGAGGAACCAGGGGTGCCCAGGCTGATGGCGGACTTGCATTTTGAATCCATGACTGGCCGGCTCGATTGCCTTGATCTCGCCCACCCCGATCAGTAATTTGGTGGGCTTTCCCGGCTGACGTCGCGCCGGTGCCCATGCCTTAATCCGGTGCTGCTCGATTTCGGTTTTGCGGTCGGCCGAAAACGGTTCGGGCACAAATAAAGACATGGACAGGGGGTTCTTGCGGACAAGTTTACCGTCCACGGCTGCGCGCAGACGCTGGTAGACGACCCCCCACGGGCGATGTCCAGCGAAACCCGCATGCCAAGTAGTCAGTTCCGCCTCATCCCACAGGTAGTGCAGCACAGCACGCAGCGACAGCTTGTTGCCATCAGCTTCAACGCTGTGTGACGAGGAATCGGAAGGTTCAGGCGCAGCCCGATTTCCGGCCTTCGACAGTGAAAACCCCAGCCGCAGAGCCGTTGTGCCATCGGCAGGGTTGTCGACGATAGACCGCTCAGCCACGGCTCCGTAACCCGACAGCTCGCCCGGCGGCAGCCAGGAGCGACACCGATGATCATGCGCGGCCGCCGTGCCGGGCATCCGTTTGACGATAAGGTCGTGTCCGGCCGCGGCGATATACATCTGCACCCCCGGCGGCTGGCACAAGCACAGCGGCCGCAGCCGCGCAGCTTTCGCTCGACTCAGCAGCTGCTGGGCCGCCGGGGCGTGCACATCGTCAACAACGCTGCCGGCGACGTCGAACGTGCTCGGTATCGTCATGGCCATCGCTCCTGTTCCCTTAACCGATGCGTCAAGCCGGTTCCTCGAAGCCGAGAGCTGCCTGTCTGAGGCGGCTTTTCAGCGTGAGGTCCAGGTAGTCGCAGTTGAGATCGATGCCGATGTAGCGGCGGCCGGTGCGTTGCGCCGCCAGTCCCGTGGTGCCGCTGCCATTGAACGGGTCCAGCACTGTGCCGCCCGGTTTGCAACCGGCCAGGATGCACCGTTGCGCCAACGCGGGCGGAAAGACCGCGAAATGCGCGCCCGGGTAGGGCTGTGTGGGCAGCGTCCACACATCGCCGGGATTGCGTCCACCCAGATGTTGGCTGCTGTGGCGCTCACCGCCTGCATCCATGTGTGGCTGCGGGGCGTGCAGACCGTGCCATGTCCGACCGGGGCGGTGCTGCGGCCGCCGGCCAGCGATCGCGTCGAAGTCCCGGTCCCACGTCAGCGCGCTTTTGCGGGTCGTGGTTGCCGGCTCCCGGATCGGGTCGAGGTCGAACCAATACTTCGGACGTTTAGCGAACAAGAACACGGTCTCGTAGCGGCCAGATAGCCTGTCGCGCACTGATTCTGGCATCGCGTTGGGCTTGTGCCAAACGATCGCGTTGCGAAGCAGCCAGCCATCGTCTTGCAGCGCGAACGCAACCCGCCAGGGAATACCGAATAGATTCTTCGCGGGCGGTCCACCGATCTTGACCGAGCCGGTGCGCCTCGACTTTGGTAAGGCCTGCGCACCACGGTATTGGGTGTGTAGATCAGCGTGTTTGGGATCGTGGCCCTGGTTTCCCCACGATCCGGCATAGCTGTCCCCGAGGTTGAGCCACAGCGTGCCATCGTCGGCCAGCACCCGGCGCAGCTCGCAGAACACCAGTCGCAGATGCGCTACGTATGCGAGCACATTGGGCTCCAGACCCAGGCAGCACTGCATCGCAGGAACGGTCACCTCAGGCACGCCGCTCATAGGCGTAAAGGTCGCCTCGGGCCAGTCCGTCGGCGCAACGCCGTAGTCGCGTAGTGCGTAGTATGGCGGGCTCGTGACGATGCAGTTGGCCGCGCCGGTCTCCATCTGGGCGGCGATATCCAGCGCCGTACCGTGGTGCAGCGTCACCTGGTCGTCGTGGTAATACGCAGACATCGTCGTCACCAGCTCGGCCTTGTGCTGCAACGAGTCTGCGCAGATCGCGCGGTGAGTAGGCTACGCCGAACCAGTACCGACCAAGGCGTGGGCCGGATACCGACGAAGCCGCGGCCCCAGGTGCGGTCGGCAAGGCGATGCGGGTGTGCGAACACCCAGTGATAGACAGCGACGTCGTCGCGGCCTCGTGGCTGGCCCCATGGGCGGCAGCATCCGCGTGCGCGGTGGACGTCCACCAGCGCGGCGGCCCCCAGCCAGCCTTGCTGATTGGTATGCCAACGCGCGTCCAGTCCGACCCGTTGGGCGGCGGTGATGCCCGCGTTGTCGATACGGGTGCCGCCGTAGATCAGCACCGGGCCCCTGTAGTCGGTGGACCACGTCCTGTTCTCAATCGTTTTGCCGCTCAGCGTTTCTGGAACGAGAAGAAGCGACGCCCACGGGCGGCGCAAAGTCAGGCCCATGGCGCATCCTTGAGCCGCATACGGGTTTCGCGGAGGGTTGGCCAGGTCAAGCAGCACGTCTCGATGGCATCCGGGGTCGCCCAGCGCGCACGTGCAGGCCAGGTCTCGGCCGCCGATCGCGCTGATCTGGGCGAGCTTGTGCGGTTGGCCGGCCAGGGTGACCGCGTACTTGATCATCGCGCCGACGCGCTGGTCCTCACTCATGGCCGGTGTGTGGAACGGGTTGGCGAATAGGGTTCCGGCGCTGACCGATACCGCCCCGCGCGGCGGTGGCGCGCCTGCGCGCTGCATGCGGGGCTGAGGGGCGAGATCGGCGACGGTGTGCGCCCAGGGCGCGGGGTGCGCCTGGGTGTCGGTCATCGTCATGGTGGTCCTCCCTGTCGGTGGCATCGCGAGATCGTGTGTCGTTAGGGGCTGGGCGTGATGCGCCGCGGCGGCTGCTCACCGGGCACTGGTGGCGTCGAATCGCTAGGTTTTTGCGCCCGCTCGCTGCCGCCGTTCCCCTGTGCAGGGGCTTGCCGTGTGGGCGGCGTTACCGCAGCCGACCCCGAGCGCCCAGGGGCATGTCCGTTCGAGGTGTCGCGGTGGTGGCGCCTCGCGCCGGCGGCGTGGTGCGCCAGCGACGCCGCGGCCGCCGCAGGCAGCGCGACCTCTGGCGCGGCCACCTCGGCGGCGGTGCGTGCCGCCGCAGCCCGGCCTGCGCCACTAGCCGCCGGTGCTGGCGTCTTGGGGACGGGCGCGGGTGACGATGGTTTGCTTGGCTGCCCGCCGCCGCTTCCCGGGCCGCCACCGCCCGGGCGTGATGGGGTCGGCCCGGGTGCGCTGCCTGCGTGCGGACCGCCGCCGGTGCGTCCGGGCCCGGTGGTCGGTGGATGTCCCTTGCGGCCCGGGGGTTTGAGCCCGGGTCCACCGTGTTCGCCTTGGCCTTGTCCTTGGGCTTGGTTGGTCCGCCGCTTCCTGAGGTCTTTGAGGCGGCTGCCAGCCCTATGAATCGCCCGCGCACCCGAGTCGATGTCATAGGCCGTGCGGGCCGTCCCGCGCGCCAGGCGATAGCCGCCTCGCAGTACCCGCACCGGGCCCGGGATGCCGTGGTCGCCGAAGGCGCGTAGGAGAGCAAAGCGGAAGGCCAGCGCACCGACGACGGCCAGCAGCATCATTACCAGAACTTTGGCCAGCGGCGCCGTCATGCCGATCGTTCCGGGCAGTGTGCCGCGTGTGACCCCGGCCAGGATCAACACCAAGATCCCCAGCCCGACGGTCGCGGCCATCATCTCGGCGCCGTGTAGCAGCACCCGGACGGCTGCTTTCTTCGCGAATTGCCGTGCAGGGCCGGGGAATGCGGCCGCTGCGGCAGCCGGCACCACGATGAACACATTCCAGAAGGCTTTGAACCCGACCCGAAACGCTTCCACGCCCATGTAGTCCAGAGCGAACAGAATCACCAGCACACAGCAGTTACCGATGAAAAACAGCCCCGCGGTGCTGGCATCCAGATGCAGAGCGTGGTTATAGGCTTGCGGAGCGCACGCCCTGATGGCCTGCGCCGCATCGGTGCCGCGCAGCAGTGCACCAGTGTAGACGGAGCTGCAGCCGGGGATGTCGTCGATCAGTTGCCCGAAATTGACCAGCTCCACCAGGTCTCGAACCAAAACGTCGACCATCCACGACGTCAGCGTGTCTAACTGCGCGTTCGTGCCGCCGCCCGTGATCGGCCCATTGTGGTAAACACCTTGCGCCAGGGAAAATCCGAGCGAGCGGCCCATCCCCAAAATGCCGTGGTCGCTGACAAGGTCGCCGGCGGGGTCGCGAAGAAACACCCAAAACAGCACCAGAGCGACAACGCCGCCCAGGATTATGCCGACGCCCGAGCCGAAACCTGTTGTCAAGCAGACAATTCCCCCGACAACGACGGACACCAAGATGCCGCCCTCCAGCAGGTGCATCCGCTGGATCATCGCCTTCATGGTCGCCACAAGCGGCTCTGCGATCGCGCCCAGCCATGCCAGCCACAACACGCCGAGCGCGAACTTGATTAACCAGATCCCGATCGCGCACACACCGATCAGAAACGCCGTCTCCCACGCCAATAGGAAATGCAGTTGGGCATAGGTGATGGAGGTATCCAGCGACGACATGATCGCCGGCCCCCACGACTGCGGGCTGACCCCGAATTCTGGGCCGTTGGCGCCAACCATCTCCATCAACGGCGGCAGCGACACGAAATGCTGGCCGATCGGCACGCCGTCACTGTCATGTAGCCCGGTGAATGACCACGCCGCACCCAACGTATCGGCGGTGGCCACCGGCGCAGTCGCGACCGCCGTTAGCGACGCACCCCAAATCGTCTGCAGGATGAACCACAAGCGCCGTGTCCGGGGCCGCGTATAAAGCCAGCAGGCAACAAGTTCTCTCATGCCGCCCACTGCCCCTGTGCGTCCATGTCGCGGGTGTCGAACGCGGCCCTGAGTTCTGGCTGCACCCGCTGCAGCAGGTTCACCAGCCCGACTCGGCCCAAGTCGTCGAACAGGTAGGCCAATCCACGGCCGGGCTGGATTTGGGTCTGCAGAACCTCGGGGTATTCGTCGGGGTCGATGCCGAGGCGCTTGAACGACGCTTTGGCGTAGTCGCGTTCAGTGGGCTTGAACGGCGTGATGACCCGCATCGGCAAGTTCTGGATCCCGATACCGTCAAAATGCTCGACGTACTGGGAAATAGCCAGCAGCCCGTAACGCTCTTTGCGGCCCTGCAGCCCCATCCGCTCGGCGTCTTTGCGGCCAACCGGCGAGGCGAAATACTCGCGGGCTTCCTCGGTGACCAGAAAGCCGAACGCCCCAGGGCGTCGGTTTGCGCCGGTGTAGGACAGCCGGGTCAGCGAGGCGATCATGCCGTAGATCGCCAAACCCGCACGGGCACGCGGAGATTGCCGCTTGTACAGGTGCAGCTCGTCAGTCTCAGAGGTGGTCGGCAACTCTTGGCCCGCCATATGCCAAATCACTGCGTCTCGCTCGCCGATCGGCGGCGCCGGTAGTGACTCGTCGAACATCGCCCGTAGATAGTCTTTTTCGGAGAAATAGATCAAGCTGTCTGCGAGTTCCTCATACTCGGCGTACGCCTTTCGATCAAGGTCCTTGAAGTAGCGCACCAGGCCGCCGAGACTGTGAGCCACGCCGTCATCGCGTCGCAGCAGGCGACCCAACTGGCGCGCAGGCGGGGACACCGCGTCCATTCCCATCATCGGCAGCAGGTGATCCAGGGTGTGCTCGACGGCCTGTTCTCGTGGAAAGATTTTCAGGCCATCCAGCGACCATCGACTGGTGTAGGGACTGATCACTAAGACGCGGTCACCGTGATGCGCCAGGGCGCGAATCCACTCCCCGCTGGGATCAATGATCGAGGCTTGGTGACCGCGCTTCAACAGCGCATCCGTTACACCTTTGCACGACTCGGACTTTCCGCCTCCCGGGGCACCCAGCCACAGCATGCCCGGCGCGCCGCGGCGGTCTTTGAAGCCCTCGAAGTCCAGCAGCACCGGCCGCCGCCGGCGCGTCGCCAGGTTTTCAGCGAACAAGATACCGGTGTCGTGTCCCAGCGGTGAAGACGCCAGCGGGGCGTAGCGTGCCCACTGCTCGGTGGTGGTGGGCTGCTTGAATTGGCTACGCGGGGCATTGGTTTCACTGCCGGGCTGCCCGATTTGCCACAACGCCGACTGCGCACCGCACCGTGCCGACAACACGGTGCCTAACTCTTCAGCGAAGTGCGTTTTGAGTTGTTGCACAGCGTCGGTGAGGGCCGCGCCGGTCGAGGCCCCCACCGCCAGCACCGTTGTGGAATGCACGCCGCGTTCGAGCTGGCTTGCGCTCAGCGCTTCCTCGTACTCCTCGCCGCAGGCATAGCGTCGCACCAGATCGGCGTCACGCGCTCCCGATGTCTGAAACGACTGATCATCGAGGTTGCGTTGCGCGCGTTCCACCGCGGCCAGCTCCCGCTCCCGGGGCACCGCTGCGACGTGCTGATACCAGTCGACGTCGGCGTCGATGTCGACGTCGTAGGCCGATTGCAGGATCTCTGCGCCCGGGAAACTCAGCCCGCCCCTGGGTAACTCAGCGACCGCCAACATCGTTTGATAGCTCGCACCGGCCGGTCCTCGCAGCACCAGCAGCGGGGCGAACGACGGCCACCAGCGCCGCCACCACCAGCGATGCTGTTTGCGGGTCTGCTGGTCACCCTCGTCGAACTCGACGGGCATCATCGACGCGAAATCATCAGGACCCAGGCGCCGAGGTCCTCCCCGTCCGTGCGGAAAAGGCCGGTTTCGTGCGCCGAGGGTCCAGTGCCGTTCGTAGAGCCACAAAATCTGCTGGGGCGTGGCCGGTGTCGGCGCGAATTGCGCCGGGATTTTCCCTTGGACCTGGGCCGCGAGGTCACGAAGCGCCTCAAGGCTATCGGGGGCATCCTGGTCGCGGCCAATGATGGTCGAGGTCAACTTGGCCAGACCACCGGCCGCGGTGCGTCCCTGCAGCCCAGCATCGAGGGGAACACGCACGCCGAACACCGGCTCGTAGAACGGATTCTCGTTGACGTAGTCTGCCCACTGGCGAACTTCGCGCAGCCACCGCGGTTGGTCTTCACGGCCGGCCAGCATCCGCTGCAGCAACCGATTCGGGTCGACTTTGGGTGACATTCCCCAGAACACGGCCCCGGAAGGAAGTTGACGCACCAGCGGGCGGTGTTCGGCTGCCTTGACCCTTCTTAAGTCGAAAGGCTGCATGCCGCTCGCCTGTTCAGCCAGAATGAAGTCCGCGTAGACACCGCCTTTGGTGAAGACCAGATTGTCGATGACGGCCTTGGGAGGTGACTTCCACGGGTCACCCTTGCCCGCGATGTCGGCACGCGACTGCGTGCCGATGAAGCAGTTCAACAGCCACAGCAGCCGGTATCGTGGTGTTGGCCTGCTGATGGGGATTTGGCGGGCCAGGTAGGTGAGCCCTGCGGTGACCAGCACCCCATACATGCAGATCCATCGCGCATATCCGGCATCGAACCACTGGTACATCGCCCAGCCAGTGGTGCCGGCGCCGATGATGGCCGCCGCGCCATCCCAGGCACCCCACGGACCGAGCCAAATCCTGGTGTGATTATCCAGGTAGCCCAAGCGAATCGGGAAATTGAGCACGTCGGCGAACGACTTCGCCGTCAGTTGCTCCCGCTGTTCTGCCATGTCATAGACCCCCTGCAAGTGCTGCTGTGCAGCCTCGCTGCTTTACCCGCCGTATCCGCCGGACATGATGCCGTTGCCGTGCTTGTTGACGGTCTCGTGGAACGACACGGTCAACCCGACCGCTCCCAGCGCCAGCGCACCCAGCGCGATGGCGCCGATCAGCTTGCCGGCGGCGTGCGCGAATCCCTTGTGGATACCGAAGATCGCGCCGCCAATCCCGGAGATGATCAACGCGATGGCGCCCGGGAAGCGAAAGTCGTTAAAGAATGAGGGGACGGCGGTCAACAGGTCGCCGGCGGCAAGTGTGGTGGCAATCATGGTTGTGCGCTCCGTTCGTTAGTGATGTTGTTGGGGTGGTTAATTCGATGGCCGAGGTGTGGTGGGCACGACCGGGACCAGTTCATCGTCAGTGGATAAGACCGGTGCGCGGTTGATGCCCGCCACCGACCAATGCCCACCGACGCCCCGCAGCGTCAAGGGATAGCTCATCGCCACGTTGGCGTATTGCGAGGTTTGTGCGGTCACCTGTGCCAGCACCTGGACGGTTTGGCCGTCGGCGGGCTGCGCGGCCACCGGAGCGGTCGCCGTTACCGCCGTCACGATGGGCAGCGGGTTGCCATTCTCGTCCCTGCGGGCCAAATAAGGTGCACCAAGACCTGTGAGCATGGAATCCGTTGTCACATAGCGGGCGACGTCGCCAGTCCCGGTCAAGTAGGCGGACAGAAAACCGGAGGTCACCTGAAATGCCGGATCAACCGGCGCCAGCGTGGTGGGGTAGGCCTGCTTGAGATCAGCGCCAGGTCCGGGGCCTTGCACCTGGAACGGTAGGCCCGTTGCACGCGCACCGAACCGCGACCACAACACCGGCACCCGGTAGAGCGCTCGCGTCGGCGTCGCCGACTCATAGGGCCGTTCGTTGACACCGACGACCACCGAAAACACCTCAGCGGCATCGCCTTTGCCCGCGCTCCCCTCGAATGTGACCGCCACAACCGTCGGGGCTCCGATCACCACCGCCGGCGTCGACGGTAGATGCAGATCGGAGACGTTCAGTGACGCGAACTGAGTCAACGCACCCGCCGTCGCACTGGTCGCGGTCAACCACGTGGTCACGTAGTCTTCGGCCAGCGCGGACACCACAGCGGACTTGTTCACCACCACCCGGGCCGGCGCCACCACATCGGTTGGCTCACCAAACATGAACTGCCACAACGTGTGCAGCCCACTCAATGCCGCCAGCACGATCAGCGCGACGGTTGCGACCCGACGCGTGGTCAACGACGTCGACGACACCCGTCCCTGCCACGTCCTGTTCAGCTTCATCGCTGCCCCGCCGCATACTCAGCGACTGCATCGCGCATCACGACCGCGACACTGCCGCGCTGGCGCCGCTCCATGGCCGAGGCGCTCTTGACCCACTCGTACAACGTGGAATCCACCGCAGCGACAGCCTCGACGGCCGCCCGCCAGCCCCCGTCGTGATCGTCGCCGCCCAGTTGGCGCACCGTGTGCTCAAGCCACGCCAACGGCCGAGGCTGCTGCGAGGCGGCGTAGACCAGCGCCGTCAAAGGCCGCTGGGCCACCTCGCGCCACAGCATGTCGTGATCGACACTGCGGGGCACGCCCACTAAGCGGGGGACATCGCACGTCCTGGCGGCCAGGATGCTGTCCGCGAAGTCGAACGCTTCGCCGGTGGAGGTGACCGGAAGGACCGCCGCAACCCGTTGGGCCCGCTGTGGCCGGGCCGTCAGCACCGCGCGCGCCCACAGCGCGATTGCCGCGGCCGCGATCACCAGCACGGCGACCATTACGCCCCACGACATCGAGGCCGTCACAAGCTGAGCCGTACGCAAAAACGTATCTCCGAACATGGTTAAACCGCCTCGTGCCCAATAATTTTCAACGAACTAATCGCGAACGTCGCGTCTACCGGGTCGGAGCCGTCGCCACTGCCGCGGGCCGACCCCTCCAGCGGCGCCGTCGACGTCGGCGGCGGGGTTCCGGGGTCACCGAACAGGCCCGGCAAAACACCAGGTGCTGGGGATCGCGGAGTCGTCGCCGGGTCTGCCGGCGGGCGTGAGGTATAACGGATCAGCATCCGAATACGCGAGGCCAGAACTCGTTTGATCGGCTGCACCGCGTCACCGTGAACGTTCTGAGTGTTCTGCGTGACGATGGGAATGCTCGGGTCGTCGGGAAACGAATACTGAACGATCGTCACGACGCGGTGCTGCGACCATTGCGACACCCCGCTCGCGTCGAGGCCGGTCCAGCCCGGGGTCAGGGAGATCGCGGTGATCACGTAGGTGCGGCCCAGGTCGATCGAGATCACCTGCCCGTCACCGCCGCCGCGGACGCACACAAACGCGTTGTGCGGATCCATGCCCGACATCGTCTGCGCCGGAGTCGATCCCTCCGCGCAGCTACCCTGCGCATCTGCGGTGTAGGGAAGTGATCGATCCACCCCTGGCCCAGCCGACGCCGGCGCCGTCGGAGATGGCCTGGCCGCGGCGACCGCTTGCGGTTCGCTCAGCGACCCCACTGGTGGGGGCCCCGGCTGGGAATCGTGGGAGTAGAACATGATCGCCCCGACCAAAGCGGCGACGACGCCGCCCGCAACCAGACTGCCGAACCCCCACAGGATCTTGTGGTCGAAGCGCCCGGGGACGGCGACCTTGTCATCAGGGCCAGCCGGGGCTGCGTCAGCGACCGGCTCGGCAGCGACGTCGTCCTCAGACATCAACGCGGCGACATCCACCTCGCCGATGTCGTCGTCGCCGATGGGCACCTGGTCCTGGCCATAGCTGTTCAGGGCCTGGCCCCACTGCTCATCGGTGATCACGTCCTCGGTGCTCATCGCAGCACCCCGTGGGTGGTGATACGCGCGCAGATGTTCGATGGTCGGCGGCGCTGTACCAGCCGGTACTGGTCAAGGCCGCCGTGGTCCAGCACCGGCTGTGCAGCGACCGGCCCGACCCACAGCCCCGGCCAGCACGCGGCTGCCGGCGGCACCATGTGAACAGCTGGCGGCGCCATATAGGTGTTCCCGTGTTGCTTACTCTCTTGAAGGAGCGCGCCCGGCGCGCCCGCCGGGCTACCACGCCTTCCCGGTGCGGTCCGGGGACCCGCGCAATGAGCGATTACCGCGACTAAACCGCATATGAACAGCATATATAGGATGAATAGCCCCGCTGGGACCATGGTCGTCACCCCTTCCTCAACTGCCTAGAGACAATGCGGTCAACAACAGTTACTCTCACCTCTATGGGTGTTGATCATGGCACAGGAAAGCACAAACAACAACAGGTGAACACAGATGCGTCACATAACGCCTGATCGGTACGACGAACTGCGCCGCGAATGGATCGCCGAGCACGCCGGCATCTGGAACATGCAGAAGCGTCGCGCAGAGCTGCTCAACCGCCAGATCCGCAAGCGGATCCGCATGTCCGCCGCAGCGCGCCCAAATCCATACGACGACAATGTGATTCATCCGCATTGGGCGCGAAACGGGACGACGGTGGACATCATCATGGAGCGCATCGTCGTCGGGCTCTGCGCGCTGCTTGCCCCCGTCGGCTGGCTCGCCGGGCGGCTGCTCTACGAGTACCTCGTGCAGTTCATTCCAGGCCGGTTACGGGCCTACCCGATCCCGGCACTGTTCGCGGCCGCCGCCGGGATCGGTACCTTGACCGCACTGCTCTACAGCCCCGATGACAGCCTGATCGGCACCATCGCCCCGCCCTACGTGCTGGCCCAAATCCCGGCCACCTTCGCCGCGGCCGGCATCTACGGAATCCTCAACGGCTGGTTAGCCATTGACGGCTCGGCAAGCTGGTGGCCCCTCACCCCGGCGCCGCTGCCGGTCGACCTGACCATCCCCATGGGCCCTGACGACTTGACCGCGCCGCCGGTGTTCGACACCGACGACCCGCACCCGCCGGTCGACATGACCCCGCTGACACAGATCACACAGTCGCTGCAGTCACTGCACCTGGTCCGCGCCACCGCAGCGGTCTGCGCGATCGGGACCGCTTGGATGATCGGCGCCGTCGGCGTCGGGATCAAAGACGCCGTCGAACACACCGTGTCCTCACCCGCCTGGTCCTCACCATCGCAACTGCGCTAAGCGCGCTACCACGCCCATCCGGGTAAGGCTTCCAAGCGTGCGGACTGGCGGGCGCCGAGCTTGCGCCGCCGCGAAGGTTGGCGCATTTCGTGGACCCACAGCCCCAGAGCGATCCCGTCAGGGGTGCAGTAGTCCTTCGGTGGTGTGGTGTGCCCATGTTGTGCCGCATACGCCACCAGTGCAGCGAAGCTGGTCTCCCACGTCGATTTCTGGCGGTATTCCCATGACCAGCCCGGTAACTCCTCCAGTTGCCGGCGTTGCTCAACGCTGAGCCGGTTACGCCGGGCTGGCCTGCGCACACTGACCACGGATTGATTCAGCTTGACCAGTTCGGGACGTGTCGGGTCCCGCGGCGGGTAGGCGTGGTCGTGCTCGGCGGCGAAGGCGCGCAGCGCGGTGATGAAGTCCTCCCACTGCGCCTCGCTAGCGTTCCACGTCCATCCCGGCAACGCCTCGAGCTGCTTGCGCCGCGCCTCGGTCAACTTGCCCCGCCGGCGCCGCTGATCAGATACCCAACGTCCCAGTTGAAACCCGGAGTCGGTCGTGTAGGACTGCGGAGGTCGGGCACGACCCGTGCGCGCCGCGTAGTCGCGCAGGGCGGCGAAGTTGTCGTCCCAGCCGGTGTCGAGCGGATTCCACGTCCAGCCAGGCAGCGCCGCGAGGCGCCGCGCTCGCATGGCATCAAGATCGCCCCTGTGGTACAGCGACCGCTGCCTTTGCATCCAGTTCGCTAAGGCGGTACGCGGCCGAACACGAAGCTCGCCGGTGCGATCGATGTGTTCGGCGAGCTCATTGAACGCGTCTTCCCATCGGGTATCTGTGCGCGTCCACGTCCAGCCCGGAAGAGTTTCAAACCGTGCGCGGCGCTTCATCGACAACGGATCTTTGCGCAGAGTCCGGCGCTGATTGCTGATCCACGCCGCCAACCGCAACCCCTCAGCGCTGCGATAGCTGAACGGCGGGAAGGGATGCCCGTGTTTGGCGGCGAACTGTTGCAGCGCAGCGAAATTCTGTTCCCAACGGGCCTCGGTGAGGTTCCACGACCAACCCGGCAGCGCTTCGAGTCGTTCGATCCGTTCGGCCAGCAGCCGACCGCGCGCATACAGGCCACGCTGATGCTGAATCCACGTTCCCAGCGCGCTGCCGGTTTCGCTGCGATCTTTCCTCGCTATGTTGCAGTGCCCGTGCTGGTTGGCGAATCGCTTTAGGCTGGAATAGTTTTCCTCCCACTGGCGCGTCAAGGCATCGACAGTGTGGATGCTAAACGCCTGGAAAAACTGCTTGATCATTCGTCGTGAAAGCGTGGTAGGCACATGGATATCGAGAATGTCGCTTTTGACGTTCTCCTGCTCGCCAAGATCGGGGTCGGCCAGCTGTTCGCGGACCGCAGCCAGGTCTCGACTCAAACTGGGGTCATGGCTTTGCAGCGCCTTGAGGACCTGGCGTGTGCGGCGAAATTCGCTGACATCGATCACCGTTTCCGCGTCCTGGCTATCATCGACGGTCACCGCCAGCACGATCAGTGCAGGCCGATCGTGGTGAGGGTTCTTGCGGATAGCGCGCCCGACCGCCTGGGCCACGTCAACCTCCGACGCTCTGGGTTCGGCGAAGAAAACCGCATCCAGGGCGGGAATGTTGATCCCTTCGGTCAGACACCGCGCGTTGGTGACGATATTCCACTGATCGGCGCCCGGTACCGCCAGTGTTAGCGTGGCCGCAAGTCGATCGCGCAGCGTGGTGGTGCCGTCGATGTGCCTGATCGCCGCCGCTCGCCCGTCGGGGTTCAAACCTTGCGCGGTCAGTAGCGTGTGAACGCGCCCGAAGGTGGTCGCAAACTCTGCGCTGGCCGCGATCGTGTTGTGAAACGCCAGCACACTGGACAATTGGTAGTCCGCCGCGGCCTGGGTCAAAGCGATCGCAGCCGCCACATGATCGGCGCGCGCCACGCTGTCGTCGCCGGCGGCCAGGCTAACGAGCCGCAAGTCTTTGAGCGCGGCCGCGACCGCACTGTCCGACACGGCAATCACCGCGACCTTGAACGGCGACAGGATGCCCTGCTCGATCGCGTCGCGCGCCGGCAGGGTGAACACCTGCGGGCCGTAAAGGTCGGCATCGTCCATTGACGCCACCGTGCGCCGTCGCGGCTTGCCGGCCCGCGTGCGTGGTCCGCTGTGGACCTTCGGGGTTGCCGTGTAGAACAGGCGATGCTGCGACGGGATCTTCCGCGAATCCAGCGCCGCGGCAAAGGGTTTCCCCTGCAGGCCCGCGGTCCGATGCGCCTCATCGAACACCGCAACCGACCACGGCTCCATACCGTGCTCGGTGTGGGCAGCGGCGATCACCGCCAACGACTGGTAGGTGCAGAACGCGACACCCACACCCGTTAGCCCGGCCCGCCACGCAGCCACCCGTTGTGGTGATGTCGTGCTCGCGATAGACAGTTCGTCGCTGTGGATGTCTTCGGTGTCCCGCAGGTGCGCTGAACACACACCCAGCGCGGCGAAGTCAAACCGGGCTTGCTGTTGCCAAGTCCGATAGGTTTGTTCGAGCAACCCCAGCGTCGGGAACGTCACCAGCACTGCGCCGGGCCGGCCATCGAGCAGCTTGGCCACGGCGTGCACGGCCATCAACGTCTTGCCGGTGCCGCAGGCCGCCACGATCAGCGCCCGTTCCTGGCGTGCGTCCACGACATCAACCGCGGCCCGCTGATAACGGCGCAGACGTAGGCGCCGCGGACGGCGTCCACCCTGGTCAGGCATCACCCAACCACCGGCTCACCGCCGCGCCGGCGGCCGTAATGTCCCGCACTGAGCTCCACGATGCACATCTGAGCATTCTGCTCTCCGCACCGTCACGGGCCACCAGTCGGCGCCGATCCTGCGGCGAAATCCGCGTCGAACTGCGCCCGCACCGCAGCGACCACGTTCGGCGCGCCGGCCGCATCGACTTGCAGCGACAGCTCTCGGTTCTCAGTAAGGCTCATCGTCGACAGGTTGTGGCTGCCGATCAGCACCGAAAACCCATCGGTGACAAGGGCTTTCTCATGCACGTACAACCCGCCCGGCTTTGTCGCAAAAGTATGCACGACGCAGCCCGCGTGTTCGACGTCGCCGACCGCCGCCGTGGCTGCGGCATCAGCGTTGAGGACGATCCGGCACGCGACACCACGCCGCGCGGCCTGGCTAACCGCCGCCGCGACCGCCCGATCATGGAGTTCCCCGGGATGTCGGCGTGTTGGGGCGGTGTTTTCTGGTCGGATAGGTAACTTCACGGTGCAGTGACCGAGCCGAGCGATATGCCCCGTGAGTGGTTGTTGGCGTGGGCACGCACTGACAGTAGACCGCCGGAGATGTTCCATCCGCTGGCCGACGAATATGCGGACATAGACCAGCTGGAAATCGCTCATGACATTCCATTGGGCACGCCAGTATTGGTGGATCCTGACGGTGGTTGTGATATTCGGCTATGCAAGTTCTTTTTATCTCCGCATTTTGCTCGGCTGCGGTTTTCGACCAAGCATTCTTACGCGCTGGATCTGCGGTTGTGGATCGAGTATCTGGATTCGCGGGGCAGGGATTGGTCACAGGCCACGCCGGATGATGTGAGTACTTTTTGGCTGTGGCGATCGCGCCGCGACCTGAATGCACGTGCTGTGAGCGGGTCCAAGGCAAATCGTGAACTCGCTGCGATATCGCTTCTTTACCGGTGGGCCTCGCATGAGAGCCGGGGTCATGTTGAGTTCAACCCGGTCGAACGTGAGTCACTTCGGTTTGACGGCGGCCGTGGTGCCCAGGCGCGATATGTGCGCTCTAAGAACGTTGTTCGAGAGCGCGTGAAGTGGGTAACCCCTCGCACTTTCCGGTTGTGGCGCGACATCGGTATCGAGGGCTACACCATCGAGGGGCTGCGTGATGAGGCTTTTCGCGGGCGCACTGCATTGCGTAACAGGGCCATGGTTGAGTCGCTGTACGGGTCGGGACTGCGCATCACGGAGGCCAGTTCCCTGCTGCTTCCCGAACTGCCGGCGCGGGGAATGCCGGGAGCATTCAATGAAGCACACCTGTCCGCAGCGATCGCCAAGGGCGGGAAAGCCCGTATGTGGTATCTGCTGGACGACGCATCACTCCTCGTCGATAGCTACGTTGCGACCAGTCGGCGTGCCGCAGTCGAACGCGCGCGCCGGCAAGGCCGCTACGACAAGCTTCTCGCGATCGAAGTCTCGGAGATGAGACTCACCACCCACGCGATCAAGTACAAGTTCAACGGTCAGTGGCATGACCACCACAACATTGACATCGAGCGACGCACAAAGATGTTCGTAGACAATGGGGATGGCCCAGAGCCGCTGTGGCTGTGGCTCAACGAAGCCGGGATACCAATGACGAAGGATTCCTGGACTGACGTGCTGGCCGCTGCGAACGAACGCGTTGAGAAGGTGCTAGCCCAGGCGCGTCGAACCGGCCGCATCGACCGAAATACCAGGGCGCCCAGACTAAGTCCGCATAGTCTTCGTCATTCGTTCGCATTGTTCATGCTCGTCGCGTTGCATCGATCGATCGACGAACGTCACGGTACCGATCAGGTGAGTCACTATGACGAGGAACGATACCGCGCGGCGTGGGATATGGTGCGCGACCTCCTTGGCCACGCGAGTATCACGACGACGCAGGAAACGTACCTGGCGCCGCTCAATGGGGTGCGTTTGCGGGCGCTGATCGAAGGGCCCGACCTTCAGCGGGCGCTGCGCGGGTTGTCGCAGATCGACCCAAGGGTGGCCGACGTTGAGATCGTGCCATGACACGTACGCCTCGTCGCGAACTGTTGCCGCCGCCGGCCTTCACGGGACCCCCAGCAACGGCAGTCGGTGGCTTGTCGTTCACTGCTGTCAACGAGGACGGTATGGAATCGGTCTATATCACGCTGGAAATGCAGCCTGGTGCAACGCAACTCAGGTCCGAGCTGATTTCGGCGTTAGCAGACTTGAATGGCCCGCGCGGGCGCTGGCGGTCAGTCGAGACCGTGGCACAAGGCCGCACAACGATCAGACGGTTCCTGCGGTGGCTCGATCACGCCGGACACTGCCCACAGTCGGTCGCGGACCTCGATGTTGCGATCTGGAACGCATGGGTGCTGCACAACGGGGGCGAGGTCACCGCGACCGGCGTGAACGCCATCCGGTTTCTTCGCGCAATCCTGGGTTGTGCACCCGGACGGTCGCCGGCTCTTGTTGAGGCAATGGCACGCAGAGGTTGGACCGCTCCACCGCCCGTCCAGGAGTCATATAGCGAGGACGACCATCGACGGATTCGCCGGCAGGCCCGCAAAGTCATGCATGGCGCTGCACGACGAATCTCGGCTAACTACGCGTTGCTTGGGCAGCGCCGGGCAGGGATGACACTGAGTCCCGGTGAGCAGGCCAAGGCCGATGCGCTGATCGAAGTGTTGGAGACCGGCGAGGCCAGCACGACGAGGGTGTACAAAGCCGTGGGCGCGTATAGCCGTGAGCACCGGTCACCGAGCCGACGGCTACTTCACCAGACACTGTTTCTCGCACCGCACGAGGGGTGGGCGGCGGCGGTGTTGCTGGCAGCCGAAGCCGGGTGGAACCGCTCTGTGATTGACCGACTTGTTGTGCCGGATAACAGTATCGGGGCAGGCGAGGACGTGGGCGTGTACAGCGTGATGCTGAATAAGCCACGTCGCGGTTACCGCCAGCACTCGACGACGACGGTACTTGCGAATAGTGATGTGGGCCGGGCCCTGACATGGATCATCAACGCCACTGAACCCGCCCGTGCTGCCCTGGCACATTGCGGACATCCCACCGATCGACTACTGATCACCGACAGGTGGATGCGCTACTCACCGCAATCGCGTTTCCGCATGGGCATCCCCATCTTGGCCGAAGCCCCCGAATCGTGGCCAACAGACTTGTATCCGGTGTCGTTGCAGAAGCTGCGGCGTACATGCCAGGCACTGCTCGACCGGACACCAGCACAGAACTCCAGACGAACGCATGAGGACGTCTACCTGCGTAACGACAAAGCAACCCAAGACCGGGCCCGCGAGGTAGTCGAAACGGGGCTGCACGACGCGCTCTCTCAGGCCGAAACCATCGTGAAAATACAGGTTTTGGCTGAGGACCAAGTTAGTGACGAAGTCCGTTCCGGAAAGGCCGATACCGTTATTGCGGCCTGCCGCGACTATGAGCACAACCCCACCACGGGTACGACCTGTGTCGAGTCGTTCCTGGCGTGCCTGGGTTGTTCTAATGCCATCGCCACCCCACGCCACCTCACACGCCTCGTCGTGATGCACGACGCTCTCGAGGAACTCAGCAGCGCAATCGACACTGACGAATGGTGTGAGCGTTGGGACACACACTTTGTGCGCCTGTGCACTCTGCTGGAGCGGCACACGACCGCGGCCGAGCGCAGTGTCGCGCGATCTGCAGCGACCGACGCTGATCGGCTCATCACAACCAGGCTGCTATCGGGAGGCTATTCCGCCATATGACAACATCCCAACCTCGCGCGCACCCTGCCGCGTGGACTGTGCTTCCCAACGACCCATCCATCAACCCCGACCGCGTCCATGATCCGGATTGTGCAGTGTCGCAGTACGGAGATGACCGATGGGATCTCTCCGCGCTCGGAGCCCCGGTAAGCGTCAGGACGCCCCGGATCTCCTGGAATCGTTTTCCCGAGCAGTTCAGAGAATCTTTTCGCCGAGCTGTGTGGCTGGCCATCAACACGCCGACGCCGGTCGTACTGCTGGAGAAGCCAGGCGCGAATTCCGTCGAGTGGGCCAGCAGGACCAGTGTCCTCAAATACGTCCACTTTTGGGTGTGGTTCGCAAAATGGCTGCAGGAAAACGGAATTGACCGGCTGAGTGAAGTGACCAGAGCCGACCTTGAGAGGTTTGCCAGATGTGTTCAGGACGCCGACTTCACCCGGTCCACGAAAGCAGGGCTGCTGCGTGCGGTGACGCGGCTGTGGGCATACGCAACAAGTCTGCCTCCCGCCGACGCTCTGGTCATACCACCGTGGGAAGACGAACCGATCAGCGACTTCCTGCCGGTGAGTGCACGTGCCCCCGAAAACGCCACACCGATCATTCATCCCTCAACCATGGCGCCCCTGCTGTTGTGGGCGCAGCGGATGTTGGAGCTGGCGGTCGACATCGAAGCAGCAGCGCGGCGGTGGCAATCACTCATCGCAGCGGTGCCCAGGTCTCATTCCCGAGAAAGTCGTTCTGCCGCAGCAAACCTCGTCAACGGCTGGGTCAACAAAGGAATCACTAACCTGCCGGCGGCAATCAACAATCCCCGCCTGATCGACACCAAGTACCTCGCCGCCGTACACGGAGGCATACATCCCGCGCAACTGGGTGTGGCTGTGCGGGACAGCGGCGTCGTGTTCACCCGCAATCACGACACCCCGACACCGATCGACAGTCCAATCACTGCCATGATCGACGGAAAGCCTTGGTGCGACGCGATCAACAAGAACGACTTGTCGGCGTTACGGCGCGCGGTCCTTGGGGCAGCGCTCGTAACGGTCGGGTATCTGACCGGCATGCGCCCACATGAAGTGTTGGCGCTGCGACCCGGCTGCTGTTCTCGTGAACGTGTCAGCGCGACAACGATCCGTTACACGATCAATGGCCGCACGTACAAACGGGTACGCAAGGACGGTCGTGCCGATCCCGAGGGCGCTGAACGCTCGTGGACAACGATCGCACCCGTTGCCCGGGCCGTGGAAACAATCGAGCGCTTCTTCCCCGACAGCACCGTCCTTTTCCCTTCTGGATACGACGAAATACTGCCGGTCTCGACCGACAGGGCAGCAGAACTCATCAGAGTCCTTATCGACACCGCAAATTCGATCTGCGCACGACTGAACTTGCCGAAAGAGCAGTGGATACCAGTAGATCCAGCGGGCCAGGTGACACTGACGCGCTTTCGCCGGACCCTGGCCTGGCACATCCGGCGGCTACCGCATGGCCCTGTCGCACTGGCTATCCAGTACGGACATTTGAGCGTTGCGCAAGGAGAGGGCTACGCCGGCCTCACGGCCGCAGGATTCGCGGCCCTTCTGGATCGCGAAGAAGTCACCGCGCTGATTGAGAACATCGAGCAGGCCCGCCGTGACCTGACCGATGGGGCACAGGTATCCGGACCGGCCGCAAAACGACTCATCGAACTCGTTTCTCGAGGAGTCAGTTTCGAAGGCACATACCTCAGAGCCGCCGAAGTCCGCAGGATCAAGGTGGACGGCCGGTTGAAGTTCTACGACAATCCGCAAAGCTATCTTGCCTGCATGTTCGACCCAAACAAGGCGCTTTGCGGATCTAACCGGGCCCTCGGAGCCGCGCGCGAGCCGAAACTGGACAAGTGCCAGCCGAACTGCCCAAACATCGCCCGCACCGATCGACACATCGCCGGACTGGCGATCGAAGTCAGTCGTCTATTCAACGAGGCCGACAGCCCTCTGACCCCAACCCCGCTTGCACTCAGGCTCCGTACTCGCGCCGACACGCTCGGGACGGTCATCGAAAACCACCATGCCACCGCGATCAGACCGACAATGCCCAGCGATTCATCCTCGGAGGCGACGACATGATCGACACGGAGCCACACGAAACCGAGGACAAAGACAATGTGATAAAGCTGCTCGCAGCCATGGTCAAAGTGCTGTCGGGCCGGCCGATCCTCGCTACACCCGGCGACCTCACCATCACCGCAGTAGCCGTCGAAGCCCAGCTCAAACGACACCACCTGACACACAAGCACACTGACCTCAAAGACCTCTTCTACCAACTGCGTGACCACCACGCCAACCCGATGACCCAGCAGGCCGCAGCCGCCACCGCCGAAATAAAACAGCTGAAAAAGAAGCTCGCCGAAGCACACGACGACACCCGCAAGTGGAAAACCACCGCGCACACCTTCGCGCGAGCAATCAACGTCCTCACACTGGAGAACCACCGCCTCACGGAGCAGCCCACCAACGTGCGACCACTGCAGTCAGCTCGCTAACGACGCCGACGACGGACTGCGGACGGGCCATGTCGCATTATTGGCCCCCGTGGTGACCCTGAGAGCCGCACAGGCGTGGGCAACGGAACGGCATCTGTGGCGTCGCTGCCGTTAGCCCGGCAAGCGTTCCTTGAGGCGCCAAAACGCGGTCGCGCCCAAAAGATTTCGGTCACTTGGTCAGGTCCCGGGGCTTTTCCATTCGCGCTATCTCGTCGTTCCAGACCGATTGTCCGCCGGCATCAGCCACGCGGTAGATCTGGATCATTGACGAGATCCCCACTGCCGTTATCTGGGGTTGGATTGAGGTGTTTAGAACTGTTTCCTCTTAAGGGTTTTGCTTGCATCTGAGCTGATCGGGAACATCGAGATTTAGCGGTGTTCCCGATTATGGAAGCGCCGCGATGGTGATCTTGTGTCGCCAGTTAGGAGTCCCCAACGGCCAGCAGCAGTTTTGCCAATTCGGTTGTGCTGGTTGGCTAGCATTCGCAGTTCTCTCCGCGCCAGGATTGGATGCCTTCCCAGACTGCGGCCGAAGCGACACCCAGGCCGATGACTGGGTCCAGCCACCAGCCGCGGGGCCAGCTGGCGGTGATCGCCAGGCCGGCCAGCACGGCGGCAGCCTGCGTGGCGCAGAGGTAGTTCTGGGTTCCCTCGCCTGCGGTGGCCGCTGAATCCAGCTGGATGGCGAGTCTGTGTTTGGCGCGGCCGAGGATGGGCATGGCCAGCAGCGCGACGGCGGTAACCACGATACCTACCACGGAGGTTTCTGCCCGGTGCCCGCCGTGAAGGTGGTGGAGGGATTCGGCGGCAATGTAGGGGGCTAGGAGCCAAAACGATACGGCAACACCGCGTTGGGCGTGCCGCTCGGCGGTCTCGGAGAGGGTGCGCGCGCCAGTGAACCGCCAGATCACAATGGCACTGGCCAGGCCTTCGAGAGTGCTGCCCAGCGCCCATCCGGTCAGGGCTATCGAACCGACGGTCAACCCCTGCCAGAGCCCGAGGCCACCTTCGGTGAGCATCCAGGCCAAGCTGATCCAGGACAGCCACCGCGCCGACCGGGCCGCACGGCGCCACTGCGCGTGACGGACGGGCGATCCCGTCGGGGCGGCCCGGCCAGCATCGCAGCACGGGTGGCCGTCGATCATGGCAGGGGCTGTGAGGACGCCGGGGTCGGCGCCGGTCATCGGGTCGTCTCCAACGCGGCGCTGTCAACGCCATAGGTCGGGCATAGCGCCACGGCTTGACCGGTGGCCTCCAACACTGTTTCAGCCGACATGAGAACTTCGATCAGCGCGGGCTGAGTTAGTCGGAACAGCGAGGAGCGTCCCACCGGTTCGGAGGCTACCAGGCCGCAGTCGCGAAGGCAGGCAAGGTGTTTGGACACAGTGGACTGCGCCAACCCGACCGCCTCGACAAGGTCGACCACGCGCGCCGGGCCAGACCCCAGCTGGCGCACGATGGCCAACCGCGTCGGATCACCCAGCGAACGAAACAACGCCGCGGCCGACGCCAGCCCTACCCGCACCGCTTCACCGGAGGTATCAATCATCGCCATACAACGATGTTATCGCCACCTGTCCCTATTGGTAAACGAGGAGCAACCGCGGTGGCTCGACACCTGGGCCCAGAGAGGTGGGCGACCCTGGAACGGTTCCACGCTCGGCACCACCGCGCAGTCCGACCAAGGATGAACGTCCTTAGCGCCGTGATGATTTGGGCTGCGAAGGTTTGTCTAATTGCCGAAGCGGGCGATCGGCATGACGTAAGCGGGAGATTGTGGTGAGCAGTTCGATAGTCCCAGTGTGGAGCGGCCAAGGGCGAGCCACACCGGCTGTGACTATGGTCGTCCGCGGGGTCCCATCATGCCACCAGGTCCCATCATTCCGCCCATCATGGGTTGCATCATTGCGGGCATGCCGTCGCGTACGAAACCGCTGACTTCACGGGCATGGTTGCGGATGGCGTCGGTCAGGGCGGGATCCTCAGAGGTTTCCTCGGCGATGACGCCGGTGGGTGTGAGCGTCAATTGGCGGCGGTAGCCGCGGGCGTTGCGGAATAGCGTTGGCAGGCTTTGGCTCATGCACATGACCTCAGAACCCTGGTCGAGGTGGGAGTACATGCTGGAGACGTGTGCGTGCAGTTGCGCGGTGAGATCGGCAGCGGTTGATTGGGTGGTGGTGCGTACGCCGCCGGGAATGTCCTCGACCGTGCGCGTGATTTCGTTGTGTCGGTTGAACATCTCCATGTAGAGGCTCATGTCGGCCGGACTCGCGCCCATCATTCCGCCGTCGATGAGGCGGATGCGCAGGCCGGGTGAACCATGGATTCCGCGCAGCGCGTATCCGATACCCATGGCTGCGCTCGCGCCGAGCGCAGCAAGGACTGTCCGCCGGGTGAACCTAGCCATGTGGTCGCCTCCTGCGCAGCTCTGTGAGGTCTCTGCGATCAATGGGCTTGGTGCTCAGAACTTCCCGGGCAGCTACATCAATCGGCGGTAAAAGTCGTCGTCGCTTCCGCTTTCCACAATGCGAGTTGAGACCGTGACGTCGGGCCGGTGGCGGGTGGCGCGCGTCGGGGCCGGTGGATCGTGTGGCTGCCTGGCGGCCATGCGGACCGCCAGGACTATGGCGGCAACGAGGGCGCCCCATAACGCCACCATCACCGGGATGTTGACGAGCACGCTGCACCAGCCCCAGCCATGTCCGCCGTACCGCGTCATCATCGCAGTGCCTCCCATCGTTGGCGGCCGGTTGTTGTGTGAGGTATCGGTGTGCACCGTCGCGACACCGATGGCTGGTCCGGCGGAATGTGCAGGACTGAAATTGTCTCTGCTGCCGTTAAATTCGTGGCCGGTGTCATCGCTGTCTCCCGTTCGTGATCGCTACTGGGCGGTCAAAATCACCGAATCAACGCCAGTTCGGGCGCGCGGTGTGGGACCTGTACTCGTTGCTGTTGGGTGGCGCGGCCGAAGCGGCGCAGCCGCAGCGAGTTGGTCACCACGCTGACCGACGAGAACCCCATCGCCGCACCCGCGATGACGGGGTTGAGCAAGCCGAATGCGGCCAGGGGGATCGCGGCGGTGTTGTAACCGAAGGCCCAGCCAAGGTTCTGATAGATGGTGCGCAGGGTCTGCCGGGACAGCTCGATGGCCTGCACGACACCGTCGAGTCGCCCGGACATCAGGGTGATGTCGGAAGCCTCGATGGCCACGTCGGTACCGGTGCCGATCGCGATGCCCAAATCGGCCTGCACCAGCGCGGGCGCGTCGTTGACGCCATCGCCCACCATGGCGACCACCCGACCCTCGTCCTGCAGGGCCCGAATCGCGGTGACCTTGTCCTCGGGTAGCACCTCGGCGAGCACTCTCTCGATACCGACCTGCGCGGCGATCGCGGCCGCCGTGCGCGCGTTGTCGCCGGTGATCATGGCGACGTGTAGCCCCATGGCGTGCAGGTGGCCGACCACGTCGGCGGCGTCGTCTTTGACCGTGTCGGCCACCGCGAGCACACCCACCACCTGGCCGTCGCGGCCGACGAACACCGCGGTGCGGCCCTGTTCTTCGAGCTCTGCGGCCGCCGCCCCAAGGTGCTCGGGCAGCTCCAGATCGTTTTCGACGATGAGTTTGCGCCGCCCGACCAACACGGTGTGGCCGTCGATATCGGCCCGCACGCCGTGCCCGGCCAGGTTGGCAAACGCGGTGGCGGCCGGGATCTTCAGCCCGTGCTCGCGCGCACCGGCCACAATCGCCGCACCGATGGGGTGTTCGGAGCCCGATTCGACCGCGGCGGCCCACCGCAGCACCAGATTAGGCTGGCGGCGCTTGCCGGCAATGACATCGGTGAGCCGCATCTGGGCGCGGGTGAGGGTGCCGGTCTTATCGAACACCACGGTGTCGATCTTCTTGGAGGCTTCCAGCACCTCACCGCCTTTGACCAGGATCCCCATATCGGCACCACGGCCGGTGCCGACGGTGATCGCGGTGGGGGTGGCCAGGCCCAGCGCGCACGGGCAGGCAATGATCAGCACCGCCACCGCCGCGGTCATGCCGGCAATCGGGTTGGCCGCCAGCAGTGTCCAGCCGGCAAACGTCGCGGCGGCAACCCCGACGACGGCCGGCACGAACACCGCCGAGACCCGGTCGGCCAACCGCTGGACCGGGGCCTTGCCGCCCTGTGCTTGCTCGACCAGACGCACGATCTGGGCGAGCGCGGTGTCGGCGCCGACGGCAGTGGCCCGCACGGTCAGCACTCCGTCGGTGTTGACGGTGGCCCCGGCGACATGGTCACCCACTGTCTTTTCGACCGGAACGGATTCGCCGGTCAGCATCGACTCGTCGATGGCGGCGCGCCCGTCGGTGACCTGACCGTCGACCGGGATCTTCTCTCCCGGTCGCACCCGCACCAGGTCTCCGACGCCCACCTGATCCACCGGAACGAGCAGCTCCTGGCCGTCGACGAGCAGGCAGGCTTCCTTGGCGCCCATCTCGAGCAGCTTGCTGATCGCCTCGGACGCCCTGCCCGTGGCCCTAGCCTCGAAATAACGGCCCAGCACCACGAACGCGATGATCAACGCCGCGGTGTCGAAAAACAGTGGCCCACCGGCGAACAACTCATAGGTGGAGTAGCCGAACGCGGTCAGCGTGCCCAGCGCGATCAGCGTGTCCATGTTCGCGGACCCTGCCCGCGCCTGCTGTACCGCCCCCTTGAGGAACGGCCACCCGGCCACGAACTGCACCGGGACCGCCGCGGCAAACGCCACCCACCCCGCCCACGGATAAGCGCCGAACAACATTGGCGCAGCCATCGCCAGCAGCCCGAGCGGCATTGCCAGCCACAGCCGCCGCAGCCACGTCCGGCGCTGACGCTGGTTGTCCTCGCGCGGCGACACCCGACCGCAGCTGGCCGGCCCCGACCCGCAGCCGCCGCCACTGTCGACCTCCGGCGCGCGGGCTTGCACGCCACGGCGCAGGCCAAACACCGCCAGCCCGATCCCACTGGCAATCCTGCGCACCACACCAATCTCGCGGATGTCAGCCGAGTGCGGGGCACGCGCAGGCACCAACTCCGCCGGGACGTGCTGGGCCTCGGCGATCGCCGCCACAACGGGGGCGGTATCGCAGCTTTCGGGTGAATACCAGACCACCACCGAAGCCGTACGCGGATAGGCACACACCGCGCGCACACCGGCCACCGTGGCAACCGTCTCCTCGATCGCCACAGCCCGCACCGCATCGACACGAAACCCTGTGACGTGCACCCGCATTCGGCCGCACGCGTCGGAGACGACTTTCAGCGTGAGATCGCCGTCGGCGAGCGTGTCAGTGGTCATGGTCGTTGCCCGAGTCCACCACCGCCACCGGTGTGACGTCGTCCCCGAGGCGTTCTTTGGCCTCGGCGATCACGTCGGCCGCGGTCAGTCGAGCCCGCTCGGCGCTTTCGCCGGCCTTGCGCTCGGCCTCGCGGCCAACGCGGATCCCCCATGCGGTCACGGTGACGGTGGCCCCGCGCAGCGGAATTTTGGCCACGCCTTTGCGCAGCACCTCATAGGCGGCAACCCCGACCGCGCCGGTGACCACGGTGGGCACCGCCTTAGCCATCAATCCATGTAACGCCAACATCTTCCACGCTCCCTTGTCATCTCATCGCCGCGCCGCATCGCGGCGTGTCGTACTACTGGCCGACACGAAAATATGGTCGCCGTTACTTCGGGCTCCCTGCCGTTGCCGGTTCTTGCCCGTTAGGTTCGCCGACCGCAGCACCACCGAGCTGGGCCTGCGGGCCGGTCAGCGCCGGGGTGAACTTGACGGCATCAACCAGCTCGTCGATGGCGGCCTGCCCACGGCCATCGAGCACCGCCGAGGAAAAACACGTCTCCAAGTGGTTGTGCAACATCACCCGGTTGGCCCGCTCCAGCGAGGACTGCACCGCGGAGATCTGCTTCATCACATCCACGCAATACGCGTCGGATTCCAGCATCCGGATGATCCCGTCGAGATGGCCCCGCGCCGTCTTGAGCCGATTCAGCGCCGCATGCTTTTTCGCCGTCAATTCCTCACCCATCGCTGCCTCACCACTCCCGTTGAGAACCGGACTTCGACCCAGTGTAGCCCACCCCACCCCGGGTGGGTAGTGCTCAGGCAGTTATCGTATCGTGGGCATCAAACGAAGGGAGTCGCGTAAGTGGACACCAGGCAAGGACGCGGGCGATTGTGGGCCGATATCTGGTTGCCGGCAGTGCTGCTGGGTGTGGCAGGCCTGGGCTGGTGGTGGTCAGTGGTCAGCGCCGCGAGCATGCGCGGCGACGCGATGCCGATGGACACCGGGTCCACGATGTCGTTGGCCGCGTTCCTCGTTGCGTGGGTCGCCATGATGGCGGCGATGATGCTTCCCGCGGCCCTACCCATGGTCGGCCGGTACGCCCGCGCCGCGGCGGACAACGCCGCAGCAGCGATCGTCTTCGTGGCCGGCTACCTGGCCGTGTGGACCGCGGTGGGCCTCCCGGCCTTTGTGGCCTCGACTCACCTCAACCCGGTGCTCCACAGTTGTCCGTGGGTCGGCCGGGTGGCCGGCGCGGTGGCAGTGGTTGCGGGGCTCCATCAGCTCACGCCGTTCAAGGCGACGTGTCTGCGCCACTGCCGCCGGTCCATGTCGTTGACTGCCAGCCCAGGCGACCACCTCAACAGTCCCGCCCGGGCGTTGCTTGCCGGAGGCCGCTACGGCATCTACTGCCTGGGTTCTTGTTGGATGCTGATGGTAGTCCTGATCGCTTTTGGGACAATGCAATTGGCGTGGATGCTGGCGCTCTCGGTTGTCATTTGGCTGGAAAAAGTCGCGCCGTTCGGCGATCAGCTCAGGCGCCTGACAGCGGCGGTACTCGCCGTCCTCGGCGTCGTGCTACTGGTGCACCCGACGTTTGTCACCCACCTCATCTCCTAAGGCGGCGCGGCCTTGGTCAAGTACTTTGATTTCGGCTTTGAATGGGCCGATCCCGGTGGCGTCTACCCACCCACAGCCGAATAGCCCAGGAAATTAACGGCTTTCGCGGCGTCCTATACGCCGCCGGTGTTCACTGTCTTGTCGCGGGCATGGCTGAGTTCGACGGTGGCGTCCGCATTGAGGTCGCTTTCCAAAATCCAGCAGACCGTGGAATGGTCGTGTTCGGTGGGCGCGGCGTGCGACGCGTGATCGAGAAGGGCCTGCAAGTGGCCTTCGAGAGCGACGAGTTCGGCGACCTGCGCGCGGACTTGGTCGAGACGGGTGTTGAGGACCTGTCGGACGTGCCCGCACGGCACCTCGCCGCGATCATGGATCGCCAGGATTTGGCGCACCTTGTGCAAGGTCAGCCCGGCCGCTTGGCCCCGACGGATGAACCGCAGCCGATCGACGATCTCGGGCCCATAGTCGCGATACCCCGACGCGGTCCGTGCTGGTGGCGGTAGCAGCCCCGAGTCCTCGTAGAAGCGGATGGTTTTGGCGCTGGTGTGGGCGAGCTTCGCCAACTCGCCGATCTGCATAGCACCCTCCTTGACATTCCAGCCTACTGGAAGGATAACACTGAGTGGGTGTCAGCTTGTGGCGCAGGGCGCGATCATCAAAATTGGCGGTGAGCGCGGTGAGCACAGCGGTCGTTTCGGTCGCCGGAATCTCCTGCGAGATCCCACGACCGCCATCGAAGGCGCGCTCGGCCCCCTCGACGGCGTCACACGGATGCTGGAGTGCCAGCCGACTGCGATCGGTCATTACGATCCTGGTCACAGTGGGGGTGCTCCTCGGCGTCCCCGGTTGTTGGCTGGTGAGATCCCAACCCTCTGCATCGAACCCAGCGCACCCCTCACTCACCTCCCTGAGCCGTGAGTTCACCGCCGACGCTGGCCCCGCGGCCGGTGACTGCGCCATGTCACCGGCATGCCCCCCGTCGTTGGCGATGGCGGTGCTCCCACCGTCGGCCACGGTTCTTGTTGCGCTCGGGATCGCCGTGGTGCTGACCGCCATCGGCGGTTCAGTTGCCCACCGTGTGGCACCGGCGAGGCGAGGCCCCCACCGTGGCGTCGTACCCCATACCGGTCAAGACATTTTGACCCGGTTCTGTCTCGCCCGTCGCTGATCGGACAGCGCTAGGCCGTTGCGCCTTACCCGCCGCGGCCAGTGACCAATGACCTTGTCAACGGCGGGCTTTAACGCGAGAACCCGCTGTCGACGCGACGATCAACCTGCGCTCGTGGTGGCGTGTCTCGTCCTCCGATGAGCTTTCGGTCAAGAACTCGTGCAATCACCACGACCGCCCGGTAGGCCCCAAGCCACCAGAGACGCTTTGCCCCGCGTGAGGGGCCCTACGGCCCCTGCCCGGTATCGGGCTCGGCGCACGACAGCGGGAGCAATCGGACAACACGATAGTGAAAGAAGAATCTGATGAAAACTAAAGCTAGGCAGGTGATCGCGTCGCTCGGTGGCGCGGGTGCGGTTATTTTTGCGGTCGAATTTGGTAGTAGCAGCGGTCAGTTGCCAAGCAGCACAACGACAACGATTTCATTCGGCGTGACGACAGCGCCCACACCGTCGGTCCCTCTCGGCGGTGGCGGCCGGGCCAGTCCCCGCAGCTGCATCCTCCGCCTGAACTGTGGCCCGATAACACCCAAACATCCCAAACAACCCGGACTGCCCATACCCCAAACACCCTCGCCTCCGCGGGCACCCGACCTTTGGGACAGTTCAGTACGACCATCGAGATAGTGCAGCGGGCAGGACGCTTGGCCGCTTAGGCGGTGGGCCGCGTTACAGCAGGGCGCCGAACATCAGGGCGGTACCGGCAGCCGTGCAGCACTGATACACCGGTGCCAAATGCGCGGGGCGCAAGATGGATGGCGCGGGGTCTGTACGGCGCCAGGCGAGGTAATGACATGCCCAGTACAGGGCCACGACGGCGAAGCTGAGGGTCGCGACCCAGTTCACCGCGGTGATCCACTCGCCACCAGATCCTCTCGGCAAGAACGCGCGTGGGGTCGTCATGGCCATTTCGGACATATCCATCGCCGGTGCCCCTGACGGTGCATGATCGAAGGAATGAACAACCTGGCCGTCCAAGTCACCGTTCATCACCGCGAACATCCACGCCATTGCTGCCGCCATCACGGCGTAGTAGCCATTAATGAATTGCTCTCCAGTCGCAGTCGACGTTCCGGCGGCTGCACGGGCGAACCACAGGCCCGCCAATACGAAGAAAGTCATGGTGGCAACGGTCGGTAGGTTCATTCCGATTCCCCACACCATCACGATCATCGCGACCGACATCGCAAGGTGCAGCAGATGATTGACAGCGTTAGTCCACCGGCGGCCTTGGGCCACAAGGATATACAGATAGATCGCGATGCTGGCGCCAAAGAGCACGGTGACAACCCACCGCAGCGTCAGATCACTCATCGGACCAGCTGACATCGCGACAACGTCGAGCGCCACGCGCCCACCAGCACATGCCCTGTGTGTGCAGGCCTGGCGTACCGGGGCGCGGTGAGCCTGTGCCGGGTGAACGACAGTGAGTTCGTCACATCTGTGCCTTTCGGATTATCGGGCGGATCTGCCTGGTGGGACTGACCACGCCAACTGTCCACCGGCAGGGGCGGTTTCGTTGGTGCCGCGGTGAGTGGCTTGTCGCGATCACGCACGGCCAGTAAATGCCCCCGCGACGCTGGACGTCTCGGGGGCATGTCGGGCTCGGCTGGAAGGTCCGTCTGACCTGGCAGGGCAGCTTAGCGGTGAGGAGTATCAATCAGATCAGCCCAGGCGCCGACAAAACTGTCGAAGCCTGGGCTGACGGAGATCAGTCGTTGCAGGTGCACTCAGGGTGACCGCAGTTGCAGCCGGCAGCTTGGGTGCAAGCGGAGTCGCCGCACGTGCAGCCGGTGGATTTGCAACAGCAGGTGTTATTTTCATTCATACCCGGGACGGTACCCCGGTAGGGTACATCAGTCAAGCGCTAGGTGCGTGCCGGTACGGGCTGGGGCTTGCGTCGCCGGCCTATCGCATTGATCAGGAACGCACGAGTCGTGCGATAGCCGCGGAGGCTTCCGCCAGCTTCACGTCAGCCTCGTTGCCTCCCTGGGTAAGTGCTTGGCTTACGCAATGGTCAAGGTGGTCATCGAGCAGGTTTAACGCCACCGACCGCAACGCACTGCTGGCCGCGCTGATTTGGGTAAGGATGTCGATGCAGTACTTGTCGTCGTCGATCATCTTGGCGATGCCGCGAACTTGGCCCTCGATTCGGCGCATTCGCTTGGCATAGGTGTCCTTGTGGCCTACATATCCGCGTTTCATTTCCATTTTGGCTCCCAGCACATCGTCGGCGTTACCGCTTGGTGACGAGCAAGGTCGGCCACCACTGACATCTTCTCAACCAGAGTACCCAGCGGGGGTACCTAATTCCATTTCGAGGTAGTGCTTCGTGCGTCGATTGGAGTCGCGGTCCCTACAAACTTATTAGGGGTTAACTGGGCCAACCTGTACCTCCAGCTGCAACGGCGGCACGCGTACCGCATCGGGCGCCGCACGAGGAAGAGCAGCACTCGGGGCGCTGGCAGGCCGATCAATTCATATACTACTCTAGGGGGGTATGGTATACTGCGGTATGGACACATTGGCGCGTGTAGCTTTGGTAGTCATGCTGGGGACTGCGGGCCTGGGGGTGGTCGATTTGGCTACCCCCACTCCCGCGTACGCCCAAATCGCCGCACAAGGGCATGGGGGCGGATGTGTGATGTGCCGCATACATCACAGATAGTCCCTCTGGATAGAGCTGAACCCGACCACGTCAGCCTTGTGCTGCGTGCGCGCGGCCGCGGGGAAAGGTGCAGGCCTCCCTCGGGGACTGACTGAGTCACTACGGACGCGCCGTTCACGACAACGTAGTAATGCCAACTGTTTTCACGGGCATCAACGCCGGCCATATGCGACTACTGAGGCCGGACCGGATTCCCTGCAGTATCTGCTGAGCATCAAAATTATGCCGACCGGCGAGCGGCTGATCGCAGGAACAACTGAGGCCGCCGAATGGGTTGTCGGGCTCGGCACCAACCGGGGCGGCCACGCCAAGTGCGATGCCGATATACACCAGGAGAGCCGTGAAAAGACGGAAGCGCCGGCTCATTGCGGGAATTGCGTTCACAAGCAACCGTCTGCTGAATACGCAAACCGCGCAGCCGCACTTGCTCTCGGAAGCATTGCCGCGGAACGCCTCACCGCAGTTGCAGACGATGGACGCGCACCGGCGAGATGACGAACCAACATGCAAATACACTACCCCTGTAGGGTATTATCGTCAACGTCGCGGGACGAGCAACTACCACCGCTGGTGGCAGTGCTGCGCCAGGTCAAGGCGGTGGAGGAAAGTGCCATAACGGGAAGGCGGTCGTGTTCCGACAAGTGGTCGGTGTTCGGTGCGGTCTGTTTGTCCGCCACCGCGGTGCTCTTCGCCCCTCCGGCACCGGCGGATCAAACTGATGATGCGTTCATAGCGACCCTTGAAAAACATGGAATCGTCATTACTGACGCCACCGCGTTAACCGCGATGGGCCGAGCCGCGTGCGCTGGACTGGATAAAGGTCAAACGCCGACCGTCGTGGCGCTGTCCGTAGTAAAGGGCACAGACCTGTCGCCACATGAAGCCGGCTATTTCATCGCCGCCTCGATCAATTCCTATTGCCCACAGCACAAGAACCTATTGCCGCGCCACAGCGATCATCCCGACAATTAGGTGTCATAGCCGAAGAGAGATGACCCGAGCATGGTCGCGGACTCCTCGCTCCTGTCACTGCGTCGCGAAGCCACCGCGTGATGGCCGTCGCAACACCCTAGAACCCCCCAAGGAACTTGAACTCCTCAGTGGTGATCTCAACAGAGCGGCGCGCACCGCTGATAGTGCGCACGAACACCGCCCGCGCCGCCGGTGACCACACCAGGCCAGCAGCGTCGACCGCTCGCGACAACTGCCCCGCGGCGTAGTCTGCGTCAAGGGTCTCGGCAATTGCGGCTACCTGTGTAGGCACGGTGGTGACGACAGCCGCATCCCGAGCGGTCGCGTAATAGTGCGCATCGAGATTGCCGGTGCTGACCACCGCGGTCTTGTCGTCGATCACCAAAGCCTTCTCGTGCACGATGGTTCCCTCCGGAGCCCAGGCCACGTTGACTCCACCCGCCCGCAGCGCGTCGTAGGCGGCCTGATTGGCGCGCTGGCCGTGGAAAGCGCGGTCGAGTACTACGGTCGTGGCCACACCCCGCTGTCGATGAGCGTCGACCAACGCCTGCTCGATAGCCGGATCCGCCAGCAGATACATCGTCATCCGCACGGACTTCGCGGCCCGCTCGATCAGTGCTCTAATCGGGGCGTAGCTGGCTTGGGGCTCTTGGAGCAGGCTGTACTGGCCGTCGGAGGGCATCGTGTGTGCGGCCCTGGCCGGTAGCCCGCCGCACCCTGTGAGTGTGGTGGCCGCCGCCAGGAACACCGCTGCCACACCCAGCCGTGTTGGACCGCGCCACCGTTCGGGCGACACGGCCCTCACCGCCCGATCATCCGGGCAAGCCACCGCAGTCCCTGCGCCCCGCCGCCTTCCGATGGCGTCGGCACGCGCGGGTTCAGTGACGTCTTGGCGGCGCGAGCCCGTAGCGCGGCGCACGCTTGGTCGTAATACGCTTTGAAACGGGTCCAATCGGGAATTTCCACGCAGGAACCAAGGCCGCCGCGAATCAGTAGGCGGGCATGCTCACCGTCGGGAGGAAGCAGTTCCTGCCACTTCAGCGACGGGCCGAAATCAGTGTTAAGCCCTTTATGCCCGTCGGCCTGGCCGTAGCTTTCGGTGCGCCGAAATGTCAGACCGGACCAGTCTTCGGTCCGATTCATCAGCAGTTCCTCGTGCGCGCCATACATGATGATGTTGGCGGGGAAGATTTCTCGGAGCTCCTGGGCATACGTCGGCCCATAGACGGTGTCATTCTGGCACGAGGCTTGTACCACGGCCAGCAGATTGATGCCCAGGCCACGGCCCTCCCCCACGATGCGCCGCAGGCTCGGAAGCGGTGCGGTGTTCGGTAGCTCGTCGATCGCCAGCAATAACCGATGCATCTGCTCTCGCTGCGACGTTTTCTCCCGCCACCGCCGCACCAACGAGTCGATCAGGGTAACCGCGGCGCCGGCCACAGTGCCATCGGCGGGCGCCAGCACGAACAGTGTGGCGTTGGGCTGGTCGAGAAACGACGGATCGAACACTTTCGTCAGATCTGTTGTGCCGGCATCCATCAGCGCCGTGCGCAGCCACGGGGTAATCGCTTTACGCATAGTGATCGCGACCGAGTCCCGCTGCCGCGGCTCCATTCCCAGGATGCGGGTCATGCCGATCGCCAGCACTTCGTAGCGGCTGCAGATCGCCGCTGCCTGCAGCCAACCAGGCTGGCTGGCGCCCTCCGGTGTGGTGTCGAGGTTGTCGACGGCCCTTAGAACCCATTCCATCCCTCGACGGTTACCCTGCGGAGAGGCCGCATACAGAAACGCCGCCAGCGGGCCCGCTGCCTGCGACTCCCACACACCCCCGTCGGAGACCTGGTCAGCCCCAGAACCCATACCCACCGTTGCCATCTGCATGATGGTCTCGGCGATCGTTAACGCCTGTAACGGCGTGTCTATTGTCGTGGTCGGGTCATAGGCCATCGCCTCGACACCGTGCGGGTAGACCGGCCGCACGATCGGCCGGAAATCGATCAACGCCTTCGGCCCGAATCGGCGCTCCATCGTGTTCTGCATGACGTCGTCCTTGGACGACACCTGGACAACCGGCCCACCCCATAGTGTGCTCGCTGGCGCCAGCAGCCGACGCGACTTGCCCGACTCGGTCGGGGCGCTGATCAAGCAATGAGCCGCTGTCCGTGGCACATAAAGCATTTCGCGGCCTTTGACGAACCGCCGCATAAAACCGCAATACGGTGTCTGCGGGCGTACGTACGGTTCTGTAGTGGTCATCGGTGGTGTTCCTCCTGTGTTAATTCGCCGTTGCGGGCAATACGGCGATTTGAAACCTGCTCGCAGGCAAACGCATTCACCTCTGCCAGATCCGTGCAGCGCCCAGCCGGTTCGCTACCGTCTGCGCCAGCAGTTACGCCGGGACGCGCCGGCCAGGTCATGACGCGGTTTCCCACCTGCGCCACATAGTCGAAGCTCGCTAACAGTCCCAGGCAGGTCGCGGCTTCTCCGGCCAGTAGGCAGGCTAAAAAAGCCATTTTTCCACCAGTTTTCGACTGTGTTGAGCGCCCAACAGACCCGCTCATCGGCAACCCGTCTGCTCGCCGCGCCGGCGATAGGTTTCTGTCAGTTCCCAGTGCGCCAGGCGGCCCGGCTGGTTGTGCACTCTGCGCACCACCCCGCGTCGTTGCAAAGTGAGCAAGGCCCGGTAAACCTCCTCGGCGACCACCGCTCGGCGCCCAAGTCGGCCACGGTGTTCGGTAACGGCGATGCGGGCCGCGGTGGTCGTAACAGGCCCCGCGGACCTCGCTAGGGCGTCAACTAACTGCGCGCGCAACTCCTCAGCGATGCTCATGCTTCGAGGGCCTCCACACCCCACGCCCAGGTGTACTCATCCGCGCACCCACAGCTACCCAGCACACCGATCGACATCAACGCCGCCAGCCTGGCCACCACCCACGACCGAGCCCATCGCCACGACCGCGGCGATCTCGTCGGCGACCGCACGTGGTGCCTCGTGCAGCAGCATGTGCCCGGCATTGCCTAGCCGACGATGCCGGGCACCGGTTATACCGGCCGCCATCAGCACCGCATGCGCCGGCGGGGTCACTACATCGACATCCCCGCTGATGACCGTGGTCAGCGCACCAATGTTGCCCAGATTGGCGCGCTGGTCGTAGCCGCGCAGACCGCGCAGAAATCCCGCCGCGGTACTCAGCGACGTCGATGCCAGTGCGGCGCTGCACATCGCGCATAGCACCGCACGCTCGACGCGCGGCCACCCCCGGCAAAGGCCGACCAGTTCGCACAGCGGACGTGCCGCGCTGCGAGCCGCGCCTTCGGCAGCTGCAGCGGGGGTATGGGCAACCAAGGCTGCCAACATATCGGGCGCCGGAGTCCTCAGTAGTCGGCCCAGCCCATGGCGTCCGAGCTCGCCTGCCGCGGTGGCTACCAGGATCAAGCCGTGGGGGCGCACGGCCTGGCGATGCGCAGGCCAGGCGCTAAAGGTCAACGCGGCCATACCCCCAAGGGAATGACCGGCGACCGTCAACTCACCGCGGACCCGCATCGCGGTCAGCACGTCGCTGAGATCATCGGCCAGCTGCTCGGTGTGATAAGTACGGATCGGTGCTTGAGCCGAATTGCCGTGACCGCGATGGTCGTAGCGGATGATTCTCGTGGTCTGCCCCAACCGATCCTGTAACGGTTCGACGACACGATCCCAGCTCTGCGAGCCCTGGCACAGTCCGTGCAACAGCAGCACTGTGCGATCGGCATCCATCGGGCCGCTGTCATAGACCGCGAGCGCAACTCCGTCCCGTGTCAAGATGGTGCGCTGCACCACTCGCGCCGCACCGGCGGCGGCAGGCCACACGGAGCACACGGTCATGACTGCAGCTCCGCTGCAAGGTCCAGCGCGTCGTTCACGCCGCCACCCGCCAACAGAACCTGTTCACGTCGCTGCTTCATAGACGCGGGCCGTAATACGGCAGCCCCATCACATGACCCGGCACCCTGGCCCGATGCGGTACACCCGAGCAACGATTGAAAGGGCTGTAGCGCATCTTGTTTGGGCAGGCTATCCGTCCAATTTTGCGTTGAGCCCCGCTGGCGCGGGGCGCGGACGCAGAGCGTGCTCATCACCCCATCTTGACAGAGCAAAGCAGGAAAGACAAGTAGTAAACATGCTACTGTGCACGTATTGTTTCATCAGGAGGTGGAAATGAGCACCGAGCCCACGGCCCGCGAATCCCTCGACGAGGCACGAGACGACATCACCTTCGCGCGGCAAGCCGCCCTCAGCGGCGACGACGCCCGACGCGCCCAGTACGCCATGGCTGCGATCGACAGCGCAGCCACCACGCTGCTCGACCCCGCAGCGACCCCACCCGAGGTGGTCGCCGCACGGTTCTTCCTCCACGAAGGACTCGCCTTAGACGGCCGCGCAGGTGCCTGCGGCGCCGATAGCATCCACACCGAGGACGAAGCATCCGCCCTTGACGCCGACGCACAGGCCTGGCTGCAGAACTACCTTTCGACGCAACGCGACCGCCCTGCAGTTGCCCTGTACGACAACAGCATCGGGCTTTAGCTTCTACCGCCCTCGACGTTCAGGGAATCTCACCGATGACTACCGCTACCGCGCGTTGCCACGCTAACGGATGCGCCACCGACGTGCCCGATTCGACGTTTATGTGTGAGATCCACTGGCCCATGGTTCCGTCATCGCTTCGCGGCGCCCTCACCGCGCCTGACAGAGAGCAGTCCCCCACCTACGCGACAATCGCTCAAGCCGCCATAGACGCGGTCGCGCACACAGAGGCCCGCCGCACCCCCCGTGCCCCGCGCCCTCCCCGAAAGCCCGTGCAACTCACCTTGTTCGACGTACGGCCATAGACACGGCGACAGCGAACGCAGACCCCAACCGCCACCGCGCCAACCAACTTATCGACCCGAAGGCAACAATGGAAAAGAGCAGAAGCGCTGCATCAGATGCCAACTCGCTGATGACGCCCGGCACATGGCTGGCTGAGGTGACTCGCGAGCGCACCCTCAACATAGTCAAGCGGCTCAATCTTGTCCGCGCCGGCATGGCGCACGTCCGTAACCGGATACTCATCGGCAACGATGCCGCCGGCGCTGAGCCCACGCCCGGCCGACCACGTGTCGATACCGTATCCGAGACAGCGAGACTGGCACTCGATGACTTGATCTTGCTGCGCGACATCATGTCCACCACAATCCACGCCGTCGCGGCTGCTGCAATTGATTCTGGCGCAGACCGCGACACGGTACTCAACTGGGCACACTACGACGCCGACGACCGCGCGCTCATAGAGGGTGTCGCCGCCTTATTGGAGCAAGGTCACGAAACGCCCAATGACCTGCCGACAGATCGGAATTGAGCGATGGCAGTGTACGTCGACGACTTGCGGATGCCGGCCAGGGTGGGGCGCATCGCTGCCCGGTGGTCGCACCTGATGGCTGACAGCGACGAGGAGCTGCACCGCTTCGCCGCGTCAATCGGGCTTCGGCGAAGCTGGGCGCAATACCCAGGGACCTGGAAGTCGCACTATGACGTGACCGACTCCAAACGCGCCCAGGCCATCGCGGCTGGGGCGGTCCAGATCGGCTACGGGAGCCCTGAGTCGCTGGCATTGATACGCCGCAAGCGGGCTGTTTAGCAAGCTTTCTCGAGCTGTCGGCGGACGGAACCGATCACCGAGTCAGACACCGGCGAGAACGCATGGAACGCCACCAGGTCATTGTCGAGGATCGCGAACATCCCGGCACCCGGAGCGTTGATGAAGTCGGCGGCATCATCGGAGCCAAGAAGGTACCGAGCTTGCTGCGCAGTGGTTTTGAACACGATTGTGTAGGTACTCTGCCCCTCCAGAACCATCTTCGCAGGATCTGCCATTTCGATGTTCTGAACAGCCCCGAGGATGTGGACGCCCAGAGACCGCCCCATGCGGAGGACCTCGGAAAGGGCTCGAGCGGTCCCCCGGTCGCGCAGGAGCGCGGAGCACTCATCGATCACGACTACCACGTGGGGCATTGGTGGTAGCTCGGCCTCCGGTCTGCTGGCGCGGTCCCTGTGGTAGGCGCCGATGTTTGGTGTGGCGGCGTCATGCAGCATCATCGCGCGCTGCGTAATAAGCTCGGTCAGCACGTGCTCGGTGCGCCCGATATCCAGTTCGTCGGCGGTGGTCGATGCGAAGGTGACGTGCGGGTAGCTTGAGAATTCTGCGAGCCCTGAGCCATTTTGACTGCTCACCAAGACCAGCTGGAGAACTTCGGGTGAATGCCGAACGCAGAGCGACAGCACCAGCGATTGCAAAGCCACGGTCTTACCGCCGCCGGTCGTTCCGACCAGCAGTCCGTGCGGCCCATGCCCCCCAGCGGCGGCCTCGTTCAGGTCGAGCCACACCAGCTGCCCGTTAGGTGTCAGGCCCAGGGGTACTGGTCGCAGTGCGTGTGGGGCCCACAGGTCGCCGACGTCGAGGTTGCTGGCGTCTTTGATACCGAAGGCATACCAGAGCCCGCCGGCATCCGGCTCGGCTCGTGCGCTGTCGACCTCGCGCCGTGCACGGGTGTAAGAACTACCATTGGCTTTCTGGTGGCGCCGGGCCTTGTTCTTCCAAGACTTCTCGGTCATCGCGAAGATCACATCCCATCCAAAGGTGTTGTTGCGGCAGCCCACATCTGCGGCGCAACATTCTCTGAAAGGGTTTGTGCGCGGAACCCCGAGGGTCTTGTCCCGATCTGTTGAGTGACGGATCGATGTGGGCGGTCAGTCGCTTGTCGGGAATCAGGCCGCCGCGACAGCGGCACAATGTACATGATAGCGGCTCTCGGCGCCGCCTGCTAGACCACGTCTATTGAGTGCAACCCTGGCCGAAACTACCGGGTCTGCAACCGCTTCCGGAACCGTGGCGGGGTGGCGTCCTGTAGCCCGTTCCACACATCGTCGCGGGTCAGGAGCAGAAGGTCGTTGGCGGGTATCGATTCACCGAACGTGTGGTCGCTCAGGTCGAAGTCGTCAAGGCCGTGGCCATCCATTACCCGCAGATCGCGTGCCGCTTGCGCCTTTTCGATGATGTTGCGCACATACCTGCCATTGTTGAGGTCATCGATGGTGCGGACGGTGTCTCCGTCCGGTGACTGCGCCACCTCGTTGTAGAACCGCGTGAACGGTTCGAGGAGCACGCTTTCAAACGCACCAGGCTCAACGATGTTGCTGCTGCGCTTGACAATTGCGTGGGCGATCTCGATGAGCTTGTCCGGTGGGTAGGACTCGAATGCGATCGTCGTGGCGAACCGGCCTTGCAAGCCACCGTTGGACTCGATGACCTTCCGGCACGCGGCCGGGTAGCCGGCGGCGATGAAGACGGCCTTGTCCCTGTTGTTTTCCATCCACGGGACGATGGCTCCGATGATGCCTTGTCCGATCGGGTCGCCGCCGGCGTACCCGCCGTGCAGCAGTTCACCGAATTCGTCGAAAAACACTGTCGCGCCGATAGCTTGGGCGAGGAACTCGCGGGTTTGGGTTTCGACGCTTCCGACGTACTGGCCGGCCAGGATTTCCTTGCTGGTTTCGAAAACGTCCCGTTTGGGTAGAATCCCCAGCCCGCAAAAAGTTTTCGCTACCACTCGGGCCACTTCTGTCTTCCCGACGCCAGGCGGCCCGATCATCAGTAGATGATTGGTTACCGCCGGGGTGGGAAACCCTTTGCGGGAACGCAGTATTCGCGCCGCCGTGGACGCCTTGAGCGAGCGGACCTGCTGCTTGACTTCGTCGAGGCCGATCATCGCTTTCAGGGTCTGCTCGGCCTCGGCCAAGTCTTTGCGGGCGTCGTCGGTGTGCTGATCGTCTTGGCGTTGCTCCGGGGTGCGCCCGGTAGCCGGGTCCCACGGGTCCTCGCGGGTGTCGATGGTGGCGTGGTCGACGACCCGTATCCCAAATGTTGTGTCGGCCAACGCTATTCGGGCCAGCTCGAAGTCGGGCCAGCGCATCGCTACGTCCCCCAAGACTTGGCGTGCGGTGTCGTCCTGGCCTTGGGCGCGTGCGATGAGCGCCTTGAGGAATAGCGCATCACGGGCGATGGGGTCAGGTCCGTAGGGTGAGTCGCTGGCGGTCTCCACAGCGTTTGAGGCGCGCTCCCACATCCCCAGGTGTGCCGCGGCTTTGGCTTCCAGCAGTGCGCTGGCCTGGCTGAGCATGGTGTCGGCGAACCAGGCTTCCCGGCCGGCCACGGCGGCTAGGACATCGGGCCAGCGTTCGGTCATCTGCATCAGCACTGCGCGGGTGAATTGGACTTTGGGGTCAGTCCCCAGCGCGGCCAGGCGGGTGTGGGCTTCCGCGAATTTCTGGTCAGCCAGCAGCGCGGCGATATAGGCCAGCTCTGCGGTGGTGGAATCTTGGATGCGCCACCGCAGGTATTCGACATCGAAAGTGACGTCGAGGTCGGTCAGGGTCGTTCCTGAGCCTGCGATCCGCAGGTCTGAGCCGAGCCGATCCCGCGCCGCGGCCAGCCGAGCCACCGTACCGGCCGAGCGGTCCCCGGCGGCCATGCGTCCTAGCCAGGCATCAGCCATACCGGGGTCGTCATCGGTGGCCAGCTTGAACACTTCCAGCGCGCGCCGAGGGTTGGTGCGCAGCGTTTTCATGCCGGCGCGCAGGGCTTCGGTGCTACGCGAACTCATCTCGGGTTAGCTCCTGTGGCGTAGGTGGGCGAGGGTGTGGGCTTCGTTGCGCGGGCGCATGATTCCAAGATTCACCGGCCGTGGCCGGGCCGGGGTCTCAACGGTGATCCGGTTGGGACCGATTTGACGGATACGGATGTCGACGTCCTCGGGCAGCGGTTCGCCGGCGGGCATCACCGTGACCAGGGCGTGGCCTCGTTCACCGCTTTCCCGCAGCACTTGCTGTGGTTCAGGACCGTCGGCCACGATCAGCGTGGCGGTCTTGGAGCGCTCTTGTCTGCGCGCCATGTTGATGCGAATTTCATCGCAGATTGGTTGCCACTGTGCTGGTCTGACCGTGTGGATCTCGGCGGTCGCCCCCGCCGAAGTGGCGCGCAGCACCAGTGCCTCGACGACATCGAGGTCCGCGGCGATACCGATCCGCAGGAATTTAAGCGGGTCGGTCCACGACAGCAGGAACGGAACCCCGGACAGCTCAGCCATGCCGTGCAAAAACCCGGTGGGGCCGACCTGGACCGCCAACGGGGCGCGCCCCAGCGGGCGCGCCGACAACGCCAGACTGACCGAGCGGTCCCCCAGCGGCAGTGTGGCAGTCAACGCTTCGAAGGCCTGCCCGGGAACGCTCTGCAGCGTCGACACCGGTGGGTGGGTCAGCGGTGCGCTGGTGTGCACCCGCACCAAGGCACCGGCCATCAGCTCTCCGGTCTCGTCGTCACGCGTAATGCGAACCAACACAACGGCTTTACTGGCCCGGATGGTCCACACGTCGTTGAGCATGCGGGTATTGAGATCGGTCCCTGACACCCGGTAGGGCGTGACGTAGTCGTCGCCGACGCGCAGGTCGGTCCACCGCTCCTGATAGGCGTCGAGCTCGTAGCCGCCCAACAGCGCGCTCGTTGCGGCCGTGATCTGCTCGGTGCTGCAGGCCACAGCACGGCACCCGGCGCGCACTGTGGCCTGCCGAATCCGCTCGGTGGCCGCAGCGATCGCCTCACCGACACTGCTGCGATACAGCATCGCGTCTAGGCATGCGGTGGGCCGCAGCCGCAGCACCAGCCAAGTCCGGCGCACCCCGACAGCGGACCGATCGGCGGCCATTTCCTCATAGCGAGGGGTGAACCGGCCATCAGCGGCCGTGCGGGTGCCGTCGCTGAGCACGTCGACCGAGTGCAGTTCGAGCCCGCCGAACTGCTCAAGCAACTCACCGCACACCTTCAGCGGAACAGTGTCGATCGATTCGGCACCTTCTGACACCAGGACGGTCGTGGCGTATGGGCGGCCGTGCAGCGCGATCATGGTGATCGCGAATTGACCGTCCCAGGCCAGCCCGCATGGCCCCACCCCAGGCAGTTCTGCCTCACAAAGAGCGGGCGGGGTCGCGCGGGCACGCCGCCGCTTGGCACTGGCACCCGCCCGCCGGAGCCGCCATAGGCGACCCAACCAGCTCAACGTGGTCGCTGACCGATAGGTCACCCCCACCGACAGGATCACCACGACCGCGACCAGCGCCAGCGCCCACCACGGCGCCAGCCCAGCCAGCGGAACCGCCACCGCCACTGCGGCCACCTCGGCGATGATCGCCCGACGCAGCGGCCACCGCAGCTGCCATCGCGCTAACCGATCCCCCGGCGTGCCCGGCTCCTCGGCGACCGCAGTGGCCGGATCACTCAACGCCACCCGGTGCGTCATGATCGCCGCTCGCGGGTGATGCGGGAAATGAAGAACAGTGCGCCCAACAGCGCTACCGCGATACCCGTGCCGGCCAGCGCCACGATCATGGGGCGGTGATCCGGTGGTGGTGGAGGCGGCGGCGGGTGCAGCGGCCGGGATAGATATTCCGTGGGCACGGCCGGGCCCAGCGGCACGTCATCGTTGAGCGCGGCAAGCCCATCAATGGCGCCGTAACCCATCCGGTTGTCGACCACCGAGCCATCCACCGGTGAGGCCGCCGGCGAGTGCGCGGTCGCCTCGATCCGGTGAATCACCTGGGCCGCAGTAAGTTTCGGATACTTCGCACGGATCAGCGCCGCCACACCCGAAACGTATGGGGCTGCAAACGACGTCCCGTTGATGGCGCGCAGCTGCCCGGCGGTCGCATCGAACGTGGCGTTGATGACCCCGCCTTTGTCGTCGAGGCCCTCGATGAACACCCCGGGTGCGGCCACACCGATCCACGGCCCAGACAAAGAGATTTCGCGGTGCTGTTCATCGACAGCGGGTTGACCAGTGCCGTCGCTGGCGCTGACCGACAACACGTACTGGGAAAACCATGCCGGGGTCGAGATGGTGACCACACCGCCCCAGTTGCGGGGGTCCTTTGCGTTGGTGGCGTCGATGTCGGGATTTTGCGCGCACCCTGCATTGGCGAGGTTGCCGCCTGCGGCCACGATGACGACATCCTTGTCCACCGCTGCGTACCTGACCGCTGCGCCCAGCGTGGTCTGGTCAACCGGCTTGAGAACCGGGATGCAGCTCACGATAGAAATGTTCATCACTTTGGCGCCGGTGTTGGCGCCCAACACAATCGCTTTGGCCAACGAGGCAACCGTGCCGGCCCGGCGATCGGTTTCGACGTCGGCCGATGTCGGATTGGCCGGCACCCACGCCTCAGAGGACTGCCTGATCGAAATAATGTCTGCATCGGGTACGACACCGACCAGCCCATCGGTCTGCGACGGCTGAGCCCCCAACACGGATGCAATAACTGTTCCGTGAGAGTCGCAGTCCTGCAACCCATTTGCCGACTCGACCACGTAATCGCCACCCGGGTGGATGTGCGGCAACCGCGGCGAGACGTTGACCCCGGTGTCCACCATGACGATGCTCTGACCCGCCCCGCGGCCCGCTGAGCGCCACAGCGCCGGAATATCCATGAACGCTTGCGATGCGCTCGGTGCGCCCAGGTCGGTATTGGGCAGCAGCCCCGATGGGATGCATTGATGCTCTTGGCGCAGCGGCTCTCCTGGACCCAGCGGCAAGGGGTTGGGGACAGCCCCCGGATCGATCACCGGCTGTGAGATCGCCCCGGCCGTGCCCGCACCCAATGGGGTCAGCATCACCAAAACGCTGACGCTGATCGCCGAGAGCCCTCGAACCGTCCATCGGCGCGTCACTGCAGTGCCGCCCGCGCCAGGACGTACACATTGAGCAGCCACAGCGCCACCGGGAACACCGCAACCTGCAGCGCGTATTCGGTCCACTCCACGATTTTGCGGAACGGCGCAGAGAACACGCGTCGGGGAACGACCGCGGCGATCACCAACGCCGCCAGTCCCAAAGCCACGATCAGGCCCGCCACGATCAGGCTAATTGACCGATCATGGCTCGACAGAGCGTATTTGAGGCCCAGCGCTGCACTCATGGCCAGTGCGGTGCCCACCACGGTCACTGCGGCCGCTCGGTCAGTCAGCGCGCGCCCGCCCAGCACCAGAATCGCGGCGATGCCCAGCACGAATGCGGTGGCCAACACCCAGCGACCATGGCCGGGAGTCACCGCCCCGGCCGCGCCCAGGATGAAAAACGGCGACACCGCAGCAACGAGGGCCTGCAAGTAGCCGTTGGCCGCGGCCGCGGCCCGCCGCAGCTCATCGACGCTGGGCGTGCCTTCGGTTTCTGCGGCCACCAACGCTTCGGCGGCGATGTCTTCGGCGTCGTCGAAGACCAGCTTGCCGGTGATGGTGGGGAAACTGGGCATCGGTACCCGCGCCAGCAACCCCGACAGTGGCTCGACCTTCTTCAACAGCACCAGCGCGACGACCATGGTCGCCACCCACAGATAGGGCATGGCGACGCCCAGGGCGTGAACGAGCGCGATCAGTCCGGTGCCGATACTGACCGCGGTCAGCCAGGCCAGCGCCACTGCCGGCGCCGGGCCCAGCGCCCACAGCGCTACTGCCACCGCGGCAGTCAACGACGCCGCCAGGACCACATGCCACGGGCCGACCTGCCCGGGAACGGCGGTGTAGCCGGCGACGCCGACGGCCATTAGCGCCCCGGCCCACAGTCCGCTGGCAATGACCGTCATGTGCTGGCGCCACCACGCGGCCACACCGCCGAACAGCAGCACCACCGCCATCGCACCGCAGGTGATCGGCGTGATCAGCGGCCAGTTGATCCCGGCGAGGTGGTCGAGGTGCCACACCCACATCAACAGCCCCGCCATCAATGCTGCCGCGGCCGCGGCGGTCACAGCGGCCACCGTCACAGCTGTCTGCTCGGTGACCGCCTTGAAGCGTTGCGCATTCAGATGCGCGATCGCTGACGACGCGTTCTCCACCACTTCGGTGAACGACACCTCGGCGTCGTCGACCTCCAACATCAACAGAGCACCGTCGGTGATGCCTTGCTCGCGTAACGATTGGCCACGGTTCAACGCCGCCCCACCGACCCGCTTGAGCACCAGCATGCCCGGTCGGATAAGACCGTCATCGTCGGGGCCCCGCGGTTCCTCCCCTGCCTTGCTGACATGGGTGAGAACTTGGGTGATCACGGTGGCCACGACTTCGGTGGCCGGCAGCACCAGGTCGGTTTGGCGGCCCTCGAACAGGACCGCGACCTTCACTTGCTCCCGGAGCCGAACATGTGCCGCTGAGCGTGTTCCAGTGTGTTCCGATACCGTGCTCACTGCCGCTGACCCCACGGCCCGGCGTTCAGGCCGGCGTCGGGCCACTGGCCCCCCTCATGGCCGCCGAGGCGCCCCCACGGCTGGCGCTGGGTCGGAGGGTCATGCGGTGCACCACCCGCTGGCCTTGGACTACGGTCGTTGGCGCGGGCGAACCCATCGGCCAGCGAGGCCGCCGCCTCGATGTAGCGCAGCCAGGTCTCAGGCTGCAGCCGGGTGTATTCGATGGCCACAGCGTCGCTGAGGTGCGGATCGAAACCCACATCGTGCACCGATCGCACCGTGCGCTCAAAGTCTGCGTGCAATTGCTTGACCTCTGCGCTGGCATTGATCTTGTTGATGTTGCTGACCACCACCACGGCCTCGTGCACCAGATGCGGGTAGCCCCTGTCCATCAGCCAATTCAACGTGTCAGCCGCCGCTAGAGCGCCGTCGAGGCGCGTCGTCGACGGCACCACGATCGCGTCCACGGGAATGTCCTCCAGCAGTGCGCGGGCGATGTCGTCATCGAGTTCGTTCCCGCAGTCCACGATGGCGATCGGGTAATAGCGCTGCAGAATCGCCCAGGACTTCCGCAGGTCCATTCCGGTCATGCGTTGGCGGCCCAGGTCGCTGCCCAACACCTCGAGGCCTGACGTCGAATCTTTCCCGAGGAATTCGCGGTAATCAGAGTAGCTGCGCAAGTTTTGATCAGCGTTGAGTCCGCGCCACGACATGGTCGATGGCTCGTCCACCCGCCGACTCAGGTTCCCGCGCGCCGGGTTGGCGTCGATCGCGACGATCTTCTCATCCCGGTACTTGGCCAGTGCGGCACCGATCAGGGCGGCGGTGGTGGTCTTGTTCACCCCGCCTTTGGACTGCATCACCGCGATCACGTACGTGCCGCGCAGGTTGACTTTCAGCCGCCGACGAAGATCGTTCCAATGCGTCTCGCTGGCCGACAATCCCAGGTTAATCCGGGTGACCTTGTACAGGCCGTGGCGCCAGCCCGTTTCGGGCACCGGCTTATACGGTGCCGACACTTGGCTCTCGTGGATTTGCGCGCGCATCGGCCCCACCGAGGCGTAAGGGTCGTCCTCGAGCCGGTGTGAGCCATGACGCCCGGGCGCGCCTGCAGGCGGCCATCCGCCGTAGCTGGGTGGACCCGACGGTTCCGGCGGCCGAGCCGGCGGCCGCGACATCGCTTGGGGCGGACCGCCGTAGAGGCCATCAGGACCAGGTGCGTCGGGGTACTGCGGTCGCGGCGGCCCAGATGGTGTGCGCCCGGGCGGCGGCGCAGTCCCCGCGACCCGCTCGTCACTGTCGAACCCGGGTGGGCTTTGCGCCGGCATAGCCTCGCCCTGCGCAGCATCCTGTAGGCGCCGCGCGGCGGCGAGCTTGCGCCGTATGTCGTCGCGGTCGACGATTTGGGTGTGGCCGTCAGGGTCCAGCGCAGCTGGGGCGGGCTCGGAGGCCGGCGTGCTCGCAGCGGGCGCTTCACCGGCCGGTTCGCCGCTCGACTCCTCCGGCTCCTCGTCGCCGACCCGCTGCCCGTAGAAGTCCTGGCGGTCATTGCTGTTGGTCACTGGCTCTCCCAAGCGTCGTGTCAAGGACTCGCCCCTGACACCCCCATCTCAATAACACCCAAAATAACACATCCGCATCAAAAAAAGCAGCCCGTAAACAGATCGATTGCTTTATTTGTAGCGGGAGTGGTTTTCCCATGTCGTGCCCACCGTCGCGACCAGCGCACGCAGCGCAGCACCGCCCGCATCAGAGGTCCCCGGCACGATCTGAGTCCACCATGTCCCGTCCTCCCCCAGGATCGGACCCGTCACGATGCGGCCCTCGACGGTGTCGGTCACTGCCGCCGACGCCACCGCCACATGATCACCCCGCCTGTCGTGCACCATCAGCGCGAAAGCAACTTCCATCAGTGGCTGATCGGCAGCCAACGTCACAATGCGGCGCTGCTCGGCGGTCAGGTTCAGCGACGACAGCGCCGATGCCGGCGTATGGTCGCCGGCCACAATGCGGGCAAACCCGTCGACCAGGTCAGCGGTAGGCACCGTGATCGGCGACAGCGACGCCGGTTCCACCGGCCCACGCCCACGGTCGCACAGCACCATGATCCGCTCGAACAGCACACGTAACGACGGAACAGCCCCCACCTCTTCGATGGTGATGTTGTCGGCGCTGCCCGCACCGCCACGCGAGATCGCCGCATGTCTAGCGTCACGTCGCGCGATCACCATCCGCATGAACTCCACACCGGGCCGCTTCACATCGACGGTCAACGCAATGTCTGGCGCCGACAGGGTCTCTAACCAGCGGGCCACTGTCGGGTGCACCGTCTCGTCATCCATGATCGCGCCCGCCTCCTGCAGGATCGCGATCCCCGGATGCCCCGTCGGGCGGCCGCTGGCCGACACATAGGGCCGCAGCAGCAGCGCCGAGGGCAACTGTTCAATCCCACACAGGGCCTGCATCAGCCACACACCCTCACAGGTCGTGTCGATCGCGGTGATCGGACGTGGACCCGGGGTTTTCGGCGGCGGGCGCTTAAGAAACGACGGTGGTCGCGTCATGATGAGCCTTCTGGGAATCGGGCGCTCCTCACGCAGCGGCCCGGCGTTGAGCCGAAGTGCCCCACAAGGGGGCGTATCCAGCTCGTCGCCGGGCCGCAACGTGACTTTCGGCCAGTCGGCCCGCTTAGACCCCGTACTGGCCGGCGGACTGACCGTCGGCGTGGGTCATGCCCTCGTTGGCCTGCTGCAGCACCATCCCGGCGCGCTGGATCGTCTCCTGGCTCTGCGCGTACTTCTGGTTGAGCGTTGCAATGACGTGCTGGAACGCCTCGGAGCCTTGGCCGCCGAAGTTCTCGGCGTTGGCCTGCACCGTTGCCAAAGACCGCTGATGATTCTGCTCGGTCTGGCTCGCGGCCTGCCCGATCTGGGCGGAGGCGTCCGCGATCGCCGCGGTCGCGTAGTGAATTACTGACATAGCAATGTCCTTTCAGAGGATGTGACTGGTCTGGTCTGCGGCGCCGTCGCCTAGATCAGGTTGGCGACGCCGCTGATCAGCGAAGCGCCGTCCGAGTCGGCCGTGGACAGGATGTGAGCATTGTTGCTCATCTTCTGCGAGTGATCAGCAAACGCGGTGGAGAACTGCTGGCCCTGATGGATCAGCTGCTCGCCCACGACTTGCATCGCCTGGCCTGCGCTGCCCCGCATCGCCGGGGCCAGAGCCTCCAGCGTGCTGCCAAGGGAGTGCATGATCGCTGCCTGCTGGTCGGAGATCTCCTGCAAGCTACCGGCGTCGCGGCCGATACCTTCCAGATCACCGTGAATGGGTGTGCCGCTCATGGGCATGTCCTTTCGAGTAAGTGTGTACGTTTGGTTGTCGGTAGATCACGTATGCGGGAGTCCCGCCTAAGCGTGAGCGCCGCTGTCAGGTCGTGCGTGTGTCAACCCCCTCCCCCGGTCGGAAGACCGCACCCCCACTACCGGTAATCACCGGAACCGCCGTCGGAGCCCGATACAGCGCTGCCAACGACGTCAACGGTGTCTTGCGTTTGGACTGCTCCTTGCCGTGTTCGCCGCCGGCATGGCCCATCGGACCCATCATGGCTCCGCTGCTGCCCATACCCGCGCTGCTCACCGGAGCCCCCGATGCCGCGCGGGCCTCGTTGACCCGCGACAGCGTGCCCTCGGGATTGTCCGCCGACGCGTTCACCGTCGGCGCGGCGGCAAAACCCGCTGGCCCCCGTAACGCCCCCATGGCGCCCACACCGCCGCCCCCGCCGCTGCTGACCAGGTTGGCCGCCACCGGCCCTCCTGCCGCCGGGGTGGCAGAAAGCCAGTCAGCGGCCGAGGCCGCCGACATCGCCTCCGACGACGGGTTCAGGCTGCTGCCCAAGCCCCCGCCGCTGAGCATCGACATGAACGGCTGGAACGCCTGCTGCGGCAGCGACGTCAACTGCCCACCGCTGCCCAGTTGTCCAGCCAGCCCCCCGACCTGCGACAGCGGCCCCATGAACATGCTCATCGCGTCCGAACCACCGCCACTAAGCAGATCCTGGGCCGATTTCTCCTGCGGAGGTGACATCGACGGCGTCGCACCGCCGGGGGTACCGGCCGGCGGCGGTTCGGGCATCGGCGGGATCGCCTGGACCGGCGCCGAGGACGCGGCGTATTCGTACTTGTTCGACGCCGCCGTTACCCACATCCGGCCGTAGTTGGCCCGGTTCACAGTGATAGCCGGGGTCAACATGCCCAAAAAGTTGTTGGCTTGCAGCACCCCGTGCTCAACCTGGTTTTCGCCGATCTCGACCGGTGTCGGCGTGGCCGCCTTGAGCGCCTCAAACGCCATCGCCACCTGCTGGATGGCGCTGCCCGATGCCGACATGTGGGCGGCGGCGGCCGCCTGCCACAGCATCAGCGGAACCTTGGCTAGCACCGCCAGCTCGCCCGTGGGGTCAGGCCACGACATCGCCAACGCGGCGTTAATCGCCTCCTGCCCACCGAGATTGGCGATCAGCCCAGAGGCCACCATGATCAGGTTCTCGGCAGCCGCCATAAACGATTCACCGCCAGGACCCAGCCAAAAGCCCGCACTGTTGATCTCTGGTGGATCTGCCGCCCACGCTCCTGGAGCTGTCATTGCCTGACCCTTAAACCCCCGCGAACACCCGGCTTAGACGATGTCGGCGATAGCCGCGTAATTGACCGCGTCGGCCAACGTGGTCAGGGCCGCCGAGGTGCCTACTGCCAATCCGTGCTCGGCGTGAAACGCCGCGCCCGCCTCGATCACCGTCGAAGCCTCCGTGGCCACCTGCATCACCTTGGCGGCATTGGCGGCGCTGATCTCCTCTAGACCCGGAGGCACCACCGCCGACGACGCAGCAGCCTGCCCGCCATGCGCGGCGACCTCGCCGGCCAGCGCAGCCGCGCTGCCCGACGCGCCGACAACCGCCTCGGGCTCCATGAAGATGAAATCACCCATTTCCGTTAACTCCTCACCCTGTGGATCGAACCGCTGGAACTGCCCGCCGCTAGTCTATACACAGCGAAGCAGATAATGGAACACGTAAACGTCTCCTTGTTCACCGATCATGCAGTTTTGTGTCCTCCCCAATTATCCCTGCTCGACACCGCTGCCGCTGACAGACAATGTCGCGGCCCGCAAGTCAGGTGGTTGCGCAATCTGAATGAGCTGGCCGCCGCCTTTACGCAGATACAGTTCTGCGCGTCCAGGGATGCGGCTGGCTGGCCGGACTTTGTCGATGATGACGTTCTTTGGGTCCCCGTCGAGGACTACCACTGACGCCCCGCCCCGGGTCATCGCCGCAATCAATTTGTTGGCCCCGCCGCGGGCATACCAGTCATCGGATGCTGACGCGGCAATGATGTGCAGGTCCAGATTGCGAGCCGTCTCCGCGGCGGGCACCAACGGCTGCAGCAGGGTTGTTGTTGCCCCCGCCGGGCTCAGCAGCGTCAGGTCATCAACGATGATGAACCATTTGGGCCGCTGCGGTTTCCAGTCACGCAGCTCCTCGGGTTCGAGATTGTCTGGCGGACGGCGCCCCTCGAGGCGCTGCGCGATCTGCTCGGCGGCCTGGTGGATTTTCTGGTGCTCGGTTACCCACACCGTGCGGTACTCCTTGCTTAGCGCATCGCCGATCGAAAACTCCGGGTCGAACATGATGACCTGAGCTTCTTGCGGGGTGTAGGTCTCCATGATCGCCGCGCATACTGTCCGCAAAAACACTGTGCGCCCCGATTTGCTGGTGCCCGCGCAGTACGCATGCGGATTGAGGTCCAAATCCAGCCACGCCGTGGACATTTCGCGTTCCCCGATCCCGATGCGCAGGCCGTGGCGCGGCGCAGTCGCCGGCAGCGGGTCAAGATCGGCGAACGCGATGTCGGCAGGCAACTGCTGCAGCTGCGGAGCACGACCGAACCCGCGCGCCAGCCACTTGTGCGCCACCAGCTCGGCGGTGGCATTAGTGGCCGCGACCTCGGTGTCCATCTCAGCAAACTGAGCCACATACGGCACCGCCACCAGCATTTCGTTGCCGGATTTCACCAAGCCGCGACCCTTTTGATGATCGGGCACGTTTTTGGCCGCCGCCCGGTCCATCCTGGAGTCTGAATACTCAGCCAGGCGTAGCTCCACCTTGGCTGCGAGCTTAGCTTCGGCCTTGAGCTCCATCCAGGTGTCAGCACCCAAGATCACGTGCACCCCAAAGTTCAACGCCCCCTGCGTCAACGCGTGGATGCGATCGTGCAGGTCCAGCATCTCAGTCTTGATCGCGGTCATGTTGTCCACGACCAGGAACACATCGCCATGCCCGTCCTCGGGCACCGGGCGCTTGTTGGGACCGAACTTGTTGGCCCGAAAGCTCAACAGATCCAACCCGCTATGCCCATCTCGTGCGCCCGGATCAACCCAGCGCGCCCAATCGCGCTGGCGGTTACGCAAAATCCGCTCCACCTCCGATACCACCCGCTGGATCTTTTCCTCATCACCAGCACCGGCGATGCCGCACACGTGCGGCAGGGCGGCCACGCTCTGCATTTTCAAACCGCCACAATCGATTCCGTAAAACTGAACACGCTCGGGGGAATTGGCCATCGCTAACGACATGATCAAGGTGCGCAGCGCGGTGGACTTCCCGGTCTGCGGTGCACCGGCGACACCGCCGTGGCTATCGGCTAGCCGCTGGGCAACCACGTCTTGTGAATGCGCGTACGGATCGTCCTCACGGCCGTAGGCGGCGACTAAGCCCGAGTCCTCGCTGAACTCATCCCAAGGTCGGTTCCAAAATTCGCTGACGACAACGTCGATCGTCAGCGCCGACGTCTCGTCCAAAGCGGGTAGCCACATCCGATGGCCACGTGGCAACGTCGTGGCCGCAGCCGCCATCCGCTGCACCATCAGCTCGGCCACCGTGGGCGCGTCGTCCTCGGGGGTGTCGTCGATCAGCTCGTCCTCGAGCTCGATGTCGTGGCCAATGGTGTCCGGAAGGGCTGCCACCGCGCTGGTGAACCGTGCCACCGGTAGATAATGCCCCTCAGCCCGATCCCGTTCGGCGGCATTCATTTTCGGAGGAATGTACTGTCCGCCGGTATAAAAACTGCGGTAGCGGGTGTGCTCACCGTCGATCACCAAAAACGCCGACCCTTGCGGGGCGTTCTTGAGTTCTTCCCACGCCCGCGTCGAGCCGATCGCCGCGCGAGACTCGCCTGCGTCCTTGAGCTTCAAGCCGATCGCGTACGTCTGCTGGGCAATCATTCCGGACATCTTGCCCTGCTCGGCGCGCTGGCTGGCGTTGATGATGTGAATCCACAACGAGCGTCCTACCAGGCCCACCTGGTCCATCACCTTGGCCATTTCCGGGGCGAATTCCAGCATCTGGGAGAACTCGTCGAGAACCAGCAGCAGTGCGCCAATCGGCTCCAGATCAGTACGCCCGGCCTTGCGTGCCCGCTCATAATCACGCACATCCTTAAAACCCGTGGCGTGCAACACTTCCTGGCGTCGGTTCACCTCCCCACGCAACACCAGCTTGAACCGCTCCAGCTTGTGGCGGGAATTCTCCAAGTTCGACACGATGCCAACGCAATGCGGCAAATGCTCCAGCACGCCGAGCCCGGCCTGACCCTTGAAGTCGCCCAACAGAATCCGCAACTGTTCCGGGGAATGCGTCGCGGCCAACGCCAGGACCCACGACTTGAGGTGCTCAGACTTACCCGAACCGGTGATTCCTGTCATCGAGCCATGCGGGCCAGCGCCGTTCTCGGCAGCCTCCTTGATGTCCAGATACACCAATTGGCCGTTGGGTGTCTTCCCGATGGGCGCCCGCAGCCGATCAGTAGGGGCAAGATCATTCCACCGCGGTACCGGATTCCAACTCCGCAAATCGTAGATCCCCATCGTATCGGTGAAGTCCTGGCCGGCGCGCGCCTCCGCAGCGGCCTTAGCCAGCACCGATTCAGCCTCATCGGTCGGAGTGAACGCCGACAGCGCCCGAGCCAACGCCTCAGCCTCATAAATCGGCATAACGTCGGGGACCGCGGCAAACAGCAGACCCGCCGGCATTGATTTCGTCACCGCAACCATCGCTACACCTCCTGGCCAGCTGCTTTGAGCAGATTAATCGTGTTGTCCTCATCGGCGGCAACAAAAAATGCGTTCTTCGGGTTAGCAAGCACGCTGAGGTCGTTACCGGTCGCCTCGATCACCGACACACCCATGCGCCCCTCTTCGCTCAGGATCGGCGTGCAATCCGCACCAGGAAGGTCCACCACCACCAGCAACCAACTGTCCGGTTTCACCCCGCCTTCCTGGCGAGCCTGAAACGGTCCCCGCCCCGACAGCGACGACCCGAAATGCTCCATAAACGCCGCCACGTCAGCAAAGATCAGCCGCACCGGCCCGCACGCGTCGACCAGCTCCTCGTCACCGGTATGCGGTAACCATTTCGCCCAGTCCCACGCCGCCGGGTCATCGCTAATGATCGCGACCTTAACGTCGTCAGGGCCATGGAACACGCACACCTGACACACCAGCGCACGTAACAGCCCCTGCACCGTCGGCCGCACATCGGGGTCGCCGAAAAACGCCCACCCCATCTGGTCGAACAGGTGCAACGGCCGGGGAATGTCGTGGATCACGTTCTGCGCGACCAGCAGATCACGCGCAGCCACCGTGGTCACGGTCTCCCGAAACTCCGGTGGCGGGACTTTGGTGGGCGGTTGAAGTTTCGTCTTCAACCGCGTCACACCCAAGCCAAACCGGGCGTGCCCGAAGTTGCGGGCATCCGGGGTGCGCTCCCACATCCTGCCCGTGCCCACCAGCGTGGCCAGCGACCCATTCGTCGGGTCGGGATGATGGTAGGAAATCTCGGCGGCCTGCGCGCGGCCGGCGGCATGAATCTTGACCCGCTGCTCATCGAGCGCCCGCAAAAAGTCCGCGCGGTCCTGGTTGATGGCGCTGCCGTGATCCTTTTTCCCGTTGCTGCCCATACGATTTCGCAGCATCATCATCATCGACATCAGCATGACCGGGAAAATGAAGAAGGAGCCTCCCGAGAGCTGACGCGCACCCGACAGATACAGGCTCACCATCAACGCCACGGCCATGCTCACGAAGATCAGCACCCACACCCACGTCGGCGGCTTGGCCGGCGCCGGGCGCGTGATCTCGGCCGGATTGGGCACTTCCACGGCATCCTCAGGCACAAACGGCGAGCCCACTTCCTTGCGGATGAACCCCACTTGACTCATTGGCCCGCTCCCTTGACTTGTTGCAGCGCGGCGACTTTGGGATCGGGCACCAGGCTGTCATGCTGGGCCATCGCCGCCGACTTCGACAGCACCGGCCCAGCAGGCAGCCACTTAATGACTGCCCACGGCGCAGGAGTGGGCGCAGTGCCCTTGAACCCCAACGCCTCCCGACTTTGATCATCACCATTAGACCCGACGGTGGGCACACCAAAACGTGTGCCGTTGTTGCCGATGAACCACAGGCTCTCCCCGCGCACCGAATCCGGTTGCACACCAGTGACCTGAACGTAGTTCGCTGACGAGGGACTGACATACACCTCGTCAGCGGTGTTGACGCCGGCGCTGATGAACGGCACCACACGACGCTCATCACCCACCGGAATCGGTAGCCGCCGCCCCGATATCGTGCTGACCTGAGCCTGCGGTTCGCCGTTGGTTTTACGCCACATCACGCATGTGACCGGCTCGGCCGCCTTGTCGAGCAGCTTGACCATCGCCGAGGGATACACCGACAAGTCGAACCCGACCGCCTGCGGCATCGCGGTCAGCGCCGCTGATTTCGCCGACATCACCTGCGCGCCCGGTACAACCCCGGCATTGATGATCATCGTGGCCACCGTCTGCGGGATGCGCTGCACCCCGGCTGGCAATGCGACGAAAAACTGAGGATCGCCGGTCACATCAGAGACCCGCATCACACTGCCCGACACCACCGGCAGCCCTGGGCTGCTGTAACTGACCGGACCGCCCGCCTCCGGGATTGCTGGCACCCGCAGCGCCGCCGTGGGCGTCAGCGCCTCATACAGCGCCCGCGACATCGCCGACGGGTGCAGATCCCCCACCGGCAAGCCCAGCGCCAACGTGACCGGCTTATCGGCCAGATCGATCTCTGAGCGGTGCCCGTCAGTCACCAAAAACGTCGCCCCGCCGTACGTCATCAGCGCCGCCTCCGGTGAGGTGATCGTGTGCGCCCAGTCGCCCAGCGTCGCCAATCCGTCAATCACGGTCACCTTCGGAATCACCTGCGATCCCTGCGATCCCAGCTTGTCGCACAGCGCCCACCCGGTATCGCCGGGAGTCCGTACCGACAGATCGTCCGGTGCCCCCAAAATCCCGACAGTCGGACCCACCGGGGATTTGAGGATTTCACTCATCGGCACCAACGGCGCGTCGGCGGCCTGGCCGGTGATCAGCCGCGCCGACGCCTTGTTCAGCACCGGATGCATCACCCCACCCACCTCGACATACAAACCGCCACCGCCGCGGGCCTCTACGATCTTGGACTTACCGACCTGCCCGATCGGTTTAATCCACGCCAAGATCGCGCAGATCCCCACGATCCCCACAGCCAGCACGAAACCCACCAGCAGCGAGGCCGCGGCGTTCTTCGACGGATCGTGCACTAAGCGCACGTTGCGGCGCCCGATCGCCACCGACACCCGATGTCGAAGAAACCGCCACGCCGAAACCTGTTCTAGTGACGCATAATTCAAACCGCCGCGCGCCATCTCCCAAACCCCTTCACTACTTGTTAACCAGCTCGTCTGATCTCGAAGCGCCCAGAGGGCCAATGACCAATCCGCACGCTCGAACCCCGATCAGGTGCCTCGATTGTCTGGTGATCATTCATCACCAACTGCACATGCTGGTAGGCCCCATTACCCCAGTTGCACAGCAAAATGTCGCCGGGCTTGGCTTGCCCCGGCGGAACCCGCACACCCCAGTTCGCCATATCGTAGGTCGTGCGCGGTAGCTCAATGCCGCCCTGCCAGTAGGCATACCGCACCAACCCTGAGCAATCGAACCCGATCTTGCCCGCATCGACCCCGATCCCGGGCCCTGGCCCGCGCACCGTACCGGCACCCCACTCATACGGAACCCCCAGCTGCGACAACGCGGCCTTCACGATCCGGTCGCCGCGCTCCCCACCGCCGAAGCTGCCGGTGATGCCGCTGTCGCCAAAGCCCAACCCCTGCGCTGTGCTGCTGCCAGGCGACAGCCCCGCGCCGCCCCCGCCTAGTAGGCTGCCCAGGCTGCTCAGCGGAGCCAGCATGGCCCCACCCAGGGGCATGCCGCCACCCATCGGCAATGACGGCATTTGCGGCATCATCGGCATCATCGGGGCCGGCCCGCCCTGCGGGTGGCCGATCCCCTGGTATCCCGCCGCGGTGACGTTCGCCGAGGCGGCATGCGTGGCCGCATCTCCGCTTCCCTGATCCAGCGTCGACTTCGTATCTTCAAGATGACGTTTGATCGCCGCCACCAACGCCTGCTGGCCCGCCGGGGTGTTGACCGCGACCCCGCTGGCCTGCACATCGGCGATCGCCGCAGCGATCACCGCGTCCATCCGGCCGCGCGAAGCGCTCGACGACGCGACCGCCGCCGCCAACCCCGAATGCCCGACCGCGTCGTGATCAGCCAGCGCCCCAACATGATTCGTCACCCGCGACGAATCACCAGAGAACCCGTCAGCGGCCGCACCCGAGCCATCCCCAGTGCCATCCGGCGACGGACCCAGCCCCGGCGGCGGCGCCAACGCAACCCCGCCACCGGTGCCGAAACTCTCCCGAGCCATGCCCATCGCCGCACCCGCAGCCCGCACAAACCCGTCAAGACTCACCGCCACACCTCCATCAGTAGCCGCCGGGGGCGTGCTGCGGATTGAACTGCCCAACCGCCGACAGATTCGACCCGTCGCGCGCCACGTGATAGCGCCGCATCAGGTAATTCATCCCGGCGGCCAGGTTGGCGATCGGATCGTAGATAGCGCGCGAGGTCCCCGGCTGGTGATTAGCCGCAAACGTCGCCGGAATCGTCTGCATACCGCCGCGCGACGCCCCCGCCGGCGCACCATCGACCATCCTGGCCCCGCGGGCATTGGAGTCACTCAGATTGACCGCGTCTGGACGAAACCCTGACTCACGGCCGATGCCCGTCATCAACCCGCGCGTCCAGTTCGCCCGCGCAACCGGGTCCGTAATACCCATCAGGTCAAAGGTTTTCCCGAGATATTGGCGGTAGGCATCCGGGCCACCGGGAAAGCCTTCCTTCTTCAGATTCACCTCATCAGTCGAAATGGCCGCCGCGGGTGTCGCGTTCGCCTCTGCTGTCGTGCTGGCGCCGGTCGCACCGGCCAGCCTCGCGGATTGAGGGGAGAACCCCTGCCCGCCCCCGCCTAGTAGGCTGCCCAGGCTGCTCAGCGGAGCCAGCATGGCCCCACCCAGGGGCATGCCGCCACCCATCGGCAATGACGGCATTTGCGGCATCATCGGCATCATCGGGGCCGGCCCGCCCTGCGGGTGGCCGATCCCCTGGTATCCCGCCGCGGTGACGTTCGCCGAGGCGGCATGCGTGGCCGCATCTCCGCTTCCCTGATCCAGCGTCGACTTCGTATCTTCAAGATGACGTTTGATCGCCGCCACCAACGCCTGCTGGCCCGCCGGGGTGTTGACCGCGACCCCGCTGGCCTGCACATCGGCGATCGCCGCAGCGATCACCGCGTCCATCCGGCCGCGCGAAGCGCTCGACGACGCGACCGCCGCCGCCAACCCCGAATGCCCGACCGCGTCGTGATCAGCCAGCGCCCCAACATGATTCGTCACCCGCGACGAATCACCAGAGAACCCGTCAGCGGCCGCACCCGAGCCATCCCCAGTGCCATCCGGCGACGGACCCAGCCCCGGCGGCGGCGCCAACGCAACCCCGCCACCGGTGCCGAAACTCTCCCGAGCCATGCCCATCGCCGCACCCGCAGCCCGCACAAACCCGTCAAGAGTGGACATCGCGCCCGCCGATCAGTTAGGACGGCTGCGCCGGCGGTGCAGGCGGTGCGGCAGGCGCAGAGCCCTTGGGAGACAATGCGCTTGGGTCCATCCACCCCAAGAAGTCCGGGCCCGATCCCACGCTCGACAGCGGCTGCGGCTGCCCCGACACCAACACCTTCCCGTTGCCCAAGGCCATCACCAGATGGTCCTGCCAGATACCCACATCGCCCGCCTTGAGTTTCGTCGGGGGAATCGGATCGGTGACAGGAGTCCCCGGCGGTGGCACCGTCACCCCCGCCTGATGCCACGCATCGGCCACCGTCGCGCCGCCCAGCGCCGCTTTCGCCGCCGAAGCGCCCTGCGAAGTGCGCGCCTCGCTGGTCTCACCATCGGGCAGCGACACGCTCGTCGTCGCCGGAACCTGCCCACCACCGGGATCGCCAGCGTGACCGGCATGATTGCCCGCCAGCTCCGTGCCCGGCCCGCTGCCATCGCCCGCTGAACCGCCCGCTGACGCCGGGCTCGTCCCCGTGCCGTCGTGGTCGGTCTTTCCAGAACCCGGACCCGTCGAGCCGTCGTCGTCGTGGAACTTCGGTCCTGACCCACCCTGTTTCGAGGAGTCCCCATCGAGCTTGCCGTCGTCGTCGTGGAAGCCGGCGCCACGATCACCACCCAGACCACCCAATGCGCCCAAGGGGTCACCGCCGCCCAGGCCAGGCATTCCGCCCAATGACGGAATCGACGGCATCCCCATCCCGGCGGGCATCATGCCCGCACCCGGCATCAGGGGCTGCCCAGGTGGGGGCGTACCCGGCGCAGCGCCCGGCGCCGCCGCCGGGGTGGTGCCCTGATCACCTGCACCACCACCACCGCCGCCGCTACCCTCGCCGCCGTCACCATGCGCGGACGCGGGTTCGGTGCCGGCCTTGCCGGAGTCATCACCGCCGATACCGGCATACTTTTCGGTCAACTCGCGGGTGTGACGCGCCTTATCCTCGGCATCGGCGATCTGCTGATCAATCACCTTCTTGGCCGCGGTCAGCTTCTCCTTCAAAAAGTCGCGCAACTCCTGCTGTCCGGCAGGAGTGTTCAACCGCGGCCCCAACTCGGTGATCTTCTCGTCAACATCCTTGCCGATATTGTCCAACTGCTTCTGCCCAGCAGCGCCCGCAGCATGAATCGCGTCAATCGTCGCAGCGGCACTCTTATCCAACTCGTGCAACTGAGCGATCACCTCAGCCACCCGACCAGCGTCAGCATTGGCTTGATCCGTGGCCGCACCCGAACCAGGAACAGGACCCGCCGGCGGCGGCGGCAACTGACCCTGCGGCGGCGTATTCGGCGGACCGTGCGGGTCAGGCGGCGGCGGGCTCGGCGCCGGACCAGGCGCCGGCGCCTGCGGTGCATGCCCATGGCCGAACATTCCCCCCACCACCGGGGCCAACGGCCCCAAGATCGGGGTCAGCACAGCAGTCCCCAACACCCGCTCGATCGTTGAACCGATCGAATCCCAGCCATCATTCGACATTGCGGTGCCGTCCCTTCCTAGAAATTCAACTTGCGTTCAGCGCGGGCAACCTCTGCGGGGTCTGGATAGTGCCCGTCGACGTTGCGTTGATTGGACAGGTAGCGGTCGTGCGCCACATCGGCCACAGCAACGACCCTCTCCCCGAACGTGTAGGAATCCCACCGCCGCACCGCGTCCGAAAGCAGCCGAACCCCCACGACACATCCGGTGTCACCCACCTCAACCGCGAGGCTCCTCTTCGCTGACACCGCCGATGCCACAACGCGAACATCAGGGACCACCGTCTCGTCCTCAGCAAGGTCGTCCACCACTACCCCTTCCTGGACGCACCATCAACCCCTACATCAAAGCAGTCTACACATACATAAGCAATCGTGAACAGAAATAACGCAATGATCCGTCCGGAAACCTCCGGCGTCCCCCCGCTCTCACCGGCATCGGCCTCTAGACGTTCGCCGTCCAGTACGCCGGCAGCCACTGCCTGCTCACCTGATACAGCGGATCATCGAGCATCCACCAATGCTCATGCCGCGAAAACCCAATCACGTCCGGCCACAAGGCAACTCGCCGCCGAGACCGCTCCACCCAGCCGCCATCGCCAGCACCCAGCGACACCAACCCCGCCTCGTAGCTTTCGGTGAGCAAATCTGCGTCGCGCTGACATTCCGCACGCCGCTTCACCCATGCCGTTCCAATACCCAGCCGCGTGCGCACACTGCGCTCGTCGTCGCCGTCGGGAACTTCAGGAATCTCGCTGCAGGCCTCCGCGACGCAGCCCAACGCTGCTAAATACCACGCATCCAACGCGGCGCGCGCAGATCCCACCACTCCCGGTTCCCACACCGCCGCCGGCCAGGTCATCACCACATCCAAAAGCGTGAAATAGCTGTTCACCCGCCAATCCAAGCCCGCCGGCCCACGATCCAATTCCTTTAACGCCGCCAACGGGTCGTCCGGGTCGTACACCGGGCGGTATGGATCGACCGGCTCTGGCGGCAACGACGCTTGGTGCTGCTCCACCGCCGCCAACGCCCCCGACAGCCGCTCCTCACGCCAGTCAGCTGACAGTTCGCCCCGGCGCGCCTCGGCCAAGACATCCGCCATGCAATCGCGCACCCGGCGCCGACGATCACGCGCCGCCTGCTCGGCCGGGTCACGCCAAGCAGGGGTCACGAGCGCGGCCCACCACCGCGGCGCAGCTGCTCCTCGATAGCACTAATCGTCGCAGTCACCACCGCCCCGAACCCGGCCTGCACCCCGCAATAGGCGATCTCGGCCAGCGGCGCAGCACTGTTCTTCCACCACTGCACCAGCTCGACAATCCGGCCACCTTGGAAATAACGCCGATACCACAGATTCATCGACTCGCTCAGCTCCGAGCCATCGTGATCAAGAGCCGCGTGAGACTCCGGCCAAAGCCACGCCTCACCATCGCGCGTCGCGACCTTCGCGTTATACGCGGACCAGGTCGCCTCATCGGCAGTTCCCGCCGACACCGCCTGCAAGACGTTCACCTCGTCTTCAAACGCCAACGGCTCGCCGGTTGCATCCGGCGCCTGCGCGGCCCGAATCGCCGTCGCCGTCAACTGCGCAGCCGCCCGCACCGCCACATCCCCATTCGACGCGATCGACGAAACACGCTGGGCCAGAACAGGATCAAGAGCTGTCAAACGATGCTGATGCGCCCCATCCAGCACCGGCGCCACGCTGAGCAACCCCAACGCCTGGCGATGCTGCAGCCCCAAGAACTCGCCCACACCCGCCGGCTCCACAGGCCACAACTCCGTGGTGACCATCGCCGAAATCGACGCCCCCGCAACCCGTTTGCTCAACCGCTCAAAATGATCAACAAGAATCTTCGACGGCTTCTGGCACCCCATCCACCGCTGCGCCCACCCAAACGGCAACGCCGGATCAACCACCGCCAACCGCGCCGTCGACGGAAGGAAAACCGTTGCGGGCAAGTAACTTCCGCCGCCAACACTGTTGGCCACCACAACTTGGGAGCCCACCGGGGTCTTCACCACCCCGACTGCCCACGCGATCGGTGACGGCCAAAACTCGCAGCCGCGCACCAACCCGCCCAGCACCCGCTGAGCCAACAACATGTCCGCACTCACCTCAGACGCCGACGCAGCCATACCGCCCATCGCGCTACCCGACCCTGCCCCGCCCGCCAACACCGGCCCAGACGGCAACCCACTACCGCCAGCAGGCGCCGCGCCGCCACCAGACGAAGCCTGACCACCAGCCGCCGGAGTCGTCGTCGTCGCAGCACCGGCCGGCGGCGCACCACCCGCACCCGGCGCACTGTACGGAGCCAACGGCCCACCACCACCCATCGCCGCCGGCGGCATCATCGGCGCACCACCCACCGGACCCACGCCAGACCCGCCGCCCTGAACCGGGCCGCCCCCACCGCCATCCGGCACCCCATGCGGCGCGATCGGCACACCCGCCGGCCCACTACCGGCCGTAGAACCCATCAACGGCTGCTGCGCTATCGGCTGCTGCGCCACCGGAGGAGGCGCCGTCGCGCCCATCCCCGACGCCAGACCGGACTGAAAACTGGACCCAGCATTCGCCAGCGGCGACGCCGCGGACTGCGCAGCAGGCGCCGACGACAACGAAGAAGCCGGCGACGTCGGCATACCCGACCCCAGACCCGACCCCATCGAGCCAGGATTCAAACCCGAGCCCAGACCCGAAAGCGCCGAACCACCGCCACCAGCACCACCGCCGCCACCAGAGGCGGCCCGACCGATCGAACCGCCGAGCGCCTGTGGCACCTGACTGATCGGATTCGGCAAAAGACCCGGGGTGCCCTGACCGTTTGTGAGGGGGTTCGTCGTTCCAGGGGGTCCACCGCCGTTTGAGCCGGGTGCGTTCTGGCTGTTGGTGACCGGGTTCGTCGTTCCAGGGGGCCCACCGGCGTTTGAGCCGGGTGCGCCCTGATTGTTGGTGAGGGGGTTCGTCGTTCCAGGGGGCCCGCCGTCCGGTGTCTGCGCATCCGGGGTCGCCCCTGGTGTCTGCGCATCCGGCCCGTCCGTAATCGCCCCAGCCTTTTGCGGCTCCTTCTTATCCTCTTTTTTATCCTCTTTTTTCGGCGGCGGATCGAGTGGGATTGTGAATTTCGCTGCGCGGATGGCGCTTGTTGCTTTTTGGGTGGATTCGTTAGTGGATTCCTCGGCGTGCCCGTTATATCGGGTCCAGACCTCCATTGCCGCGATGGGATCGCGGTTGCGCATAGCCTTGTTGAATTCCTCCTCGCCAGCCTCAGCCAGGCTGTCGATACGCCCCTGCAGCCCCTTGACCTGCATCAACGCTTGGGAGGCAGCCGTAGCCGCCGCTTCGTGCATATCCTGATGCTTGCTCCATAGCCTGATGTTCGCATCGTGAGCCTGCAGTAGGGCATCGCCAGACTCGCCCTGGTCCGATAGTGCTGCCTCAAACCGCCGCCGATAATGACTCATCGACGTGCCGACAGCGTCACTGATTTGACTGGCCATGCCCGTGTGGAATTCCTGTATCTCTTCCATACTTTGACCGAGTTGCTCAGCGGGCCGCCACGCCTGCTTCAACGCGCGTCCGAACGGCCCGTCCCCAAGGTCGGTGACCGCACCCTTAGCCGCCGACGCGGCGTTCGTTAGTGCGCTGACGCCCTGGGTATACAACTGATGACCGATGTGGGCACCGGCTCCAACCGCGGCTGACACTCCCTCACTCACCCCCCTAGCCGCAGCGTCCATCGACTAGCTCCCGTAGCCCTTGCACAAGTCCCACACTTTCTGGGACGCCGCGGTTGCCTCTTCCGGGGACCATGCGACCGGCGGCTGAATCGCACCAGCGGCCGGCTCATGGCTAAAGTAGGCGATCTGATCTTGCTGGAACCGCATCGCGTTCGTTACAGCAGCGCGAATGGCGGGGTCGGCCGCCAGATCCTCGCGTAAGGCCTCCGATACGTAGAGATAGCTGGGCATGGTGTCACGACCGTTGTTTTGTGGCACAGGGCGGGCCCTGTCGGCTGCAACGTACCGGGTGCAGAGATCGACGGTGGCGGCGTGGACCTGTTCAGCGGTCGGCGCCGACGCTGCCGCCGGCGGCGAGGACTGTGCAGCGGAGCCGCCGGCCATGTGGTTGCCGACGAGGCCGCCAATCCCACCGGCAGTCAGCGCGATCGCGGCCGCGCCGACGATCGCCGCTGCGATCAGACCACCCTTGCCCTTGCGTGGCTGCGGCGGCGGGTAGGCCTGCGGCAGCGGGGGTAGCGGCGGCGGCATGTAGCTGCCCGGCGCGGACGGCCGCGTCGCCACGTGGGCCGGGTAGGTGTATTGGTCGGTCATGGTCTAGACCTCGATCCCGGTGATTTGTTCAACATTCGTGGCCTCAGTCGCGCTGAGATTCGCTTCGGTTCCGCCGTTGGCGGCGGCCAGCTCGCCGACCTGAGTTGCGCGGTTGGCGGTCAATGCTTCGTGAACGGCCGGCCAGTCGGCCGCAACGGCGCTCACAGCCATTGACATCGGGTCGGTGCCCGGTGTGCAGATTGGGTGGATGCTGGGCTGGATCGGCGCCGCGGCCAACCACCCGCCCGTAGCCGATGCCAGCTCCTCGGCCTCTAAACGAATTACCCTCTCACTCACGGATTTTCCTCCATCCAGCCCAAAAGCCTCTCCATGTACCCACAAACCACGGCCATGCCTTGCGTGTTCGACATCCTCGCTGCCCACAGCGCTTGCCCGCACCATTCGCGCGCTCGATCAATGTGTGCCAGGTAGGGTGCCGGAAGCATTGCGATGGTGCTGTCCAACGCACCCGGGTGCGGCGGCGGATCCTTTGGAGGCTCAACTATTTCGAATGAAACCGGTTGCCGTTCCAATAACGCCGACTCGTCGGAATGCTTCGCGTATCCGGTTGCGGACGCCTTGTCCGCGCGCTTCCACCGGGCGGATTGCAGCCGAATGTGGTCGCTGAGCCATTGCGCATAAGCCGCGGCGGCAATGAGCTCTCGACGGTTGCCAGGGGCCGACGCCGCGATCGCCAACCACGCTGCGTCGAGTTTGGTTCCGGCGCGGGCTCGCCGCGCCCGGTCCATGTAGACGTCAAGATCGGTCGTTAAACGCAGTAATTCCTCCCGGACCCCGACAAGCAGGTCCGCGGCAAAACGCGCATGAACCAGGCTCACATGCACGGCATCCGTGGTTTCCATCCTTGCCTCTTTCTGCTTCCTGTAAAAATGGTAGCTGTCTGCTGCGACACTGCGCCCGGGTATTTTCCAGGCCGTAAATACTGGTTAGCCCGCGCCGCGTAGTGCCGCCGCGAATTCGGCGGCCACCGGATGCTGGGCGAATTCCTCGGGTACGTGCGCAAACTCTTCACGGAACTCAGCAGCCATGGCCTGGATTCCTGCATGCGTGCGCGCGGCGTTGCGGGCGATCGCGTCGTTCATCGCCTCCTCGAGCTCACCGACAGTCAGCTCCTCTTGGAGGCCAGGGCGAATGTCGCAGCCGATCAGCCGACCCCGCCCATCGTGTGTCAACACGATGTCGTCGTCGGGATCACCGGTCGCGGTGAACGCATTCACCTTGTCTTCCCAGCGGTAGATCGCATCGAGAAGTTTATCGATCATCGCCGATGACATTTCTGCCCGTGTAGCCATCTTCCATCTCCCTTTGAGTGTCCGAAATCCGCTGCGATACAGCGACCTTCGCTCAACCAGCCCCTACTTCTTGTCCTTTTCGGCGCGGCGGCGCGGTTCACGACGAACCTCACCGAACACCGCTTCGGTATTGGCCACCGGGCGCATGACAACCCGTCGGCGTTCCTCGGACTTACGCTCGGCGTCGTTCTTGCCGCCCATCCCGCCCATCATCGGCGGCATCATGCCGAACCCGCCGCCCGATGCAGACCCGGTGGGCGGCGCCGACCCAGTGGCGGGCCCGCCGACGCCCACACTTGAGCCCGTGGGCGGGCCAACGGCCGGGCTCGAGCTTGTCATCGGCGCACCACCACCGCCGCCGGCCCCGCCGTCCCCGACGCCGGACGCGGGACTGGTTCCGCCGCTACCGAAGTCCCCGGCTCCCGGGCCATCAGGCGACGAGTTGTCCGGTCCCCCGCCGCTTTCGGGCATCTCAGGGGAGCCCATGTGGGGCATTGAGCCAATCCCGGGAAGCGACGACAGACTCGACAGCGCCGATAGCGGCGAGCCGCCGCCCAGCCCGTGAGTGACCTGGCCGACGGCGCCGGTTCCCGCGCCCATGATCATTCCGGCGACGTTGGCCACCGTGTTCGCGGTATTCGGATCGGCCGCCGCGGCGGCGGCCGGCGGTGTTGCCAGCCCAGGTGTCGGCTGCGGTGCAGCGGTACCGGAGTCGGCCAGATCGGGATTATCGGGATCGCCCGGGCCGTGACCGTGATGGTCATGCCCGACGGCACGTCCATCGTGCTTGCTGGCCTGTTCTGTATGGGCAGGCGGTTGAAGCTGCTCAACTGAGGCCCCAGGATTCTGCACGATCGGCGGCGCAGGGGTAGGCGGCTGAGCCGCACCGGTGAGCGTGGGTGGCGCGGCCGTGGCGAAGGTCTGGAACGCGGCCATCGCCGTGGCTCGTTTTTTGGTCAGCTCGCCCGACAGGGTGGCGACTTGCGCAGCGTTAGACCCGCCGGTGGCGTTGTAGTGGGCGATCGCCACCTTCAAGCGTTGGTTCAGATCGGTGAACTCCTGCGGGTGCGGGGTGCTCTGAATCAACGTGTCGGTGTGCTCGGCTGCTGCGTCGGCGGCGCCGGCCAGCGCAAGGACCTGTGGGTGAAGACTGGACTCCAGCCAGTCCGCGTGGTCGGTGATATTGCTGGCCGCCTGTTGGTGGCCGTCGCGCCAATTCTGGGCAACCGAGGTCCCGGCGTTGCGAACGTTGGCGGCCGTGTGGAGCACCGTCGCGCCAAGTGCCTCACGAACGTGGTTGGCGAAGTTCCGCAGAGCCCCCGGGCCGGGGCCGGAATGCACCAGCGCCGCGATCTGCTCGGCTGGCATGGGCGCCGGCGGGGTCATCGTCGGCGGAACAGGAAGGGTCGGCAACGCGACGTCGGGAACTGCACCTGGCGCTGCGGGGCTTGGGGCACCCGGTGTTGCCGCGCCGTCGAGGATGCCGCTGATCGCCGCCGCGTTCTCGGTGTCGGTGCTCGACAGGGTCGTCGCGGTGCCGTTAAGCGCTAGCCCGCCGGCTGCCCGTAGCTGTCCTGCATGGTCATTGAGCAGGTGCAGTGACTGCGCCCAGGTGGTCAACGAGGCCGCCAGATGGGTGGACACCGTGTCGGCCGCGGCAGCCTGGGCCACCGGTGCCATCCCTGCTGGGGCCGCGGAGCCCTGCAGAGCGGAGGCATCGGCGCGCAGGCCGTCGGGGTCGACCGTCAGGTCCATACGCTGAGGCTACGCGTCTAGAACGGCGTTGATATGCGTCTTGTTTTCGTCGTCGGTGGCTTCGAAGACGGTGATGGTGTTGCTCAGGTGATCCGCCAAGCCGCGCGCGTTAGCAGCCACCCGCTGATAGGCGGCCTCGCGCGCCGCCATCTCGGCTTGCTTGGCCTGCACGTAAGGCGTGTAGGTGTCCCCCACCGCGGCGCGCAGTTCCTCAAGCGTCATGTGGTGATGCCGGCCGTGCGCCTCGACCTGGTCGCCGTAGTCACGCCAAGCCGCGACCGACTGCGCTGCAGCGTCGGTGTCAAGGGAGATCGAGTCCGTCATGTTTCACCGCTTCCTTCGGCACAGGCCCGCGACACGAAGCCTGCATCACTTGCGTTTACCCACTGCCTAGTCTGTAGCATCACCTACCATGTGCGCAAGAGCCGGACGATCCGCATTTCGCGTCGCCGGAGCCCCGCGGCCAGCTTCGCCGCCTGTATTCACTAGCCAAATCACCGTTCCCGCGTGTCGGCGCGGTTCATCCGCCGATGCGCGTGTAAAACTCACCAACAACACAGGCACCAGGAGGAACCCCGACCCCAGCCAACTGAATACGACCGCCCGCTAAACGCAGAAAAGCCCCGCCGAAGCGGGGCCCATCTGCCGAATCGAAGCACCACCTTCGATCCGGGCTCCCTACAACAGGAGCCAAGCCTTCCAAGGGGCTGGCTCCAGGATAGAGGACACCCATTGTGAGCCGCAAGAAGGATCACGCCGCCACACTGCCCTTCCCCCCGCGCCCGGCGCCGGGGCGCGAATCCGTGCCAATGCCGGTGCACCACAACGCTCCTCGCACCCCATCACCCCATCCCTCAGCCATGCATGCCGCCGCGCACCCAACTACCGGGTGCGCCCACCCTGATCCGCGCTACCCGCAAATGGAGGCGATGCACCTGACCATTTGAGCGCCGCGGCCCCGAATCATGCAGCGGCTCAACTGAATACCGACATCAGGCGCTAACTACCCCCCGAACGTTCAAAGCCCCCCGGAGGCAACCGGAGGGCTTTGGGCAGGCGGTAGACCGCCCATCCCCGAAGGGACTTGCTTTGACAGGCAGTTCTTACGGTAGCGCATGCCTGCGTCCAGCACCAGAGCCGGCGCAGCGTGTCAAACCATCGCCCGACCGTCGACCGGCCGGGCCCGCGCGCGAACACCGGCCGTTTGCTACGCGGCCCCGAACGTATCGCGGCTGTAGCGCCGTTCACCGCCGCCGCGGTGTCGTGCGCACCACCCCGGTAGCCGAGGTGCTCGATATCCGCCGGGGTCGTCGCCTGCTCGGCGCTGCTCCCCCGCCGCCGAGCCTGTTCGTCAACCTCGAGCTCGCCGACGACGCCTACGTCGGCGTGCCGTGCTGGTCCGGCGGCGGCGCCTACTGGGCGCACGTGACCGTCGCGGCGGCCTACGACCTGCGCTACGCCGACATCCGGCCGCAGATGACCTCTGGCGGCATCGCCAAACGAACCCTGGTCGTCATCGCGGCCGCGTTCGCCCGGACCGCAGACGCTGACACCGGCCGCAACGCCCGCCCCACCAACGAGCAGCTCGCCGACGCTACGGGATTCACTGAACGCACCGTCCAGCGGGCCCGTGAATGTCTACGCCTTCTCGGGGTGGCCACCGAGGTGCTGCGCGGCCGCCAACGCACCTACATCGAACGTATGGCCTCCTGGCGCATGGGCGATCGCCACCGCGGTTGGGCTTCCGTGTGGGCGCTGCACGACGACGCCCAGGTCAACCGGGTTATCCACAGCGTGTCACCCCACCTGGAACGGTCCCCAGTAACCACTCACACCTCACCTTCAGAAGGACTGGTTGCTACCCGCGGGCGCCACAAGGGCGCCCGGCACGGCGTCGCTACGCGCCGCCCAGCTCCAGACCCAGAAGGTCGGCGCCTGGCAACTGCCTGGCGGGCCGATCCGCACGCCCCACCGTGGGCCCGACGCTTCACCCCGACCAGCTGGGCCGCCATGCTCGCCGCCCCGGCGGCCGCTGGCTGGACCCCGCGTGATCTCAATCAGCTCATCACCGACTGGCTCGGCGTGGGCCGGCGCATCCCCGACTCCCCCGCCCGCCCGATCGGGCTACTCGGCGCGATCCTGGCCTGGCACGGCCCCGAGAACCTTACCGAGCGGCCAGCCGCCCTCGACGAGGCACGCGAAGCCCAAGCCCGCGCCGCCCAACGAATCCGCATCGCAGAGAATGCCGCATCGCACCGCGCACATCTAGCCGGCCGAGCCGCAGCACAGGCCGCAAAGTCTGGCCGCGGCCGTGCTGAAGCATTCGCCGCCCTATCGGCCGCGCGCGGCCGCAGCGCTGAGCGCCGAACCGAGCAAGCAGCCGCCGAACAAACACGACTCGAAGCGCTGATCGAACGCGCCCGCCGCGACGGCTCTCCTGCCCCCGACGCAACTCGAGACGACCTGTGGCGCTAAGCGCTATATGTCGGCCCAGAGACCTGGCCTGGCACCCAACTCCGGATGCCCAGACCTACGACGCTAGAGCGCTGGTTGTCTGCCGAGCGTGAGCGCGGGCCTGCTTGAGAATCTTGTCGACGTAAGGCGCAATGAGATCCGACATGTCAATGTCGAGGCTTTGCGCATAGTTCTTGATGAGCTGGTGATCAGCCTCGGTCAGGCGCTTACCAAAGTATTTCTGTGCTTGACGCCGCTCACGGCGACGCCAGTCGGACTTTGCGCCGTTCGCTGAGCCCTCGCCGGCGCCACCATCGCTCGATGGTTTCCGAATATCTTCCGAAAAGCCCACCATCTCCGAACCTCTCTGAAATACCAGCTCAGACGTGCCCTACTGCTGATCGCAAGCCTACCGCAGCACACTTGCTTTCTCGAAGATTTCGGTTACCCGTGTCTCCCAGGCTGCGCTTCGTGCCTTCTATTCCGAAATCAGCAGGCGATTCTGCGATATGATTTCGGCAATCGAAGGCTGCAATCGCCACATCAGCAGGTACCGTTAGACGATGCACTCGCCGGTCGGCGCCCCGTGGCCAGGTGGCGAGCACGGCGAAGTCCTCAGCCCCTCCGGACAACGCTCATATCTCGCCGCCACCGCAGCCGCGCTAGCCGGACGCAGCCCCCGATGGGCATCAGAGCTGGCCAGTACCGGCGCCGTGGACGCCGAGCAAGGCCACGTCACCGGCCGCCAAGGCCGCCCAGCATGGTTCCTGTTCGCCGACAGCTTCGAGCGCTACCTTCACGCACGCGGAAAATGGCCACCCACCACGGCAGCGACCGACTGGGAGCATCTGCTCCAGCTTCAAGGCGCAGACCTCGAAGCCGCGCGACAGGCCAACGCCACACTGCAAGCCGAAAATGCCCAACTCAAGGCCGCCCTCGCCCAGCGCGATGAGAACATCGCCCAACTTGCCGAAATCGTGGCTCAACTAGCCAAAACACCACGTTAGCCGAGGTGCCACGAGAGGTTACGATGCGGCAGAGTTGACCGTTTTCTCTGCCCGGGCCGGACCACGGCGCCGCTTGAAATACAGGGTCAGCGCCTCATCGACAAGCGCGCTGCGTGACGGCGCTCCCCACTCTTTAACCAGCTGCTCATCGATAGTCTTCGCATCAGCCGGGTTCAGACCGGTCAGCGCGATCTTGGCCGGCGGGGCAATGTGACGGCGACGCTTGCGCACCACGGGTTGGCGGGTGAACAAGCTGCCCGGCGCTTTTTCGGCGTTCTCTGCCGGTTTCCAGTGGCGGGCGAGTTCTTCATGGACGGCGTCGATGGCATCGAGCACGATCTGACCATAAGTGCGGGCCTTGGCCGGGTTCTTCTTCTTTTCCGCCAGGTTCAAGCTGCGCAGCTTCGCCAGATTGTCTGCCGAAATCTCCGCGGTCGGGTTACCTTCACCGTCGGAGTCGCCAGCTTTCGCGGTCCGGCTGCCTGCCGCCCCCACTCCCCCGCCCGGCGGGCTCGTCTCAGCCTGGACTTCGTTCGCTCGCGTTTCGACCGGCGCCGCAGGCGGGGCGGGTGTACCGACCGGATCAGGCTGCCCCGCCCGGTTGCCGACCCCAACCCTTGGTAGGAATTCGTCCAGGTCGTCATCAAGGGCGGATTCGTCAAAGACACTCTTCTTGGCCATGGGGGCGCTCCTTACTCCTGTGCTCCCGCCGCTGCTGCGGCTGCTCGCTCTTTGGACGCGCGCATCAGGACTTCCCGGGTCAGCTCCTGGTAGTCCTGGGCTACCGCCCCCGGGTCTTTTGACCACAGTCGGTCGGTGGCGTCCCTTCTGCCCCGGTTCCGCAGCGCGGTCATCAGGGTCGCTTTCTGCTCTTCGCTGGGGTTAGCGAGCTCCTGGGCGGTCAGGTGCCGCTCTCGCATGTCGATAGCCAACGCCGGCGCGCTGCGGATTGTGGCTTGGAACGGTTCCACCTCAGATCCGAGCATTTCCTTGACCTGGTTGAACACGTGCGGGAGCCGCACCGAGGCGTTGGGGTTCACGTCGAAGAGTACGACGCCGATCAGCGAGATCGGGGATCCGTACCGCTTGGCGCGGCGGTAGGTAGCCGCGAGTTGACGCACCCCATTGAGGGACGCCCCATCTTCTTTGGTCGGCACGACCAGATAGCGGCAAGCCTGCAGAAGGGCGATGAGCAGTACTTTGTCGCCGTGTCCGGAGTCGACCAGGATGATGTCGTACCCTTCGCGTTCGCATAGCTCGGTGAGCGCAGCGTCGAGATTCTCGGCCAAGTCGACCGGTTCGGTTGATGCGGCGATGGCCGTGGATACCTGGCCGATCGCCGGGCCGCCCATCAGAATGTCGAGGTTTGGGCGGATATTGCGGTACGGCTCAAGTGCGACTCCCCCGCCCGGTCCGTATTGCAGGGCGATGGCGAGGTTCTTGCCTTTATCCCACAGTTCTTCGGGGACACCAAGATCGTCGATCGTCAGGTTTCCCTGCTGGTCAGCGTCCACGACCAGCACTTTTCTACCCTTACGGGCGATGGCCACCCCTATGCCGGCCACTATTGACGACTTACCGCTGCCGCCCTTCTGCGTGGCGACGACCACCTTCTCCGCGAGCACTGTCATACCCGCGATAGTAGCTCGGCACCCGGTTGGCTGTCTACCCTACACAACCGATGGTGATCCGTTTGTTACCTCCCATCGGGTTTTATATCTGTATCCGTGTACCCAGATAGGTCACTAATCGTCTCGTAGCCCGCTTACCCGTTGGTTTATCCAGCGCGTTATCGACCCCTAGTTCTGTTGGCTTCTCTACCGGTCTACTGTTTCGCAGTCCTAGCCGCATAACACCGCGGCCTGGTACACGCTCCTTGATGGGCGTCACAAACCGTTGGCCGATTGGGATGGCCGATTGTATACCACTACGACATCCCATACCTCTGATTTCTGGTGATACATCGGCACTCAGACGTCGTACCTCTTTCCGGCCACACACCAAACTCGTGATCCGTGCTTTCCTTGGTGTGACGACTAGTTGCTGTAGCCGTTTCGAATCACCGCGCAACATCCGTATCTGACTACGGCTAGCTATACGCTTAGGATTACGGCTGACCACAGGGTATCCCTCTCCTAAGTGCAGCCGGTTCGTAATACACCACTCGGCGCGTTGTGGACCACCGCTGGTTAGCCCCATCATCATGGGACTGCTTACTCGACTGAAACGCCGTTTCTGCATCCCTACTCGGATACGCATCGGGCAGGGGAGATGCCCCCGTGTCCCACGACCGATCCGGTTGCGTGTGACGACGGAAATGCACAAACGGCTCAGCAGCGTTATCCCTGCAGATCAGTGCCATTTCCTCCGTGCCTTGCACTCATCGAACATAAAGCCGACCCGAACTACGATGCCGTAGCGACACGGATGCCCGCAACACTCGGGCTCGCATTCGTTGCGCATGCCCGGCACGCTCGTGGCTGGCGCGCTCAGGAGGGGGATCACCATCAACCGCTCGTCCTCGCCTCCTTCCCATGCTGCACACAGTACGTAGTGGGCCATGTGTGGTCGGCCTCGCGCGGTCCCCGGGGCGCTCGGCGTCGCCGGCGTCGCCCTTCGCGCACATCCCGGGCAGCACCGCAGGGCGCACGTCGACAGGCTCGAAGTGGGGGAGTGGAGGCACTTTCGACGTCAACTCCGCGGCCCACCATTACGGTGCGAATGCACAGCGACAACGAACCTCTTAGCGCTTATGTTTCGCTGTCTGCGGCGCCGAAAAGTCGCCCACAATGCTCGGAGGATATAGGCGATCCTGCGCACCACACGGGAACTGGAACCAGGAGAAAGGCAGACCCGCATTGAGGCCGCATGGTTTCGAATTCCCTAGACGAGCCACGTCGGCAGCCGGGCGGTTCCAGTGGACCTCCACCCACAGCTGATCCCGGACAGCAGGCGCGGAATATTGCACGCCGCTCAAGAGACGTTCCGCGCTCGCAGACTGCACTGGCCAGGCCAAAGATGTACCGGCCGACACGAACTACGCCGAGTCCCGGCGAATCAGATCAGCACTCTCTACTTACTAGGGACCCGCAGGACCCCAGCCGGACAACCTCAGCATCCGCCGCTATGTCCTGGCGGGCGCGAAACGACAGCCAGACACCGCGGTGGGGGAGAGGAGGATAGACAACGCTCGACGACCACTGACCTGCAGAAATAGTCGGAGGTCACGCAGCGCGATAACCCGCCACACCCACAATCACCCCTGAATTCCCTCCTGTGCCGCGTAGGCCCTTCTCGGCACCGGAACCCTTCGCCCGGCCGCGTTAGCCCTCTTGCGAGATCGTCAGCGCATTTAACGAGGTGACAGCGCCGCCAGCGACGAGCCCCGCAGCGGCCCAGGAGTCAATTCCAGATCCCGAGTTCTGGGAGGAGCCTTCCGACAGCGTCGATGATGCCCTCGGCATCGATCAGGGCCTTTTCGGTGTCCTCGACCGGAAGGTCGAGATCGGCCGGGTTGCGCGGATATTCGAGCTGATCGCCCACCATGTGCGGCGCTACGCGACCGACAGAGAACACGAAAACCGGATCTACGTCCAGAGTTGGCCGATATCCGGCGGACTGGGGATCGTCGTGGAGAAGGACGGCGTCGAGATCAGCCTTGCCTTCGACTGGTCTTCCGACGCCACAACTTGACTTCATCCTCTTTTTCGACGTCAAACAGTAAGTCGTCCGCAGCGCCGAGACGGAGTCATCCCGTTAACTAGGGGGTCGCCGCCGCCGGCGCGGTCGCACCCTGCTGGGGGGCCGGCGTCTGGGAGGCTGCCGGCTGGGGGGTGGACACTGGCTGTTGGTCGGGTCCTGGTGCAAGCGGGGTGCCGAGGCTTCCCGGGGCTGGCGGTTGCGGGGCACCCGGAGCCTGGGGTAGCGGCGCGGCTGGCGCAGGAGTCTGAGGTGCACCAGGAACGGGAGCTTGGGGCGGCGGCGCCGCAGGCGTTGCCGCTGCCGGCGTCTGCGGCCCGCTTGGCACGGCGCCCGGCAGGGGAGTGCCCTGGGCCAGACCGGTGGCAGGAGTACCGACGCTGCCAGGGTTTGCGGCTGGCACCGCCGTCGGGGTCGGGGGAGCACCCGTGCCTGATGTCGGCGAGCCGTTCCCGGCGCTACCCCCGCGGCCCGTTCCGCCAGCCGCTGCGCCCGTGCCCGGCGGGGGTTGTACCCACACGGCCAGGTCGGGGCCGCCGGCGTTATAGACCACGCTGTCGGGCGTGTCACCGGTGACGTCGAAGTACAGTTTGCCGCTGGCCTGTTGCCCCTGGGCCAGCCCTGCGGGGTTGACGCCCTGGGCGGTCGCGACCTCGAACAGCTCGCGGTAGGTCTGTCCGCTGCGGGCGCGGGCGTTGAAGTTCGACACGATGGGCGTGGTGGAGCCGTGGGTGGCCTCGCCGGTGGCAGTGGCTTCCCACAGCGCGCCGTTGAGGTGATACGGGATGGCGTCGCTGCTGGGTTTGAGGTTGGCGACCGTCCAGGTGCCCTCACCGATCTGGGTTGAACTTCCCAGGGTGTGCAGATTGGTGGTGTTGGCGGCGGCCACTGCGGTGCCGGGGTCGGCATGAGCCAGACCGGCGCTCAGCGCGCCTCCGGTGGCGGCGATCGCGGTAAGGATGGTGGTAGTGCGGATGATTGGCACGTCTGAACCCCGGCTTCCCCGTTGCCGGCTTATGTGAACCGGTCTGTCATCGTTGTATCAGTCGTTTCGCCGCTTCACAACTGTGCCGGTCGCCGAGGTTAGTGCCGCCTCGTATTGGAGCTGATATGTCGCGTAGCCCCTGTAGAATTGACGACATGACCGCGCCCGATGACGGGTTCACTCAAATCCTGGACGCTTTGCCTCCGGGGCAGCGGCGGCGCGTCAGCAACGCGGTAGCCAGCAGCATGATAGAAGGGGATATCCCTGACATAGCGTCGGTTGCTTTGCTCGCCGACCTGGCGACCGGGAAAATCACGGGCGAGCAGTACCGCGCCGCCATCCTGGCCGATACCCGGGCGACGGTAACCAACCGCTAACCTCGCCCGTGCACTGGGACGACTATTTCTGGCCTGGCACCAAAGTTCTCGCCAACAAACTCGACATCCACGACGCCGCGGAATTAACCCGCGTCGAGCACAGCCTGGCCCGCGGCCGCGCCATCGAATTGGGAAACGGCGCCGTGGACATACCAGCGACGTTCGACAGCGACCACATCCGCCGGCTGCACCACTGGCTGTTCCAAGACGTCTACAGTTGGGCCGGCCAATTCCGGGACGTCGAGATGTCCAAGTGGAGCCGCTTCGCCGCCCCCGATGAAATCGAAGCCTGGATGCAGCGCGGGCGAGAGATCGTCGTCGGCGTGGACTGGGCACACATTGATGACGATGAGTTCGCCGAGAGGGCAGCCCAGGTCTATTCGTGCTGGAACTTCGCGCATCCGTTCCGTGACGGCAACGGCAGGGCCACCCGCGAGTTGATGACAGCTCTGGCTGAGAAGTCCGGCCGCGGCCTTGACTTTGGCGCGATTTCACGGGAGGCGTTCGTTCAGCGCGCGGCGTTCTCCTGCCCTGCTCGGGACGAGAGCGAACCCCAGTATCACTGGATGGTGCCCGTCTTCGCGCAAATCGCGCGCCCGGCCGGTGACGTCAGCATCACCACAGAGCTTCGCGGGATCATCCGCCGCTCGGAAGGCTACGATCTTGGCCTATAGCGTCGCAGGCGCGCGGCCGGAGCACGGACGGATGCGCCCGCATATCGCACAACGCCTAGCCATCCACTATTTTGCTTATGTGTCGTAAACACTTCCGTGTTGCGCTTGTGCCGCGATTGTTCTAGAAGTGCCATACTGAAACCGATACTATTTTTGCACACCAGGGGCACCCGCCGAGGGTCTCTTATCGCAGGAGGGCGATCATCAGCGCTGCGCCGTTAGACGAAGACGCCGCCGTCGAGCAGGCGCGCTCGCTACTCCGCCAGGGCTATCACGTCAAAAAGGTGGTCGCCCAGACCGGGCTATCCCAAAATCACGTCGAGATGCTCGCGAGCAGCACTCTTGCCCCCGATGTGAAGCGCCTGGCGAAATACATGAATGCGCGGCTGGGCGAGTTGGGGATGAGTCAGCTCGAGGCCAGCAAATTAGGCCTGGTATCGCGCTCGACACTGAACCTGCTCGGCAAAGACGACAGGGTCCCGGGCAGCGCCACCTTGTCCAAACTTGATGAACTGTTGTCCTGGGAGCCAGGGTCAGCGCATGCGACCATGCACGGGTCGGAACCCACACCGCGCGAGAACACCATTAGCCGCCCACCCGGCCCGATCGTGGATCGCGACGCCGAGGACGACTACGACAACCTGCGCATGTGGATCGAAAAGCGGCTGCTCGAGCTGCAGATGAGTAAGAGCCGGCTGGCCGCGGTGGGCGGGCCCGGCCGCACCACGCTGGCCACCATGGGCAAGCGCGGCTACAGCCCCAACGCCGAAACCTTGGAAAGAATCGACACCCACCTCATGTGGGCTCCCGGCTCAGCGTTTGCCGCACTCAAAGGCGGCAAACCCGTCAACCTGCACATCGACGTCAAACCGCACCCCGCTCTGGTCCCGGTCCACTCGATCATCGATCGGCTCAAGGTGCTGCGAACCCGCGCCGAACGCCAACAGCAAAGCCTTGACCAGCAGCTTCGAGACATTGACCAGGCGCTTTCGCAGGCATACCTGGTCGTCGAGGACTTAGCACCCCACCAGCGCAGCAGCAACTCGTTACCATGACGGTGACGACGCCCCCACGGGGCACGCAGGTAACCACGGCCGGGCGATCCCGCCCGCCGCGGTCGCCGGGCACGGGCACGACCGCACAGGCGGATGCCGCACATCAGGAGAAACACTCATGACGAGCGGCATCGGGAGAACACTATGGCGCGCAGGACCGACGACCAGCAGCCGGATCTGTTCAGCTTCGAAGGGACTGACGACGCCAGTGACCGAATGGATGCAGCAAGCGGTACACGACGTGTACCGCAATTGGCTGGATCTTCCCCCGGACTGGACACCGCAACAGAAGCGCCGGCACCTCAACGACCTGACGGCCCGATTGGACCGGATGGCAGCCCAGATGGCCGACGACCTGGCAGCCTCAGCGATCCAGCAATGGACTCAACGCCACGGCGCGCACCCGGACTACCTGACGACCGTGCGACTGCGCGAGACGGCGCTGCAGAACGCGCGGGAAACGGTCGTACGGCAGGAGCTCTACGACCAGATCGAGGAACCGCCCGAGCAGACGGTCGCGTTCAACCCGCCGCTTCCGCAGCCGGTACCAGCCAGCCAGGTGCCGTGGAACCTGCGCTGGAACGACGCCCGCTATCGCAGCGAACCGGGGGAGCAGATCGAGGCCCTGGCCGAGATGGTGTGGCCGGATCCGCAGTTCTCGGACCTGTTCCGCATCAAAGCGGCCTACCTGTTGATCGCCCGCCTCGAGGACCAGCTTCCGCTACCGGACGGCCCCCAGCATCCACTGGCAGCCGAACTGGCACCACTGGTGTACGAGGATCTTCGCCTCGACGGCTATCCCGTGAAGTAACCGCACCTGAGCCACAACTGTCGCTGTTCGAGGACTTCGACCAGCCCACAGACCCACGCAGCATCGACCCCGGCGGCACGCCACTACCGCCACCCCGCCGCCTCGACGACACTGCCGACCTCGCGCAGCCCGGCGACGGTGACCTGTACGCCCTAGACTCGACCCCGGCCGAACCCCACACCAGCGGCGCCGAGATCGCCGCCGACCCCGCCGCGGAGTTGGACTTCACGCAGCGCACACTGCCCGTCCCCGTCCCCGAGCACTCCCAGAGGCAGACCTTGGCGCCGCCGGCTGCCACCAGTCCGGCAACGCAGCCCGCCCGCGGGGTCAATACCGAGGAACCCAGCACCGCGGCGACGTCCAGCGCTGATGAGATCGCCCCGCCATCGGCGGTCGAGCTCACTTCACAGCGATTTCGCCTGGGCACCGACATCCGGGTGCCGTCAGGGACCAAAGCCCGCATCCAGGCGAACCTCGCGGCGATCGACGTGCTCGAACGGCTGCGCGCCGACGGCGGCAGGCCGGCCACCGCCACCGAACGCGATGTGCTGGCCAGCTGGTCAGGATGGGGAGCCTGCGCCGAGCTGTTCGATCGGCGCAGCGACCAATACGTCACCGAGCGCGACCAGCTCCGCAGCGTGCTGGGAGCCGACGCCTACCGGGCCGCCGAAGCCAGCATCCTCAACGCCCACTACACCGACCCGATCATCGCCGCGGCCATGTGGGACGCCCTCCGACACGCCGGGCTGCGCGACGGCCGTGTCCTCGAACCAGGCTGCGGCTCAGGCACCTTCATCGGCCTAGCACCCCCAGACACGGTCCTGGTCGGCGTCGACAACGACACCGTCACCGCCTCCCTCGCCGCCGCGCTCTACCCGCACGCCCAAATCCGCGCCGAAGGCTTCGAAACCACCCGAGTGCCCGCCGACTCGTTCGTCGCCACGATCGGCAACGTGCCGTTCGGCAACTTCTCACTCATCGACCCCGCCCACAACCCGGCCCGGTTCAGCATCCACAACCACTTCATCAACAAAGCGATCAGCTTGACCGCCCCCGGCGGCTACGTCACGGTCCTGACCAGCCGCTACACCATGGACAGCGTCGACACTCGAGCCCGGCGGGCCATGGCCGCCAAAGCCGACCTGATCGGCGCCGTGCGGCTGCCGTCCACGGCGTTCAAACGAGTCGCCGGCACCGAGGTCGTCACCGACATCTTGGTGTTGCGCCGCAAAGACAGCGACCGCGCCGACGACACCGACGTCACCGCCTGGATCGACACTGAAACCCTCGACATCGACGACATCGACCACCTCGTCGATGAGACGGTTTTCGGCCGCGACGACGTCGGCGACGCGCTGAACATCAACGAATACTTCCTCAACCACCCCGACAACGTTGTCGGCGCCTTCGCCCTCGGCCAAGGCATCCACGGCTCACCGACCCTCAAAGTCATGGGGGAGGACCACCAGAGCCGAGAAGCCCTCGCCGAGGCCATCGGCGGCCGCCTCCGCGACATCGTCGAGAACGCTTTGGAGCGCGGCCACGGCTTGACCGCCACCGCTGACTCCCTGATCGATGTCGACACCACGGTGTTCGACCCTGGCCTGTTCACCGACGCCGAACGCGCCGAACAACCCCTTTTGGATGCCCTGCGCTATCACCGGCCCACCGACAGCATCCAACGCTGGACCGGGCATAGCTGGCAAGAGCAGCGCACCCCCAAAAGCCGTCTGCGCGAAACCCGTTCGCTGATCGAGCTGCGCGACGCCGCCACGGCTGTCATCGCCTCTCAACGCGACGGCCAACCCCTACCCGAGCGTGAGCAGCTACGCGCGCACCTCAACACCCTCTATGACAGCTACGTCAGCAAATACGGGCCGATCAACCGCTTCAAATGGATCTACCCCCAACCGCCGACCCAAGACTCGCACGACCGCAAAGTTGCTCGCGCCGAAGAACAATGGCGCAAAGCACAAGGCATCGACGGCGTGCCCTACCGGGGCCCGGTGCCCGAGCACCTTCAGCAGGAATGGTCGGACAAGGCGTGGGAGCCCGGCCACCCCTACAAGCGCCGCCCGCACCTCGACGGCGGCATGAAAAACGATCCTGGCTGGGCCAATGTCGCGGCGCTGGAGATTTTCAACGAACAGACCGGCGAAGCCCTCAAAGCGCCCATCTTCTCTGTCGATGTACTGTCGGCCCGCACGATTCCCGACACCGCCGCCACCATCGACGACGCGCTGGCCATCAGTATCGACCAGCGTCAGCGCATCGACGTCGACTACATCGCCGGCCTCCTGGGAGCAGAACCTGACGCGGTGCGCGAACAGCTCCACGGCCTGGCCTACCCATCCCTGGATGACCCCGACGAGCTTGTTCCCGCGGTCAGCGCCCTATCGGGCAACGTCCGCATCAAACTGGCCGCCGCCCGGGCCGCCGCCGAAAACAATCCCGCTTACGCCGACTACGTTTCGGCCCTGCAGGCGGTCCTGCCCGCCGACAAAGAAGCCTCCCAAATCCGGGTCCGCCCCGGCGCCCCATGGATCGACGCCAAGTACGTCGCCCAGTTCGCTAACGAGACATTCGGCGCCGACACCGTCGTCGCCGACCACATCAGTGGCACCTGGTCAGTGGACTGCGCGCGCCACCAACGCGCCTCAGTGGCCATGACCGAAACATGGGGCACCGAATACAAAGACGCGATCGAGCTGCTCGACGCGCTGTGTAACTCCAAGCCGATCACTGTGAACCGGCCCGCCGAAGTCGTTGCCGAAACCGGCGGCCCCACAATCAATTTCGAAGCGACCTTCGCCGCGCAAGCCAAGGCCGCCAAGATCACCGATGCCTTCCAGGAATGGGTATTCGACGACGACCGCCGACGCCAGGAGCTGGTCGCCGAATTCAACGCCCGGTTCAACAGCCTTGTCGCGCCCAAACATCGCGGCGACCACCTCAGCCTGCCCGGCCTATCACAGAAGTTCGAGCCCCACCCCTACCAGCGCGACGCTGTCGCCCGCATCGTCGCCGAGCCCACCGTGCTGCTCGACCACGTAGTCGGTTCCGGCAAGACCGGATCCATGCTCATGGGCGCCATGGAGCTCAAACGGCTCGGGTTATGCTCCCAGCCCTGGATCGTGGTCCCCAACCACATCATCGAGCAAGTCGGCAGAGAAGCCGCGCAATGGTATCCGGCCGCCCGAATCCTGCTTGGCACACCAGGAACCGACCCCGAAGGACGCCGCCGCTTCGTCGCCCAATCCGCCGCCACCGACTGGGACATGGTCATCGTTCCCCAAAGCCTGTTCACCGCGATCGGCGTCAGCGCCGACACCCAGGCCGATTACGTCCAACGCCAACTCGACGAACTCGACAACCACCAAGAGCGCGCCGTCACCTCGATGAGCAAAAAGCGAGTCGAACAGCAAAAGAAACGCCTCGACGCGCGCCTCAAAGACATGACCAAACAGGACAGAAAAGACACCGGCCTGACATTTGAACAATCCGGTGCGGACTACATTTTCGTCGACGAAGCCCACATGTACAAAAACAAAGGACGCCTCAGCAACATCGAAGAACTGTCCTGCCCTGCCCCCGCTCAACGTGCCGAAGACCTCGCCATGAAACTCGAAGTCCTGCGAGCACGCCGCCACGACGAAGGCCGCGCCGCGGGTCTGCGACCCGACCAAGTCGTCGAGCGGGTCGCCACCTTCGCCACCGGCACACCAGTGGCCAACTCCCTGGGCGAGCTGTGGGTCATGCAGAACTATCTGCGTCCCGACCTGCTCGCCGCCGCCGGTGTCGCTGACATCAACGATTGGGGAGCCAACTTCACCGCCCCTGTGAGCGGTGTGGAAGTCAACGCCACCGGCACCAGCCTGCGCACCGTCACCCGGGTAGGGAAATTCTGCAATCTTCCTGAACTGCTGGCACTCTCGTCGATCTTCACCGACGTGGTCACCCGCGACGAAGTCCCCATCGAGCTTCCCCGCCTGTCTGGCGGCCGGCGCCGCGTCGTCAGCATCACCCCCAGCCAAGAGGTCAAAGACTTCATCACCGACCTGGGCTGGCGTCTCGATCACCTCGACCCCCGCCGCCCCGACAAAGACAACCAACTCAAGATCGCCAACGACGGCCGCAACGTCTCACTGGACCCGCGCCTGGCGGGCCTTGAAGCCCCGGCAACCTCTCGGGCATCCGCAGTCGCCGACGACATCATGGATATCCACCGCGCCAGCGCCGACAACGTCTACCACGACCCGGAAACCGGCCGTGCCATGCCGATCCGCGGCGCCTTCCAACTCGCGTTCTGCGACCGCGGCACCCCGTCTAAAGACCCACGCCAATTCACCCTCTACGGCGCGATCCGTGACGAACTCATCGCCCGCGGCATGCCCGCCGACGCGATCGCGTTCATCCACGACTTCGTCAAACCGGCCGACAAACTCAACCTGTTCCACCGCTGCCGCACCGGGGAGGTCTCCGTCCTGATCGGGTCCACCGAAAAAATGGGCACCGGCATGAATGTTCAAACCCGAATGCGCGCCCTACACCATGTCGATGTTCCATGGCGTCCCGCCGATCTCGAGCAGCGCGAAGGCCGCATCATGCGCCAGGGAAACCAAAACAGCGACATCGACATCGTCAGTTACGTCACCGAAGGCGCCTACGACACCGTCATGTGGCAAAAAGTCGAATTCAAAGCCCGCTTCATCGAACAGGTAAAACGCGAAAACGTGGACGTCGATGAGATCGAAGACCTTGGGGGAGGAGACATCTCCGGCGCCGCCGCCGAAACCAAGGCCATCGCTACCGGCGACCCCCGCTACATCAGACAAGTCGAACTCGACGACGACGTCAGACGGCTGGCAGCCCTGGAATCGGCCCACCGCGACGCCGCCGCCCGCCGCCGCCACGAGCGCCAGTCCACCGAGCGTGAACTTGACGCCACCACAAAAGAACTCGACACCCTCGCACCAGTCCTCGATCAGATCGCCGCGACCGGCGAGCGGCCCGCACACATCACCGTGGGCGACCGCGGGTACGCAGAACGCAAAGACGCCGCCGCCCCATTCGCCGCCGCCTGCCGCGACGCCTATCTCGCCCTTAAAAACAAATCCAGCTTCGACACCAAACCCCTCGACGCCACCATCAACGGCATCACCATCACCGCGCGGCGAAGCCACCTCAAAGGCGAGCTGCACCTGACCCTCGACGTACCGTCAACCACCGTCGCCATCGAAGACGCCGAACTGTTCGCCACAGCACCCACCGTCGGCGGCGACGCCCACATCGCCAAAGCCAGAGGACTGCTCCAGCGCGTCGAGAACGCCTACAAAGACATCCCGCACCACAACACCCGCCTGCAGCGACACGCAGACACCCTCACCCGCGAGCTGGACGACTACGACAACACCAGCCTCGGCGACTTCGAGCACGCCGCCGAACTCGCCGATAAACGCCTAGAACTGAGCACCTTGACCGCCCAGCTACGCATGGAAGCCCAAAGCGAAGCGGCCCAAGCCGCATCCGCAGCCGCCCGCGAACGCATGCTCGAGGCCGGACGCCAACCAGGCTGGACCCTCGAACTCAACCCAACCCCCGCGCTCATCGCCGAGTCAGGGCTACCCGACGCCACCAGCTACCGCGCCGCCCAACGCATCATCGAACAACACCGCGCCGCCGAATACCGCAACGAGCACATCGCCAAAGACCAAGAACAGCAGCAGCAGCAACACCGTGACAACACCGACGACGGCGAGCTCGGGCTGTAGGGCCGGCCCGGCCAGGCGCTACAACACGAAATGGCCGGTATCGACCCGCTCTACGCCACGGCGCGATTCACCACGCGCGTCCTCATCGACGTTCTCGCGCATCCACCGGGCCAGGCGCGCAGGCTGCGCGCCGGCGACCAGCAACACCGCTTCAACGATCCACGGCTCCACCATCACCCACCTTTCCAGTATTCGGGCATGTGCCACCCTACGAGCAGCAGCCGACAACCTTCAGAGAGCCAGATGGGTTGCGGCGGAAGCGGATTCACCGCGACAAGGCTGGCGGTTTAACCGCGACGTCGCACCAATCCCGCTGAACGACACCACAGTTCGACGGCCGGGAACCGCCCGGCCGTTTCACACGCCATCCTCACTCAGCTCACATGCAGCCGCCCCCGAAGCCGGGCACAAAGCGCCAATAACGGCAATGCGTAAACGCAGGATAGACACCACCAGGTACACTGGGCTTGTGACAGGTGTAAGTTGCGTCTCGCGCCGGTGGCCGGCCAACTTACACTACGCGGGTAATGATCCGAACGAGGTTGGAAGTCAGACGATGACGGCAAGCAGCCCCGAACGCTTCGGCAGGCAGCAGACCACGCGGCCGGCTGGCTGGCTGGTGCAGCCCTGCGCGCTTGCCCGTGAACACCACGTCCTCTACGCCGGGTGTTCACGTCGCTGCTTTGCGCACGTGCGTCGATTTTCGCCGAAGCTGTCAGATCACGGTGTTAGCGTTAAGGCGGCGTCACGGGCGGCAGGGTTAAGACCCCCAACCCGCAGGAGCACGTGGCCATCTCCCGCTTCGTGCGCCCCGCCCGTGACGCCAGCCCCGAACTGTTGTCGTAGCGCAGTGCTATGTTGCTGCCACCAGTACCAGCAGCATTCACAGGGGCGGTGATCACAGTGCAGGCGCAACTCGTCGCGGCCGATCCGTGGTGGGATTACGCGCGCGGCTGGGCCACGGCACTACGCAGCGGTGTCGCGCCAGCGTCGGTCGCGGTCTACGGCCCCATTCTCGACGACGATGAACAAGCGCGGCTGTGCACCACCGCCACGTCCAGCCGCCTGGCCGCCGGCGACGGCACCTACGAGCGGTCCTCCACGTTCGTCTTCGGCAGCGCTGGGCTCACGCTGGGGATGCTCGCCGCGCAGAGCGTTATCAACGGCCGACGCAAAAGGCGGGCTCGCCGCGACGAGGTCGCTCAATGGCGCTATCAGCAGCAGTCCACCATCGTCGTCACCGACGAGCGGCTGATGTGCAGCGGACCAGACGGCACGCTAATTGATTTCTGGTTCGGCTACGTCACGGAGTTCTACCCAGATCTACTGGGCTGCACCGTGACGTTCGCTTTCGGTGATCGTTGCCTGCCCCTACGTGTGGCTGGGCCGTCGGCGGTGGCCATTGCGTTATGGTCCGCGCACGCGCTGTACGGGCCAGCGTGGACCAACGACGTCCGTCTGCAGCCGCTCTTGGCGGGCAGCCAACCGCGGCTGGCTCTACCGGTGGGCCGTCACGACGAGTGGGTCGCCCACCACGCGTAGAGCGCGTTGAGCGCGTTGGGATCCGGCACGTCGGAGGCAACGACCGCTAATAGGTGTTCGGAATCTACGGTCCAGGCCATCAGCGGCCGGTCATCGCGGAACCCGCAAAACACGGTGCCCTTGGGGACGCTCGGGTCAGACACGCGCCGCCAAGGGCCTGGTGACTGAATATTGCCAGGGCACACCACGGTGTTGGCGGTCGAAATGACCTGGGCGAATGCGGCCTGCAGCGATGCAGTGTCGCGGGCCAACGTGTATATCGCCGCAACCGGACCGCCCGGATCCACGTTGGGTCCGCACGACATGACCGCCGCCGCCGGCCCGGGCGGCGCCGGCGTGCACGCACCGGGCGGGTACCCTGCGGCGGGCACGACACGCCGCAGCTGCTCGATCGGCGCCGCGGTCGGCGCCGCGGCGCTGCTACTCGACGCCGTGCTGCTCGTCGAGCTCCGCGATGCCCCCGAGTTGGAAGCCGAATTGTGGCTAGGTAGAACCAACCACACCAGCAGCGCGACCGCGGCCGCCGCTGCGCCGATCCCACCCGCGGCGATCCAGCGTCTCGGCGCCGCCACATAACGTCGTGACCGCGACGTCCTGACGACCGGCGACACCGAAACCCGCGGCGGGGGAGGAGGACCGGCGGCCATGTCGGTGGGCGCCGGTGTGCGAGCCTGCCACGGGACACGCATCGCGCGCGCAGCAGCGGCCGCAAGTTCGCCCGCCGTGCTATAGCGCTGCTCGGGCTGTTTGGCCAGGGCCTGCGCGATGACGTCATCGAGGTTTGCTGTCGCCCACGACACAAAGGCAGAAGGCCGCGGCGGCGGCTGCTCGAGATGCGCGTTGGCGATCGACACCACGCTGTCATGCCCAGCGAACGGATATTGGCCGGTGAGAAGCCGAAACAGGCTGCAGCCCAACGAATAAATGTCGGCCTGGCGCCCGATCGTCGTGCTGCCCGTGATGACTTCGGGGGCGGTATAGGCGAAACTGGCCACCATCGAACCCCCGCCGCTCGCGTCGGCGGCCTCATTGAGGCTCAGGGCGGCGCCGAAGTCCCCCAGGACCACCCTGTCTCGCGCCCCGGTCTGTTTGCCGAGCAGAAAGTTGGCGGGCTTGATGTCCTGGTGAATCACGCCCTGGCCGTGGGCGTAGTCAAGCGCCCCGGCCACTTCGGTGATGATGTGCAACGCCCGCGACGGCGTGACGGTGTCCTCACGCAGCGCGTTCTCGGCGTCAGTGCCGGCGATGTACTCCATGGCGATCCACGGGCGGTCGTCGTCCGTGTCGCCGCGACTAAACACCGTCACGATGTTCGGGTGGTCCAGCGCCGCGGTCGTCACAGCCTCTCTGCGGAAGGCGTCGCGGGCGGCAGCGCTGTCGGCAAGGTCGACGGAGAGCACTTTGAGGGCTTCGCGTCGTAACAAGGTCAGGCTTTCAGCCAGGTACACCACACCCATCCCGCCCCGGCCCAGGATACGTTCGATGCGATACCCGGCGACCTCGTTGGGCAACGGCGCCACGGGTTCTGGGGTGATCACGACGGATCAGCCTCCAACGGCCGGTTGACAAGGCTATAGAGCGGGTTGAGGGCGGCCGCGGACTTGGTCTCGGCGGCCGCGCTGGTGATGTAACGCTGTGAGGTGGCCATCGACTCGTGACCAAGTAGCTGCATCAGCGCGTAAACACTAATGTTGGCATTGGCCAGCTCGGTAGCGAACGTGTGCCGTAGTGCATGCAATAGGGCGCCGCGTACGCGTTGGGCGTCTGGACCGGCAAGCTTGAAAGCGCGTAAAACCCGGTACTGCAGCACGCCTCGGGTGATGCGCTCGTTGTCGCGACCGACAAACAACGCTGCCTGAGCCGGCCACCGGCTGTGCTGCGCCCCTGCGGTGCGCTGGCGCACTGTGTTGGGGAATCGTGCTGCGCGGCTGTCCAGATACGCGTTGATCACCTCAACGAGGGCAGGCTCGATCGGTACGGCGCGTTCTTTGTTGCCCTTACCGCGCACGTGCAAAACGCCGCCGCGATTGCCGGCCAGCACACGCAGATCGCCCACATTCGCGCCGCGCAGCTCATGTGCGCGCAGGCCGGCCAGTAGCCCGGTGAACACAATCGCACGATCGCGCTCGGGCCAGTCGGTGGTCCGGGTGTCCGCGCCTGGCGCGTCGATCGCGCCCAGCAACGCTTGCGCTGCCGCCGGCGGCAGAGATTTCGGCAACGTCTTGGCTGGCTTGGGTTTTCCGACAAGTTCCATAGGATTGGCGGGGATCTGCTCGGCGCCGAAAAGATAGCCGCACAGCGTGTTCCACGTCGACCAGCAGCGCCGCACAGACGCAGCCTCGTGGCCGTGCGCGAAGTCCGCGAACGCCTCTCGCATCGCGGCCGTCGTGATAGCGGTCGGCGTCAGCGCCGAAATATGTTGTGGTTCACAGACAAGTCGGCTGGCGATCGCGTCAAAGTCGTGGCGGTATGCCTGCAAGGTGTGTGGTGACGGCTTACGTGTGGCCCTGTCAGTCAAAAACTCCCGAAACCACGCCGGTCGGTGCGCATCAGAGTCGCTGCTGCTCGTATCCGTCATCTGCACCACCTGCAGCCGGCGCGCCCCCTGTCGTACGCCAGCCCTCGACGTTGAGTCCTCATGCGCTTCAATCTCCTTGTGTCGCTACGCTTCCTGGACCGGCCTATGCTCGGCGCAGGTCGCCGTCACGGCCGGCCAGGGCCGTGATCGCACCGCCATAGCGGCCGCGGACGTCGGAGCCGTTGACAGTGACTTCAGAACTCGATCGTTTGCTCGGCTGAACTTGATGGCGACTCGTCTCTCGTTGCGAACGAACGCATCCCACGGCGATGCCTCGCCAAGGTCGCCATCGCGCTCGTAACCGTTGTCAGCGGCCACGTTGCGCACATGATCACGGGCCGTTGCGCTCATGACTCCTCGACTACGGGCCGCAGCTCCTCGATGTATTCCCAATACAACTGGGCCGGATCAGCGCTGTCAGACCACCGCACTTTCACCATGCCGGCGTCGGGCGGCGTCGCCGTCAGCACGTTAGGTGTCCACGCTGCGTTGACACTGTCCACCACCGTTCCGCAGTCGTCACGCTCAGGGTGCATCAGTACATGATGAGCACCTGCGTTGCGATGAATCATGTTGCCGCTCCTCTAGACGCTGGTCGCTGTTGCAGGCTGTCGACGCCGGCGAAGTCGGCCAGGATCGCTGGCCGGCTGGTGATGCGTGGTGATGACACCTAGACGCCCTCCTCGCCCATCCGAGCCATTGTCTCCCGTAGTAGCGACCCTGCCGCGCCTTTTCACGGCCAGGCCACGCCCCGCCATACAAGAATACGCGCATGCCTTTATGCGCGCCAGCATGTTTGCGCGCATAAAGGATTGGGCTTAGAATCAGGTTCGTGCCCGCACCGGATGACGACATTGATCGCGTGAACTGGTCCATCCGGCTTGTCGGGGACGAGGTCACCCAATGGGACGAACTCCTCTACCGGCTGCGACGCGAAACCCGCAGACGCACATTGACCAAGGCCGACATCATGCGCGCCTTGGTCGAGCTGGCTGCCAATGACGAGGCGACCCGCCAGGCGCTCATCGACGCCCTGTAAGTAGCACCTGTCGCTCGATACGAGTGGCCTCGGCGACCTCTTGTGCGAAGTCTTGCGCCGCGCCAGGAGATATCCCCAGCATTTTTCCGAGCGCCGTCGCCCGGTCTGTCACGGCGTCGTCGTCGCCAATCGCGAAGATCTTGACCGTGCGACCGCCGTCTTGGGGGGGACGGACGGACAGACAGACAACAGAAACAGACAGAGACCCGCCAGGAATCGCCGTCGAATTCCTTTGTCGTGTTACCCGATACCACCACCGGCCGCCGATCCGGCGCTACCTTGCGTGCCCGAGACCGCGGGGCGCCCCCACCATCCGCGTCGGCCGCCCAGGGCACGCCTCCACAGCTCAGGATGCGTCAGTTCCGCGACCGTCAACCCGGTCGCTTCAGATAGCGCACCGGGGTAAACCCGCTCGTACGCACTGTTCACCTGCGTGGCCACCGACGGCGCCGCCAGCATCCATTCTCCGACGACTGACCCGACGTACCACCAGTTATCGTCCGACACTGCGGCCTGTACAAGTCCGCGGTCGAGCAACCCTGCCCATACTGCCGATACCTCCCGATCCGCCGGACGCACCGCCACCGGCAGCCCCGCCGGCTTGACCAATGCAAGCAAGCACGGAAGGCCGAACAACCCTGCAGCGTGCGCCCGGTGCGTTCCAGTGCCCACCTCATAGATCGGGCCGGCCGGCCCCTCCACCCGAAACGCGACGACTGGATCAACCTCAGGTGACATCTGCTCGACCCACTGGCCAAGCTCCGATGTGCCCAGGGCTGCGGCGATGTCGACCACGCTGGATCGCGGGGGAGTGCGGTCGATGTCGTTCCAGGCCCGCGCCGACGTCGCGACAACCTTTTCAGGCGAAACCCAGTCAACCCATGCGGCGAAGCCGCGCATCGCGCGCCGCTCCGCGACGATCACACCGGCGGTATGCGTATCGAACACCCGCGGTGACGGGACCAACGGTGCAACCTCATTCAGCACGGCGGCCCTGGCCTTGGCCAGCTGGACCAGCGCTTTCCGATCAGTTGGCAGGCTCTCTGCGGCAAGCCTCAGTTGTGACAGCGCCGATTTGTCCCCGCGCTTGCGCTCGAAGTCGTCCTCGAAGCAGTGGCGCGCCAGTGACCACACCTCCGGGTCGTATCCGATGTCGCCGAAAGCGTCGCTGGCCTCATAGACGACGCGCGATGTGGTCAAAGCCCCTGCACGCCTGGCAAATTCAGCCAACGCCGCAACGTCGCCTGCGACCCCCTTCGCGCAGATCGCGGCTGTGCTGAAGCGAAAGTAGCCACTGTCATGCCATTCGATGCCGGTCACCTCGTTCGACCCCTTTAGCTGTCCCACGACAAACCGCGCAGGCTGCGGCAACATCGCGTTCGGTCGGGTGAGGTTCGCGATACTCGCGAATGCCGTCCGTTCGGACGACGACCGGCGCGAACCGCAGCGTTCCGTCGCCAACTTCCAAGTCCGGGCGACGCTCGAACACCCTCGTGCGGCCGTCGCCCCAGTCCTCACGACGGGCATCGACGACATAGCGGCGAGGCGCAAGCGGGTTGCCATGCCGATCACGGCCACAGGGGACCGCGGTGATGGTCGTCGTGACTGAAGTGTTCGCCATCAGATTCTCCTCGGTGGGGTCGGCATCGCGTCTATTCTGTCTCGCGGGTACGACACCTATTCGGGATTGCGGGGGGCGTCCTGGTCGCGGGAAAGTGCGGCTTCGGCGCGTTCAAGCGGCGTGCCAGGCAAGGCGCTAGGAGTGGGTGTGGTCATGATGGCGTCGGCGATCGCCACGTCGATGGCGCCGGTTACCTCCCCGATTACAGGGGTGCCGCCGCCGTGCAAGGCGTCGAGCGCGGCGTCGAGGTCGACCGTAACCGAAACGGGGACAGGCAGATTGAGGTCGGCCAGGTGCTCGGTGACGGCGGCGACCAGCGCCTGGCCGTAGTCGGCGAGCTCGGCCCGCTGTTGAGCTTGGAGGCGGTCCCTGAGTGCCTGTACAGCGGCCAGCGCGTCGTCGATCGCCTGTTCTTCCGGGGTTGGGGGAGTGGGGTTTTCAGCTTCGGCCCGTATGGCGGCGTGAAACTCCGCGACCTGCACGGGATCGTTGACCCAGTCCAACCCTCCCGGCTTGATCGGCACTGACGGCGAAATCTCTTCCTCGCGGCGCGAGAGTTCCTGTTCGGCATCGTCGTAGGCAGCCATGTGCTCCAGGTCGCCTACGTCATAGAGGATTTGTTCGGGTTTGAGGATGATGTCGACGGGCTCGGTGCGGTAGCGCCATAGGTCCCACTCGTCCTGGCCGACAGCAGCGTTCAAGACGTCGCGAACGACGGCGGCTTCCCAGGACCCAGGGCGGCCGGCCAAGACGTTGTCGATGCCGCCGGCGTTGGCGGTTGCCCCGGCCAAGGCTTCGGTGACGAACGCGGCCCAGTCGATCCGATCCGGCGGCGCATCCGGGTCGGGCTCCCACCCGCCGGTGGCGGTCCGCCGGACACGCTGATTCGTGAGGCGGGTCGCCTCTGTGAGGATCGCGACGGCCTCGGCGAACACATCCGCATACGCACGCGGCTCCAATGCGAGCGGGGGAGTGAGGTAACCGGTGTCGTACAACGCCGCGTCGAGCACTGTGCGGTAGGGACAACCGAGCTGAGTGGCGGCCGACCGCAGGTTGGCCTGCGTTGGCAGCGTGCGCAATTCGCCGTTGCGCCATTGGACCAGCGTCTGACGGGTGATACCGATCCGGTCGGCCAAGCCGGTGTCGCTGGCGCTGTGTACACGTTTGTAGTCCTCGATCAGCTGGCCCAGGCGGCTGGCAGGTCTCGTTGCCATGAGTCCCAGTGTGAGGCAGCATCCACACCAGCGTCAAGTTATAGCTTACAATTATGGAATGGTACGGTAGTCATTTACGCAAGGCGATGGCTTACATATCGTTACTCCAGCCCGCAGACTGCCGCCGGGCGGGCCACGTGCGAACCGACGCCGAATGTGTCGTCCGCAGTGCGTATCGTCGTCTGAACGGCCACGGTCGGGAAGGGGATATGTGTGGGGCGTGTGATCGCTGGCCGCTACGCCGAAATCGAGAACACCCGCCGCGTGGGCGGCCAAGGTGAGCTGTTCCAAGCTGCCGACCTTCACCAGAGCGGACGCCTGGTGGCGGTCAAGATCGTGCCGGCGACATCCGACGACATTTACCGCATCTATTTCGAGCGCGAAACAGGCGCGCTGCGCAAGCTCAGCCACCCTCATATCGCTGCCCTGCTCGACAGCGGCACCGACACCGATTCCGGATTCTACTACGTGGTGCTCGACTGGGTCGAGGAGACCATCAAAGACTGGCTGGCCGCGTTCGCTGAGCCGCCGGGCTGGGACGACATCGCCGATGTGATCGCGCTTCCGCTGGCCTCCGCGCTGGCGCACTCACACTCGATGTCGGTTCTACACCGAGACATCAAGCCCGCCAACGTGTTATGGAACGGCACGCAACCGCTGCTGGCCGACTTCGCACTGTCCAAGATCAAAGACCAGATCGCCGGCGCCAAAGACGCCACGGTGGCCGGGATGACCACGCCGCCGTGGGCGCCGCCCGACGCCGCCTCACGCGGGTCCACCCGCTTCGACGTCTACGGACTGGCGGCAACGCTGCTGCAGTGCGTGACCGGCCACGAACTGCGGGACTACCCCGATATCGGGCGCGCCCTGGACAACGCCAACGTCCCCCCAGAAGTGGGTCAGCTGCTAAGCGATGCCCTCCACACCGACCTCAACCGACGACCGGCCGACGGGCAGGTCTTCCACCTCGCTCTACAGACCATCCAAACGAAGCGAAGCGCACGCTGGCACCGCAGAAAAGAAATCCCGTTCGAACTGTCGGCCACAGCGCGCCGAGCCCTCGAAGAAGGCGGCGACGGCCGACCCGCTGAAGCGGTGATCGCGGCGCGCATGGGGACAGCAACCTATGCAATTCCCCGGCTGAAGAACAGCGACGACGGCGGCGCCGAACTCACCGCCGAAGAATTCCGCCTGGTCGGTGACCAGATCTCGTTGACGCTGGTGTTCAAGAACTCCCAGCGGCTGCTCTGTATCTGGGCTGAAACGAAAGACTTCGAACAGCTTGAGATTCTGCGGCGCAACGAGAGCGCCGTCACCCTCGACGGCCGCGATTACACCTGGACCGCGTCACGCCCGGCCAACCCGCACCAGGCCGCGCTGGCCACCCACGAACTGCACACAATGCTGCAAAAAGCCGTTCAGGATGCCGGCGATCAGGTCAGCGACCGGTTCAAACAGCTGCGGCTCAACAACTGGTCGAAGTTGATCGACGCCAAGCAGCAACTGGAAAAGCGGCTCGAGGAGCCAATCCAGTACAAGCGGATAGCACGCTCGGGCCCCGAATTCGAACTCGAAGCAACAACGCCGCAGACCGGCGCCGTCCTCGACCAAGAACGCATCGCGCGACCCGTCAGTGAACCGACCAGCCGCGGCGTGGCCGCCACCATCGTCGACGTCGACGGCCAAACTCTCACCGTGCGCGTCCACCGTCCCGGCGGCGACATCCCAACCGATGGGCTGCTAGTCCGCGACCGCACACCATCCAATGCCGCCATTAGCCGGCAGAAAAGCGCCCTGGCAGCGCTGCGGGAGGGCAGCGCGGCACGGCCACACCTGCGCGACCTCGTCCTAGATCCGACGCTGGCCGCACACCCGCAGCCGGTCGCGTTCCAGCCGAGGACACCGGATCTCGACGACGACAAGAAAGCCGCCGTCGCCGCCGCGCTCGGCTCAAGCGACCTGTTTCTGGTCGAGGGCCCACCCGGCACCGGCAAAACGTCGTTCATCTGCGAACTGATCGGCCAATACCTGGCCGCACGCCCCGCCGACAAAGTGCTCCTGGTCAGCCAGATGCACGTGGCGATCGACAACGCCATCACCCGGCTGCACCGCTCCGGGGTCACCTCAGTCGTGCGGTTGTCCAGCCGCGACGACAACGTCGACCCCGACGCAGCACACATGCTGCTGTCCAACAAAGTGTCCGCATGGACAGCACAGGTCGCCCACCGTGCCCGCGCGGGCATGTCGACCCTTGCCCAGCGCGAAGGCGTTGAAGTCGAACATCTTTCACTTGCGCTGACCGCCGAGGAGGCCGCATCGACACTGCGGCGTAAAGCCGAGGCCGCCGAAGCCCTCGGCCAACTCGGCGACGACGACCGCCTCGACAACGACGAGCTACCCGAAGACCGCGCCGAATTACTGGCCGACTACGGACGCGCTAGCGATCGCGCCGACGACACCGTCGCCGCAGTCCGTTCCGCGGCAACCGAATTGGGCATCCCCCTGGGCGACACCGTCGATGAACCCCAACTGCACGCCTTGGTGGCTGATCTGCTCGGGGGACGTAGCACCGACCGTCGTCTGCGCGAACTCATGCGCGCCCAAGGTGATTGGCTGGCCAGCCTCAACGACCCGGACAGCGCTGAGCCGATGTTTCTACCCACCCAAAGTGTCGTCGCGGGAACCTGCATGGGCTTCCTCGCCAACAGCCACATCCAGGACATGCAATTCGACCTGTGCATCATCGACGAGGCGTCGCGCGCGACCGCACCCGAGCTGCTGGTCCCGATGACCCGCTCCAAGAGATGGGTCATGGTGGGCGACACCAAGCAGCTGCCCCCGATGGTCGAAGAGGTGTTCGAACACAAAGACCTGGTCGAGACGTTCGACCTCGACCAAGCGTTCTTGTCAGCGTCGCTGTTCGACATCTTGATCGGAGAAGCTCCGGCCGCCTGCAAAACCAGCCTGGTCACCCAGCACCGAATGGCTGTCCCCATCGGCGAACTCATCTCCAACACCTTCTACGACGGCGCCCTCATTCATGACCCGGTCCACGTCGTGGATCAGGCGACCGTCAACCCAGCCGATCGCCTCGTGTGGTTTTCCACCAGCAGGCGCGGCAACCGCCACGAAGAAGATCGGCACGCCAGCTCGAGCTCGTCGAACAAACTCGAAGCTGACCACGTCGCGAAACTGGTCCAACAGATCGACACCGACATCAGCGGCGGCTCCTATCTGCGCCTCGATGGCCAGCCCCTGGAAGTGCTGATCCTCACCGGCTATCGGGCCCAGTGCACCGAAATTGAACGCGGATTGCGCCGCCTGACCCTGACCAACATCGAGCCCACCGCCAAAACGGTCGACGCCGTCCAGGGACGCGAGGCAGACGTCGTCATCTTCTCAGTAACCCGCAGCAACCCGGCCGGCGAACTGGGCTTCCTCGCCGAACGATTTAAAGGCCGCCTCAACGTGGCGCTATCCAGGGCCCGCGAAATGCTATGGATAGTAGGCGATTCCGACTTCTGTGCCAGCAAGGAAGGCCCACTCAAGAAGGTGCTGCACCACATCACCGCCGCCAACACCTCAAGGGTGGAATACCTGTGAGCCGCGACATCCTCGCCGACGCCGCGCGCCGCTGGGCCCACGCCCTGCCCGGCCACGTCCTGCTAGCAGCAGAACCGTCGGCAATCCCGGTGTCCGCCGTGACCGTTGACGTACTCGCCGAACAGGTTGAAGAGATCGAAGCCGCGCTGAAGTACGCGCTGCGGGCCATCCTGCACGGCATCGACACTGTCGACGACCTCCAGCTGTTCCTCGGCCTGGATGAAGGGGACACCAAAAGCGTCGTAGCCGGCATGCTTCACGCGGAGTTCATCGACTATCGCCAACCACCCGAAGGCGGCGACCGTCGACTGTCTCTGCAAGCCCTGGGCCAAGAAGCGGCCCGCAACGCCACCATACGGCGCCCTAAACCGGCGACCATTCCGGTGATCTACGACCGGCTCACCAACCGGGTCACCGAATGGCGAAAACCGTCGCTACGGCGCTCAGCGCAAGCCAAATCCGACGCCGGCCGAATTCTCATGCCGCCGGCGACCAGCATGCCGATCCAACTGGAGGATCTCAGCATCACCGCGGTCTCAACGGCGCTGCGAGCTAACAGCGACGCGTTCCGGATCCTGGGCGTCAGCGGGCTCACCGAGAACCGCAACTACTACTACGACGCGATCCTGTTGGTGTACAAGGACATTGACTCCAACACGCTGCGGCTAGGTGTCGAAGTCGACGGAGTGTGGAGCGAAGAACACACCGCCGCCCTCGAAGCGATTGGCGCAGTGCAGCGCCTTGGCCTGACTGCCGCCCCCGTCGAGGAACCCCACGAACCCGTCGGCCACCCCGGCAAACGGCTGACCCGAGACGAAGTCATCGCCCTGCAGACATCGATGGTCGACCAAGACCAGTCTGACCCGGAAGCGCTCAGCCGCAGCGCTATTCGCTGGCTCGGCGTCTACGAACACCCCAAACGGCTCGATGACGCGCTGACCAATTCCCAACGGAGGCTGCTAATCATCAGCCCGTGGATCACCCAGTCCGTCGTTGACGCACAATGGGTCAGCCGCGTAGAAAAGCTGGCCCGCACCGTCGACGTCACAATCTTCTGGGGATTCGGTGACAACCGGAAAACCGACACCACCGCCATCGACGCGCTACACACCGCCGCGCAACGCTCACAACGCCTGGCAATCGTCAAAGTCGACGACACACACGCCAAGGTCCTCGTAGGCGACGACTTCTACATCAAAACGAGCTTTAACTGGCTATCGTTTCGCGGCGACCCATCACGCAAGTACCGCCAAGAAGAAGGCGACCTCGTCCAAGACCAGGTACTCGCCGACGGCGCCTACGCGAAATACATGACCGACAACCTGGCACATGCCCTCGAAGTCGTCGGCACTCTCCCAGCCCAGTACCGCACGGGGGTACGGCCCGGCGCCACAACCCGCGCCGCCAGAGTCCCGCCGGCGCACCACGCCGCCAGACCAGCAACGACCACGGCACCGGCGAAGGCCTCGCCGGACCGCACCCCCGGTAAACGGTCCTCGGTAACCAGCTCACGCACGAAAGCCGCGCTACGCAAACTCGCTGTGGGACAAACCCTGTCGGGCCCTATCAAAAACATCACCGACTTCGGCGCGTTCGTCGACCTCGGCGATTTCGACGGGCTCATCCACAAGACACGGCTCGGCAAACGGCGCGTCGAACATCCCTCAGAAGTAGTCACTATCGGACAAACCGTCTCGGTCATGGTCGTCGAGGTCGACATCGACCGGGGCCGAGTCTCACTCGCGCTGAATACCCTCTAACGTCCATGTGGCGCGCTGCTTACACTGGCACGCGCTGGCTAGAATTAGTGTGGCCCATTCGATCACTTTGGGGCACAGTCAGATAAGGGCAAATCGTCGTCGGTTCGCACAACTCCCTCAGCGTTAACCCAAAGGCATCCTTGACGCCCGGCCACGAGGCTTCTGAGGCGATACCGGAACACAGCGCCGCCTTCCCGTCACGCCGCCGCCGCCCCTATGTCAGGCGTAGCCATTCGATGGCTTGTCCAGAGATCTGCGCGATCAAGTCAAAGTCTTTGTCAACAGCGAGGACTGTGAGCGCTCCGATATCGGCGGCGGCGGCCACCAGGAGGTCAGGGATCGACGGTGCGCGATGCTGACCGCGATCGGCGAGCAGCAGCTGCAACGCGACGGCGCGATCTTCTGCGGCCGGCGTTAAATACTCCACCGGCATTAGCGACAGTGGCGGGGAGACGACCTCGTGACGCGCTTGCGCCGCGGTGCGAAAGGAATACCCAATCTCCAGGCGGGTGACGGTGCTCATTCGCACGAGACCGCGTTCTATCCGGTCGATCCAGAGTTCGGCATCGGGCGAGCCTGATATGCGGGTGTAGGCCGACTTGTCGATGAGCCACGTGGTCACCGCCACGCGCCCTCCATTACCTCTGGGTCGTCGAGGTCCGCCGCTGCGGCCGCCGCGCGACGCATGTCCTCGATCGTGAGCTTGCCTTGAGGTTGCCCCTGTGAGCGCTCCGTCTCGAACCGTCGCCGCAGATACTCCTGCCTCGACAATCCGCGCGCCGCCGCGGACGCATCGATGTGCGCCACCGCGGCGTCCGATAGTCCCCTGATCAACACATCAGCCATACCGACCAACCTCCTGATATCGATGATATCATCATGTCAGACGGTAGCACCGGCGAGATTCGACGCGGCAAGTCGGCCAACGATGCTGAGTGACCGCCAGCCGATTGTCCGGCAAACAAGGCGAGCCAAGGAGAACAAGTGCCTCGACTTACCTCGGATCGCGAGGAAACGAGAAGCCATGAACGACACCCAGATCGACGGCGTGGCAGCCTACGCCTCCGCAATTGGTACCGGGAACACAACGACCCCAAGAGGTTCCGATGGCCCACCGCTTCGTAATCCGTCGCCTCGGCGCCCTGCCTTGGCCCCACGGACTTGGCAAGAACGCCGGCGACACGCACCCGTACAAGAAGCTCGATACCCAGCTGAAAAACTACCTCGGCGATGGCCGCTATGATCCCGCAGCCCACCAGCGGGCCTACCAGAGCGCAGATCCCGAATACCGCCGCATCGTCCTGGACGCGCTGACCCAGATGCCGTGGAGCATCGACCTACTCGACGACGTAGACGCGGCAACAACTCTGGCGCGCTCATCGCCCCTGTTCAATCAACCACTACCAGACGACCAGTCCCAGTGGTCCGATTGGGCGAGGCCCTACTGCACCGCCAAGGGCCTCACTAGCACCTGGCTCGGGTGCCCTGCCGACATCGGACCCACGTGTCTCGCCGACGGCCGCCACCGGATCACCTATCTGCGATTCCATCGACCGCCCGAGTACGAGATCCTCGTGCGCGTTTTGGGGACTGCTCGGTAGCGACAACCACACAAGCGCTGATTCATCAGATGCAATATGCAGTGGTTCCTCATGCATAACAGCAGTTATCCATGATGAACCACCGCATATTTCATCAGATGAATCACGGTCCTAACTGACCTGGCCCATATGGCCCACGCCGGCGGGGCCGAGAAGCCCTAATGGGTGGTGGTTTTCGGACGCGGCAACCCGCGTGAGAGGCTGTAGGTGCAATTCGGTCCGCCGACACGCCGACGCGAAGTCTCAGAAACGTGACGCTGGTAATCCCATCGCCATGATGACCACCGTCGTCGCCTGCACCGACAGCGCGGGACTGCCCGGCAACTGCGGCAACCTACCTGCCGCTCGTTGCGGTCGGTGTCTGGGCGCCGGATTTTGCTCCCGTGCGGGGCGCCGTTGTTTCCCCCGCCGAATTCGATGTGGGCTTGGCCTGCCCGTCGGGTGCTGATGTTTGTTCGGGTTCGGCTGTGGGCCGCTTGCCGAGGTGGCGGGCCACCACGGTTTCACCTACGCCGATCGCCACTGCCACCGGCCAGTTGATCAGGTTGACTGCCGCCAAGACGCCGAGGCCCCCGTAGAAGGCGAGTTGCTCGCGTGGCGGTATCGGCACGCGGCCGACCACGGGAACGCGCGTCCACAACTTTGTACTCCGCTCAACCAGTTTGGAACTCTTGGTGTTGGGTGCCGGGGTCGATTGTGCCTCCGCGGACATGTGAATCTCCTCTCGTGGAGTGTATGAACCCCGATCCTTGGCGGCCGCTCACTGTGGGCATAGAGAAGTAGGTCAGTGATCGGTTGGACCAAAGTCCACCTTTCGGGCAGGGGACTCACCCTCGGTGGGTACAGCGCTTACACGGTGACCACTTGGGCGCGTATACGGGCCGGCCCCGCCGCGCGGCTGGATCTCACGTGATGTCAATCAGCTGATCCGCGATTGGAACAGCGTCGGGCACCAAACGCCCGTCGCGGCGCCCAAACCGTGCACCATGGCTGGGCTATCGTGGCGTGCTGGGTGTGCTGCCCTCAGACGCCGCCGGTGGTGCTGGATCCGGCGGCGCTGGTATTGGACCGCTGTCGACGATTCGTTTTGGTTGAGCGCGGACGGACCCTGGCCGACGGATCTAAAATATGGATTCCTTGGTGCTGCCGTTCAGGCTGGTCGGGATGAGGTTGCCAATGGATAACCGCTGTCGGAGGCGATGTCGGTCGCGGCGTGGTCGTTCCCGCAGGTCGATCATGTCGGCGAGGGCGGCAATTGTGTGCGCGTGGGCGGCGCTGTTGGTCGCGGGGTGCACAACCGTCGTCGACGGGCGGGGTGTGTCGATCCTCAATGACCCATTCCGGGTAGCGGGTCTGCAAGCGGTCGACGGTCCCAGCGGGCCGCGCCCGAACGGCCCCAAGCCGACCGGCACGGTGGACAACACCGACGGCGGTGTCATCGACACGCTGGCGTTGTTGTCGGTCAACGACATCGAGCAGTACTGGAAGCAGGCCTATGGCCAACCCCTGAAAGGCAGCTTCACCCCGGTCGAAGAGCTGGTTTCCTACGACTCCAACAGTCAGGACAGTCCGGCAGTGTGCAGCAACGCGACCTATCAGAACGTCAACGCCTTTTTCACCTCGAAGTGCGACCTCATTGCCTGGGATCGTGGAGTGTTCATGCCGGTCGGGAAAGACATTTTCGGCGACATGTTCATAACGGAGGTGTTAGCCCACGAGTACGGGCACGCCCTGCAGCAGATGGCGAAACTGGTCACCAGAAAAGACCCCACCATCGTCCGCGAGCAGCAAGCCGATTGTTTCGCTGGGGCCTATCTGTGGTGGGTTGCCGCAGGTAAGTCCCCGCGCTTCACGCTGAGCACCGGTGACGGGCTCGACCACGTGCTCGCCGGGATGATCACCACCCGCGACCCGGTGATGGACTCAGATACCGAAAACGATGACGAACACGGGTCGGCGTTAGATCGGGTTAGCGCCTTCCAGATGGGCTTCATCACCGGCACCCCGGCATGCGCGGCAATCACTATGAACGAAATCCTGCAACGCCGCGGTGACCTGCCGACGACCTTGCGGGTCGGTCCCAACGGGGTCGCGCAGACCGGTGAGGTCGCGATCAACCAAGACACCTTGTCGACGCTGATGGAGCTGATGGGAAAGATCTTCGTCCTCCCGCAGCCGCCAACGTTGTCCTACAACCCGGCAGATTGCTCCGGTGCGAAAGCCAGCCCACCGGCGTCCTACTGTCCGGACACGAACACCATCACTGTCGACCTGCCGGCCTTGCAGAGGATCGGACAGGTCGCCAACGAGAAGGAACACAGCCTGCCGCAAGGTGACGACACCGCCTTGTCGATCGTGATGTCCAGATACGTGCTGGCGGTGCAGCGCGAACGCGGCCTGCCACTGCACAGCGAGTGGGCGGCCCTGCGGACCGCGTGCCTGACCGGAGTTGCCCACCGCAAGATGGCCGAACCCATCGACCTGCCATCCCACCACCACCTCGTGCTCACCGCCGGTGACCTCGACAAAGCCGTCTCGGGGCTGCTCACCAACCACCTGGTCGCCAGCGACGTTGACGGTGTCACCGTGCCGGCCGGTTTCACTCGGATAGCGGCGTTCCGCGTCGGCGTGGGCGGCGATGAGGGTGTGTGCTACAAGCGGTTTCGCGGATAGCGACACCCTGAATCTGATCTCAGGCGATCTCAGCGGTCCTGGGCATTAGCTGGTCGCCCTGCGCAAGCTCGGCCTGCCAGTCGTGATGATTACGGGGGACACCGCCCGCGCCGCGGCGGCGATCGCCCGCTGAGTCGGCGTCGCCCGTGTGCCGGCCGAAGTCCTACCCGAGCACAAGGCCGGCGAGATCCGTTGGCTGCAAGCCGAACACCGGCAGGCGGGCATGGTTAGCGACGGCATCAACGACGCGCCCCGCGCCGACTCAGGCCAACGTGGGGTTGGCCATCGACACCGACACGTCGCCCTTCGAGGCGGCGCATGGCTGGTTGGCCCCAGGGTCAGCGCCCTCCACCAAAATCTGGTAGTTGGTGTCAAGGAGTCGGTCGCGACAACCGCCGCCGCCTGAGCGGCCCAGCATCCTGCCAGCAGCCGTATCCGACTCCCTCAACGGCGACGCTGCGTGGTCGGGGTCTAACAGTTCATATGGGGAATGCAACCGCCGGGAGCGCTGGGTACATTCCCTGTGGTGGAAGGCCCACCGGGGGCGGGAGTTCCGGGAGCGGTTGACATCGAGGGTGCTGGCGTCACGCTGGACGAAGGGGTAGTGGACGGCGTTGTGGTCGTGCCTGTCGATTTAGGGCCGCCGCATCCGACCGCTAAAACAAGTACAGCTGCACCACCAAACAGCGCGATCGCCGTCCTGGTTTCAGATTTCATCAAGCCTCTCCATTCTCCTTCGTGTTGTCCGCCCTGTCCCCATAGTCGGCACGCCGAGCCATACCGGGTAGGGGCTTAGGTCCCTGCATGCGGGACCAACAGGTACAGCCTGAGCCGGTCTTCGCGATCACGCAACAGCTCGATGATCCCGGCCCGGATCAGACATCGAATGCGGACTCTGGATCGTTGGGCGCGCCGATGATCAAGATCTTCACTCCGCATGTCGCGAGCCAGGGTTTCAATCACCGGCGCACCGACCGCTTGCGGGCAACGCCGCCGGGTGTTGAACCGGTCGCTGATATCGCCGCCAGTCCGGTGGTGCCGAGAGACAAATTCGTCGCAAATCAACCGTGGGCCGCCCGAAATACGTTGATGGCAAATGGTTTCTGCTCTCCGCGCACCGCCAGGCTTGGGCATCATGGTGCGGTTCGCGGTTCGCGGCTCGCCGATCACGAACCGCGCTCATCATCTAGGGTCCGAATCAGGTCCGTACGACTGTGTTTACGCCTATTTCTTCTTAGGTTATTAGTCCGCATTTCGCCCATTCGGGAAACAACGAGATTCGGCAGTGTTCCCGGTTGCGAGGAGCACGCCGACCCGCGATCGTGTTTCATCGTTGTCCCATTGAGTCGGCGTCAACCAGTCGTCGAACACACAGAATCTTCCGTGAGCATGCGATGCCGTGCAGCTCGATTGACGCATGCCCGACATCGTGGTGCTCCTGGCCGCGGAGGTCGCTGATGCCCTGACCGCTACCGGGGAGCCTCACAGAGTGTGACCGTGCCATACGCTGACACCGAGCCTCCCGAGGACGGTGACGGGACCCCGTTAACGGGTCCAGCAGATCTGTACCGTGGTGGATGTCGACGATTGTCAAGGGAGGGCAGTTGAATTCGCGCACCGTGGTTGCGAGTCCGTCAACTGGACTTCTTGCGGATCATCGTCAGCACCGAACGGCGAGACTGACGTCGGCTGTTGGACTCCTTCAATAGGACACGGCGGTCGCCGTGGAAATGGGTGTACCCGGCGGTTAGCGAGCACACTAGGGTGGCGAGGGCTAACATCTGGGATCCATTGGCAACCAAGCTAATACACCCGCCGACGAAGGCGCCCACGACGAAGCTTATGTACAGCAGAAAATATCCCAGCCACGCGGCCGCTGAGCCGCCGCTGATGTGACGTTCGATGCCTTGGCCCATCTTCACCAGCGTCCCGGTCACGTAGCTAAGCGGGGTTGACACCTCGCCGTCCTTGACAAAGGACGTATTGAGGGCGCCGATTCCGAACGCGACGAACGGGATTGGTACGAACGAGAGGTCACCAGCCGCCGACCACCCATGTGTGGCGATGCAAACGATGGTGGCGGCGCCCCCAAAGACAAGGCGGTCAGAACCGTCGGGCCATGGGGATGCGCCACCCACAGATGGCGCCGACACAATGACGCAACGACCACACCAGCGACAAAGGCCGCCAACAGCAGCGTCGCGGTCATGGCGAGCCAGGGTTGATCGCGAAAGTACCCCAGCGCCGCACGTTCGGTGTTACCGGTCATAAAGGTCACGAAGTATCCCGCGGAGTGAGTGAACGCCACGGCACCAACCAACCCGGCCAGCGCGGCCAGCACCCATGACAACCTTGTCTCGCTGTCGAACCTCTCGCGCATACGGCTAATCCTAAAAGCACACAGGGCGGTTCACTCGCAATGCCAGTGACTCTGTGCGGCTTTGTGGCCCATCTGCACATTGCAGTGGACGCGTTCGTCTCGGGCAGGCCGCGCGGGGATGGCGTCGGTGGCGTAGGTGTTCCTCTACTGACTCAAGTCTTGCCGAGCCCCGAAGGCGGCTCCCCGCGTCGCCAAGTGCGACGACCATCAAGATCAGGTCGGACCCGGCTCAGATGTGAGGGATCGCGGCTGCACGAAATTTCGCGCTGGCTTGTATCGGATCACGGCGAACATCGCCCGCGATGCCAATACACTGGCGTCGGAGGTTGTTGTGGCCGATTGGTCGGGTGGGTGCTTTGAGGACCCGAACGCGGTCAGCGGATCTGGCCGGGACGATCCGGACGCGTCTAGCAGCGCGGGGCCAGGTCAGGACGGTCCGACTGAGGGCGTGCCAGGCCGGTGGGGCCTGGGTGTTTCGTCGTCACCGCGGGCCGGACAACCGCCGCCGCCACCCCGGCAACCGGCGCGGGCTCCGCAGGCGGGCGATGCGTCTGCACCGGGGTGGCCCTCGACCCCTGGCGGCCGCAAGGACCGCAAACGGTGGGTTGTCTTGGTGGCGGCCGCCGGCGCAATGCTGGTAGCGGTGGCCGTCGTTGTGGTGAGCACGCTGGCCGACAGGGACGGCGGCCGGGCCGGCGGGTCGGCCGGCGATGTGGTCAAGAACTACCTAGCGGCGTTAGCCCGTGGGGATGCCCAGACCGCTTTGTCCTATGGGATTGACCCGCCCGCCAGCACAGAGTTCCTGACCGGTGAGATCCTCAAAAAGCAAGTCGCACAATGGCCGATCCGCAATATCAAGATTTTGCACGACAATTCGGGGGCGCCCGAGGCGGCGGTGAGCATGGCTCATGTGCATGTGGTCGCCACGTTCGGTGACCAAACCTCGGATGCGGTTTTGGATTTGAAAATGGACCACAACCGCTGGAAGCTGGCCTCGGCGGCGATCAAATTCACGCCGGGCCTGGGTGCGTCGATGGGCAATGCCGCCGCGAAAACGGTGACGCTATTTGGTAAGCCGATCCGCGACGCCACCGTGTATGTGTTTCCCGGATGGGTCGACATCGGCACCACCAACCCCTACCTGACGGTTGAGGTCCCACCGCTTCTGCTCGACCAATTCACGATGGCGGCTCCGTTCTGGGTGCATCCGACCTTTGCGCTAGCGGATAAGGGTCGCGACGCGGTGCGCGCGCAGCTGGCCGCGGCGATGGCCAATTGTCAAAAGTCCAATCTGCTGGCGCCGTCGGGCTGCCCGCTGCATCTGGACCCCGACGGTGTGGTCGAGGGCACGGTCGTGTGGGGGAGCGCCGATTTGAGCGCGATCCTACTCGACAACTTTGACCCCTACCGCCTGACGCAGGCGTTTTCCGGCCGGATCACCGTGCCGGTCACCGTCAAAACCTCCGGCGGGGCGACCAAGCAAGAGCACGCCACCGAATTCTTGTCGGGGACCGCCGATCTGGCCACAACCCCGCCCGAACTCACATTCCGGTAGACCAAACCGCCCGTCGTCGGGCCCTCGTGACGGTCCAGGCAATGGCCACACTACTTGAACAGAGTTGCCGAACCTGCCAACAAATATCGCCGGGGCGATCCCGCAGCGGTTCTTGGTGATCGTTGCCGAAACCTACACGGCACTGGTCGGAAGTCCAGACGGGGCTGTTGGTCCTCGACAAGCGTTGTGCACCATCGCGGGGCGTTGGCCGGTGTTGGCGTTGCGAGTCGTGCAGCGATGTATTCGCTATCAGCGCGTGCCCGGCACGCCACGACTAATCGGCGTTGGTCGGGGCCTAGCAGTTCATGTGCGGGATGCAACCGCCGGGAGCACCGGGGACATTGCCGTCTGTGGAGGGTGTGGGGGCTCCGGCAGTGGTGGGCGGTGCGGGCGCTGGCGCCACCGTGGACGTCGGCGTCGCAACCGGTGCGGACGTCGTTGTGTCGCCGAGCAACACCCCGCCGCCGACTCCGGCCGCGAACGCAACCACGACTGCACCACCGACCAGCGCGATCTTGGTCTTGGCTTGAGATGACATCGAACTCTCCATTCGTTCTTGCGTTGTCTTGGAATCCCTATCATTATGGCCAGTACCCCCAGGGGGTAGGGACTTTAGACCCTTATGCATGAGGCGAACCGGT
>NZ_JCALDM010000018.1:0-105667 GCF_059812845.1 Mycobacterium sp. NGS34
TACTGTTCGCAACCGCGCAGGTACTTCATGTACCGGCTGTAGACCTCCTCGGAGGTGGCCTCGACAGCCTTGTCCCTGTTGGACTCAAGCGCGTCACCCCAGAGCCGAAGCGTCTTGACGTAGTGCTGACGCAACGAAACCGGTTCTGGTACGAAGAAGCCCGCCCGTTCTGCCCGTTCGACCATCATCGACCTCGACGGCAGCCGCGCACCAGGGAAGATCTCGGTGATCATGAACTTGATGAACCGCATCGTCTCGAATGTCAGCTTCTTGCCGCGGGCGGCCATCTCGTAAGGGTGGTAACTGACGTTGCTCTGGACGGTCATCCGGCCGTCGTCGGGCATGATGTCGAAGCACCGCTTGAAGAAGTCGTCGTAGTTCTCGTGCCCGAAATGCTCGAAGGCCTCAATCGACACGATCCGGTCGACGGGCTCGAAAAAGTCTTCCCAGTTCTGCAAGCGAACCTCGCGCGACCGGCTGCTATCGATGGCGCCGATGACCTGCTCGCAGCGGGCATGCTGATTGTCAGAAAGCGTTAAGCCGATGACGTTTACATCGAATCTTTCGACGGCGCGTTTCATCGTGGCGCCCCAACCGCAGCCGATGTCCAGCAGTGTCATCCCCGGCTTCAGGTCCAACATGTCCAAGTTCAGGTCGATCTTGGCGAGCTGAGCTTCCTCGAAAGTGAGATCCGGCGGCTCAAAGTACGCGCAGCTATATGTACGGCTGGGATCCTGGAACAGCGCGAAGAAGTCGTCGGAGACGTCGTAGTGCGCTCGGATGTCTTCGGAGCTCGTCCGCGTCTTCGTCGGGCCGCGCTGAACCTCAGCCATACTCGTATTCCCCCGAAAACCCAATGCGCCGCCCGCGCGGGAGGCGCGCGTTGCCGTCTCGTGAGGTGAAGTCTACGGAGGTGCGCCGGGCGCGGTATTGCTTCGGGCGGACTGACGCCGCTGGCGTGACTACAAACACACCCCACAACGTCGGCGGGCGGCCGCCGGCTCGACGCTGTTGGCAGCGGCACGCTGTGAGTCTGACGGCCCAGGGGATTAGTTTTGTGCACGCAAGTCTGGAGGCGGGCACCCACAGGCTTTACTTGACATAGTGTCGCTTATCGGTAAAGCGGAGAGCCCAGTACTTAGTGGCGACGCGCTCACAGCCGTATGACCGGCCCGCCCATCCCGTGGCGGCCATGATCGCTCTCGTCGCGACACTTGCCTTGCGAGCGGCTTTGCAGAGGTCGACACAAAGAGTCGATCGTTCAAAGAATCGAACCTGCTGACTCTGACGCCGCGTTCGGGCCGCCCAGCTGGTCGTCGGCCGTCGCCGGGTCCGCTCCTTCCTCTTCCGCCCGTGCGAAGACAATACGTCACTGTGACGAAATCGACTGTGGGGCAGTGTTATTGACTTACCGCGTCTGTGCGGTTCGAGAGCCGCCAACGGGCGCCGGCGCGACGAAGCCGCGCGATTACGTCAACCCGCTAGCGGATGAAAACCGACGGGCAACCACCGCGTTCACACGTCGGCGCGGGTCTGCCGTGACTCGGCACGCGTTAGCGCAAGCCTGGAACCTACCGGTGACGCAGCGGCTGGATGACCCGGCAGCAACCCCGCCCCTCTCTCCCCTGCCCGCCCCGCACAATACGTCACTGTGACGAAAGTTACTGCGGCGCAGGGTTATTGGTAGGTTGCGCTGGGTTGCTTGACCTGGTCCCGCGCCTTCGACGACGTCATGCTCAGCGGCCCAACCGCGGAATCCACGCGGGCTGTTGACTGCGATCTGACGGCCCGGCCGATCGCATCGGGCGGGTCTTAGCAACCCCAAGGTTTACGTGCTGGTACAGCCGGTGGAAAATGCGGGAATGGCTGATACCCGGACCGCCCTGCGGATCTGTCCCTTCTGCGAGGCCACCTGCGGCCTTACGCTGACGATCTCCGAGGGCCGGGTGACCGCCGCCCGCGGCGACCGCGACGACGTCTTCAGCGCGGGTTTCATCTGCCCGAAGGGCGCGAGCTTCGGCGAACTCGACAACGATCCAGACCGGTTGACCCGGCCGCTCGTCCGGCGTGACGGCGTGCTGACCGAGGCCACCTGGGACGAGGCGTATGCCGTCGTCGCGGAGCGCCTGGGTGAGGTGATCCGCGAGCATGGCGGCTCGTCCGTCGGCGTGTACTTCGGCAATCCCAATGCGCACACCGTCGCGGGCAGCCTGTACGCGCCGCTGGTCATCCGCGCGCTGGGCACCCGGCAGGTCTACAGCGCGAGCACACTGGACCAGATGCCCAAGCACGTCGCGCTCGGCCTGATGTTCGGCAGCCCTGTCGCATTCACGGTGCCCGATCTCGACCGCACCGACTATCTGGTCATCATCGGCGCGAATCCCTTGGTGTCCAACGGCAGTGTGACCACCGCCGCCGACTTCCCCGGCAAGCTAAGGGCATTGCGCAAACGCGGCGGCAAGCTCGTCGTCATCGACCCCGCCCGCACGCGCACGGCAGACCTCGCTGACCACCACCTCGCGCCGCGACCCGGCACCGACGCCGCATTGTTGCTCGCCATCGTGCACGTGCTGTTCGAAGAGGGCCTCGTCGAACCGGATCTTGGAGGAATCGCCGAGCACGTCAACGGTGTCGACGAGGTCCGCACGCTGGCCGACGAATTCTCACCGGAGGCCGTCGCTCTTCACTGCGGCGTATCGGCCGAGGAGATCCGAACCTTGGCCCGCGAGATCGCCGCGGCGCCGACGGCCGCCGTGTATGGCCGAATCGGTACCTCCACGGTGGAATTCGGCACGGTCGCCAGCTGGTTGGTCGACGTGATCAACGTCCTGACCGGAAACCTCGACCGGCCGGGCGCGGTGATGTTCCCCCTCGGCGCGACGGTTCCCGCGCCTCGCCCCCCGAAGCCGGGCCGAGGGTTCAAGACCGGGCGTTGGCACAGCCGCGTCTCGGGCTACCCCGAGGCGCTGTCCGAATTTCCCGCCGCCGCGCTCGCCGAGGAGATCGACACGGCGGGCGACGGTCAGATCAAGGCGATGATCACCATCGCCGGAAACCCGGTGCTGTCGGCCCCGGACGGCGACCGGCTCGATCGCGCCCTCGACGGGCTCGGCTTCATGCTCAGCGTCGACCCCTACCTCAACGAGACCACCCGCCACGCCGACGTCATCCTGCCGCCACCCCCGCCGGCGCAGAGCGCCCATTTCGACTTCGCGCTCAACAACCTCGCGGTGCGCAACAACGTGCGCTACTCGCCGCCCGCTCTGCCGCTGGACGCACGGCCCGGCGAGCCGGAGATCCTGGCGCGCATCGCGCTGATCTTGTACGGGCTGGGGTGGGACGGCGATGTCGCCCTGGTTGACGATCAGGTGATTGCGACGACGTTAGCCAAGGAGACCGCCGACCCGGACTCACCAGTCGCCGGCCGCTCGGTTGACGAATTGACCGATCTGCTTGTCCGGGGCGCCGGTTACGAACGGCGCCTGGACATGATGCTTCGGCTTGGGCCCTACGGCGACGCGTTCGGCGCCAACCCCGACGGGCTCACCCTGGAGCGGCTCAAGGCCGCGCCGCACGGCATCGACCTGGGGCCGCTGCGGCCTCGGCTGCCCGGGGTGCTCCGGACACCAACGGGGCGAGTTGAACTCGCGCCCGAGCCGCTGGTCGCCGACGTGGGGCGCCTGCGCGATTCCGTCGGCCGCGCAAACGACCGGTTCATGCTGATCGGTAGGCGCCACCTGCGCTCCAATAACAGCTGGATGCACAACGTGCCCGCGCTATCCGGCGGCACCAACCGCTGCACCCTGCAGATCCATCCCGCCGACGCCGCCGATCTCGGGCTCACCGACATCGCCGTCATCAAGGGGCCCGGCGGCGAGCTCCTGGCCCCGGTCGAGGTGACCGACGGTATGCGGCGCGGTGTGGTCTCGCTGCCTCACGGATGGGGCCACGATCGCGGCGGCACCGGTCAAGAGCTCGCGGCCAGCCAGCCGGGTGTCAACGTCAATCAACTCAACGACGGCAATCATCTGGACGCGCTGTCGGGTACCGCTGTGCTCAACGGCATCCCGGTCGACATCGCACCGGCCGGCTGAAGGTACCGACCTCGATACTGTCGGCGGTCGACCTGGACTGGGCTAGCCTGACGCGACCACCGACGCGGAGTTCCATGGAGCCAGGTGTTCGGACGGCTCCGTCGTCTCGGGAAGATCGTCGCTGACGTCCCAGGTCGCCGAAAGCCGCCCGACGCCCAGCGCGATCGCGCAATGCACGCCGAGTTCGACGAGCTGGTCTTCGCTGAAGTGCTCGCGCAACCCGTCGTACACCGCATCGTCGATGGCGAGATGGTTGGTGGCGAACAGTTCGGCGAAGCGCAGGGCGGACCGTTCAGCGGCGGAAAGGTTTTCGGCGTCGGCGGGGCGTTCCAGCGAGCAGACGGCGTCCTGGTCCAGGCCGTCGTCGATCGCGCTTTGGTACCGCACGGCGATGCAGCTTCGGCATTGGTTGAAAAAAGCGATGCGCAGTCGCACGAGTTCGAGCAGTCGGGGTGGCAGCGTTCCGTCAGCGCGCAGCGCCGCGGTCAACGAACCCAGCGCCTGTGCGACCGACGGAAGGCGCCCCATGATGGCGGCGACCCCGAGGTTGATCCGATCCCCTTGACCGAGATCTTCTGTCTGCACCGCCGCGAACGCGCTCGAGGGCTCGATTCGTGTCACTTCTCCGTCTCCCGTTCGGACTGTCGCCGCGGGTTCCAATCGTATTCCAAACGCCCACTGCTACGTTGCGGCGACGTGGACCGAAAAGGCGGAGCGCAGACCGCCGCAGCAATGACCCGTGCAAGAAAGGTGTTCACATGACCGAACAACCGCCAGTGCCACCGGGCACGTACCCCGCGCCGCCGCACAGCGGTGCGGTGCCCCAGGAGGCGTATACGGAGTGGGTGACGCGTGTTTTGGCGTTCATCATTGACTTCATCCCCTACGCGGTCATTGTCGGTATCGGGTACGGCATCGAGGCCGGGACCCAGGAGACCGCTTGCGTCGCCGATACCTCGGGTTACAACTTGGGCCAGTTCTGCGCCACCGGGAACTCGCCGATCGGGGTGGCCGCGTTCTCGCTGTCGATAATCGTTGGGCTGGCCTACATCGTCTGGAATTACGGTTACAAGCAGGGCACTACGGGATCGAGCCTCGGCAAGTCGATGATGAAGTTCAAGGTGGTCAGCGAGCAGTCCCGCCAGCCGATCGGTTTCGGCATGTCGATCGTGCGCCAGCTCGCGCACGCCGTCGACGCCGCCATCTGCTACATCGGCTACCTGTTCCCCCTGTGGGACGCCAAGCGGCAGACGATCGCCGACAAGATCATCGGGACGGTCTGCCTGCCGATCAACTGACGACTCGCCGGTCCACATCCCCCGGCACGAAAAGTCCACCGCCCCAGCCATTTTGTCACAGTGACGAATGGCTGGCGCGGTGTCGATGACGACCCGCTCGCTTTCCGGCAAGACCGCGCCCTCGTGGAGGCCGTCGCCACTGCAAGCACCACCGAAAGAGTCGTGCGATACGTTTGCTGGCGACCAGGTATGGTCTCACCACAATCAGATGTCTCGCTGGTTAGGTGTGATGGTCGCGTATTTGCTTTCCGGTGCGGTCGAAGCCCGCGTCGACGGTGCGGTCGCGTTGCTCGGGGGGCCGAAGCAGCGTTGCGTTCTCGCTGTGCTCCTGGCGCATCACGGCACGGTTGTCAGCGTGGACCGGCTCATCGACTCGGTGTGGGAAGACGAACCGCCGGCGAAGGCGTTGACCTCCATTCGTTCTTATCTTGCAAACCTCCGCAGGAGCCTGGCTCCCGCTTCCGCCGTTGGCGCGAGCGCGGGATCTCGGCTGGAGTCCCGGAATTCCGGCTATCAACTGAATCTCGTCGATGGCGACTCCGTCGACCTGCACGAGTTCGAGACTTTGGTGAAGACGGGTTACGGCGCGCTGGGCCAAGGTGAGGCCGGCAAGGCCTTCGATGTGCTCACCCACGCATTGACTTTGTGGCGGGGCGATCCATTCGGGGAGTTCACCCACCGCGACTTCGCACACATCGACACCTTGCGTTATGTCGAGTTGCGCAACACGGCGATCACAGCACGTTTCGACGCTGCGCTGCGGCTCGGCGACGGTCGCGACCTTATTCCAGAAATGGAGGCCGCCGTCGCACGAGACCCCCTGCAGGAGCGGCTATGGGCACATCTGATGCTGGCGCTGTACCGCACCGACCGTCCGGCAGAAGCGGTTCGCGCCTACGACCGCGCCCGCGCCGTGCTGGACCGTGAGATCGGCACGCAACCCGGCGAACGCCTGCGAGTTCTCTACCAAAAGATCAGCGACGGCTCCCCTGAACTCCTGCTCGACGCGCAGGACCCGCGGCCGATCCGTCTTTCGGACGGACCGGTACCTGAGCGAGAGCAGCTAGTCGGGCGCGACGTAGAACTCACTGCGTTGGCGCAATCGCTGTCGCAGGCGCGCGCCGGATGTGGCGAGCTGGTCCTGGTAACCGGGGACAGCGGTATCGGCAAATCGTCACTCGCACGGGCTATTTGCTCCGACGCGGGCGCAGCGGACGTGGCTGTCGCATGGGCCGCGCATCCCAGCGATATCCAACTGCCGCTCATGTGGACGTGGATCCAAATCTTGCGACAGCTCGGCGCCGGCCTTGGCGAACCCGGGCGAGAAATGCTGCGCCGAACGGTCCCGGGGGTCATCGACGCCCTGGTACCGGAGTGGAACGACGGTCACGACGCCACGTCGGTACCCGCCCCCGCGACCGGCTTTGCGTTGATCGAGGGTGTCGTCTCGGCGGTGTGCGAACTCTCTTCCCTACGACCGCTATTGATCGTCCTCGACGACTTGCATGTCTCCGATTCCGCGTCGTGTGACGTGCTTGTCCTGCTCACCGAGCACCTTCCCCGGTTTGCGATCGAAGTGGTCGGCAACTGGACGTTCCTCGGCCAGGACCGGCCGGCGAATCGGCCGTCCTTCGAGCGCCTGATCAGGTCCAGTGGCGTCAAAAGCCTGCATTTGGAAGGACTCCCGGGTGATGCAACAGACGATTTGGTCGAGGCATTGGCAGGTGGACCTTCCGCACCCCAGGTGCTGGAGTTCGTGCGAACACATGCCGCGGGTAACCCCTTCTACATCAAAGAGCTTGTCCGGATGATCGCCACCGCCAACGACCTGCAGAGCATCCCGGAGTCAGTGGAGGAAAACGTATCCGAGGTTGTCGCCGGAGTGGTTGGTCGGCGGCTGGCCGCACTTGACCGCCCATGTCGCCGCATCATGGACGCGGCGGCGGTGATCGGTCCCCAATTCGACGTCACGATGCTGGCTGACATCGCCCATCTGTCCACCGTCACGGTCCATAGCCAGCTGCAGCCGGCTTACGACGCCGGACTGATCGACGAGGTTCCCAGCTGGCCCGGAGCGTACCGGTTCAGCCACGGTCTTCTCCGGGATGCCGTCCTGACGCAGGTGCCACCGGCCGAACGTGCGCATCTGCATGCCGCCGCCGCGACGAGCCAGGCGGCCATGGTTGACACCGGTGCGTATGAGGATGTCATCGCGGCCGCCGACCATGCCTGGCGGGCCGGCCCGGAACTCGATGCCGATCTGGCGCTTGACATCCACGACTCGGTCATCCGACGGGCGCTCAACCGGTCGGCATACAACGACGTCGCGGTCCTCGCCACGCACGCGCTGGACATCTCCCGCCGGATGCCGCCCAAACCCGAATCCCTTGAGCACCAAGCGACATTATGGCTACACCTGGCATGTATGCGGTCGATCCTGGACGGCCAAAGCAGCAACACCGCCGGCGACGCACTGCAACGCGCCTTCGAGATCGGTGAACGGGCGAAGGGCCGCAACTTCTACGGCACCGTCGCGATGCAGTGCCTAATACTTTGTGGGCAAGGAAGAATCGACGAGGCACGAACACTGGCTAACGGCCTGAACGACCAATATGCCGCGAGCCACGATCCCGACATCGGCGTGGCAAGCCATTTCATCGAAGTCATGGTCCAAGGCCTTCGCGGCGATCTGGATGCCCAAGCCGCCTCGGCCCACAAGATGCTGAAGTTGTTCCCGCCGCCGGATGAGGTTGTCGATCCGCTTCACTTCTTCCATCCCCGCGTTTACTGCTGGCTGGCCCTCGCCCAGGCGATACGCGGGAAAAGGGATACGGCCGTTGAGTATTGCCAGGCCGGCCTCGAATTGGCGCAGAGCCGTCGCGACCACTTCAACGTGCTCTCCGCCAAACTGGTGCTGGTCGAGATCGACGCAGTACTAGGCATTATCGAGGGCACCGCAGCCAACGCGGACCGAGTGTGCGAGGAGATGAACGCCGCCGGCGCTCACCAGTGGGCGGCATGCGCCGCCATGATTTCCGTCTGGGCGAGAACGCTTGGCGGCGAAAATCCCCATCCGGACAGCGCATTTGAGGCCTTCGACCTGTACACCAGCGATGGCAGCACCGTCATGACGCCGTTCTTTCTCGCCCTTCTCGCCGACATTGAAGACCGCCACGGCAGAAGCGATCGCGCACACGAACTCCTCGTTCGCGCGCAAGCTGTCGCCAGCTCGACCGGCGAGCGCGTGTGGGACCAGCGGCTGGGCCGCCGCATCGCCGAACTGTCGATTGCCGAATAGGGCCGGGCTTAAGCTTTCCGCGTGGCCGTCAAGATCCTTGCATTGATCATTTCGTGCGCGGCCCTCGCGGCGGGGTGGGCATGCGTGCGCATGGCGCGGCGGATGTCTTCCTTCGCGACGACACGCGGCACGGTGATAAGCCGCGGGGTGGCCGCGGCGCCCGTCGTTTCCGGCCAGGGACGCTGGGGTAAGGGCGGCGGATACCAGCCAAAAGTGACTTACACCTACGTGGTCGACGGCGTCGCGTACACCTCGGACCGGTGGGGCTATGCCGCCCAGGGACTTAAGCGCAGCGTGGCCGAACAGGCACTCGCGGCGGTGCCCGACGACGTCGACGTCCATTACGATCCCGCATCCCCGCAGGTGGCCTACCTGCACACGCATACCTCGCGCATCGGCTATGTGCTTGCCGCCGGCGGCGCGGTCGGTGCACTGCTTGCGCTGGCCTCATTGTTGGGCTGACTTGCCAATCCGTCGGGTCGACATTCCAATCGGATTCCAACCCCCCGTTGTTAGCTTGGCTCAGCGCCGATCGGGCGCGCTCGTCACGACGCGAGCAACTACGTGGGAGGTCCGTATGTATCGATGGATAGGGGTGGCGATCATGTCGGCCGCCGTCGCTGTGGCGGGGTGCTCGACTACCAAGTCGACCGTCGTGCAACCGGCAACATCCAAGCCGAGCGCGTCGGCCGCGTCTCCAGCGCCGCAGGCCGGGTCATCGCAACCCGCAGCCGCCGGCGAACGGCTGGACGGGAGTTCATGCGTCGAAATCACGCAGGCGAACGTGGATCTGGCCACGGCGACCAACGCCGACGCTGCCCGCAAGGCCGGCGACGCTTTCGAGAAATACGACCTGCCCGGGCCGGTCAAAGAGGCGGTAGAGCATTTTGTCGGCACGCGCGGCGCGCAGTTCGACGACCCCCAGTACGACAAGTACAACAACGCCATCGAAGGCTGGATCAAACAGGTTTGCCCGCTCTAGAACCAACCGAGTTCCCTTGGGGCAGTTTCGTCAACGCTTCGAACGCTTCGGTGAAGATGGCGGCGATGTCACTGTCGTCGGCGGTGGCGATCGGATCCTTGTTCAGCAGTGCACGCAGCACGCCGATTCCGAGGAGCAGGGCGGCGACCATGTCGGCGCGAAGTCGTGGTTCGCCGGCCTTGATTCTGCGAGACAGATTGCGGGTCAGCCCCGCTTCGAGCTGATCGTTCAGCCGCGCGACGACGGCGGGGTCCCCGCTGGACCGAAGCAGCGCGAACAGCGGGGCGTCGACGTCTCGACGAGCGCGCAGCACCCGTTCGATCATCGCGGCGCCCACCAGGTCATCGGGGGCGCGCCGCACCGCGTCGACGTTGTCCGAGACATCGGTGGCCTCCGCGAAAAGCTGTTCCTTCGAACCGAAGTACCGCTTGATCAGCATCACGTCGACCCCGGCCTGGGCCGCAATCGCCCGCAGCGACGTGGCCCGACACCCGTGGCGCAAGAACTGTTCGCGCGCCGCCGCGAGCAGTCGCGCCTGGGTGGCCGCGGCGTTGCGCCGCGGCGCGCTCGCATCGGCGCTTTCGTCTCCCGCCTTGGACTTCATCCTGCCTCCGTCCGTCTATCTACAACTGTAGACATAGGCGCCCTTCGAGCCTAGGCTGGATTATGTCTACGGCTGTAGACACGAGCGTCAGGAGGATTCATCGTGGCCGGAATCATGCTCGTCAAACAGCGAGTCACCAGCGTCGAGCAATGGCACACCGTGTTCCGCGATCGCCAGCTTGACACCGTGCGCCGCGAGCACGGCCTGGTGGTCACCGGAACATACGTCGACGCCGACGACGCCGACACCGTCATCGTTGTCATGGACATGCACGACGTCGACAGGGCGCGGCAATTCGCAACGTCGCCGGAACTGGCCGCCGCCCGCGAACGGGCCGGCGCGATCGGCGCTCCCGACGGCGTCTGGTATGGGGCGCAACAGATCCGGTGACTCGCGGTGTACCTAACTGGTGAAAGGTTCCCCGTCGAAGCGCTCGCGGGTGGCGAACTCGGGCACCGGCCGCCGTCGCAGCTTCGTCACCCGGCGCACCGGTTTACCGAGCGGGACCACCGCTGCGATGGCGTACGAGTCGGGCACGCCGAGAAGCTCTTTGACGCGCCGCTCCTCGGCGACGGCCATCGTGGTCAGCACCCCGCCGTAGCCCTCGTTGCGCGCGGCCAGCAGCACGTTCCACACGAACGGGTAGACGGAGGCGCCGGGCACCACGCCGATGCGATCGAGGTTCTGGTCGGTGGCGGCAACGACGGTGAGGTCCAGACAGATCACGAGCACCACCGGAGCCTCGCGAAGCGGGGCCGACATCTGCGCGGGCGGCTCCGTCGCCTCGATCGTCGACGCGTCGACGCCGGCCGGCTGCACCGGATTCCACGGCGTCTCACCGTTGGCGAGCTGGGCGGTGTACCGCCGGGCGGCGGGTAGCCCGAGGTCGGCCAGCGCCGCCCGGGTGTCCTTGTCTCGCACCACGATGACGCGCACGCCCTGCCGATTGCCGCCGGAGGGCGCGAAGCGGGCATTGTCGAGGATCCGTGCCAGCACGTCGTCGGGTAGCGGGTCGTCGGTGTATTCGCGCACCGCGGGCGTCGAGCGCATGACGTCGTAAAGCTCCATGCCCGCCATCGTGCCGCACGCGGTCAGGCGGCATCGTGAAAGATCAACCCGAGCGTGCAACGGTGACCGGTGCGGACCACCGACACACCGTGTCGCACCGGCGCGGCCGACCATCCGCGCGTCGAGCGCACCGGCCGCTCCCTGGTGGTGAAGATGTAGCCGTGCCCGTGCGGCAGTGTGGTGGCGGTTCCGCGTGACTGGGCTCGGGGCCGTTGCTCGACGAGCAGGAATTCGCCGCCGGTGTGCGCCACACCCGGCTCGTTGAGGTTGATGACGACCTGCAGCGGAAACACGAGGTCCCCGTACAGGTCCCGGTGCAGCGCATTCCAGTCGCCCGGCCCGTATTTGAGCAACAGCGCGGTGGGTTTGGTCTGGCCGGCGCGGTGGCACATGTCCAGCCATTCGTCGAGTGTGTCGGGCCAGGGCGGGTCGCGGCGCAGCTTCGTCCACCAGTCGCGGGCGATCGGCAACAACCGGGGGTACAGCGCCTGCTTCAGTTCGTCGATGGGGCTCGGGTAGGGCCGTTTGAAATAGCGGTACTCGCCTTCCCCATACCGGTGGCGACCCATGTCGACGGTGGCGCGAAAGAGGCTGTCGTCGGGGTAGAGATCGAGCATCGCCGCGCACTCGCTCGGAGTGAGCAGGCGCGGAAGCAGCGCGCCGCCAACATCGTTCACATCGGCGGTGACCGCGTCCCAGTCCGCGGCGTGCACCCTCCGATCCCATTTCGACGGCATCAGAACAATCTGCCGGCCGCCGCGGGCGCCGGCGCCTCCAGGTCAAGCAGGAATCGTTTGCGCGTCAAACCGCCAGCGTAACCCGTTAGCGCTCCATCCTTTCCGACGACGCGATGGCACGGGACGATGATGCTCAGCGGATTGCGGCCCACCGCCTGACCAACCTCATAGGCGGTATAGCCGCCGGCCAGCGTCGCGGCCAGCTCGCCGTAGCTGGTGGTCTCGCCGTAGCCGATGCCGGGCAACAGATCCCAGACCCGCCGCTGGCGCGGCTCGCCGCCCAGGGCGATGGCGACCTCGAACTGCGTGCGCTCGGCGTTGAAGTACTCGTTCAGCTGCTTCGCGGCGTCCCGGAAAAGGTCATCGGAAACCGGCTCCACGCAGCGACCCAGAGAGTCGGCGGTGGGCGGGTGCCAATGATGCGGGAAATACACGCCCGTCAGCGCGTCGCCGTCGGCGACCAATGTCAGCTCACCAAGCGGGCCATCGATCACCGCGTGTCGTGTGTGCATCGCTTTACCTCCTTTCCCGGTAGACGACCAGCGCCTCGAAAGCGTGAGATCGAACCGGCTCACGTTCGGCGCCGCGCCGACGTCTTCAGAATGAGAGTCTCGGATTGTCACGGAGGAAACAGCGCCAGGATGAATGTCGATCGGCACGTCAAGCAGCCTTTCGAGGCGGTCGTGGCTCGACACGGCGCCACGGTGTGGCGGGTCGTTCGCGCGGTGATCGGCCACATCGACGCCGACGACGCCTGGTCGGACACGTTCCTGGCGGCTTTGAAGGCCTACCCGCAGCTGCCGGCCGACGCCAACGTCGAAGCGTGGCTGGTGACCATCGCGCACCGGAAAGCCATCGACATCGCGCGCGGGGCCGCGCGGCGCGCCGCCCCCGTCGCCGATCCCCCCGACTCCCCCGCTCGCGAGCGGGCCGACGCGCGCGATCTCGACCTGGACGCCGCGGTGGGCGCGCTACCTCCCAAGCAGCGCCAGGCCGTCGCCTACCACTATCTGGCCGGCCTGCCCTACGCCGAGATCGCGGTGATTCTCGACGGCAGCGTCGACGCCGCGCGCCGGGCCGCCGCCGACGGCATCGCCACCCTCCGCCGCACCTATCCCCTCATCGACAAGACAAGGAATCACCAATGACCACACCGGATCTGACCGAGCGCTACCCGGTCGATGACGATCGGCTCCGGCGCCTGCACGCTCGCCTGGAAAGGGACGCCCAGGCCGGCGAGCTGCTCGACATCGCCTACCGCACAGTGGATTCCGCCGTCGGGCCACTGCTGTTAGCGGCCACCCCGGTGGGACTGCTGCGGGTGGCGTTCGCCAACGAAGACCGCGACAGCGTGCTGCAGTACCTTTCGGAGCGCATCAGCCCGCGCGTGCTCGAATCGCGCCCGCGGCTGGATCCGATGGCCCAACAACTCGACGAATACTTCACCGGCCGCCGTCACAGCTTTGACGTCGCGCTGGATTGGTCGCTGTCGCAGGGGTTTCGGCGCACCGTGCTGGAACACCTCAACTCCGACGTCGGCTATGGCGACACCGCGAGTTACGCGGCCCTGGCCCGACTGTCCGGCTCCCCCAAGGCCGTACGGGCCGTCGGCACCGCGTGCGCGACGAACCCAATCCCCATCTTCGTGCCGTGTCACCGGGTGATCCGTTCCGACGGAACCGTGGGCGCCTACCGCGGCGGCCCGGCCGCCAAGCGCGTCCTGCTCGACCTCGAACGGAACCAACCCGGACCGCGAACGTGCGACTAGAGCGGCGACCAGTGCACCACCTTCACGGTGGTCATCTCGTCGAGGAGCTCGGGACCGAAGCCGAACCCGGTGCCGCCGGCCCCGGGCGCGCCCCCGAAGACGTTGTTGATCTTGACGGTGCCGACCGGGAGGCTGCGCCACGCCTCCTGCGCGTGCGCCATGTCGCCGGTCAGCACCGTGGCGGCGAGGCCAACGCGGTCGTCGGCGGCCTCGGCCAGCGCGGCGGCGAAATCCGGCACCATGCGCACCGGCGCGATCGGACCGAACGTTTCCTCGCGCAGCACCAGCATGTCGGGCGCGCAGTCCGTCAGCACCGTCGGCGGATAGAACGAACCCGGTCCAGGCCGCGGTTCGCCGCCCGCCATGACGTGGGCGCCGCGCCGCGTCGCGTCCTCGACGTGGGCGTGCACATGCTCGCGGTGGCGCTCGTCGACCAACGGCCCGATCCGATCCGCCCACGACAAGGCCTCGTCGACCAACCCGTCGACGAACGCATCGGCGATCGGCTGGACGACGTACACCCGTTCCACCGACACGCAGCTCTGACCGGCGTTGGCGAAGGCACCGAGCGCCGCCTGCCCGGCCGCCCAGCGGGGGTCGACGTCCGCGTCGACGATGAGGGCGTCGTTTCCGCCGTTCTGTAGCAGCGCCTTGGCGCCGCGTTCCGCGCAGGCGCGGGCGATCTCCCGGCCGGTCGCGCTGCGGCCGACGTGCGCGACCACGTCGACGCGTTCCGATTCGGCCAATCGCGCACCGACGGTTTCGTCGCCGTCGACGATTTCCAGCACGCCGCTTGGCAACCGGGCGGCCAACAGCTCAGCCAAGCGCCGGCCGGTTCGCGGGCAACGCTCGCTGGGCTTGTGGATCACGGTGTTTCCGGTGACGAGCGCGGCGCCGAGGAACCCGGCGGCCACCGCGACGGGGTCCCTCCAAGGCGTCACGACCGCGACAACACCGCGCGGCTGCGGAACCATCAGATCGGTCGCCGACCAGTCGCCCTGCAGACTGCGCCCGCGATGCAACGGGCCGAGTTGGGCGTAGCGCAATAGCGTGCCCACCCCGGCCTGCACGCCGCCCCCGGCGTCGTCGCGCAGTTTTCCCGTTTCGCGCTCGTTCAGCTCGGCGAGTTCGTCGGTGGCGCCGCGGACGTCGGCGGCGGCCGCCGCGATCGCCTCGGCGCGTTCGGCGGGCGCGGTGCGCGCCCAGGCGTGGGCGGCATCCGCGGCGCGCCGGACGGCATCGTCGCAGTCCGACGGCTCGGTGATGGGAATTTGCGTCACTTGGTCGCCGGTGCGCGGGTCCAGGACGTTGATGACCTTCGTCATGGTCGAAGCCACGACCCCGTTTACCCTCTCGGCGCGCGGGCCAATCAGTTGATGACGATGGACGATATCCGCGTCGGGTATGGTCGGCGCACCGGACCGGAGGGCACGCGATGGCAAACACACACGCCGGCAACGCCTTCACGTCGCGGCACGCGTTGAATCCCGGCCTGCGCAAGGCGGCCCACTTTCTGCCGCGCGGATACGCACTGCACCGCGGCTACCGGGTCCAGCGCGCGGTGATGAACCTGATGGGCAACGCGGGGCGGTTGCGCAGCGTCCCGGTGGCCGCGGTCAACGAGCACGTCACGGTTCGCCTGCACCTGCCCGTCAGCCGTAGCCACCCGGCGGCGGCGATGCTGTGGATCCACGGCGGCGGCACGATCATGGGACACGCCGCCCAGGACGACAAGTTTCTGCGCAAGCTGTCGCATCTCACCGGTGTCGCGGTGGCCGCGGTGGAACACCGGCTGGCGCCGGAGCATCCCTATCCGATCCCGGTCGAGGACTGCTACGCGGCGCTGCGCTGGCTGGCCCACCAACCGTGGGTCGATCCGGACCGCGTCGCGGTCGGCGGGGCCAGTGCCGGTGGACATTTCGCGGCCGCGGTGGCACAGCGGGCGCACGATCGCGACGACGTCAAAGTCGCGTTCCAGATGCTGGTCTACCCGATGCTCGACGACCGGACCGGCGCCTCTCGCGACGGCCAGAAGCGGCTCATGTGGACCGAAACCGACAATCAGCTGGCGTGGCGGTGGTACCTCAACGGCGCGGATCCGCGCGAGGCGGCGCCGGCGCGCCGGGAAGATCTGTCGGGCCTGCCGCCGGCCTGGATCGGCGTCGGGACGCTGGACCTCTTCTATCAGGAGTGCCTGGATTACGCGCGGCGCTTGCGGGAGGCCGGCGTGCCCGTGCACGAAGAGATCGTCCCTGGCGCGTTTCACGCGTTCGACCAGATCGCGGACAGGGCGCCGATTTCGGTGAGGTTCTTCGCCAGTCAGTGCGCCCACCTGCGCGCGGCCCTCGCTCCGCGCACGAATTGACTGCAAAGTTTGCGTATCGTGCAACTATGAGTGTCATGGGCAACTGCAACCCGATGGGCCTGCGCGAGCGGCGTCGCCGCCAGACGAGCGCGGACATCCGCGACGCCGCCGTGCGCCTGACCACCAACCGCGGTTTCGACAAGGTGACCATCGAGGAGATCTGCGTCGAGGCGGGCATCTCCACGCGGACGTTCTTCAACTACTTCCCCACCAAGGAATCCGCGATCGCCTACGGCCCCTCCGACCTACCCGCCGAGCTGGCCGAAGATTTCGTCGCGGCCGGACCCGCCCCGTATCGGGTGGTCCTGGCGGAACTGATCACGCTGGCGGCGCACCATCTTCGCGACGTGCCCCCGCGCCGCGAACAGGCGGTCGGGATGCTCGAGCTCGCCAAGACCAGCCCCGCCGTCATGGCCGCGTTTTTGGCCGAGCTGGAGCGGTTCCAGAACCAGCTGACCGACATCGTCGCCCGCCGGCAGGCGATGCGGCCCGAAGACGAGATACCCGCGTTGATCGCCGCGCTGGCGCTAACGGCCGTGCGTTCGGGCATCGAACGCTGGGCCAGCGGCGAGCCCAAGGATTCGGACGACACGCCGATGCCCTACGTCGAAAGCGCTGCCGAGCTGGTCAACAGCATCTTCGCGACGTGACCGCCGAATAGTTACCTAGATCACCTTCGTTTGCACGGTCTGCAAATTATGCAGGCGATGTATTATGCTTTGGTGGCGTCAGGCGGGGGTTCGGCGATGCAGGGCAGATTTCCCATGGGCCGACGGCCCAAACCGTGCGGATCACGGCTGCCCATGGATTGCGTTGTGGCGCAAAGCAATGCGGCGATCACCTAGCGGGCGACGCGGCACCATCGGTTGACCAGGAGAGGAATCCACGCAGGTGCAGCTATCCAGGGTCGTGCGCAACGCGTGGTTGCCGCTGTTGATCGTGGCGGTGATGGTGATAGGCGGCTTCGCCGTGGTGCGGGTCAAGTCATTCTTCGCCGCCGAGAACGCCACCATGGTGAGCCCGCGGCAGGAGGATTCCAAGCCGTTCAAGCCCAAGGTCGTCAAGTACGAGATCTTCGGTTCGGCCAGTCACGCCAACGTGAACTACCTGGATCTGTCCGCCGACCCGAAGCGGATCGACGACGCGCCGCTGCCCTGGACCCTGGTCCTGAGCACGACCGCCCCGTCGGTGTTCCCGAACCTCTCGGCACAAAGCGACGGTGACCGCCTGGGTTGCCGCATCACCATCGACGACGAAGTGAAGGACGAGAAGATAACCGACGGCGTGCACGCCCTGACCTTTTGCCTGGTGAAATCCGCATGAGCGCAAGCGCTGAACACCCGACCGACACCCTCCCGATCACCAGACACGCGGTGCGCCCGGCGATCCCGCGAATCATCCGAAAGTTCGCCGTTCCCATCGTCCTGGGCTGGATCGCGATCATCGCGGTGCTGAACACGATCGTCCCGCAGCTGGACGAGGTCGGGAAGCTGCGCTCGGTCTCGATGAGCCCGGACGACGCGCAGTCGGTCATCGCGACCAAACACATGGGTGAGGTGTTCCGCGAATACAAGTCCGACAGCTCGGTCATGATCGTGCTGGAGGGCCAAAATCCGTTGGGCGCCGACGCCCACGCCTACTACGACCAGGTGGTCAAGAAGCTCGACGCCGACACCAAACACGTCGAGCACGTCCAGGACATGTGGAGCGATCCACTGAGCGGCGCCGGTGTCCAGAGCAACGACGGCAAGGCCGCCTACGTCCAGGTCTACCTCGCCGGCAACCAGGGTGAGGCCCTGGCCAACGAGTCCGTCGAGGCCGCCCAAGACGCCGTCAAAAGCCTGCCCCCGCCCAACGGGGTCAAGGTTTACGTCACCGGGCCCTCCGCCGTGCAGGCCGATCAGCACATCGCCGGTGACCGCAGCCTGCAGGTGATCACCACCGTCACGTTCATCGTGATCATCGCGATGCTGCTGTTGGTCTACCGGTCCATCATCACGGTGCTGCTGACGTTGGTGATGGTGGTGCTCGAACTGTCCGCCGCGCGCGGCATGGTGGCCTTCCTCGGCTACTACAACATCATCGGGCTGTCCACGTTCGCCACCAACCTGTTGGTGACGCTGGCGATCGCGGCCGCGACCGACTATGCGATCTTCCTGATCGGGCGATATCAGGAAGCCCGGTCGGTCGGCGAATCGCGAGAAGACGCCTACTACACCATGTTTGGCGGCACCGCACACGTGGTGCTCGGGTCGGGCCTGACCATCGCGGGCGCGACGTTCTGCCTGCACTTCACCAACCTGCCGTACTTCCAGACGCTGGGCATCCCGTTGGCCATCGGCATGGTGGTGGTGGTCGCGGCGGCCTTGACCCTTGGCCCCGCGGTGATCTCGGTGGCGTCGCGATTCCGCCAGACGCTCGAGCCCAAGCGGGCGCAGCGGACCCGCGGCTGGCGCAAGGTCGGCGCCGTCGTCGTGCGGTGGCCCGGCCCCGTCCTGATCGTGACGATCGCGATCGCGCTCGTCGGCCTGCTGACGCTGCCCGGATACCGAACCAACTACAACGACCGCAAGTACCTGCCCGCCGACCTGCCGGCGAACGCCGGCTACGCCGCCGCCGACCGGCACTTCTCGAACGCGCGGATGAACCCCGAGCTCCTGATGATCGAAAGCGACCACGATCTGCGCAATTCCGCCGACTTCCTGGTCATCGACAAGGTCGCCAAGGCGATCTTCCGGGTGCCCGGAATCTCTCGCGTGCAGGCGATTACGCGTCCGCAGGGCACGCCGATCGAGCACACCTCGATCCCGTTCCAGATCAGCATGCAGGGCGTCACCCAGCAGATGAACCAGAAGTACCAAGCCGACCAGATGGCCGACATGCTGCACCAGGCCGACACGATGCAGACCACCATCGACAGCATGGAAAAGATGCAGAGCATCACCGCGCAGATGGCCAACGACATGCATCTGATGGTCAAGAAGATGCACGATATGACGATCGACATCGACGAATTGCGCCAGCACATGGCCGATTTCGAGGACTTCTTCCGGCCGATCCGCAGCTACTTCTACTGGGAAAAGCACTGCTACGACATCCCGGTGTGCTGGTCGCTGCGGTCGGTGTTCGACGCCCTCGACGGCATCGACACGATGACCGACGACATCGAGAGCCTGCTGCCCATCATGGATCATCTCGACACCCTGATGCCCCAGATGGTCGCGCTGATGCCTTCGATGATCGAGAACATGCGGGCGATGAAAACGACCATGCTGACCATGTATTCGACCCAAAAGGGTCTGCAGGATCAGCAGAACGAGGCGCAGCAGAACTCGAACGCGATGGGCAAGGCGTTCGACGCGTCCAAGAACGACGACTCGTTCTATCTGCCCCCGGAGACGTTCAACAACGCCGAGTTCAAGAAGGGCATGAAGAACTTCCTCTCGCCCGACGGCCACGCGGTGCGGTTCATCATCAGCCACGACGGCGATCCCATGACGCCAGAGGGCATTTCGCACATCGACGCGATCAAGAAGGCCGCGTACGAAGCGCTCAAGGGCACGCCGCTCGAGGGCTCCAAGATCTACCTCGGCGGCACCGCGGCGACCTACAAGGACATGCAGGACGGCAGCAACTATGACCTGTTGATCGCCGGAATCGCCTCGCTGTGCCTGATTTTCATCATCATGCTGATCATCACGCGCAGCGTCGTCGGCTCGGCGGTGATCGTGGGCACCGTGTTGATCTCCCTGGGGGCGTCCTTCGGTCTGTCCGTGCTCATCTGGCAACACCTGATCGGCATCGAACTGCACTGGATGGTGCTGGCGATGTCGGTCATCATCCTGCTGGCCGTCGGCGCCGACTACAACCTGCTACTGGTGTCCCGCTTCAAGGAGGAGATCCACGCGGGCCTGAACACCGGCATCATCCGCGCGATGGGCGGAACCGGGTCCGTGGTCACCTCGGCGGGGCTGGTGTTCGCCTTCACGATGATGACGATGGCGGTCAGTGAGCTCACCGTCATCGGGCAGGTCGGCACCACCATCGGCCTGGGGCTGTTGTTCGACACGTTGATCGTGCGGTCGCTGATGACACCGTCGATCGCCGCGCTGTTGGGCAAGTGGTTCTGGTGGCCGCAGCGCGTGCGGCAGCGGCCGCTGCCTTCGCCCTGGCCTACGCCGGACAAGAAAGCGGAATCGCTAGCGGCGGTTTAGGACCTCTGCGCCGAGTCCGCGGCTACGTCACCCACTCGGGCTGCTGGCTGGCGTCGACCGCCGAGAAGTCCTTGTGCGCAAGGCCGGCGGTGGTGCCGCCGTCCACGACGAACTCGGAACCGGTCGAATAACTGGACTCGTCGCTGGCCAGATAGACGACGAGGTTGGAGACCTCTTTCGGCTGGGCGATCCTGCCCAGCGCGGTGTGGAAGATGTCTTCGGGGACCCACTCGGTCATCGGCGTCTTGATCAGCCCGGGATGGATCGAGTTCACCCGGATGCCGCTCGGGCCCAACTCCAGCGCGGTCGACTTCGTCAGGCCCCGCACCGCGAATTTGGTTGCGGTGTACCCGTGGCAAGCGATGGTCCCGGCCATCCCCTCGATGGAGGAGATGTTGATGATCGATCCCCGCCCCGCTTCCTTCATCGGTTTGGCCACGGCGCGGATGCCGAGGAAGACCCCGGTCAGGTTGACGTCGAGGATCTTGTGCCACTCGGAGAGTTCGTAGTCCTCGATGGTGCCGATGTTGAGGATGCCGGCGTTGTTCACCAGCACGTCGACCCCGCCGAACTCGGTGACGGCGGTGGCCACCGCGGCTTCCCACTGTTCGGGTTTGGTGACGTCCAGATGCACGTAGCGAACGGCGTCACCGAGCTCGGCGGCGACGGCCTTGCCCTCGTCGTCGAGGATATCGCCGAACACCACCTTGGCGCCCTCGGATACCAGGGTTCGCACGTGCGACGCGCCCATCCCCCGCGCGCCGCCACTGACGAGCGCGACCTTTCCCGCCAACCGTTCTGCCACTGCGCGTCTCCTGTCATGTCGATGCGTCGCTTGCACCATACATATGCGCGCAATCGTATGACCAGGGCTTCGCCGAGGGCCCTACTTGCTTGGCTTGCTAGCCGGGTGCTTTCCGGGGCAGTAGTCCGCGGTGGCCGCGCCGACGAACATCTCCGCTTGCGACTGGCTCAACCGGTGCGCGCCCGTCAGCTGGTCGATCTCATCCTTCTGGCTGTACCCGGCACTGAGGTCCTTGCACATGACCTGGGCCGCCTTCACGTCCATTGCAGGGCTACCGAGGTCGACGCCGTGCGCCTGCAGGTAATTCGTGAAGTCCTCGTCCGTCTGGTCGGCGCGCGCGACGGCGGTCGGCACCAACATCACGGCGGCCAGCGCGCCGAGCGCGCACGCAGAAACCTTCCCAGCCATTCCTCGCTGTTTCATCGTTCCCCCATGACTCGCGAACTAGATAAGTCGGATTGACCCAATGACCCGGAATTACACATCGGAATGTTTCTATCATTTATGGTGTCTAGCGTCGATGATTGCCCACGGCAAAGATCATTGCCTGCCAGGTCACGGCCGTCAAGGGCCCGGGCGGCGGCGGGGCCGCCGCGGCCGAAAGGTTTACCGGGCGTTCCCGGTCAGTTCCGGTCGAATTCGAAGATCGCCGCGGCGGACGTGATGGCCTTGTCCGCGTTTCCCTCGTCGTGCAGGAGCATGCGCACGCCGACGCGCCTGGGCCCGCCTCCTGAACCGGCAATGTGCGCCGTGCCCTCCACGCGGAACGGGCCCACCTTGCCGCGTGACATGAACATCACGTGCCAGCTGACGACCTGGACCTTCCTGGTGCCGGCGAGCTGGGCGGCCAGGTCGGTCGCCGCGGTCTCGAGCACCACGTGTTGCGGGCCGATGTGCAGCGCGGCATCCGGCGAAGCGAGCTCGGCGCTCAGCGCGGGCAGCACCCAGTGGCCGGTGTCGCGCTTGCTGGCACCGAACGCCTGCCACAGCGGCGGCAGATCGGGCGAGTCCTCGATCACCAGCTCGGTACCCGAAACATCCATCTTGCCAAGGCCTTCCGGGGGGACGCCGATGACGGCTCCCTGCCCCTCGTTGAAGGCGATCACCCGGTCGGGATTGTCGGCGTCGACGATCTTGCACCGGCCGTAACCCATGGTCCGGCCCTGGTGCACGATGCCGGAGCCGACGATCTCGATCCGTTTGACGTCGTAGCCGGGGTCGATGATCTGCACCGACGCGATCACCGGGTTGGGCACCGCGACCATGTCGGTCTGGCATCCCTCCGGGGAGGAGATCGCCAGCGGCGCCACCATCAGTCCCCCGGCCTCGTTGCGCATGTCCCGGCGGATGGTGACGGTGTCGTCGGTCTCGCCGGTGTTCATCGCCGAGTGGTTGCGCCCGATGTAGCGGTAGCTGAGCAGTCCGGTCCAGCGCCGGAACAACTCGTCGCGGTAGGCGCCGGTGTCGTCGGCCAGCTCTCGGATGTCGCGAAGTCGGTCGCTCACTGGTGATTCCCCTTTGCGGCTTTGCCCCGGCGCACCTGGTTGAACGGGACGCCGCGGTCGGCGGCGTACTCGCGCGGAAAGTTCAGGACCCGCTCGCCGATCACGTTGCGTGCCATCTCCGTCGTGCCGCCGCCGATGCTGGCGATCTGACGGCCCAGGTATCGCGTGCCGATGCCGAGCAGGCCCGCGCCGTCCTCGACCACGCCCGCCGAACCGGCGATCGCGAGGGCGGTGTCGTTCTCGACGTCGTGCACCGCGGCCATGTCGAGCCTGATGATCGATCCCGCGGCGGGTGGCAGGGTTCCGTCGACGACGGCGTGGTAGACGTGCTCGCTGAGTTGGCCCTGTACCGCCCGGTGGACCAGGACGCGGCCGACCATCTCGCGGACGCGTTCGCTCTCCCCTTGCTCGGTGGCGTCGACCAACGCCATCAGGTCGATCGAAATGTCCTCGGCCTCAGCGATTCCGGGCCCGCTGGTGTACTCCGAGCCGTCGCCCATGGTGCGGCGTTCGTGGTAGAGCTGTCGTGACGCGACGTCCCACCCCTTGCCCGGTTCTCCGACGACGGCGTCGTCGCCCACGTCGACGTCGTCGAAAAACTCCTCGCAGAACTCGACCGATCCGTTGACCTGACGGATGCGGTTGATCGTCACCCCGGGGTGTCCAAGCGGCAGCAGGAACATGGTGAGGCCGTTGTGTTTGGGTGCGTCCCAGTCGGTTCGGGCCAGGCACAGGCCGTAGTCGGCGGCGAACGCCCAGGTGCTCCATGTCTTGGCGCCGTTGATGATCCACCGCCCGTCGCGGCGGTCGGCGCGGGTGATGACGCCCGCGAGGTCCGAACCCCCGCTGGGTTCGGACAGGAGCTGGACCAGCACTTCGTCGCCGCGCAGCGCCGCACCGATGTGGGCGCGCTTCTGTTCGTCGGTGCCCATGTCCAGGATCGTCGCGCAGCAAATGGCGAACGACGGGACGTTGAGCAGCAGGGGCGTCTCGTAGGCCAGCGCCTCGGCGTCGAAAGCCTTCTTGTACTCGTAGCTCAGCCCGAGCCCGCCGTACTCGCGGGGAAAGCAGATCCCCGCGAATCCCCCGTCGTACAACTTCCGTTGCAGCTCGCGGGCGCGCCGCCAGGACGCAAGCTCGTCGCGGTCGAGGACCATGGCGTCGGCGGAATCCAGCCGCGGCAGATTCTCGGCCAGCCAGCTCCTGGCCCGGCCCCGGAACACTTCGACCGACTCGGGGCTCACCGAATTCGCCTGTGCGTCATCGCCGATGGCCTCCTCGAGCTTGTGCTGGGCGACTGTACAGCACCGCCTGACGACTGTACAGGTCGCCTAGGACGCGTTCAGCTGCACCGCGGCGCGCACCAGCGCCTCGAACGCGTCCTCGTCGATCTCGTCGCCCTGGTGGAAATCGATGGCCCGCCGCGTGTTGCCGTTGAGGCTGGAGTTGAACAAGCCCGACGGGTCCTCCAGCTTGGCGCCCTTGGCGAACGTCACCTTGACCGCGCTCTTGTAAGTCTCGCCGGTGCAGATCATCCCGTCGTGGTACCAGACCGGGACGCCCCTCCACTTCCACTCCTCGACCACGTCCGGGTCGGCCTGCTTGATCAATTCCCTGATGCGAGAGAGCATTTCGCCGCGCCAATCGCCCAGCTCCCTGATCCTGGCGTCGATCAGCTGCGAGGGAGAGTCCGTCATGGTCGTCGTTGCCTTTCCGATAGTCGTCAGCCGATGGTTATCGCGATCTTGCCGACGTGCCCGCCGGCGCGCAGCACCGCCACCGCCTCGTCCAGCTTCCCCCAGTCGAAGACGTGGCTGATGTGGGGCTTGATCCCGGTCGCCGATATCAAATCGCACAGGTCCCGGTGCGCGCGCACGCTGCCCACCGTGATCCCGACGATCCGCAGGTTGTTGAGCATCACCTCCGCCACTGAGATGGGTGCCGTGTCGAAGCCGCTTAGCACGCCGACCACGGCGATGGTGCCGCCGGGTCGGGCCGAGTGCACCGATTGCGCGAGCGTGGCGGGCCCGCCCAGGTCGACGACCAGGTCGGCGCCCTTGCCGCCCGTCAGCCGCTTCACCTCGGTCTCCCAGGCCGGGGTCGCGCGGTAGTTGATGAGATGCGTTGCGCCCAAATCGGATCCGATTCTCAGCTTGTCGTCGGACGACGACGTCAAGATCACCGTGGCGCCCAGGGCCCGGGCCAGCTGCACCGTGAACAGCGATACCCCGCCGGTCCCCTGGGTCACCACGACGTCGCCGTCACCGATGTCGGCCTCCATCAGGGCGCTCCAGGCCGTCACACCGGCGCACGGCAGGGTGGCCGCTTCGATATCGCTGAGGTGCTCGGGCGAGCGAACCAGGCCTGCGACGTCGGCGACGCGGTACTGCTGCAACCACCCGTCCTCGCTGTCGCCGGGCAGCTCCCGTTTGGCTTCCGGTGTGGGCGGCCCGTCCAGCCAACCGGGGTGAAACGCCCCCATGACTCGGTCCCCCAGCGAAAGTCCGTCCACCCCGGGTCCGACCGCCACGACCTCTCCGGCGCCGTCGCTCATCGGCACGCGCGGCCACGGGCCCGGGAGGAGCCCCATGAGGTTGACGTTGTCGTGAAAGTTCAGGCTCGACGCGCGGACCCTGACCAGTGCCTGCCCCGGACCGGGTTCGCCGACGGGCCTGTCCACGGCCTCGAGGGGCGCGCCGGGCGCGGGCATCACCACCGCGCGCTGACGGTCCGGAACGCTCACGATGCGCGCCTCCTCACGTTTGGCGTCATAACGACGCGACCGGTGGCCCCAGCCATGACCCCAATCCGGCGGTCGGGCCCGTCGGGAAGTAGTCTGCCGACGACTCGCATCGGTGTACGACCACTGCCCGATGCTATGGCGATCAAGGATCGGCGTGACCGGCACACACCCTTTTGACAGCGCGCTCGCCCTCGACGTGATCGATGCCGACGTCAGGCGGGGCGCGACCCACCCCGAGTGGGCCAACATGGTGGGCCCGTTCGGCGGAATCACCGCGGCCGCGATGGTGCGCGCCATCGACACCCACCCCGACCGCATCGGGGAACCGCTGGCGTTGACCCTCAACTACGCCGCACCGGTCGCCGACGGCGACTTCGACCTGACGCTTCGGGTCGTGCGAACCAACCGCACCAATCAGCACTGGACCGTCGAGCTCCGCCAGGACGGCGAGGCCAAGGCCACTGCGACGGCGGTTTTCGCAACGGCCCGCGAGACCTGGGCCGACACCGAAGCCCGCCCGCCGGGCGCGCCGCCGCCGGAAGAGGTCGCACCCGGGGGCATGGCTCACGTCATTCGGTGGGCACAGCTCTACGACATGCGGTTCGTCGAGGGCCCGATGCCGGGCGCCGGCGCGCAACCCAGCCCGTCGTCGACGACCACCTTGTGGGTGCGCGACAAAGCGCAGCGCCCCGTCGACTATCCGGCGCTCACGGCGCTCTGCGACGTCTTCTACCCCCGGGTCTACTTGCGCCGCGGTATTGCGCCGGCGGGCACGATCTCGTTGACCACCTATTTCCTCGCCGACCGGCGCCAGCTTGACGCCGTGGGAGGCGACTTCGTGTTGGCCACCGCCCACGCCAACCGCTTCTCCGGCGGCTACTTCGACCAGAGCGCAAAGGTGTGGAGCCGGGACGGTGTACTGCTGGCCACCACGCACCAGATCGTCTACTTCAAGGGTTGACGGGTTACAGTTTCGGGGTGAAGTGTCACGCTGGGCCGCGATGACGGAGCGGACCGCCGAAGACAACGCCACCGCGCTGCTGGCGATCGAGGCCATCAAACAGCTCAAGGCCCGCTACTGCCGGTACCTCGACACCAAGGACTGGGCGGCGTGGCGGGCGCTGTTCGCCGACGACTTCGTCAGCGACACGTCCGAGGCGGGCGGCAAGCTGGTCGTCGGTGCGGACGACTTCGTGGCGTTCACCCGAAAGGGCATCGGACGTCCCGCGCAGGCGACGGCGCACCAGGTGCACGCGCCCGAGATCGAGCTGACCTCGGCAACGACCGCGCGCGGGGTGTGGGCGCTGCAGGATGTGGTCCGCTTCGGGCCGGGGGTGAGCCTGGTCGGGTACGGTCATTACCACGAGACCTACGAGAGCATCGACGGGCGCTGGATTATCAAGAGCTCCAAGCTGACTCGGCTGCGGGAAGACATCGTCACCCCGCTGTTCTCGATCTATATCTCTGATCGCATCCGGCGGGCAGCCACCAAGCTCGCCGGCCGATTGATGGAGCAGTGATACGCCGATGAGTGTTGGCACGATTCTGATCACCGGAGCGTTCGGCCAGGTCGGCAGGCGATGCGCGCAGATCCTGCTCGACCGGGGGCGCACCGTCGTCGCCACCGACCTGCGGACCGACAAGACGCTGGCCGCCGCGGCCGAGTTGTCCCAGGGCGACGGGCAACTGATCGAGGCCTACATCGACCTGCTGGACGCCGAGGCGGTCGGCGACCTGGTCGCGACCCATCGGCCCGAAGCGATCATTCACCTCGCCGCCGTCATTTCGCCGCCGTCGTATCGGAATCCCGCACTGGCCCGACGGGTCAACGTGGGGGGCACCGAGAACCTGCTGGCGGCCGCCGCCCGACTGCCCGATCCCCCGCTGTTCCTGATGGCGTCGAGCGCCGCGGTCTACGGGTCCCGCAACCCGTACCGCCATCCCGACCGGATCACCCCGGACACGCCGGTGTCGCCGATCGACCAGTACGGCGAGGACAAGGTGCTGGCCGAGGCGGCGATCCGGGCCAGCGTCCTGCCGTATGCGATGTTCCGGTTGGGCGGGGTGATTTCGCCGGACACCCAGGCGGGCATCAGCGGCGACCACCTGACCCTGATGCGGTCGATGCCCGGCGACAACCGCATCCACACGGTGGACGCGCGCGACGTGGCGCTGGCGTTCGCCAACGCCGTCGACCGCAAGGCCGCGATCGACGGCAAGGTGCTGCTGATCGGCGGCAACGAATCGTATGTGATGCTGCAGCGTGACCTCGAGGACGACCTGATGACCGCCGCCGGCCTGGGCCGGCTCGGCCCCTCGGCGAGCCTGCCCGGCGACCCCGGCGACGACCGCGGGTGGAGTTTCACCGGATGGTTTGACACCACGGAAGCCCAAGCGCTGCTTGACTTCCAAGAGCACGACTGGCATCAGACCACAGCGTGGATCGCTGAATCCCAGGGCCGCATGCGCCTCGTCCTGTGCGCGCTCGGCCCGATCCTGCGACCGGTGTTGCGCGCCCTCCTTCAGCTGCAGCGCCGGGCCGAGGGCCGGGGCCCGTACGCCGACCCGTGGGCGCTGATCGAGAAGAAGTACGGCCCGGCGGCGCTGGCCTCCTCGGAGTAGCGCGAACGGCTAACTGCGCGACGCGGATCGCGCAGCTACCGGTCGATCCAGCCCATCTGCGCCTCGGCGTGGTGGCCACCGACCGGCGGGGTGAGCCGGTCGATTCGCGCCAGTTGGTCGGGCGCGAGCTCGACGGCGTCGGCGGCGGCGTTCTCCTCGAGGCGGGTGACGCGCTTGGTCCCCGGAATCGGCACGATGTCAGGGCCTTTCGCGAGCAGCCACGCCAGCGCCACCTGGGCCGGGGTGGCGCCCACGTCGGCGGCGATGCCGCGCAGCTCGTCCGCGCTGCGCAAGTTGTGCTGGAAGTTCTCGTCGAAGAAGCGCGGGTTGGTCTTGCGGTAGTCGCTGTCGGGAAGCTCCCCATTCGAGCGGATGGCGCCGGTGAGAAACCCACGGCCGAGCGGCGAGTAGGCGACGAACCCGATGCCCAGTTCGCGTAGCACGTCGAGCACTCCGTCCTCGGGATCGCGGGTCCACACGGAGTATTCGGACTGCACGGCGGTGATGGGGTGCACGGCCTGGGCACGGCGGATGGTGTTGACGCCCACTTCGGAAAGACCGATGTGCCGGATCTTTCCGGCCGCCACCAGCTCGGCGAGGGCACCGATCGTGTCCTCGATCGGGGTGTCGCGATCGAGGCGGTGTTGGTAGTAGAGGTCGATGCGGTCGGTCGCCAGCCGCTTCAGGGAACCGTCGACGGCGATGCGGATGTTGGCGGGGCTGCTGTCGAGGCCGTTGCGGCCCGTGTGGGAGATCAGGCCGAACTTCGTTGCGAGCACCACCTGATCGCGCCGGCCCGCAAGGGCGCGGGCGACGAGTTCCTCGTTGACGTACGGGCCGTAGACCTCGGCGGTGTCGATCAGCGTGACGCCGAGGTCGATGGCACGATGGATGGTGCGGATGGATTCGGCGTCGTCGGTGCCGGCACCGGCATACGCGACGGACATGCCCATCGCGCCCAGGCCGAGGCGTCCGACTTCGAGTTCGGCGAGATGAGCCCGTTTCATCGCCCCATTGTGCGCCGGGCGACTCCCGGCCGTGGGAAAGGTACCGTGGCGCTCGTGCAAGACACCGCGCGGCCGGACCGCAATCTCGCGGCCGACTTCTATCGCGTGTCCGGTGTGGTGCTCATCGTGCTGGGGCATTGGTTGGCCGGCTCGGTGACCTATCACGACGGATCTTTCGGCCGGCAGAACCCGCTGGTCGACATACCTTGGACCCAGTGGCTGACCTGGCCCTTCCAGGCCGTCCCGACTTTTTTTCTGGTCGCCGGCTACGCGGGCGCGTTGTCCTGGACGCATCGGCACGAGACCGACGGCGTGTCGCGCCAGGCCTGGCTTCGGCACCGCCTGGCCCGGGTGCTGGGCCCGACGGCGGCTTACGTCGCGCTGATCTCGGTGGTGGTGGCCGCGCTCGACGCCGGCCACGTGGCCGGCACGACGCTGGAGTACGCGGGCTGGGCGGTCGCCATGCATCTGTGGTTCCTGGCCGTGTACCTGATCGTGGTGTCGCTGACCCCGATTGCGGTTGCGGCACATCGGCGTTGGGGGCTCCTGGCGCCAGCGGCGCTGGCGCTGGGCGTGGTGGCGGTGGACGCCCTTTCGATCGGTGCCCACGTGCACAATCTTGGCTGGGTCAACTACCTGCTGTGCTGGGGCACCTTCTACCAGCTCGGGATCGCTTGGCGCGGAGGGCTACTGGGCGGTCGCCGGCCGGTGCTGCTGGCCGCCTCGTCGGCGATCGCGCTAGCGCTGCTGATCGGGCTGGGGATCTATCCGGTGAGCATGATCGGCGTTCCCGGGCAGACGATCGATAACACGACGCCGCCCACCGCGGCACTGCTGGCCTTCGGATGCGCCCAGGGCGGATTGGCGATAACGCTGGCGCCCGCGCTGAACCGAGCGCTCCGTGCCGACCGGATCAAGCGGGCGCTGGCCATCGGAAACAACAACGTGATGGCGCTCTACCTCTGGCACATGATCCCGGTCGTGATCGTCGCGATCGTCGCGTATCCGGCGGGCCTGCTGCCCCAACCGCCGGAGGGTAGCGGGGCATGGTGGCTGGCCCGACTGGAATGGGTGGTCGTCCTCGGGGTGGTGACGGCGATCGAGCTCGTGTTGTTGTGGTCGCTGCGCCGCCTTTTCGCGGCCCCGCTGCCCATGCTCGGTACGCCCTTCACGGAACGCTGGGGTGAGGTGTTCATGCTGGTGGGCGCCGCGCTGGCGGCCGCTGGCCTGCATTTCTTCGCCTACGCGGGGTTCGCGCCGGACGGCCGCCTACCATGGGTGACCGCGGTGCTCTTTGCCGCCGGGGTGGTGCTGGTGGCGCTTCGCCCGTCGAAGGCCGATTATGCGGTCGATCCGGCACCGCCGGCCGGAGGGACTCGAGCGCGAGGGCGTTGACGGCCTCGGCCCTTTTCGCAAGCGACTTACGACCTCATCAGAGGGGCCGTTATGCCCTGGTCGGAGGCGGTATCGGGGAGAAGCGTCTGTGGCAGGTCCGCAGCGTTCGAGCACCCGGACCGCACGGAGACACCCTCGCTAAGGGAGTACGCAGATGTTAGACAGCCTCGCGGTCACCAACAACCACGGACCCGAACGGCGCACCCAGGAATCCGATGCCGAACTACTGCAGGAGTCCGGTGTGCACAAGCTCGTCGTTCTCGACCGCGACGGCAACTGCCTGGCGTTCGTATTGGCTTGGGACGGCTTCGAATACGACGAGGAGACGGACGCCTACGTGTGCGTCGCCGACCGCGATGGCAGGGAACTGCTGACCGTGTACACCGCGGGCGAGATCAACTCGGCCCCCGGCGAGAACATGTACGTCGTGACGGCGCCGGACGGATCAGCCGCCGGACGCCGCGGGCCCCGCTGACAAACCGTTACCTGTATTCGCGTCGCCGAACGCTATGATAGACCGTTCGTACGGTTAGTTATGCCGAAGGGTTCAAGATGCCCAGGTCGCCTGGCAGGCGCAGCGAGATTCTGGACGCGTTCGTCCGCTATGTCGCCGAACGTGGCTATGACAGAACGAATATCGGTGACATCGCCGACGAACTCGGCATGTCGAAGGGCACGATCGTTCATCACTTCGGCACCAAGGCCCAGATGTTGCGCGAGCTCGAAGAGACCCATCTGGCCCTCCAGCTCGATGTGTTGCGGATGGTGTGGGATCGCCTGGCCGCGCCGCACGAGCGCATCGCCGCGATCATTTACGCGTCCGCACTGCTGCAGGTGAGCGCCCGGCACGCGACGGTGGCGAGCCAGCGCGAGGTGGTTCAGCTCTCCGACGACCCGGCGATGCAGCACGTGCGCAAGCTGCGGGATCAATTGCAAACACACGCGGTTGACGAAATCCGCAACGGGATAGACGTCGGCGTGTTCCGAAGCGTGGACGTCGAATTGGCGGCGCTGCAGCTGTGGGGATCGCTCGAATGGATGTGGGTATGGTTCGATCCCGCCGATTCCCGGACACCCGAGCAAGTCGGCGCGGCTTTCGTCGACGTGTTCCTCGGCGGGCTCCTACTCGACCGCCTCGGGCTCAGCAAGTGGACGAATCCGTCAACCGGCGTCGTCTCGGTGGTGCGCGAGTGCCTCGCCGCGGTCACGGCCGGCGGGCGCTGACGGCCGCTCGGCGGAACGCTTTGCGCGGGAGCCTAATTCGCCGGTAGGCGACGCGATACGTGCCGCCGAGCCGACGGCGCTGCGGCCAACGGGGAAAAGAGCAAAAGCCCTGGTAAAACCCGACGATCTGCGGATCGGCGACCGATGCTGGCTAAAACGGGCGACATTTGCGATTTATTGACCGCACGTACGGTCTAATGCGATAGTTGCAGCGTGGCGCAAACGATGGCGGCGTGGGGCCGACGGGCGGGGACCGGGACCGCCGCGTGGGACGACCACGGTCTCGGCGTGCGCCTCCGCTGCGACCGGCCAGCATCGCGACTCAATTCGCCCTCGAAATACCGTCTGCTGCAACAGTTTCCGTTGCTTTGTCACGCCACGAGCGAGTTGGTGAATCGGAACCACGCCCGACGCCCGCTCCTCTCCCCCGCGCCGCCGCGAGGCTCACTCGAAGGGCCGGCCGCGGAGTCGCTATTCGCTGCGCATTCGCCAGAGGGGCCGCGCCCATGACGACCACGCACTCGTTTGCCGGCAAAGTGGGCCAACGGATCCGGCCGGGGACGGAGGTGGCCGGCGGGTTCTTCCGGATGTGCGTGCTGACCGGTAAGGCCCTGAAGCAGCCGTTCGAGTGGCGCGAGTTCATCTGGACGGGCTGGTTCCTGATGCGGGTATCGCTGCTGCCCACCATCGCGGTGTCCATCCCGGAGACCGTGCTGCTCATCTTCACGCTCAACCTGCTGCTGGCCGAGATCGGCGCCGCCGACGTCTCCGGTGCCGGCGCCGCGATCGGCGCGGTCACCCAGCTCGGCCCGATCGTGACCGTGCTGGTGGTCGCCGGCGCCGGGGGCACCGCCATCTGCGCCGACCTGGGCGCCCGCACCATCCGCGAGGAGATCGACGCCCTCGAGGTGCTCGGCATTGACCCGATCCACCGGCTGGTGGTGCCGCGCGTCGTCGCCTCGACGATGGTCGCGGTGCTGCTCAATGGCCTCGTCGTCGCCGTCGGCCTGGGCGGTGGCTACCTGTTCAGCGTTTACCTGCAGAACGTTTCGAGCGGTGCCTACCTCTCGACGTTGACGGCGCTGACCGGCCTGCCCGAGGTGGTGATCGCGTTCATCAAGGCCGCGACGTTCGGGCTGATCGCCGGCCTCGTCGGCTGCTACCGCGGCCTGATCGTCCGTGGCGGATCCAAGGGTCTGGGGACCGCCGTCAACGAGACGGTGGTGCTCTGCTTCATCGCCCTGTTCGCCGTCAACGCGGCCCTGACCACCATCGGTGTCCGGTTCGGAACGGGCCGCTGATGACCGCCACTTCAACTTCAGCAGCACCGTCCACACTGCGGGTCCGCTTCACGCGGGACAGCCTCAGTCGATACGGGGAGGCCCCGGTCCGTGCGCTGGTGGAGATCGGGCAGATGGTCTGGTTCGCGCTGACCGCCGTCGGGCAGATCCCCTTCGCGATGCGCCGCTACCACAAAGAGATGTTGCGGATGGTCGCCCAGATGGGGATGGGCACCGGCGCCATGGCCGTCGTCGGTGGCACCGCCGCCATCGTCGGCTTCATCACCCTGTCCGCGGGGTCGCTGGTCGCCATCCAGGGCTACGCGACGCTGGGCAACATCGGTGTCGAGGCGTTCACCGGGTTCTTGGCCGCCCTGGTCAACGTGCGGTTCGTGGCGCCGGTGGCCGCCGGTCAGGCGCTGGCCGCGACGGTCGGTGCCGGCGCCACCGCGGAACTGGGCGCGATGCGCATCAGCGAGGAGATCGACGCGCTGGAGGTGATGAGCATCCGGTCGGTCGCCTTCCTGGCGTCCACGCGGGTGGTGGCGGGCCTCGTCGTCATCATCCCGCTCTACGGGTTGGCGATCACCCTGGCCTTCGTGTCCCAGCAGGTCACGACCGTTTTCTTCTACGGGCAGTCCGCCGGCACGTACAACCACTACTTCCACACGTTCCTGCGTCTCAACGACGTCGGCTGGTCGTTCGCGGAGGTGATCCTGGTCGCGGTGGTCGTGATGACCACGCACTGCTACTACGGCTACACCGCCAGCGGCGGTCCGGTCGGCGTCGGTGAAGCCGTCGGCAGGTCGATGCGGCTGTCATTGATCACGATCGTCGTCGTCGTCGTGCTGACCGCGATGGCGGTCTACGGCAAAAGCCCGAACTTCAACCTCACCGTGTAGCCGCCCATGACGACCCCGACAGCCCCGGCCCCGCAGATCAAGGACCATCCACCACGGATCCCGCCGTACAAGACGGCGGCCGCGGTGTTCTTGGTGGTCGCCGCGGTGGTGTTGTCGTTCGTGTGGCTGCAGTTCCGGGGCCGGCTCACGCCGAAGACGCCGCTGACGATGGTGGCCCCCCGGTCGGGTTTGGTGATGGATCCGAATTCGAAGGTCACCTACAACGGCGTGGAAATCGGCCGGGTGGCCAGCATTTCGCAGATCCAGCGCGACGGCGTGCCGGCGGCCAAGTTCGTGTTGGACGTCGAACCCAAGTACATCGACCTGATTCCGGCCAACGTGGAGGCCAACATCAAGGCGACCACGGTGTTCGGCAACAAATATGTGTCGTTGACCTCCCCGAAAAACCCGACACCGCAACGTGTTACGACGCAACAGGTGATCGAGGCGCGGTCGGTGACGACGGAGTTCAACACGTTGTTCGGGACGATCACCTCGATCGCGGACAAGGTGGACCCGGTCAAGGTGAACCTCACGCTGGCCGCGGCCGCACAGGCATTGACCGGGCTTGGTGACAAGTTCGGGCAATCGATCGTCAACGGCAACGCCATCCTCGACGACATCAATCCGCAGATGCCGCAGATCCGCCACGACATTGCGCGGCTGGCGGCCCTGGGCGACACCTACGCGAACGCCGCGCCCGATCTGCTGGACTCGCTCAACCACGCGGTGGTGACGGCGCGCACGCTGCACCGCCAGGAGGCCGACCTGGACGCCGCGTTGCTGGCCGCGGCCGGGCTGGGCAACACCGGTGAAGACATCTTCGCCCGCGGTGGGCCCTACTTCCAGCGCGGCGTCGCGGATTTGCTGCCCACCGCCCAGCTGCTCGACACCTACAGCCCCGAATTCTTCTGCACCATCCGCAACTACTACGACGAGGAACCCGCGGCCTTCGCGACCACCGGCGGCGGCAACGGCTACGCGCTGAGAACCATGACCGAGCTGACGTCGGGCCTGGGCGGCATCCTGACGCTCCCGGGGCTGGCCGGCACCGTGGCCACCATGGGGCTGCTCGGGCTGGCCGGGCTGGTGGGCGGGGCGCCGAATCCCTATGTGTTCCCGGACAATCTGCCGCGGGTGAACGCTCGCGGCGGCCCCGGGGGCGCGCCGGGTTGCTGGCAGGCCATCACGCATGACCTGTGGCCCGCGCCCGAGCTGGTGCTGGACACCGGGGCAAGCCTCGCGCCGTACAACCACCTGGATACCGGCTCCCCGTACGCCATCGAGTACGTCTGGGGCCGCCAAGTCGGGGACAACACGATCAACCCATGAAACTCACCGGCTCCGCCATCAAGCTCGCCATCGTCTCGTTGGTGCTGTCACTGATCACCGTCTCGATCGTGGTCGTGTTCGCTCAGCTGCGCTTCAACCGCACCAACACCTATACCGCGGAGTTCACCAATGCCAGCGGCCTCAAGGACGGCCAGTTCGTCCGCGCCTCGGGAGTGGAGGTCGGCAAGGTCAAGAAGGTGCGGCTGGTCGACGGCGGCCGCAAGGCACAGGTGGACTTCGCCGTCGACCGCTCGATTCCGCTCTACCAGTCGACGACGGCCCAGATCCGCTACCTCGACCTGTTCGCCAACCGCTTCCTGGAACTCAAACGCGGCGACGGGGCGGGCGCCGACCGCGTGCTGCCGCCGGGCGGATTCATCCCGCTGGCCCGAACGTCACCGGCATTGGATCTCGACGCCCTGATCGGGGGCTTCAAACCCCTGTTCCGCGCACTGGATCCGGAAAAGGTCAACACCATCGCGTCGGCGATCATCACCGTGTTCCAGGGTCAGGGCGGCACCATCAACGACATCCTCGACCAGACCGCGCAGCTGACCTCACACCTCGCTGAACGCGACGAGGCGATCGGCGAGGTGGTCAAGAACCTGAATGTGGTGCTGGACACCACGGTTCGGCATCGCAAGGAGTTCGACCAGACCGTCGACAACTTCGAGCGGTTGATCACCGGGCTGGAAAACCACGCCGACCCGCTGGCCGCCGGCACCGCGAACATCAGCAACGCCGCCGGCACGGTGGCCAACCTGCTGGCCGACAACCGCGCCCTGCTGCACAAGGAGATCGACTACCTGCAGGCCCTCCAGCAGCCGCTCGTCGACCAGAAGGATCAGCTGGGCGACCTGATCCACAAGACGCCGACCGCACTCAACCTGATCGGACGCAGCATCGGCCTGTACGGCGACTGGGTGAACTTCTATCTCTGTGACCTGACGATCAAGTGGAACGGGCTGCAGGCCGGCGGTCCGGTCCGGACGGTCAGGATCTGGCAGCAACCCACCGGCAGGTGCTCGCCGCAATGAGAACGCTCACCGAATTCAACCGCAGCCGTGTGGGTCTCATGGGCATCACGGTGCTGATTCTCGGCGTCATCGTCGGCCAGAGCTTCACCAGCGTGCCGATGATCTTCGCCAGTCCGAGCTTCTACGGTCAATTCACCGACACCGGTCAACTGAACAAGGGCGACAAGGTGCGGATCACCGGCGTGAATGTCGGCAAGGTGGAGTCCTTCGACATCGACGGCGACCACGTGCTGATCAAGTTCAACATCGGCGCCAACACCATCGGCACCGAGAGCCGGCTCGCGATCAAGACCGACACCATCCTGGGCAAGAAAGTTCTCGAGATCGAGCCGCGCGGTAACCAGACATTGCGGCCGGGAAGCGTCTTGCCGCTGAGCCAAAGCACCACGCCCTATCAGCTCTACGACGCGAACTTCGACATCACCAGGGCCGCCGCCGGGTGGGACATCGACACCGTCAAGCGGTCGCTGAACGTCTTGACGGAGACCATCGACCAGACCTACCCACACCTGAGCGCCACGCTCGACGGTTTGACCAAATTCTCCGACACCATCGGCAAGCGCGACGAACAGATCAAGCACCTGCTCGCCCAGGCCCACCAGGTGGCCGGCGTGCTCGGTGACCGCAGCGAGCAGATCAACCGGCTGCTGGTCAACGCGAAGACGCTGCTGGCCGCGTTCAACCAGCGCGGCCGGGCCATCGACGCCCTGCTGCAAAACGTTTCCGCCTTCTCGACCCAGGTGCAGGGGTTCATCAACGACAACCCGAGCCTCAACCCCGTGCTGGAGCAGTTGCACGCCATCACCGACGTGCTGGTGGCACGCAAGGACGACCTGGCCCAAACCCTCACGTACGTCAGCCAATTCGCCGCATCGCTGGGGGAATCCGTCGCTTCGGGACCGTACTTCAAGATCGTCCTGTCCAACCTGCTGCCGTACTGGATCCTGCAGCCGTTCGTCGACGCCGCCTTTAAGAAGCGCGGTATCGACCCCGAGGACTTCTGGCGCAGCGCCGGGCTGCCCGAATTCCGCTGGCCCGACCCGAACGGGACCCGGTTCCCCAACGGGGCGCCACCGCCGGCGCCTCCGGTGCTGGAGGGCACGCCGGACCATCCGGGACCGGCCGTCCCGCCGGGTACGGCGTGCTCGTACACCCCACCGGCCGACGCGCTGCCGCGGCCGTGGAACCCGTTGCCGTGCACGGGCGTAAACGTCGGCCCGTTCGGCGGCAGCTTCCCGGCGCCGATCGACGTGCAGGGCTCGCCGCCCAACCCGAACGGCCTGCCCCCGACGCCGGGGATCGCGATAGCCGGGCGTCCGGGTGAACCGCCCCCGGACGTGCCGGGCACGCCGGTGCCGCTGCCCACCCAGGCGCCGCCGGGGGCGCGCACCGAGAACCTGCAACCCGCCGGCCCCCCGCCGCCGCCGTCGACCTTCGCGCCCGGCCTGCCACCGGGGCCGCCCGCGCCCCCCGGACCCGGAAATCAGCTGCCGGCCCCGTTCATCAACCCCGGCGGCACGGGTGGCAGCGGCATCACGGGAGGTAACCAGAATTGAGTGCCGTCAACACATTTCGTAACCTGCGCGCCCGGCGGGTCATCGGGGTGCTGGTGGTGGCGCTGGCTCTGCTCGCCGGATACCTCGGTTTGCAGCTCTACAACAAGCTGACCACCAACACCGTCGTCGCGTACTTCCCGCAGGCGAACGCGCTCTACGCCGGGGACAAGGTCCAGATCATGGGCGTCCGCGTCGGCGCGGTCGACAAGATCGAGCCGGCCGGCGACAAGATGAGGGTGACGTTCCACTACAACAACAAATACAAGGTGCCCGCCAACGCGTCCGCCGTGATCGTGAACCCAACCCTGGTGGCGTCGCGCAACATTCAGTTGGAACCGCCCTACAAGGGCGGCCCGGTGATGGGCGACAACGCGGTCATCCCCATCGAACGCACGCAGGTCCCGACGGAGTGGGACCAACTGAGCCAGAGCGTCGCCAACGTCATCAACAAGTTGGGCCCGACACCCGAGCAGCCAAAGGGCCCGTTCGGCGACGCCATCGAGTCGTTCGCCGACGGGCTGGCCGGCAAGGGCAAGCAGATCAACGCCACGCTGAACAGCCTGTCGCGGGCGTTGACCGCGTTGAACGAGGGCCGCGGCGACTTCTTCGCGGTCGTGCGCAGCCTGGCGCAGTTCGTCAACGCCCTACACAAAGACGACCAGCAGTTCGTCGCGCTGAACCAGAACCTGGCGCAGTTCACCGACAAGCTGACCGGGTCCGATCGTGAGCTGGCCACTGCGATACAGCAATTCGATTCCCTGCTCGGCACGCTGCGCCCCTTCCTGGACAAGAACCGCGGCGTGCTTACCACCGATATCAACAACCTCGCCACCCTGACCAACACGCTGGTCCAGCCCGATCCGCTGAACGGCCTGGAGACGGCCCTGCACGTCCTGCCGACGCTGGAGACGAACCTCAGCCAGATCTACCACCCGTCGCACGGCGCGGTCATGTCCATCCCGGCGATCCCCAACTTCGCGAACCCGATGCAGTTCGTCTGCAGCATGATTCAGGCCGGCAGCCGGCTGGGCTATCAGGATTCCGCCGAACTGTGCGCGCAATACCTGGCGCCGGTCCTCGACGCGATCAAGTTCAACTACCTGCCCTTCGGGCTGAACCTGTTCAGCACCGCCGAGACGCTGCCGAAGGAAGTCGCCTACTCGGAGCCCCGGCTGCACCCGCCGAACGGGTTCAAGGACACGACCGTGCCCGGGATCTGGGTGCCCGATACCCCGTTGTCGCACCGCAACACCCAGCCCGGCTGGGTCGTCGCCCCGGGGATGCAGGGCCAGCAGGTGGGACCGATCACCGCCGGCCTGTTGACCCCCGACTCGCTCGCCGAACTCATGGGCGGCCCGGACATCGCACCCCCGCAGTCGGGCCTGCAGACGCCACCGGGACCGCCGAACGCCTATGACGAAAACCCCGTGCTGCCGCCCATCGGCGTGCGCGCCCCGCAGGTGCCGATCCCGCCGCCGGCGCCCGGACCCGGCGTGATTCCCGGACCGGTCGCACCGACACCCCCGCCCGCCGAGGCGGCCGCATCGGCGGGACTGGGATCGTGAACGCGCTGCGCGCCTTCGGCATTCGCGCCCGGCACCGGGCGCGGCAGGCGGTTGCACTCCTGGTCGCCACCGCCGCGCTGACGTCGTGCGCGAAGTGGCACGGCATCGCGAACGTGCCGATGCCCGGCGGCCCGGGCAGCGGGCCCGGCTCCTACGTCATCTACGTGCAGATGCCCGACACGCTCGCGCTGAACGACAACAGCCGGGTGCGTGTGGCCGACGTCTTCGTCGGCACGGTGCGCGCGATCGCTCTGAAGAACTGGGTGGCCACGCTGACGCTGCGGGTGGACAAGAGCGTCAAGTTGCCGCGGAACGCCACCGCCAAGATCGGGCAGACCAGCCTGCTGGGCTCTCAGCACATCGAGCTCGCCGCGCCGCCCAACCCGTCGCCGGAGCCGCTTAAGCCGGGCGACACCATCCCGCTGCAAAACGCGTCCGCGTACCCCACCACCGAGCAGACGCTGGCCAGTCTCGCCATGATCCTGCGCGGGGGCGGCATCCCGAACCTGGAAACGCTGCAGAACGAGGTCTACAACATCGTGCACGGGCGGGCCGACCAGATCCGCGACTTCCTGGGCAAGCTGGACACGTTCACCGCCCGGCTCAACGAGCAGACCGACGACATCACCCGAGCCATCGACTCCACCAACCGGCTGCTTGCCTACGTGGGTCCCCGCTCGGACGTCATTGATCGGGTCCTCACCGAATTCCCGCCCCTGCTCAAGCATTTCGCCGACAAACAGAACCTTTTGATAAACGCGGTCGACGCGACTGGACGGCTCAGCCAGGTCGCCGACCAGTACCTGTCCGCCTCCCGGGGCGATCTGCACCAGGACCTGCTGGCGCTGCAGTGCCCGTTGCGGGAGCTGGGCCGGGCCGCGCCGTATCTGATCCGCGCGCTCAAGCTGATCCTCGTTCGGCCGTTCGACATCGACGCCGTGCCGAAGGCGTTCCGCGGCGACTACTTCAACCTGTCGCTGACCCTCGACCTGACCATGAGCTCCGTCGACAACGCGATCCTCACCGGCACGGGATTCTCCGGAGCGCTGCGCGCGCTCGAGCAATCGTGGGGCCGCGACCCCGAAACGATGATCCCCGACGTCCGCTACACGCCGAACCCGAACGACGCCCCGGGCGGGCCGCTGGTGGAAAGGGCGGACAGAGGCCAATGCTGACCCCCTTCATCAAGCGTCAGCTGATCCTGTTCGCCATCCTGAGCCTCGTCACCGCGGTCGTGCTGGGCGGGTATTACCTGCAGATTCCCACGGCGGCGGGGATCGGCCAGTACACGCTTGCGGCGGATCTGCCGGCGTCGGGCGGTCTGTACAAGACGGCCAACGTGGCTTACCGCGGCGAAACGATCGGCAGGGTCACCGACGTCCAGCCGACCCAGTCGGGCGCGCGGGTGACCATGAGCATCGCCGACCGCTTCAAGATCCCGATTGACGCGACGGCCAACGTGCACTCGGTGTCGGCGGTCGGTGAGCAGTACATCGACCTGGTCTCGCTCGGCAACCCGGGCAAGTACTTCCAGCCGGGTCAGACCATCACCAAGGGCACCATACCCACCGACATCGGTCCGGCGCTGGACGCCGCGAACCGCGGGCTGGCCGCGCTGCCCAAGGAGAAGATCTCCTCGTTGCTCGACGAAACCGCCCAGGCCGTAGGCGGATTGGGGCCCGCGCTGCAACGGCTGGTCGACGCGACGCAGGCGATCGCCGGGGATTTCAAGACCAATATCGGTGACGTCAACGACATCATCCAGAACTCCGGGCCGATCATCGACAGCCAGGTCAATTCGGGTGACTCGATCCAGCGGTGGTCGCACAACCTGGACATCCTGGCCGCGCAGAGCGCGGAAAACGACCAGCATGTGCAGAGCATCCTGACGCAGGGCGCGCCGACGGCCGATCAGGTCAACGCGGTGTTCGGCGACGTCCGCGAATCGCTGCCGCAGACGCTGGCGAATCTCGAGATCGTGCTGGACATGCTCAAGCGCTACCACAAGGGCGTCGAGCAATTGCTGGTCTCCTACCCGCAGGGCGCCTCGGAGGGCCAGACGGTGACGACGCCTTTCCCGGGCTACGCGTCGCTCGGCACGTCGCTGACGATCAACCAGCCGCCGCCGTGCCTGACCGGGTTCCTCCCCGCGCCACAGTGGCGGTCGCCGGCGGACACCAGCCTGGCGCCGATGCCGTCCGGAACCTATTGCAAGATCCCGCAGGACGCCCCGGCCAACGCCGTCCGCGGGGCGCGCAACCTCCCCTGTGTCGATGTTCCCGGCAAACGCGCCGCGACGCCGCGGGAGTGCCGCGACTCCAAACCGTACGTCCCGGCGGGCACCAACCCGTGGTACGGCGACCCGAACCAGATCCTGACCTGTCCGGCGCCCGCGGCGCGCTGCGATCAACCGGTCAAGCCGGGCCAGGTGATACCCGCGCCGTCGGTCAACAACGGCATGAACCCCGCGCCCTCCGACCGGGTGCCCGGGACTCCGCCGCCGGTCAGCGACCCGTTGCAGCGCCCGGGGTCGGGGACCGTCCAGTGCAATGGGCAGCAGCCGAACCCCTGCGTGTACACCCCGGGCGGCCCTCCCGCGGCCGTCTACAGCCCGCAGAGCGGGGAACTGGTCGGGCCCGACGGCGTCAAGTACGCCGTGGAAAACTCCACCAAAACCGGGGACGACGGGTGGAAGGACATGCTGGCGCCGCCCGGTTAATGCGAATCCGGTGAATTTGGCTGGCCTAGAACGCCTTTGGATTTGGTTTCGGCTCCCGGACGGGCGGACCCCCGCCCTCCCCCGCATGCCCCGCGCGGGTTCGGGCGAACGCGCGTCGCAGGGCGCGGCGACCGCGCCGACACGCCTGACCAGGGCATTGACACTGACCGCACGTACAGTCATATACTTGGGGATCGTCGGGTGCCGGATCGCAAACGCTCCCAGTCGGTGAACTACGGAGATCGGAGCGACATGCCGGAAGTGATTGGCCTGGGCCAACTCCGGAGCGACGCGTGCGCCTATCTCGAACGGGTTGCCACCGGAGAGCCGCTCGACGTCGTCCGTCGCGGCAAGCTGGTGGCGCGGATCCTGCCGGTGGGCGACTGGCGGGTCGCTCCGATTCCGGCGCGATCCGCCAAAGCCCCGCCATCCGACGCGGGCGGCTGGGTCGGGCTCGAGGAACTGCGGACCCGCGCCGGGCGGTGCTTCGACCGGGTTGCGGCCGGCGAGACGGTCTACGTCGTCCGTGGCGGCCGGATACTGGCGCGGATCGTGTCCGCCGGCGACGCGGCGCCGCTCCCCGGCGACGCCGGTCGCCGGATCGAGCTCGACGAGCTGCGCAAGCGCGCGGGGCGCTACTTCGACAAGGTCGCGGCGGGCCAGACCATCGAGGTCATTCGCGGCGGCAAGCTGGTGGCGCACATCGTGTCGGCCACCGGGGACGACGCCCGCAAAGGGGCCTGACGGCTCCCCTGCCATAGACCGCGACGCCCTCGGGCCGATCGCCCATCCCGCCCCGTTTTGCCGGCAGCAATGTGGGTAGGCTACCCTAACTAAAATAGATAGGAAGGCTTACTTACTGTGCCGGCCAGGTTCCCGTTTCACCCCCACGCCGACTCGTCACGCCGCGCCTGGCTGCCGTGCCCGAATTGCGGCTGGGGCCGCGACAAGTGCGCGGAGTGTCGCAGCCCCCGCAACTGCGGCGCGCACTGGCAGTACTTGCTGAGCAATCGCGCGACGCTGGTCCACCTGCAATGCCCGGGGTGCGCGAACCTCTGGTCAACCGACACCCGAAACCGCTAGGCCCCGGCGGGCCTGTCGTCGGGCAGCGGGCGTTGACACACCGCGCGCGCGTCCTCGGCGCTGAGCCCGAACAGACGCAGAACGCTTTCCGTCACGCTGTCGGCGGCCCGTGCGTCGTCGCGATCCGGGTTGTCACGCAACAGCCTTCCCAGCCCTAGCAGCGCGCCGCCCGCCATGAAGAGGGCGAGTTCGGGGTCGTCGACCGAGAATCTCCCCGAGTCGACGCCGGCCTTGATGTCGCGCAGCGCGCGGGGGGCCAGGCCACGATCGGACGATAGCAACGCCAGCCCGTTGGCCAGCAGGATGTCGCTTTCCTGCGGGCGCCGGCGAAATAGCCGGCCGATCAGCCGGAAGTTGGTGGCAAAGGTTTCCGCGGGATCGTCGATCGACTCGGTCAGCCGGTCCAGCATCGCTCCGTGCGCGTCGAGCACGTCGGCGACCGCGGCCTCGAACAGCTGCTCCTTGCTGTCGAAGTGGTTGTAGAAGGAGCCCATCCCCACGTCGGCCGCCTGGGTGATCTCCAGGACGGGCACGTTGGTCTTGCCCTCGGCGATCAGCCGCTGGGCCGCACCGATCAGCGCCGCCCTGGTGCGCTGTTTGCGTCGTTGCAGGCGGCTGGGCGGGTCGGGGTCTTCGGGCATCGCGCTCACCTTTAGCAGTATGCATCACTTTTGAGGGTTTCGTCAGATAGGTCTTGACGGCGGATCGCAAGTATGTGACGATTTCGTCAGTTACTTGGGAGATGGCAATGCACCTAACGAAAAATCCCCACCGGAATCTGCACAGCGAGCGCGGCGCGGCGCGCGGCGATCACCCCGGGCGTTCCCGCAACCCCGTGATCAAGGTCGCCGACATCGCCTGGCTGGAGTTCGACAAACCCGACCTGACGCGCGCCGAGGCGTTCGCCCGGGCGTTTGGTTTCCAGACGGCGCGGAGCGAAGCCGACGAAGTACACCTGCGCGGCACCCGCGCGGGCGGACCGTGCGTGATCCTGCGGCGGGGCGCGCGCACGCGCTTCACGGGTGTCGCCTTCCGCGCCTGCGACGAGGCGGACGTGCTGCGCCTCGCCGACACATCCGGTGCTCCCGTGCGGGCGCTGCCGGAGACCATCGGCGGCCTGTCGGCCGACCTGGTCGACCCCAGCGGCATGCCAGTCCGCGTCGTCGCCGGCATGCACGAGCTGCCCGAGCTGCCCGGCCAACCGGTCCACGCTTTCAATTTCGGATGCGACGTGCGGCGCACCAATGCCGGCCAGCGGCCCCCGCGCGTGCCCGCACGCATTGAGCGGCTGGGGCACCTGGTGCTGCAGTCGACGAAGTATCTCGAGACGCTGAACTGGTACCTCGACAACCTGGGCATGATCGTCAGCGACTTTCTGTACTTCCCGGGCCAGCGCCGCCGCGGACCGACCATGAGCTTCATCCGATGCGATCGAGGCTCGACGCCCGCCGACCACCACACGCTGGCACTGGCGCTGGGGCCGGCCAACCGTTACGTGCACTCGGCATACCAGGTCAGCGACCTGGACGCGCTGGCCGCCGGCGGCGAATACCTCAAGGACCGAGGCTATTTCCGCTCCTGGGGAATCGGCAGGCACATCCAGGGGAGCCAAATCTTCGACTACTGGCGCGATCCGGACGGTTTCCTGGTCGAGCACTTCGCCGACGGTGACCTGTTCGACAACACCCTCGAACCGGGATGGGCGCCCTTCAGCGCGTCCGGACTGGCCCAGTGGGGGCCCCCGGCGACCAGGGACTTCCTCGGGACGGACCTGAAATCCGCTCGCCACGAACTCATTTCGATGGTCACCGCGCTACGCGCACGCAACGAATTCGATGTCAACCGCCTTGCCGGCCTACTGAAAGTGCCCACCTCATGACAATTTCCGTGCTGCACACCCTCGACGCTTGGTTTCTCAAGACCCCCGGCGGCGCGGTCAAGATCGACACCGACGCCACCACCACCGCGGCCCTCCTGGCCGACCGCGCCGCCATCGCAGCCGCCGCCGGCGGCGAGCCCGTCGCCGTGGACAGCCTGGCATTGGTCTCCCCCGTCACCCGGCCGTGCCGGGTGATCGCACAGATGACCAACTTCGTCTCACACGTCAAAGACGCCGGGATGGACCCGTCATCCATTCCCCTGACGTTCTTCCGCAAGGCGTCGGCGTCGATCGCGGGCCCGTTCGACGAGATCGTCAAACCCGCGCACGTCAGGTTCCTCGACTACGAAGTGGAGATCGGGCTGGTCATCGGCCGCGAAGTCCCCATCGGCACAACGATTTCCAAAGCCAACCTCGCCGAATTCATCGCCGGACTGGTCGTGACGAACGACGTTTCCGCGCGCGACATCCAGCTCCCCCAAACCCAGTTCTACGAGGCCAAGTCCTATCCGACGTTCACGCCGGTCGGTCCGGAGCTGGTGCTGCTGACGGCCGACGAGCTCGACCGTTTCGGTGATCTGCGGCTGCGGCTGAGCGTCAACGGGCAGGAGCGGCAAAACGCACTCGTCGAGGGCGACATGCTCTATCGGCCGCTGGAAGCGCTGCAATCGCTCACCCAGTTTCAGGAACTGGCCCCCGGCGACCTGGTGCTCACCGGAACCCCGGTCGGCACCGCGCTCAGCGCCCCGCCCAAGCCGGTGCAGATGATCTCGAACTTGTTGCCGCCCTCGGTGAAATGGAAGATGTTCTTCAAGGGTCAGGCCGGCAACCGCAACTATCTCAACGACGGCGATGTCGTGGAGGCGTCGGTGGCCACCGACGACGGGGCCATCAGTCTCGGCACGCAGCGCAACGAAGTTCGGTTCAAGTGAGCGACAACGCCGCTCCGCATGTTCCGGTGGTGATCGTCGGCGCCGGACCGACCGGTGTCACGGCGGCCACCCTGCTGGCACAGCACGGGGTGGACAGTCTCATCCTCGACCGCTGGCCCGACGTGTACCCGCAGCCGCGCGCCGTGCACCTGGACGACGAGATCTATCGCGTCATCGCCCGACTCGGCATGGCCGACGAGTTCGCGGCGATCTCGCGGCCCACCCTCGGTTTGCGGTTGGTGGACAACCGGTTCCGGGTGCTCGGCGAGTTCCACCGCGAGCCCTCCCAAAGCCGGAACGGGTTTGCCCAGGCCAACATGTTCGACCAACCCGAGTTCGAGGTGCTGCTGCGCGCGAACCTCAAGCGGTATCCGAACGCCCGGTTGCGCGGGAACGCCGAAGTCACCGCCGTAAGCGACACCGGACGAGGCGTCCGGGTCACCTTCAGCGACCGAACCGACGGCCGGGTGCACCATATCGACGCCGACTATGCGTTGGGCTGTGACGGCGCCAACAGCGTCGTCCGCACCCAAATCGGCTCGGCCATGCGGAATTTGAAGTTCGAGCAGCGGTGGCTGGTCGTCGACATCGCCAGCGACTCCGACCTGCGGCAGTGGGACGGGGTGCACCAGGTGTGCGACCCGGTGCGCGCCGGAACCTACATGCGCATCGGTCCGGGCCGCTACCGGTGGGAGTTCCGGTTGCTGGACGGCGAAAGCGCCGACCACTTCGGCACCTTGGCGGCGTTGCGACCGTTGATCGCGTCCTGGGTCGCCGAGGTTGCCGACTCCGAGATGACGGTACTGCGCGTCACCGAGTACACGTTCCGCGCGCAGATCGCCGATCGGTGGCGCCGCGGCAACGTCTTCATCCTCGGTGACGCCGCGCACCTCACACCCCCGTTCATCGGGCAGGGCTTGTGCGCCGGAATCCGGGACGCGGCCAACCTCGCCTGGAAGCTCGCCGGGGTTCGCAACGGCACGCTCGACGCAAGCGTTCTCGATTCCTATGAGCAGGAACGCAAGCCGCATGCCCGGCACATGATTCGGCTCGCGCTGGGCGTCGGGTGGGCGATGACCGGCGGCGGGCGGCTGGGCAGCGCGGCGCGCCGCCTCGTGCTCCCCCGGCTGCGGCTCATCCCCGGCCTGCGCGACAAGGTGATCGACTCGACGACACCGGCGTTGCGGGCCTCCGCGCTGGTGTTCAAATCGCGCCGGCCGCGCCAGCTCGCCGGCACGCTGTGCCCGAACCCCTTGCTGCCCAACGGTCGGCGGCTCGACGACGTCATCGGAACCGGTTTCGCGCTGATCACCGCAAGTCAGCCGAGCGCCGGCGACGAGGCCCTCCTTCGGCGACGCGACGTCGTCGTCGTGGCCGCCGAACCCGGGGGCCCGCTCGAAACGTGGCTGCGCGGCGGCCGCGCCACCGCGGCGTTGGTCCGCCCCGACGGGACGGTCATGCGCGCCGGTCGCGACCTCGCCGCGCTATGCGGGTGCGCGGCCACCGTCCTGCACGCGCGCTGAACTGCCGAGCAGACGCAGAATCGCACGCCGAACGGCGTCAGCGTGCGATTCTGCGTCTGCTCGCGGTGGGGAAGGCGCCAGAACAGCTACGCCGGCTTGGCGACGATCACCGGAATCCGGACCGAATGCAGCAGCGTGTTGCTGACGGAGCCCAGCAGCATGCCCGTGAGACCGCCCCGGCCGTGGCTGCCCACGACGACGAGTTGGGCCGATTCCGCGGTCTCGATGAGGTGGTGCGCCGGCCGGTCACGCACGATCACTCGGCGCACCGTCACGTCCGGATAGCGTTCGCCCCAGCCCGCCAGGGCTTCGCCGAGACTGCGCTGCCCCTCCTCCTCCACGGTCGCCCAATCCAGAAAGGGAACTTCGGTCGTGACGTCGCTCCACGCATGCATGGCTACCAGGTCGACGCCCCGACGGGAGGCCTCGTCGAACGCCAGCTCGGTCGCGTGTTCGGACGTCCGAGAGCCGTCGATTCCGACCAGGACCGGAGCGTTCTGGTCCGGTAGCTCCTCGTCGCGGATGACCGCCACCGGACACATCGCGTGCCGCACCACGGTCGAACTGACGGACCCGAGCACGCCGCGGGCCAACAAGCCCCGCCCGGAGGTGCCCACCACGACCATTTCCGCCTCGTTGGACATCTCGATCAGGGTCGGCGCCGGGGTCGAGTAGACCAATTCCCGGCCGATCGCGACCTTTCCGTCCTCCGGCATCGCGTCTTCGGCGATCTTCATGGCGTGCATGATGGCCTTCTTGCCGTCATCCTCCAGCCGTACCGCCAGGGACTCCGGGTACGGAACCGGAGGCCAGGTCGCGGTGGGGGTCGCCACCGCGTGGACGACGGTCAGCGGAACGTTCCTCATTGCCGCCTCGCGCGCCGCCCAGCACGCGGCGGAATTCGATGCGGGCGAGCCGTCGACCGCGACGACGACGCCTAGGCGTTTCACGGATTCAGACACTTGGTTCTCCCTTCGTCACCAGCGACGCTATCGGGCGGTGGGGCGTCGGTCGTGAGGCTTTAGTCCTCAACTGGCGGGGACGGAGGGCAGTCGCTGAATCACGTTGGGGCCGTTGATTCCCCGGGATGTAACCGCCCGGTCACTCGCTGGACAGTTGAGTCACGAAGTCGATGAGTTCCTCGACGCGGCCAATGAGCGCCGGTTCCAGGTCGTTCCAGTCGCGCACGCTCGTGCGGATGCGCCGCCAAGCCCGGGCGATGTCGGCCTGATTGGCGTGCGGCAGGCCCAGTGCCTCGCAGGCGCCGTGCTTCCATTCCCGGTGCCGTGGCACCTCCGGCCAGGCCGCCAGGCCGACGCGTTGCGGTTTCACGGCCTGCCAGATGTCGACGTAGGGGTGGCCGACGACCAGGGTGTCTCGGCCCCCCGGTCCGCGGCGCACCGCCTCGGCGATCCGCGTCTCCTTCGAACCCGCGACGAGGTGGTCGACGAGCACGCCCAGCCGGCGCCCCGGGCCGGGCCCGAATTCCGCCACAATGCCCACCAGATCGTCTATGCCGCCGAGGTGCTCGACGACGACGCCCTCGATGCGCAGGTCGTCGCCCCACACCTGTGCGATCAGTTCGGCGTCATGGCGGCCCTCGACGTAGATCCGGGCCGCCCGGGCGACTCGCGCACGCGCCCCGGGCACCGCGACGGAGCCCGACGCCGTCCGGCCCGGGGCGGCGGGGCCCGAGCGGCGCGGCGCGGTGAGGATGACCGGGCGCCCCTCGAGCAAATACCCTGGGCCGAGCGGAAAGCCGCGGGTGTGACCGTGCCGGTCCTCGAGGTCGACGCGACCGTATTCGACTCGCACCACTGCCCCGACGTAGCCGGTTTCGGCATCCTCGACGACCAGGCCGAGGTCGGCCGGGTGCTCGGTCGAGCGGGGCTTGCGCCGGCCCGCGGCGAGGACATCACTTCCATAGCGATCAACCACCCGGCAATCCTAGGAAGCGTTGCGGCCAAAATGGTTGCGGCGCGCCACCGTGTCGAAATTGGTAAAGCAGTAAGGGTTTGGCCGCAAATCTGAAAAATCCATAAATTAGTCGTAAGTAACTGCGTGGTCTTACCGGGCTGATGGCGTTGCTGCTGCTAGGTTGCTAAGTGCCGCTAATGCACAGCGTGTGGCGGTGAGCGAGGTGGACGTAATGGACCTGTCCCATTGGGTATCGAGCATCGTCGCTTTTTTGCGCGCCGGGTACCCCACCGGCATGCCGACGACCGGTTACACGCCGCTGGCGGCTTTGTCGCACCGGCGCGTATCGAACGACGAGATCACCACCATCACAAGAGAACTCATTATGCGCAGATGTGCGCCGATCAGCAGCGCCGATGTCGGGGTGGCAATCACCCACGTCACCAACGCGATGCCCTCCGACGACGACATCGCGCGCGTGCAACGTCGGCTGCACGCGATCGGCTGCGCCAGCGCATAGCCGCTCAACAGATCCTTCGGCCATCGGTGCCGAAGAAATGCAAGTGCCCGGGCTCGGGATGCAGGCGCACCCGGCTGCCCTTCTCCGGCGGTTGACGCCCGTCCGCCCGCGCGACGACGGGCTGGCTGATCACCTTGCCCGACCCCGTGATTCGGCCGTACAGATAGGCATCGGCCCCCAGCTCCTCGACCACGTCGACTTCCATCTCGACGCCGAGGCCGCCCAGTTCGAAGTGTTCGGGGCGGACCCCCACAACGATCTCGCCGACCTCGCTTGCGGTGCCGTCGATCTCACGCGGCACCGGGATCGGCCAGTCCCCCAGCGAGACCGATGAGTCCACGATTGGCAGGGTGAACAGGTTCATCGCCGGGGACCCGATGAATCCCGCGACGAATACGTTTTGCGGGTTGCGGTAGAGCTCGCGCGGCGTCGCAAACTGTTGCAGCACCCCGTCGCACAGCACGGCGACCCGGTCCCCCATCGTCATGGCCTCGACCTGGTCATGGGTGACGTACACAGTGGTGGTGCCGAGCCGTCGCTGCAGTGCGGCGATCTGGTTGCGGGTCTGCACCCGCAGTTTGGCGTCGAGGTTGCTCAACGGCTCGTCCATCAGGAACACCTGCGGGCGCCGCACGATCGCTCGCCCCATGGCCACCCGCTGGCGTTGCCCGCCGGACAGGTCGTTGGGCTTGCGATCCAGATAGGGCTGCAGGTCAAGCAGTTTGGCCGCGGCCAGCACCTGTTCGCGAATCTCGGCTTTCGGGGTCTTGGCGATCTTCAGCGCGAAGCCCATGTTCTGCGCCACGGTCATGTGCGGGTAGAGCGCGTAATTCTGAAAGACCATCGCCACATCGCGATCCTTGGGGTCGACGTCGGTGACGTCGCGGTCCCCGATCCGGATGCGCCCGGCGTCCAGCGTTTCCAGTCCGGCCACCATCCGCAGGGAAGTCGTCTTGCCGCAGCCGGACGGTCCGACCAGGACGACGAATTCGCCGTCCCCGACGTCGAGGTCGAGGCTGTCCAGGGCGGGCCGGTCCGCACCCGGGTAGCGCCGCGTCGCCCGCTCGAAACTGACCGATGCCATGGCTATCCGTTCATTCCGGTGACGGCGATGCCACGGACGAAGGAGCGCTGGGCGAAGGCGTAGATGACGACCAACGGCACCATGATCAACATGGAGGTGGCCATGATCACCGGCCAGCGTGCGACGTATTCGCCGCGCAGCCTGACCAGGCCGAGCGTCAGCGTCGCCAGGCTGTTGCGCTGAATCATCAACAGCGGCCACAAGAAGTCGTTCCAGACGTTGACCCAGGTGAGCACCGCGAGCACCAGCACCGCCGGCCGGGCGTGCGGCAACAGGATGCGCCAGTAGATCTGCCACGGGGAACACCCGTCCAGGATCGCCGCCTCCTCGAGGTCGGTCGGCAGCGTGCGGAAGAACTGCCGCATGAGATAGGTGCCGAAGGCGCTGCCGAACAGACCCGGCACGATCATCGCCCACGGGGTGTCCACCCAGCCCAGGGTCCGCATCAGGATGAACTGCGGAATCACCGTCACGGTCAGCGGCACCATCAGCGTGCCCAGGTACAACACGAACAACGTGTCCCGGCCCCGAAACTGCAGCCGCGCGAACGCATATCCGGCCAGCGAGCAGAAGAAGACCTGCCCGGCCGTGACGCACCCGGCGTACAGCACGGTGTTGAAAAACATGCGCCAGAACGGCATCAGCGAGAACACCTCGGTGTAGTTGGACCACCGCGGATGCGCCGGCAACAGCCGTGGCTCGGTCACCTCGCCTTCCCGTTTCAGTGAGCCGGACACGGCCCAGGCGATCGGGAACAGCCAGCACCACGCGATCGCGGTCAGCGCGGTGTACGCCAGCACGGCGCGAAAGACGTTGCGCTTGAACACCCGCTCAGCCAAGACCACCGGAAGCCTCCAAAGAACGCTGCCGCGTCAGGCGCAACTGCACCACGGTCAGCACCAGCAAGATCGCGAACATCACCCACGCCAGCGCCGACGCATAGCCGAATTCCAGGAACGAGAACGCATGCTGGAACAGCATGATGCCCAACACGTAGGTCGCGCTTTCGGGCCCGCCGTTCGCGCCGTTGAGGACGTAGACCATGTCGAAGGCCTGGAACGCGTGGATGATCGAGATCACCACCACGAAAGACATCGCCCCCCGGATCAGCGGCACCGTGATGAACGCGAATTGCCGTATCTCGCCCGCTCCGTCGATCCTGGCCGCCTCGTAGAGGCTTTCGGGAACCCCCTGCATCGCCGCGAGCAGGATAACGGTGGCGAACGGCACGCTGCGCCAGACGCTGACGATGCACAACGAAACCATGGCCCACTTGGGGTCGACCAGCCACGGGACCGGCCCGATCCCGACCCAGCCGAGCATGATGTTGAGCAGCCCGTTGTCGGTGTTGAAGACGAACTGCCACACGACCGCCATCACCACCGACGAGATGGCCAGTGGCAGGAAGACGATCGTGCGAAAAACGCCGATGCCCTTGACTTTCCGATTCAGCACACCGGCCACGACGAGGCTGATCAGGATCGTCGGCACGACGGTGCCGAGGGTGAAGATCACGGTGTTGCGGATGGCGATCAGAAACAGCGGGTCGGAGTTGAACAGCTCTTCAAAGTTCGCCCACCCCACGAACTTCGGCGGCCTGAACACGTCCCATTGCTGGAAGCTCATGTATAGCGAGAATCCGAGCGGAAACAGCATGAACACCGCGACGGCGGCCAGGTTGGGCGCGACGAACAGGCGACCGGCGCGGGCGCGTCGCCGGGACGGACCGGACACCGTGGGCGTGTCGAGGGATGTCATGGCGTGTGCAGCACCTCGTCGAGCGCGGGCGACAGCGCGGCCAGCGACGTCGCCGGGCGCGATCCGCGCAGCACGGGTCCGAAGCTACGGTCCATCAGGGCGACGATCTTTTCCCACGCCGGGGTGACCGGCATCCCGTCCGACGACGCCGGTCCCTGGGTGAGCACGTCGAGGTTGCCGATCCTGTGGTGCGATTCGGCAAATCCGACCGAGTTGAGCGCGGAGCGCAGCACCGGCACGAAGAGGGTGGATTCACCGGTCAACGCCTGGCCGACGGGGCCGGTCGCGAACTTCACAAATTCCCACGCCTGCTCCTTGCGTTGACTGCTCGCGGAGATGGCCAGCCCGGTGGAACCGATATTAGAGCGGGCGGCCTGTCCCGTTCGGCGGGGTCCCACCGGCAACGGCGCGACATCGAAATCCAGGCCATCGGCTCGAATGAACGTCTGGTATCGCCAGTGGCCACCGAGCGCCATCGCCGCCTTGCCCGCCGCGAACAGATCGGGCGTGGACATCGACTGCACCTCGGATGCGTTGGGCGCCACCCTGTGTTTGTTGGACAGGTCGGCGTAGAACTGCACCGCTTCGACGAAGGCGTCGTCGCCGAAATTGAAGTGGGCGGGGTTCTTCAGCGGGGTGGACCACGGTACCCCGTTGTTCATGGCGAACAGCCCGGCCGAGTAGTACGAAACAAACATGTTGACGAAGCCCCATTGGGTGGTGCGCCCCGATCCGTTTCTCTTGGTCAGGGCGCGGGCGTTGTCGAGGAATTCCGCGAAAGTCCACGGCCGCTCCCACGTTCCGGGCGGCGGCGCGACGCCGGCCTCGGCGAAAAGCCGTCTGTTGTAAAACAGGAAGTTTCCGGACCATTGCTCCGGGAGTGCGTACTGGCCACCGTTGAACGCGAAGGTGTCGTACAGCGACTCGATGCCGTCCGACTTCAGTTCCGCCGCGAAGGCCGGATCGCGACCCAGCATGGTGTTGAGGTCCAGCAAGACCCCGCGGTCGGCCAGCTCGGCGTAGGTCAATTCCCACGCCATGAGCACATCCGGGCACTTGCCGCCGGCGCAGAACGTCGACAGCTGCTGCATCACGCCCGGCGCGGACAACACCGCCCGAACCGTGATGTCGGGATGGCGGCGCTGGAACTCCTCGACGATGCGCATCCTGCGATCCCGCTCGTCCGGATTGGCGGCGAAGAAGAAGGTCAGCGCGTCGTCGTCGGGGGCGCAGCCGGCGGCCCAGGGCGCCAGCGACGCCGCGGTGAGCGCACCGGCGCCGCGCAGCAGGCTTCGTCGCCCGAACGGCCTATCGAGCATGGTGCTGCCGATCTTGCCCGGTAACCGGCAGCGTGAGAACGGCCCGGCGCAGGCGGTCGGGATCGCCGGTGATGTCGATGGTGTGGATGCGGTCGTCGCGGCCGATGGCGATCCGCAGCATGGCCTGCGCGCGCCCGCGGGGCGCGAGCACGACGCCCGGGACGCCGTCGATGAGCAGGACCACACCGGCCCGCGCGCGCCGGGCGAAGCGGCGGGTCTCCTCGGCCACTTCCCGCGCCCCCCGCACCTCGGTCGCCACGTCGGCCGGGACCAGCGCCCGGTCGACCCGGCGCACCACGTCGGGCGCCAGCAGCTCGAGCAGGGTGGCGATATCGCCGCCGCGGGAGGCCGCCAGAAACGCCTCGACGACCTCGAGGTGCCTGGCCGCGCGGGCCGGCTCGACCGCCGGACGGGCGTGCAGGCGACCGCGGGCCCGGCTCGCGAGTTTTTTGGCCGCGGCCGGCGACCGGTCCAGCAGGGCGGCGACGTTCTCGAACGGCATGGCGAACACGTCGTGCAGCACGAACGCCACCCGCTCCGCGGGTGAGAGCCGATCGAGCACGACAAGCAGCGCGCTGCCGACCGAGTCCGCGAGCAGCGCGCCCTCGTCCGCCGGGGCCGCCGCGGTGTCCACGAGCCGGTCCAGCTCGGTGGGATCGCCGAGCGGTTGTTCGGCGCGGCGCCCCCGCGCCCGGAGCTGGTCGATGGCGGCGTGGGCGGTGATGGTGGTGAACCAGCCGGTGAGGTTGTCGACGTCTGCAAAGGCTTCGAATCCGCCGCGGCTGGCCTTCAGCCACGCCGACTGGACCGCGTCGTCGGCGTCGGCCGCCGACCCGAGCAGCTGAAACGCGACCGACCTCAGGTGTCGTCGGTCCGCGTCGAACCGTTGCGCGATATCCGCCAGATCCTTCGGTGCGCTCATGGGTCACCTTTTTCGCGTGGGAGTCGTCAAGAAGGTGAACGCATCCATCGAACTCTCTGTCGCAAAGGAGACCAGCACCATGACCCTACCGATTGTGCGCCGCAACGCGCGCCGCGGCCATCCGGCTCGCCGCTGCGGAAACACCTGCAGGACAAGGGGTTGACGCAGATGCATACCGCCTACATCGCCATCACGCTGCCAACCGCCGTCGTCACCGCCGCGGTAGCCGTGGCCGACCTGATCCCCGCCGGATTCGTCCTGGCGAACTCGGCCGAGGTGGGGGTGCCGCGCTCGTGGTTGCCGCCACTGGCGGCGGTGAAGCTGGCCGGAGCCGCCGGGCTGGTTGTCGGGCTGGTGGGCTTGCGCGCGTTGGGAATTGCGGCCGCCACCGGACTGGTGCTGTTCTTCGTCGGCGCCGTGGCTACGCACCTGCGGGCACGCGTCTTCTACAACATCGCGTTTCCCGGCGCCTACCTGTGCCTGTCGGCGGCCACACTGGCGTTGATGGTCGCGCGCTGAACCCCGCTAGGCGGGCAACCGGTCCTTGATGAGCTGGTCTTGCCTGCGGGCCATGTCCAGCACGACGTCGCGCGGGGCGGGATCGTTGGGCGCGCTGTCGAACTCCAGGTCGACGCCCACCCTTGACTCGGCGAACGTCACATACGTCACCGATTTGGAGTTGTCGGGCGACGTCCCCACCGCGATCAGGCCGTTGGTCCCGACCTCGAACGGCTGGGGGGTCCCGGTGACGTACTTGCCGTACGACGACGCGCGCTCCTTGGCCTGCTGTGCGGCGGTCGCCGGGTCGGTGAAGACCACCACGAGGTCGTCGATGCTCCGCGTCCGATCAGGGTTGGCGTACGTGACGCCGGCTCCGGCGATACCGCCGGGGTTCTGCACGGGCGGCGCCGTGGTCGCGGTGTCGGGCCCGATGTCGCTCGCCTGCAACAGCAGGTAGGTGTAGTCGCCCAGCGGTGCAACCCCGGACGGCGGCGCGCTGGACGTGGTGGTCGATGTCGCCGAACTCGACGGCGTCGTGGTGGACGACGCCGGCTTGGACGAGCTCGACGAGGAATTCGACGTGGTGGTCACCGTGCAGGCCGTTCCTACCGTCAGGACGGCGGTGAACGCCACTCCCACTCCGCAGATCCGCAGCACACCCATCGCCCGCCTCCATTCAGTGACAGCTATTTCTACGGCAGTATCCCTGGCCTGACAAGACATAGCGGCATCCGGCACTGGCTAACTTCTCCCGGCCCGGGAACAACCGGTGCACTCAGCCGGGAAAGTACCGGATCCGGTCGATCGCGTTCCCCGGCCAGGCCACGTCGGCGAGCACGATGCCGCGCCCGTGAACCGAGCTGACCGAAACCGCGACCGTGGTGCCCGCCCCGATCACCTTGGCCCAGCCGGCGCCGTCGAGCTGTTCGACGAGTTCGGCGACATCGAGCCGGTCGTTGTCACCCAAAGTTATTGCGGCCGTTGGCGATAGTGAGCGCAGGGCGGCCGATGCCTCCTTCCGGGCGACGGCGCCGAGGAAGGCCTCCGCGAGTCGCTTGCGCCGCGCACCGACGCGCCGAAATCCGGCAAGAAAGCCCGTGGTCCCCCGGAATCCCTGGTTGGCCAGCAGGTCACGCGAGAGTTGCACGGCCGGCGACGCCGCCCGCGTCCCGGCCCGCAGGAACTGCAACATCATCGCGGGCAGCTCCCAATAGGCCCGCAGATGCGCAATCTTCCAGTGGCCGTTGTCTTCTCGGAGGTCATAACGCAGGACGGCGGGTATGTACATGGTCACGCTCGAGCCCATCGACACCTCGAGCTCGAGATCGCGCAGCACCGTGGTGCCGACGACGATGTCGACGTCGCGATGGAATTTGATGTCGCGGGGCCCGATGAAGGTGTCGTAGAAGCGGCCGATCTGCGAATGCCCCACGTGCGGGCGCGATCCCACCGGGTCTTCGATCCGTCCGTCGCCGGTGAACAGCCCCACCCATCCGGCGCGGTCGTGCGCCGCGGCAGCCTGCGGCGAGCGCTCCACTGCGGCGAGCAGGCGCTCGCGATCGAGGGGAACCACCATCACGGGCCGCCGACCAGCTCGATGCCGAGGGTTTGCATCTCCGCCAACGCTTCCGCGGCCGTATCCGCCGCCACGGCCGCGGTCAGGTCCACCAGCACCCGGGTAGTCAGGCCGGACTTGGCCGCGTCCTCGGCGGTGCGCCGGACGCAATGATCGGTGGCGATGCCGACCACGTCGACCTCGTCGACGCCGCGCCGGCGCAGCCACTCGAGCAGCGGGGTTCCGTCGGAGTCGACGCCCTCGAAGCCGCTGTACGCCGCGGCGTAGTCGCCCTTACGGAACACCGCCTCGAGGTGGCCGGTGTCGAGGCCGGGGTGAAAATCCGCGCCGCGGCTGTCCGCGACGCAATGCGGGGGCCAGGTCGACCGGTAGTCGGGGCGGTCGGAGAAGTGGTCGCCCGGGTCGATGTGGAAGTCGGCGGTCGCGACGACGTGGTCGTAACCGGGCCCGTCGGCGAGATATCGGGTTATGGCGGAAGCCAACGCGGCGCCGCCGTTCACCGCCAGCGAGCCACCCTCGCAGAAGTCGTTTTGCACGTCGACGACGATCAACGCCCGCACGCGCTCCACCATATCGCCGGGCCCGTCGCCGGCGCGGCGAGCAGGGGCGATGGCCCCGGCGGTTTGCGTGGCGGGCGGCCGGGTAACCCAGCTGCCATGTTGATCCGCAGAATCGCGAGGCCCCTGTTGTCGGCGGTGTTCATCGGCCAGGGAATCGACTCGCTGCTCAATCCCAAGCCGGCGGCCGAAGCCGCGGCGCCGGCGGTCGACGGTCTTCGCGCCCTGCCGGATCCGGTGGGGAGCAGCATTCCCAGCGACCCCCAGACGTTCGCTCAGATCAATGCGGCCGTCCAGATCGGCGGTGGCCTGCTACTCGCCATCGGCAAGGCGCCGCGCGTCGCCTCGGCGGCGCTCGCCTTCACGGTGCTGCCGGCCAACCTCGGCGCGCACATGTTCTGGAGTGAGAGCGACCCGCAGCTGAAAGCCCAGAAGCGCAAGGACTTTCTGACCGACCTCAGCCTGGTGGGCGGACTGATAATCGCGTCCGCGGACACGGCCGGCAAGCCGTCGTTGGGCTGGCGGGGACGCCGAGCCGCGGAGCGGCTCTCCGAGCGGGTGTCGTCGGCGCTGCCCGGATCCGACGACGGCGAGCTGACCGAGCTCGGGGAGAAGCTCGTGCACGGCCTGCAGGTCGGCGCCGAACGCGGGCGCGAACTGGCCAGCACCGCCGCCGAACGGGGCGCCCCCTACGCCGAGGCCGCCCTGGAACGCGGCCGCGAACTCGCCAGCACCGCCGCCGAACGGGGCGCCCCCTACGCCGAGGCCGCTCTGGAGCGTGGGCGCGAACTGGCGAGCACCGCCGCGGAGAAGGGCGCCCCCCTGGCCAAGAAGGCGCGCAAACGCGGCGAAGAACTCGCCAGCACGGCCGCCGAAAAGGGCGCGCCGTTGGCGAAGAAGGCCCGCAAACGCGGCGAGGAGCTTGCCGACACGGCGCGGGACCGCGGCATGGAGTTCGCCGAGATCGCGCGGCTGCGCGGCATCGAGCTGGCCAACACGGCCGCCGCGCGGGGCAGCGAACTGGCTGACACCGCCCGCGACCGGGTGGGCGACGTTCCGACCCGGCGGCGCCGGCGCCCCTGGTAAGCGCGTATTCAGCTCGGCCAGCGCGCCGACAGTTCCTTTGGCGCCCATTCCGGCCAGTCGGACGATCCGACGAGCTCACCGCCGCTCAGTTGGGCGACGATGCGCGGCCCACGCAGTCGACTGTTGTCGTAGACCGTCGCGATGTCGGATACGGCCACGGCGTCCGCGACAAGGCCCCCTAAGCGGCGGTGCCGCTGACGGATTTTGTCCTCGGGCACGCGGTGGCCGCCGGCCAGCACGCGATGCCGAACCCGCTCGACCGCAAGGTCTTCCGGGACGAACAGCGCGTGCAGGACGACGGTGAAACCCTCGCCGCGCGCGCGGCGGATCAGGTCCAGCTTCGAGGGATGCGAAAAGACCGTCTCCGCAATGAAAGACCGGCCCAGCTCGATCAACTTGGCGCGCGTGTCGGCGGCGATTTCCGCGGCCTCATACGAGTGCGACGCCGGGTCCTCGGGCCAGCGTTGACGAGCTATCTCGTCGGCGTTGACGACCAAGCTACGGGGCAACAGCGGCGAAAGGGTCAACGCGATGAACGTCGACTTGCCGGCGCCGTTCGGCCCGACCACCAGGTCCAGGCGGTTCATCGACCCGCGCGGTCAGCGCTTGCCCGAAAGCACTACCTCGGTGCCATCGGGCCGGTACTCGACGATGTCGCCGGCGTCGTTGAGGGCCACCGTGGTGATCCCCTGCCCGGCCAGCGCCGCCCCGTAATTGGTGCGCGCCAGGCTTTCCTCGATGGCGGCCGAGATCTCGGCGTTGAACACGACACCCTCTTCGACGGTGAGTTCGCCGAGCGCCAAGTGACCCGCCAACGCCGCTTCCACCCGCCGCCGAGAGCTGGTGTGCTGACTGGATACCGCGCGGCCGACCCGCGCCCAGTGGTCGAGTTGCTGCTTGGCCGAACGGCTCTGGCGGGCGCCCTCGGACGCCGCACTGTCCATCAGGTCGGCGGCAACCCGCGTGACGCGATCGAGAGCCTCTGCCATGACCTTCCTCCGCTCCTGCAGCATTCCGCTACAGACTGTAGCACAATGCTACATTACGTACGCGTCGACGATCGCGTCGACTCGTTGGCCGGCGTCCACGGTCACGCCCGCCTCGTCGGCGCCGAGGGGCTCCAACGCGTCGAACTGGGATCGCAGCAACGCGGCCGGCATGAAATGGCCCGACCTCGCGGCCAGCCGGCCGCCGATCAGTTCCGGTGCACCGGCGAGATGCAAGAACTCGGCCTCGGGGCAGTGGGCCCGGAGCTGGTCGCGGTATTTGCGTTTGAGCGCCGAGCAACTCGCCACGGCCCCGTCGCGATGGCCGGCCAACCACTGCCCGACCCGTTCGAGCCAGGGATAGCGATCGTCGTCGCCGAGCGGTTCACCGGCGGTCATCTTGGCGATGTTCGCCGACGGGTGCAGGGTGTCGGCGTCGACGAAGGGCACCGCCAATCGTCGCGCCAGCGCCATGCCCACCGTCGACTTGCCCGATCCCGAGACACCCATCACCACGACGGGCGGCCCGGCCGCTATTCGGCGAGGTTGCGGTTCCATTCCACCCAACCGACGCCGCTGCGGCCGTCCGCGGTTGTGACCTCGACCCAGGCGCGCGGGAACTGGCTCATGCGCCCATCCTTGGCGACCATGCGGACGGGGGCGTGGCCGCGCACCGCGATGTCGGCCGTGATGGCACCGGGGTCCAGCTCCACGGTGGCGTTCAGCGGTAACCCGTTGTCGCCGAAGGATTCCCGCGAGGCGACGGTGTCCAGTTCGGTGACATCGCGGGCGGCGTCCTGGATATAGCCGATGCTGAACGTCGGCGCGCCCGGGATGCGGATGTTCACGCCGTGCAGGTGGGTGCCGTCGTCGAGGTGCAGCGCGCTCCAGATCCAGTCCATGCTCCACCAGTCGCGCACTCCCCACGAGTGGTCGCGCTGGCCGGGAACCGAGTCGACGCGGTAGGTGGTGTCGCCGATCGTGACGGTTCCCGAGACGGTGCAAGGGATTTCGTAGCGCGTCGTCACCCGGTACTTGTACGGGGCGCCGTCGGTGGCCCACACCAAGTTCATCGCCATCTCGACGGGAGCGCCCGGCTCGCCGCGCAACAGGGCCGAAGGATCGGGGTAGGCACGGGCCTGCGCGCGCACGTCGACCCGATAGGCCTGCAGAGGGGCGCTGGCGGAGTGGTCCACCTCGAAGGCGTCGGCGCGCAACGCCCACGGGTCCGCCGGCAGCGGGATCTCGGCATCGACGGCGACGGTCGGCATGTCGGGACCGCAGAGCAGGACGTGCACCAAGGCGGTCTGCTGGTTGGCGATCAGGCCGAGGCGAAACCAGCCGCCCAATCCCTGTGCGGGATCGGCGAAGTCGGCGTACCAGCTCTCGCTCCAGAGCGGCTCGTCGGTCGGGGCGTGGGCGAGCTCGTCGTCGTCCGAGGGCCGCAGCGGCTCCGGCTTTGTCGCGGCGGGCAGCGTGGCCAGCGCGTCGGTGTCGAGCACGTGTTCGCAATTGCGTTGCAGCATCGTCATGAACATCCGGTCGCCGCGGTCGGTGCGCTCCACCAGCATCGACGAGATGATCGCCATCATCACACCGAAAAAGCTTTGCCGCCGGACACCTTCGGCGACATCGGCCAGGCTGACGGGCGCCTGCGGCCCCAGCGCGTCGTGGTAGGCGCGCAGCAATTCGTCGTAATGGTCCCGCCGGTCCTGCCCGCGCAGCGCGCAGCCGAGGAAGTACGCCAGGTCCGTGAACGCCGGACCCCAGGAAACCGTCTGCCAGTCGACCACGGTCAGCGCGCGGTCGGCCCCGGCGGTGCCGAACAGCATGTTGTCCAGCCGGTAGTCACCGTGCACCAGGCCCCGGATCCGGACCGGCTCCGACTCGGCCGCGATGTAACCGTCGAACGCGGCGACCAGCCGCTCGCACACGGCGCGGTGCTCGGGCGCGATCTGGTCGCCGTACCGGTCGACGAAGCCGGCGTACAGCGAGGTGATCATCGCCTGGTTGAGCGGCGTTTCGCGATTGAGCCACGGCGCGTCGGCCAGCGCCGGGTCCCCGAGCAGCGGGCCGTGCAGCCGGCCCAGTTCGACGACGCCGATGCGGGCCTGTTCCGGTGTGGCACCGGCGATTTCGTCGCCCACGACAGCGGGCCCGGCGTCGCCGAGCAGCAGGTCGAACACGCCCGTCGCGGTGTCGACGGCCGCGTGGTAGCACGGCGCGATCGGGCCACCCAGGCGCGGCGCGATGTCGCCGTAAAAGCGGACTTCGCGCTCGTAGAGGCCCAGGGCCGAGCCCGTCTGCCGGCTTACCGGATCGGAGGCGGCGACCTTCAGCACCACCGACTCCGGCCGCCCGGCATCGGCGTCGACTTCCGAGTCGGCATAGGTGAGCCGGACGCGGTAGCACTCGCTCATCTGTCCGGTGCCGATGCGCTCCACGGCGAAGTCGGCGATGGGTCCGGTGCCGATCGCGGCGGCCAGCCAGGAGGCGGTGAGGTTATCGGGTCGCTCGATGACTTGCTCGGTGTCGGCGTGCATGAGGGTCTAGCGTGCCAGGTCAACGCGCAAGTGAGAAGCCGTCCCAGGCGATCCGGCGGTGCGGGTGCGGATCGAACTCGATCCGGCTCTTGCGGTCGAACACCATCACGGCGCGGTCGTCGCGCGTGTAGACGGGCCAGTCGTCGCCCGGCGAACCCGTGCGGCTGAAGGACCGCCACCGCCGCTGCACGTGGTTGCTGACCCGCAGCGCCGCGCGCCGGTCGGCGGCGGCGGTCAGCAGCGCACCGAACCGGGTGCGATAGACGTCGAACACGGCCAGTAGCTCGGTGGCATGCGTGGCGCCCAGGCCGGACCAGCGCAGCGTCCGCGGGGCGTAGTCGTAGCGGTAGAGGTAGGTGGGCGCGTGGTTGCCGTGCGCCTCGGCGATCTGCCAGGCCGCCGAGCTGAACGCGAAGTCGCCGCCGAGCTGAATGCAGGCCGAGGGTGCCGGGTAGTCGGGGTAGGCGGCGGTAATGCGCTCGCGGGCAGCCGGTTCCGCGTCGGCGAGCAGCTCCTCGATCATCGACTCGTTGGTCGGCAACATCTTGAGGAAGCGGGTGAACAGGCGACCCTCCTCGGCGTTGGTGCCGACGATGAGCGGCACCTTGTGCGCCCGGCCGGAGCGCATCGCCTCGACGGGGTCGACGGGCAGGACGTCGTCGCCGACGACGGGGCCGATCGGGAAGGCGCCCAACCGGTTCTCCATGCCCTGCTCGATCAGCCGGTGCTGGGTTTCCACCAGTTGCGCGGCGGACACCCGCAGCAACGCGTGCGCGCCGTCTTGCGGGCGGACTCCGAGCAGCCCGGCGAACCGCTTCGCGAACTCGACGGCGATCTCCCCCGACCGCACCAACCCCGACGCCGGGCTCTCCGAGATCGCCTGCGCGAAAAGGCCTTCGGCGGCGGGCACCGCGAGCAACGTGGAGGTGATGCAGGCGCCCGCGCTCTCGCCGAAGATCGTGACATTGCCGGGGTCCCCGCCGAATTCGGCGATGTTGTCCCGGATCCACTGCAGCGCCATCACCAGGTCGCGCAGGTACAGGTTGCTGTCGATTTTCGTGTCGCGCGTCGACAGCGACGACAGGTCCAGACATCCCAGCGCGCCCAAGCGGTAGTTGACCGACACGTACACGCAGCCGCGGCGCGCCAGCGCGGCGCCGTCGTACAGCGGTGTGGCCGAGCTGCCCATGATGTAGCCGCCGCCGTGGATGAACACCATCACCGGCAGCGGCTCGTCCGCCGTGACCTCGGGCGTGACGACGTTGAGGGTGAGGCAGTCCTCGCTCATCGGCTGATAGCGGCCGACGCCGAGCATGGTGTAGCGGCGCTGCTGCGGCGCGCAGTTGCCGAAGCCGTGGCAGTGCCGCACGCCCGACCACGGCAGCGGCGGCTGCGGCGCCCGGAATCGCAGCCCGCCCACCGGCGGGCGGGCGTAAGGGATGGACCGCCACCGGTTTACGCCATCGCGGGTGAAGCCTTCGACGATGCCGGCGGTCGTGCGGGCGCGGATGGTGCGCTCATGCATACCAGTGACGGTAGCCGACACAACGGCGGTAGTGCGCGGCTAGCGATCGAATCCCGGCGTGTGGCGGCTAGCCTGGCGGGATGCGGATCGCCGCGCTGGTCGCCGTGCCATTGCTGGTCGCCGGATGCTCGCATTCGGGCGGCGGCTCGGGGCAGCCCCAGACCAGCACGCAGACCTCGGCGGGGACTTCCGCGACCACGTCGGTCGGACCGTCGGGCAGCAAACCCCCGGTGGCGCCCGGAGCGCCGGGTGCCGGGGCCGCGATCTCCGACGTCATCGCCTGGATCGAGGCAGCTCATCCGGCCGATCCCGGCCGCTATCACAGCGCCGTCCGCGAGGGTGCCACCACGCCGCTCGGCAACGACATCGCCCTGACCGTGCAGGCGGGCAAAGTGTCGTGCATGACCGATTCCAAGCACACCGGCGCCGCGCTGGCGTGCCTGGTCGCCCTGACCAGTCCCCCGCCCCGGCCGGACACGGCCTACGGCGACTGGAAGGGCGGCTGGGTGGACTTCGACGGAACGACCCTCCAGGTCGGGTCGGCGCGCGCCGATCCGGGTCCGTTCCTCAACGGCAACGGGCCCGAACTGGCGAACGGGGATTCGCTGTCGTTCGGCGACTACCGCTGCCGCGCCGACGATTCGGGCCTGTTCTGCGTGAACTACGCCCACCAGTCGGCGGTGCGGTTCGCCGCCGCCGGCATCCAGCCGTTTGGTTGCCTGAAGTCGGTGCCACCGCCGGACGGGGTAGGCACGGCGTTCGGCTGCTGAATGGCGTCCGAAATTTGCTGCAGCTGCCGTTTCGGCGTGGGACCATTTGCCGATGGACTCCGACGATCCCGAACAGCGCATCGCCGAGCTGGAGCGTCAGCTCGCGGAGCAAAAGCGCATCGCCGAGCTGGAACGTCAACTGGCCGAGGCCAAGGCGGCCGCTGACCCGAACCGCGTCGAGGGGCAGCCGCCGTCGTTTTTCACCGTGCAGACGGGCGCGGCCGAGGGCGCCGACGACCGCGCGCGCCAGTACGCGGAGTCGTTGTGGGAGGGTTTGCGCTCCGGCGGGCCGGCGGGCCCCGGCGGGCCTTCCGGGCCCGAGATGGCCCAGCATCGGGCGGCGTTCATGCAAGCCGCGGCCCAAGCGGGCCTGTCGCAGGAACAGATCGACAACATCTTCAAACACGGCAAAGCGACGTTCAAGGTCGGGCATACGGTGGTGTATTCCGGGCAGGGCGCCGCACCGGAATACACCCCGCCGGCCTTCGTGGGATCGCAGCCCGCCTTTTCTCAACAGGTCGGCTCGAAGCGCCAGGCGGCGCAGGGCCGTCGGCGGCCGTTGGGCCTGCGCGGGTGGCCCGATCGCATCGGCGCGATCCTCGGGACCCTCGGACTCTGCGTCGGTGCCGCGGCGTCCCTGACCGCAATGATGCCGTCGAGCGCGCTGTGGACAAGCCCCTTCGTCTGTGACAGCGGGTACCAGTTGGCGTACGACACCACCGACTACAGCTACAAACCCGGACAGTCGGGGACCAGCGTGAGTTTCGAATGCGTGGGCGCCGCCGGCTCGTATGAGCCCAGCTGGCTCGCGATCGATGCCTTCCAGACCATCTTGGCCGCGGTGGTGCTGGGCGCCGCCCTGGGTGTCGGCTACCTGATCTGGCGCGCCATCGTCAAGTCCCGGTGACGGCTTGATGCCCGCTGACCTCAGCGCGAGTGTGCATTTCGCGACGCGACACGCCGATGAAGCGTCGCGCATTGCACGTTCGGCGGCCAGGGGACCTAGGGCCGACCGTCAGCCGGGCCGGTCGGCGATGGTTGCGAACAGCTCCGTCATCTCGTCGGCGGGTCCGCCCGGAACGGTGTAGCCCGCCTCGTCCCGAATTTCGGCGAGGTGATCGCGCACGTCCTCGACGGAAAGCCCGGGGCGGTGGAAACCCCTTGTCCTGCCGATGAAGAAGCGGGCGACGTGTCCGCCGCCAACCGTGTAGATCTCGCCGGAAACCGGGCACTCGCAGTGCGTCAGGAAGGCCGCCACCGGAGCCACCAGCGCCGGGTCAAGTTTCTGAAGGTATTGGCCGACAAGGTCATCCAACACCGCCTGCGCTGCCTCGTCATCTTGCCGGCCGGTCACGTGCTCGACTTCGCGCGCCAGCATCCGGGTGTACGCGATCGGTGCGATTGCGTTGACCTTGATGTCGTGGGCCGCCCCTTCGGCCGCCAGCACTCGGGTGAAGCCGATCAACCCGGTTTTGGCCGCGCCGTAGTTGCTCATGCGTTCGGCGCCAAGGATTCCCGCCGCCGAGCAGGTGTTCAGGATCCGGCCGTAGCGTCGTTCGCGCATGAGGTTCCACGCGGGTCGCGTCACGTGGAACGCGCCCTTCAGGTGCACGTCGATGAGCGGTTCGAGCCGGTCGGCGCTCATGTCCTCGAACGGCGCATCGCCGACGATCCCGGCGTTGTTGATCACGATGTCCACCCGCCCCCAGGCGCTCAGGGCGGTGTCGATGATCGCCTGTCCGCCTTCGGGAGTCGTCACGCTGTGGGTGTCGGCGACGGCGTCGCCACCCCGCTCGCGGATCTCGTCGACGACGGCGTGTGCCGCCGCGCCGTCGGCGCCATCGCCGGTCACCGAGCCGCCGATGTCGTTGACGACGACGCGCGCGCCGCGCGATGCCAGCAGCAGGGCGTATTGCCTGCCCAGGCCGCCGCCGGCGCCGGTGATGACGGCGACCCGCTCGTCGAACCTCAGCTCGTTGCTCACCAAGTGACCGGCAACTCTTTCATCCCGTAGATGTTGGCGTCTTTGAACCTCAGTTCCTCCGGTGATACCGCCAGTTGGAGCCCGGGTAGGCGCCGTGCCAGCGTGGCGAACGCGACCTGCATTTCGACTCGGGCGAGGTTCGCTCCGATGCACTGGTGCACGCCGTACCCGAAGCCCAAGTGTCCGCGGGGGTTTCGGTCGGGTTCGAACGATTCCGGATTGTCGACGAACTCGGCATCCCAGTTTCCCGCGGGCAGATTCATCAGGACGAACTCCCCCGCGCGAATCGGCTGACCACCGATGATCAGATCTTCGGTCGCGACACGATCGACCTGGCTGTGCACGATGGTGAGGTAGCGCATCAGCTCTTCGACGATGTTGGCGACGGCGGCGGCATCGCCGGTGTGTCCCAGCCGCTCGAATACGTCGGGATGTTGCAGCAGCGCAACCGTTCCCAGCGAGATCATGTTGGCCGTGGTTTCGTGGCCGGCCTGCATCATGATCACACTGTTCATGGCCGTGGTGGCGTGGTCGAGCTGGCCCGTGGCCACGTATTCGGTGACCAGACGGCTGATCAAGTCGTCGCCGGGTTCGCGCTCCTTGCGCGCCACCAACTCCTCGATGTAGGCGTACATCGCCCCGAAGGCTTTCCCCTTTTGTTCGTCGGTCGACCTCTGGTCAAGCCCAGTCGTGGTGTGTCGCTGGAAAATCTCGAGGTCTTCGGGCGGCACCCCCAACAGCAACGCGATCACCAAAGATGGCACCGGCAAGGCAAATTCACGCACCAGGTCGGCCGGCGCTCCCCCCTCGACCATTCGGCCGAGATAGTAGTCAACCGTTTCCTGGATTTGCGGCCGCATCGATTCGCAACGCCTGAAGGTGAAGTTGCTGGTCATCATGCGCCGCAATCGCTGATGCTCGGGATCGTCGGTCCGCGCGAACATCACCGGGACCTTGTTGTCGGCGTCCTTCGGCATGATGGCATCGGGAATGGTCTTCGCGGACAGACGGGGATCGACCAGCGCCTCTCTGATGTCCCGATAACGGCTCACCACCCACACCGCGTTGCCCTGAAACATCGCCCGGCGCAGGCCCGGCTCTTCGCGCCAGCTCGCGAATTCGGGCGGGGGCGCGAGCGGGCAGCGCGCGGCCCGGGGTGCCGGTAGCACCGGAAGGTCGACATCGGGGCGGGATTCGGAAGTTGTTGGCATCAACGGCGTTTCCTGGTAAGTGGCAGATAGCTGTCAATTTGTGAGCCTAGAGCCACACCTAACTGGCAGTCAACCGTCAGTTAAGCTGTCGTGGTGACCACCATCGAGGACCGGCCGTTGCGGGCCGACGCCGCCCGCAACGCCGAGCGCATACTGCGCGCCGCGCGGGCCGTATACGGCGAACTCGGGCCTGATGCGCCCGTCGAAGCCGTCGCCCGTCGCGCCGGGGTGGGTGAACGAACCCTCTACCGCAGGTTTCCGGCCAAGGCCGATCTGGTCCGGGCCGCCCTCGATCAGAGCATCGCCGAGGACCTCACGCCGGTGATCGAGCGCGCCCGGCGTGCCGGCGACCCGCTACTCGGTCTCACCGAACTGATCGAAGCGGCGATATCGCTCGGGGCCCGCGAGCACAACCTACTGACCGCCGCGCGACGGGCCGGGTCGCTCACGTCCGACATCTCGGTCTCGCTCAACGAGGCGCTCGGCGAGCTTGCGAGAGAAGGACAGCGCGTCGGAACCGTCCGCGCCGACCTGGTCGCCGACGACCTGCCCCGCCTCGTCGCGATGCTGTTCGGCGTCCTGTCGACGATGGATGCGGGCAGCGAAGGCTGGCGACGCTATGTCGCCCTCGTCGTCGACGCGATATCGGTGGGCGAACGTCAGCCCTTGCCTCCCGCCGCCGCGCTGCGCTACGACGTCGGGCCGAACAGCTGGCCGCTGTAAGCGATTCAGTTGATGGTCACCCCGGCGTCGACCTTGAACTGCAACCCCGTCACGTACCTGGACTCATCGGATAGCAGATACAACACCGCGTTGCTGACGTCGGCCGGCTCGACGGCCGGCGTCGGCAGCGCATTGACGAAGATCGGGATCAGGTCGGAGCGTTGCTCGCCCAGGAGCGGCCCGAACGACGGCGGAATCATCCCGGTCGGGACACCGGTGGGAAGCACGGTATTCACGCGGACGTTCTGCGCCGCCAGTTCGTTGGCCAAGGCCAGGGTCAGGCCTACGACGCCGTACTTCGCCGCGGTGTAGGGCGTCTGCAGCGGAAATCCCTTGAGGGCGCCGGCCGAACTGATGTTGACCAGACTGCCGCCGCCCCGCTCGAGCAGGTGGGGTATCGCGGCGGCGCAGGTATTCCACACCCCGATCAGGTTCACGTCGACAACCGTGCGCCACTGGTCCGCGGTGGTGTTGTCCCAGGCCGCCACCGTCAACACGCCCGCGTTGGCCACCGCCCCGTCCAGACCCCTCAGTTGCCGGGCGCCGTCATCGACCGCGGAGCGCAGCTGTTCGCCGTCGCGGACGTCGACGTCGTAGCTCACACAGCGCCGGCCGAACGCGCCGACCAATCGCACCGTTTCGTCGAGGTCTTCCTTTGTGGCCAAAGGGTATTCGATCTGCGGCAGCGATTGGCAAATGTCGACCAGAATGAGGTCGGCCCCCTCCTCGGCGAGCCGCAGTGCGTGGCTGCGCCCCATGCCGCGGGCGGCTCCGGTGATCAGAATGCGTTTATCGGCAACGCGCACCTAACACTCGTTCCACATCAGACCGCGCATCGTCTCGGACAGCGGGATGTCCTCCACGGCGATCAGCCCTTGGGGCGCGCGGCACACCCAATCGATCGCATTGACGGCACGGCCGGCGGTCGAGATGCAGCCGGCATCGGTGGCATCGAAAAGAGGATGGGAAACGTGGGTGTTGATCTCCACCCGCGGTTCACCCTCCACGACGACACGGTGCACGCCGGTGTGTCCCTCGGGAGGGAACTCCCAGTCGGGCGCCGCCGCGGTGGTCAGTCTGGTCACGTGCTCGAGGGTGATGACCGGCTCGCCGTCCAGCACACCCTCCGTGGCGAACCGAACCGCGGCCATCTGACCCGGCTCCACCGTCATCATCGTGCAGTCGATGCGCTCGGGTGTGTACCAGGGTTCGACACGCTGGCGCACGTCATCGAGTTTGATGTCGAGATGGTCGGCCAGGCTGCGCACCTGGCCGCCCCACATCGCCACGATCACACCGGGCAGGAACATCATCGCCGGATCGTCGTCCGCGGTCGTTCCGAAACCCATTGCGGCGCCGGTGAACTCGGCATCGTCATAGTTCCCGTAGTCGAAGATCTCCTGCACGGTGATCGACGAGACACGGGTGGTCAGGCTGACCGCCGAATGCACCAACGTGTCGCCGGAGAAGCCGGGGTCGATTCCGTTGACGTACAGCGACGTGTTGCCGGCCGCACAGGCGCGTTCTAGCGGCACCCGTAGCCAGTCGTCGGCGTGGTGCGGTGTGACCAGCCAGACCAGCGACGTGCCGACGACGTTGGTGCCCGCCGCCAGGAACTTGGCCATCTGTTCGATCGCTTCCATCGGCCGCGTCTCGCCTTGCGCCGTGTAGACGACGCAATCGGCGCCGAGGGCCACGAGTGCGTCGACGTCGTCGGTCGCGACGATGCCCGTCGGGCGCTCCAGCCCGCAGAGTTCGGCCGCGTCCCGGCCGACCTTGTCGGCGCTGGCGGCGTGCACGCCGACCAGTTCGAGGTCCGGTCGGCCGATGATGGCCCGCAACGAATGCCGCCCGACGTTGCCGGTCGAGAATTGGATGACTCTGCGCACGGTTAGCCCGATCCTTCCAACGACGGATGATGACCGATCATGTCAGGCGGGGTCAGTAGTCCGGTATCGGCAATGGCGAGTTGTTCGAGTCGATGCCGCCGTCGACGTGGAAGGTCGCGTTCGTCGCGTAACAATCCCGGGTGCACAGGTACACCGTGAGCCGTCCGAGGTCCTCGACGTCGCCCAGTCGATGCAGGGGCGTGGCCTCTTGCATCTTCTCCAGTGATCCGGGCATCAGGTCCAGACTCCCCCGCAGACCGTCGGTGGCGAATGAACCCAGGGCGATGGCATTGACGCGGATTTTCGGCGCGAGTTCCTGTGCCATGGCGCGCGTGAGCGCTTCGAGGCCGCCCTTCGCGACGCAATAGGCGGTCAACGCCCGAATGCCGAACCGCGCCGAGCCCGACGAGATGTTGACGATGGAACCGTGTCCGGCGCTGAGCATGTGGGGTGCCACGAGCTGACTCATGATGAACGCTGAGGTCACGCACCAGTCGAACGTGTGGCGAAAGTCTTCGTCGGTGATGTCCAGAAATCGCGCGTAGGTCGAGCCCCCGACGTTGTTGACGAGAATATCGATGCGGCCGAATCGCTCCATGGCCGTGTCCACGACACGTTCCCCGTCGGGACGACTCATCGCGTCCGCGACGATCGCCAGCCCCTTGCCGCCGGCGGCCTCGATACCCTCAATCGTGCCAACGATATCCGCTTCGGTGCGTGCGGTCCCGACCACCGCGGCGCCGGCCTCCGCCAACACCCGGGCGATCCCTGCCCCGACACCCTTACCGGCGCCCGTGACGATCGCAACCTGTCCATCCAGCCGGAATTGCTCCAGTGCCATGCCGGACTCCTTCGGGGATCGTGCGTGGTACGCGAGGACTAAATCTATGAACGTTGCTGACTAAAGTCAACGAATTCGAAGGATCGCAACCCATGACCGCGCAGGACTTACGATAGTGACCAAGTTGTGCAAGCCTTTTTGGCGGGAACACGGCATAATGAGCTGTTAGCCCCGCGGCTCTGGTATGAGTCAAGTCAACCGTGAGGAAAGAAATGGCTGTGACGGACCGGGTGTCTGCGCGAGAAGCCAAGCGCCTGCAGACGCGGGAACGCTTGATGGGCGCCGCGATCGCGGAGTTCGCCCGCGCGGGAATGGCGGAGGCCGACGTCAGCGCCATCGTGGCCGCCGCGGGAGTCGCCCACGGCACCTTCTTTTTTCACTTCCCCACCAAAGAGCACGTGCTGCTGGAACTGGAGCGCCGGGAAGAGGACCGCATCGCCAAGCAGTTCGCGCAATTCCTGAAGTCCAAGCACGACCTTGGCGCCGCGCTGAACGAGGCGGTCCGGGTCGTGGTCGGGCTGGAACGTCGGCTGGGCTATCTGCTCTTCAATGACTTTCTCGCGCTGCACTTCTCCCAAACCCGCCCGCCCACCGAGGACGGCAGGGATCACCCCTTGGTGATGTTGGTTGCCCAGGAAATCGCGCTTGCTCAGGAACGCGGAGAGGCGGATCCGCAAGTCAATCCCATGAACAGCGCGGTGTTCTTCCTGCTCGGTCTCTACTCTTTGTTGATCACCACGAACCACTGGCCAACCGGCCACGATCTGCTGGAAGACTACGTGGCGAGGACGTTGCGCAGCCTGCGGCCTTGATCCGCTTCCCCCACGGCTACGAGCGCACCAGGCCGCGCAACGGCACCAGCCCGAGCTCCTTGTGGGTGAGGAATCCCGGCGCCGCCTCGCACACGGCCGGAACCGTATTCGCCGGGCCCATCGCCGTCCAGGTGTAGCCCGGCTTGGGGTAATTGCCCTGCGGGTCGGCCGGCGCCTGCAGGATCAGCTCGGTCGGCTCGTCGCCCTCGATCACTATGCGATAGTGATAGTGTCCGCCCCAATCCGGCTGCGGCTCAATGGCATCGTATTCGTCCATGGTGTACATCTCGTGGAAGGTGATGAGCGGCTTGCCGTCGACCCATGTCGTCCACTTGTGATGCTGGGAGGCGACGGTGCCCTTCTTGATCGAGCCCTTGAAGCCCGGCATGTCGCTCGTCGGTCCGCCTTCGTACGGAATGTCGCGAATTGCCGTGCCCAGCTCGACCTCCGTCGTGTACCTGTCGACGGTCTTCCCGAGGCCGTCGACCACCATGGCCATCGACTGGGCGAACAGTGGCCAGGCGTTGCCCAGCAGATTCGGCCCGGCCCGGAACTCTTCGGGAGTGTTCCCCATCCCCATCTCGTGCAGGTACTTCAAGGTGTCCTTGCCGAAATTCACCACCTCGTAGATGTGGATGGCGTCGATTCGGCTCACGATGCGGGCCAGCGTCAGGACCAGCAGGTCTCCGGCGAAGCCCGGGTTGACGCCGCCCGCGTGGAATGACGTCCCGCCCTCGTGGCAGGCCGCATCGATCTTGTCGATGTCGGCCTGGCTGTGCTCGGTTCGGTACCACCACGCGCCGCCCGAGGCGACGACGTTCTTGCCCGCGCGCAGCAGGCGACAGACCTCGTCGGGATCCGACCACAGCGGCGCGTAGAAAACACAATCGGCATCAAGCGCTTCGATCGCCGCCTTGTCGGTGGTGGCGAGCACTCCGATCGGCGCGACGCCGACGAGCTCGCCGGCGTCCTTTCCCACCTTCTCCGGGCGGTTGCAGAGCACCCCGACCACCTCGAAGGCGGGATTGTGGGCAAAATGACGCAGCGCGACCGTTCCAACATTGCCCATGCCCCATTGGATTACGCGATATTTCTTCTCTGCCGGCGACTTGTGCGTCATTGCAACCCCTTTGGCCTTCAACGGCTGAGCGCTCGCTGAGCGTAGGCGTTTCGCCGACAACGTGTCAACGGCATCAGCCTGACTTCTGTCAGTAGTTGAGCTTCGAGTCTGTGTGAGGTTCCCAGCGGATCTGCTGGATATCAACGTATTTGTAATGCTGCTGGCCACGAGAACCGGAGTGCGCACGACCCATCAAACCCCCCCTATTGCTGACTTAAGTCAGCCTGTTATAGTGCATCCACCTGCTCATCGGCGTCGAGACGGGGAGGGTTCGTGAACCTGCCGAAGCTGCAACAGCGCGGCCCGGCCCCACGCGGGCTGACGTTCGACGAGCACACGGAGCAATCGCAGCTCGCGCAGCGTCAGGCCGACAAGTGGCTCATCTCCGGCAGCCTGCTGATCGGCACCGCGGCCTTGGGCGTCTTCGGGCTGCCGCTGTTTCTTTGGGGTGTGCGGTTGTTGCGCCGGGCGCAACGGGACGGGCTCTCCGTCCGGCCGATGCTCGTCACGTTGCTCGGTTATCTCGTCATCATCGACGCCGCGATCAACACCGTGGGGTGGGCGCTCGACCTGGTGGCGAACCACACCCTGCTGGCCCGCGTCCTGCTGAACGGCTGGGGCAACATGTTCGATGCCGGCTACTTCTGGCACTACAACGAGCTGTGGGTCGGCGGCGCGGCGGGCCCCGGCGAAAAGGCCTGGGAGGTCGGGCTCATCCTGACCGTCTTCACGATGCGGATCGCTGCCGCGATCGGCTTCCTGCAGATGAAGCGCTGGGGCCACCAGTGGATGGTCGTCACCTGCTGGATGGGCGTGGTGATCTGGATCGGCTATGTGTTCAACATGACGATGTTCGCCGACGTCCGCTTCGCCGGTGTGGTGCTGCCGGTCGTCGGATGGTGGCTCTACGACATCTTCTACATCACCCCTTTTCTCGCAATCCCGTACCTGCACACGGTCAACCGCGAAATCTTCACCGACTGAAAGCGATAGGGAGGACAGCTGGTGGGTTATCTCTGGGAGATCCTTCGCTATGTCGCCGCTTGGGGCGGCACCGGACTGATCATCTGGTTCTGGTACTGGCTGTTCTCCAACATCGGCACGTTTTGAGCGAGCCGACAATGGCTGAGGGTTCCGGCTTCCCGGCGATGGCGCTCGAACGAAGTTGCGCCGTGACCGCGGTGGCGTTGAGCGAGCGGCGTCGCGAGGGCGCCCGGCTCGTCACGGGTGACCGCCGCGGCTTCGGGTTGAACGGCAAGCTCAGCTTCGTTCATGTCCCCTACCCCACACCCTTCGGCTGGACACGCAGAACCCTGACGTGCGGTGTGGCCCTGCAATGTTCGCCGTCAAAAGAACGCGTCACCGCATACCGGCTGAACGAGCTGTCCGCCCGGGAACTGCGGGCGCTCACGCTCGTCGAAGCCGGCGTCGCCCTCGGCTGGATCGCGTCGCGCTGGCCGGGCCTGCTACCCGAGGCGCGCCGCCTGCTACCGGACCTCGGCGCCGAAGCCGCCGACATGAGCGCCGACGAGATGCTCGAGCGGGCGATCGCGCTGGCGGCCACCGGCCAGGGGTTGACGGTCCATCCGCTGCTGGGCAATCTGCCGCTGTCCCACACGATGCCGCGCGGATGGGCCGACAAGTTGCGCCGCAGCTTCGGCAGGATGCCTTGGACGACAACGCAGCAACGGATCCCGCGGCCTTACTCCGTTCCCGTCGGCGGCGACGGGGGCGTCCGCAACCCCAACCTGCCGCCGCCCAGCCGGCCGCAGGACAACGATTTCGACGTCACCCCGGAACATCGGCCCGGAATTCCATACCCGGAGTGGAATGCGTGGACGCAGCGGTTCATGCGCGACCACGTCGCCGTCATCGAAAGTTCGGAGGCTCGGCGCAGCCGCGGTCCGGCGCCCGTGACCGTCGACGTGCGCAAGTGGTTCGAAGAACACACCCATCGCGCGATGACGAACCGCCTCGAGGACGGCTCCGACCTCGATGTCGACCAATACGTCAGCCACTACATCGATCTGACGACCGGCGAGGCCAACGAGCCGAGGATATTCCGTGATCTGCTGCCCAGCGGCCGCGACGTCACCACGGCTTTGCTGCTCGACGGAAGTTCGTCGCTGGGGGTGCACGGGGGACGAATTTTCCAGCTCGAATTGGCCTGTGCCGATGCGCTCTCGCGCGCCATGACGCTGGCGCGCGAACGTCACGGCGTCTTCGTATTCAGCGGCAATACGCGTCATCGAGTCGAGGTGCAGTGCCTCAAGGACTTCGCAGACCGCCGGTTCGTGGCGCCGAGCGGGCTGGGCCTATCCACCCGGGGATACACCAGACTCGGTGCGCCACTTCGCCATTTGACGAGCCGGCTGCTCGCGCAGCCCTCCGAGCGGCGCCTGCTGATCGTCATCGGCGACGGTCTGATCTCCGACGAGGGCTACGAAGGCCGTTATGCCTGGGCTGACGCCGCGCACGCCGTCGAGGAGGCCAACGAAGCCGGTGTGTCGATGTACTACCTGGGCGTGGGACCGACGCGCGTCGATCCCCTCCCCGAGGTGTTCGGTCCCCTTCGGTCCCAACGGATCCGACGCGTCGAGGAGCTTCCGCGGGTGTTGGCACATGTCCATCGCGAGCTGGTCGCCGCATGAACGCCGCCACCGATCCCTATCTCGCGAACGGCAACGAAGTCGAGCTGTTCGAGCAGGCCTTCAACCGGCGCCTGCCGGTGATGCTCACCGGCCCGACCGGGTGCGGCAAGACCCGCTTCGTCGAGCACATGGGCGTGCTGTTGCGGCGACCCGTCGTGACCATCAGCTGCCATGACGACCTCACCAGCTCCGATCTCGTCGGACGGTTCATGGTGACCGGGGGCGATGTGGTGTGGACCGATGGCCCGTTGACCCGGGCGGTCAAGGCCGGCGCGATCTGCTACCTCGACGAAGTCGTCGAAGCCCGGCACGACTCGTTGGCGATCCTGCACTCGCTCACCGATCACCGGCGGTCGCTCTACCTGGACCGCGCGGGCGAGGTCGTGCAGGCACCCGACACATTCATGCTGGTGTGTTCGTACAACCCGGCGTATCGCAGCTCGCTCAAGGATCTCAAGCCGTCGTTCCGGCAGCGGTTCGTCACGCTCATGATGAACTATCTGCCACCCGACCGCGAGGCCGCAGTGATCGTCGCCGAAGCCGGCGTCCCCACGGCGACGGCGCGGCGATTGGTCGAATGCGCGGTCGCGATCCGCACCGCCGACGAAGCCTTTCACTTCGAGCCTCCCTCGACCAGGGTGTTGGTTACGGCGGCCCACTTGATCGCCGCGGGCGCAACCGAATTGGATGCGGCCGACGCGTGCATACTCGCGCCGCTGAGCACCGACGGCGCGGTCACCGACGGTCTACGTGAAGTCGCGGCGGCGAGCCTCGCCGTCTCGACCTAGTAAGGAGTAACTGGCATGGATCAGAAAGAGCGGAAACGCAAGCGCGCACTCATCGTCTTCCAAATATTCATCTACGGCTACTTGGCGGTGATGTTCGGAATCCAGCTCTACATGTCGTTTGCCCGCGGGTGGTGGGATCTGTGAATCTCCCTCTGCTCAACCGGCTTTCGGCCAACCGACCCTCGGTCAGCCTCGAGGATCACCACGACGAGTCGCGCCAGGCGCAGCGCCGCGCGGATAAGTGGATGATCGTCGGCGCCGCGCTGATGGGCATGTGGGCCCCCGGTCTGATCGGGTTTCCGGTCTTCATGCGCGGGGTCTGGCTGCAACGCCAAGCCCTGCGCGCGGGACTCTCGGTTCGGCCGATGATCGTGACGCTGATCGGTTATCTGGTCCTGATCGACGGAATGCTCAACAGCCTGGGCTGGGCCCTGGACCTGGTGGCGAACCACACGTTGATCAACCGGGTGCTGATGGTCGGGTGGGGCAACATGTTCGACGGCGGCTACTTCTGGCACTACAACGAGCTGTGGGTCGGCGGCGCGGCGGGGCCGGGCGAGAAGGCCTATGTGGCGGGGCTGATCCTCACGGTGTTCTCGATGCGGGTGGCCGCCGCGATCGGATTTTTGCAGATGAAGCGGTGGGGTCATCAGTGGATGGTCATCACCTGCTGGATGGGCGTGGTGATCTGGTCGGCCTACGTCTTCAACATGACCATGTTCGCCGACGTGCGGTACGCCGGTGTGGTTTTCCCGGTCGTGGGTTGGTGGCTCTACGACATCTTCTACATCACGCCCTTCCTCGCCATCCCTTACCTACACACCGTCAACCGCGAAATCTTCACCGACTGAACACGTTCAGGAGCATTGCCATGACCGAGCCGTCACCCACCGAAGAAAAAGACCCGCCTACCGATCTCGAGCCGGGGACGACACCGTACTACGCGCGAATGCACAAATGGATCAAACGGGCCGTCCTGGTGTGCCTGGTCGCACTCGTGATCGAGGGCGCGTTCACGTTGCCGTTCATGGCGGTCTATTACGGCTACCCCACGCTGAGCCTGACCGAAATCTGCAGTGAGCTGCTGAAGATCCGATACTCAAACGACACCTTGGAGTGCAAGTACCCGTACCCGCCGTTCGGCCCGCCGGAGGGCGCCGAGGGCAAGGCCACCGCGCAGGACGTGTGGGGTATCCAGCCGATCCCTAAGTACCACAGGCTCGGGTTCCGTGAACTCGTCAGGATTCACGACGAACGACTCGCCCGTCAGCATTCAGCGGCGCACCCATGATCCCGCGTAGTGCATACTGCACGCCGAAGTGCTAACGACCAGCTGAAGGAAGTGCGATGCTCGCGGAAGATCAATCGTCGCTCCATCATGTCGTGTTCGCGGTCGCGCAGGAGCGGCGCGCCGCCATGACGCAGATGTTCAACGACCTCGGTTTCGCCTTCGAGAACGTGCCACTGCCCGAGCTCGGCGTGGAAGTTGCCCTGGACTGGAATCGCGGCATCGAGCTCATCAGCCCGATACCCGCATCGGACGCCGCGGTCGCCCGGTCGGTGACGGAATTCCTCGACGCGCACGGCGGCGGGATTTATACGGTGGTGCTCCGCGTCCCGGGTGCCTCGGCAGCCGAAGCCGTCGCCCAGCGTTACGGCGCGACAACACGATTCCGGCAAAGCTTCGAAGGCGACGGCACTCATCTCGAAGAGGTCGACTTGTCCGTCTTGGGACTGCCGCTGACATTCCTGGCGACAAATATCCCGTGATACCGGCGGCCATGCCGCGGCTCGATCAGAGTTCTAGCACGTGAATTTCGCCGGACGTCCCGTCGACCTCGACGAGCGCCCCCGGCGGCAACGCTTTGGTGGCGCCCGCAACGTCCACCACACACGGGAACCCGAACTCGCGGGCCACCACGGCGGCGTGCGACATGGGGCCGCCGAGCTCGGTCACCACGGCCGCGGCGTAGCAGAAGGCGGCGGTGTAGCCGACGTCGGTGACCTCGGCGACGAGGATCTCGCCGGGCTGCAGGTCGTCGATCGTCTCGGGCCGCACGATCCGCACCCGCCCGCGGACCCGTCCCCCGCAGACGCCGACGCCGCGCAGGGTGTCCCCGCCGGCCAGCGTCGCCGGCGTCGCCGTGGTTGGCTGCCAGCTGCCGCTGAACACCGTCGGCGGAACGACGGCGGCCAGCCTGCGCTGCTCGGCCCGGCGCCGGGCCACCAGGTCCCCGACGTCCGGCGGGAGCGCGTCAAGCTCGTCCACCAGCAGATAGAACACGTCGTCGGCGCTCTGCAGGATTTCGGCGCCGACCAACCGGCGCCCGTACTCGCGCATCAGGTTGCGCAGCACCCAGTTGGCCCGCACCACTTTGTCGCGACGGACTTCGCGATCGCGAAGTTGGTGTCCCGCCAGGCGCGCGATCGGCTTGGCCCGCAGCGGAATCCGGGCCGGTTCCGGCTGCGGCGTGGGGGGCGCGCTCATCGCCCTGGCCACCATGCGGACGAGCAACTCGGGATCGTCGGCGTAGCTGGTCGACAGCATCTCCAGCTCGGCCGGACCGCGATGCCCGATCAGCGCCAGCTCGGCCAGCACCGCAGCGTGAAACTCCGGCGCGTCGACGGCCAGCTTGCCCAGCCGCTCCCCCGGTTCGGCCAGCAGCGCCGTCACTTTCGGGTCACGCTGTGCGGCGACCACCAACCGTTGCATTGCCTCGACCGATCGGGCACTGACCAATTCCGGTCCCGCCGGCGCGGCGGTGTCCCGCCCGCACAAACCGCGCAACAACACGTTGAACGCGGCGCACAGCATGAACGACGCCGACGCCAGCACCCAGCCGTGCACCACGTCGTCGCGCGCCACCGCGATCAGGCTCAGCAGCCGGCGATCGTCGAGCCGGGTGAGGTCGCCGTCGGCCAGGCGTTCCAGGCGATCGACGTCGGCGACGAACTCGTCGGTGTCGGCGGCCGACCCGGCGGACAGGCCGATCAGGTTCACGCCGAATACCCCGATGTTGCGAACGGTCCGCAGTTGCCTTCGGAGACGGCCGGTTTCGGAGCGTGGCCGCTCCGCACCGAAGATCGGCAGCGACGCCATGCTGGGGCCGAAGAATCCGCTGTTGCTGACGATCGTCGAGGGTTTGGCGAAGGGCACCGTTTCGGCCATGAAATGCGCCGAGGTGATGGCGCCGTAGAGCCGGTTGGCGAACACCGCGACCGTGCGCATCGCGATTTCGCGCTGGATGATGCCCCCGGGCCGCAGCCGCTCGGCGATGGCCACACCGCCGGCGCGCAGCCCGCGCACCGTGACCGAGGCCGACGCCGGCGAGAACGGGCCGGGCAGTGCCTCGGACAAATTAGTGGCCAGAAAAGTCGGAAAGCGCGGGTCGATCGGGGTGTCGAACTCACCGTTATCCCCGGCCGGGCCGGCCCAATCGGGTTTCACGCCGTCCTCGCTGGGCGCGTCGACGGCGGGCAGGTCTCCGATGCTGGTCATCCGCCAGGGCAGCGATAGGACCCGCTTGCCCACCGTGACCCGGCCGCGTACCGCGACGGCGAAATCCTCGACACATTCGCCGGAGTTCCACGCCGGCCGGAACTCCCATTGGTCGCGCAACCGCGCGGTATCCATGAACGGGGCGTCCTGCACCATCCGCAGCTCGGCCGGTCGTATGCCCCACGGCACGATCGGGCGTCCCAGCGCCGCGGCGACGCGCCGCAAGGTCAGCTCGCCCGGGGCGGCGAGATTGACGGGACCGCTACCGATTTCGGTGTCCACGATCGCCCGGTCGAACAGCCGCAGCGCGTCGTCGAGGTGGACCACCTGGATGCGACGATCGGCCGCCCGGCCGGGAAACACCGGCAATGCCAACAGCCGGCGCACCCAGTTGTCGACACCGCGGCCGAGAATCAGCGCGGAGCGGACGGCGATCCACTCCAGGCCCGAATCCTCGAGCATCTGCTCGACGCGGGCCTGGTGCCGGCCGTCGGCACTGACGGGAGTTCTCGCGTCGTGCTCGGTCTTCGGGGCTTCTCCCCCGCCGTAGACCTGTGCCGACGACGGGAAAACGATGCGCCGGGTACCGGTCTCGGCCATCGCCCCGAGGACGTTGAGCGTTCCCCCGACGTTGACCTCTTCGCTGCCGCGTGTCCACGCGCAGTGCGCGACGACATCGGCTCCGGCGAGGGCACGGCCCACCGCGCCCGCATCCCGGATGTCCGCCGCGACGAATTCGGCTGCGGTCGGCCAGCTTTCGGGCCGGTGTCGCGCGATGCCAGCGACCTCGTGGCCCTGGCCGAGCAACCGGGCGGCCAGGCCGCGGCCGACCACGCCGCTGGCCCCCGTGATCGCGATTCTCACTGGCTACTCGTCGTCGTCATCGTCCCGCAATGCCGCGTTGACCAGCGCGTCGAGGTCCATGTCGGCGATGTCCTTTTCGGTCGTCGCCGCGGGAGCCGCCTGACCGCCGCTCTCGGCTTCGTCGGCCAGCGCGAGCAGCAATTCCAGCACTCCCGCCTGCCGCAGGCGCTTGACCGGGATGGACCCGACGACCCGCTGGATCTCGGCCTCGCCGGGCGCGGCGGCCGGGGCGCTTTGCTCTGAGGTGCCGACGAGCTCGCGGTAGATGTAGCCGGCCAGCGCGGCGGAGTTCGGGTAGTCGAAGATCAGGGTCGGCGAAAGGGCCAGCCCGGTGGCGGATTTGAGCCGGTTGCGCATCTCGACGGCGGTCAGCGAGTCAAAGCCCAACTCTTGGAAGGCCCGATCCGGATCGATGGACTCGGGGCTGGAGTTGCCCAGGACCGTGGCGATGTTGGAGCGCACCAGGTCGAGCACAACCGCTTGCTGTTCGTCCTCGGGCAGTCCCTCCAGGCGTTGCAGCAGAGCCGATTTCGATTTGGCCGCGGCCAGCGAGTCGTCGACCTGGCGCCGGCTCGGCGCGTTGATCAAATCGACGAACATGGGCGGCAAGGTGCCGTTGTCGAATTTGACGCGCAGCGCGGCCAGGTCGATGTGGGCCGGCAGCATGAACGGCTCGTCGACGATCAGGGCGGTGTCCATCAGTTCCAGCGCCTCGTCGGAGGACATCGCGACGATCCCGTCCCGGCCGAAGCGGGCGCGGTCGGCCGCGCCCAGCGCGCCGGTCATGGCGCTGGCCTGATCCCACAGGCCCCAGGCCAGCGATATCGCCGGCAACCCGAGGTTGCGCCGGTGCACGGCCAATCCGTCCAGGAACGAGTTGGCCGCCGCGTAGTTGGCCTGACCCGACGCCCCGGCCAGCCCGGCCATCGACGAGAACATCACAAACGCGGAAACGTCGAGCTCACGGGTGAGCTCGTGCAGGTTCCACGCCGCGTCGACCTTGGCGCGCAACACCGAGTCGATGCGTTCCGGCGTCAGGGACGAGATCACCGCGTCGTCGAGCACGCCGGCCGCGTGGATCACGCCGGACAGCGGTCGCTGCACCGGGATGTCGGCGAGCACCTTCGCGACGGCCTCACGGTCCGCGGCGTCGCAGGCGACCACCTGCACCTGCGCGCCGGCCGCGGACAGCTCGGTCATCAGCTCGGCCGCGCCGGGCGCGTCCAGGCCGCGCCGGCTCATCAGCACCAGGTGCCGCGCGCCGTGCCGGGTCACGACGTGGCGCGCCAACGCCGAACCGGCCATGCCGGTCGCGCCGGTGATCAGCACCGTGCCCGTCATCCAGGCGTCGGGCATGGTCATCACGACCTTGCCGACGTGGCGGGCCTGGCTCAGGTAGCGCAACGCGGCCGGGGCGCGCCGCACGTCAAACCGGGTGGCCGGCAACGGTTGTAGCACGTCGTCGCCGAACAGGGCGGCCAACTCGTCGAGCAGCTGCGCGATGCGCTCGGGTCCGGCCTCGAAGAGGTCGAAGGCGCGGTAGCGCACGCCCGGGTGGTCGCGTGCGACGATCTCGGGGTCGCGGATGTCGGTCTTGCCCATCTCCAGGAATATCCCGCCGGGGGCTACCAGGCGCAATGAGGCGTCGACGAAATCGCCGGAGAGCGAGTCGAGCACCACGTCCATCCCAGCCACGCCGGTCCTGGCGGTGACCGTCCGGAACTTCTCCTCGAACTCCAGGCTGCGCGAGTCGCCGATGTGGTCTTCGTCAAAGCCCATGGCCCGCAGCGTGTCCCACTTGCCACGGCTGGCCGTCGCGAACACTTCGAGCCCAAGGTGGCGGGCCAGCTGCACGGCGGCCATGCCCACCCCGCCGGCGGCGGCGTGCACGAGCACCCGCTGACCGGGCCGGGCGCCCGCGAGGTCGACCAGCGCGTAGCGCGCGGTGGCGAACACCACCGACGTCGTCGCGGCCGCGGTGTGTGACCAGCCGGCCGGCACCCGGGCCAGCAGCCGCTGGTCGGTGATGGCGATCGTTCCGGTGCCGTCCGGGAACAGGCCCATGACGCGGTCGCCGACCGCGAAACGGCCAACGTCCGAAGCAATTTCGACAACGACGCCGGAGGCCTCGATGCCCATGACGGCGTCCGGGTCGGGGTAGAGGCCCAGCGCGATCATCACGTCGCGGAAGTTGGCGGCGAGGGCCGACACGGCGACCCGCACCTGACCGGGGTCCAGCGGCGCAACGTGCTTAGAGGCGTCGGGGATCCGCTCCAGGCGCAGGTTCTCGATCGTGCCGTAGCTGCTCATGCCCAGCCGCCACGGACCGTCGTCGGGCGGCGTCAAAAGACCGCCGACGGCGCGGCTGCCGTGCACCCGCGCCGTGTAGACGGTCCCATCGCGCAGCAACACCTGCGGCTCGGCCGGCGCCAAAACCGCCGCTATCGCGTCGTCGTCGAGCGGCGCGTCCGTGTCCACGAGCACGATTCGGCCGGGATGCTCCGTCTGCGCCGACCGCACCAGGCCCCACACCGCCGCGCCCGCCAGGTCGGTGACGTCCTCGCCGGGCAACGCCATGGCGCCCCGGGTGGCCACCACCAGCGTTCCCGCCCCCTCGCGGGCCAACCACGACTGCAGCACCGGCAGCACCGCGCGCGTGGCGGCGTGTACCTCCGTGACGACGTCCCCGGGCACCGGCGCCGATTCGAACAGCACCGCTGCGGCCTCGGATTCCGTTGCGCCCCAGGTGGACACCGACACCGGCTGCACCGCGGCCAATGGCTGGGCGGACCACACGACCTCGAAGAGCCGGTCCGGTCCCGAACTCGACACCGCCGCCAGCAGCTGCCGGTCGGTCACCGGCCGGGCCACCATCGACGCCACCGACAGCACCGGCAGCCCCAGGCCGTCGGCCAATTCGATCGACACCGCCGATTCGCCCACCGGCACGATCCGCGCGCGCACCGCCGCGGCACCCGCGGCGTGCAGGGACACCCGCTGCCACGAGAAGGGCACCAGCATCGAACCCTCGGCGAGCTCACCGCCTTCCGACGCCAGGATCACCGCGTGCAGCGCCGCGTCGAGAATCGCGGGGTGGACACCGAACCCGGCCGCCGACACCCCGGCGTCCTCGGGCAGCGCGACTTCGGCAAACACTTCGTCGCCGCGGCGCCACATGGCCGTCAGGCCGCGGAAGGCGGGCCCGTAGCCGTAGCCACGCTCGGCCAGCCGTTCGTATCCGTCGCCGATATCCACCGGGACCGCGCCCACCGGCGGCCACGCCGACAGGTCCCCGCCCGGTTGCACGGACCCGGCGCGCAGCACGCCCTCGGCGTGCAACGACCAGCCGGATCCCGACTCGGCGCGGGAGAAGACCGACACCGTGCGGGCGCCCGAATCGTCGGCGCCCCCAACCACGCCCTGAACCGCGACCGACCCGCCGGCCGGCAACACCAGGGGCGCCGCCAGATTCAGCTCGTCGACGATGCCGCAGCCCACCTGGTCGCCGGCCCGGATCGCCAACTCGACAAATCCCGCACCCGGGAACAGCACGACCCCACCCACGGAGTGGTCGGCCAGCCAGCCTTGCGCGCTGGGCGACAGCCGGCCGGTCAGGACGACGCCGCCGGAGGCCGGCAGGTCCACCACCGCGCCCAGCAGGGCGTGTTCGCCGGCGGTCAGCCCCAGCCCGGCCGCATCCGCCGGGCCGCCGTCGCCGGAGAGCCAAAAGCGCCGGCGTTCAAAGGCATACGTGGGCAGCTCGACGAAGCCGGCGGTCCCCAGCGCGCCGCGCCAGTCCACGTCCATCCCGGTGACGAACCCGTGCGCGACGGCATTGAGCAGCGACACGGGCTCGGGGCGGTCCTTGCGCAGCGCCGGCATGGTGGTCACCGCGACATCGGGTAGCGACTCCTCGATCGAGGCCGTCAGGCCGCCGCTCGGCCCGATTTCGAGGAAGCGGCTGGCACCGGCGGAGTGCGCGAAGCGCACGCTGTCGGCGAATCGCACGGCTTCGCGGACGTGCCGCTTCCAGTACGCCGTCGATCCGAAGTCGTCGCCCGCCGGTTGCCCGGTCAGGTTCGAGACGATCGGGATGGTGGGCTTACCGACGACGAGACCTCCCGCGACGGTGCCGAATTCGTCGATCATCGGATCCATCAGCGGGGAGTGGAACGCGTGGGACACGGCGAGCCGGTGGACGCGGCGGCCGTCGGCGCGCAGCCGATCGGCGATCGCGGTCACCCCGGCGTCGGGGCCGGAAATCACCACGGAGGCGGGCCCGTTGATCGCCGCGATGCCGACCTCGGGCGTCAGTAGCGGTCGCACCTCGTCCTCGGTGGCCTGCACGGCGATCATCGCCCCGCCCGCGGGCAGCGCCTGCATGAACCGGCCACGGGCGGCCACAAGTACCGCCGCGTTCTGTAGCGACAGGACCCCGGCGACGTGTGCGGCGGAAATCTCGCCGACCGAGTGACCCATCACGAAATCGGGCCGCACCCCCCAGGACTCGAGCAGCCGGAACAGGGCGACTTCCACAGCGAACAGGGCCGGCTGCGCGAATTCGGTTGTGTTCAGCAGGTTTTCGTCCTGGCCCCACATGACGTCGCGCAGGGGCCGCAGCAGGTGCTGGTCCAATTCGCCCAGCACCGCGTCGAACGCCTCGGCGAACACCGGGTATGCCGCGTGCAAACCCGTTCCCATGCCGAGCGTTTGGGAGCCCTGGCCGGGGAAGACGAAGACGGTCTTGCCCGGCGTCGCCGTGCCCCGCACGACCGAGGCGCCCTCACCGGCGGCCAGCTCGTCGAGGCCGGCCAACAGTTGTTCGCGGTCCGCACCGACGACGACGGCTCGGTGCTCGAAGTTCGAGCGGCCCGCCAGCGTCCACCCCACATCGGCGACGTCGAGCTCGTCGTGGGCGCGAACGTGGGTCGCGAGCCGGGAAGCCTGCGCCGCCAGCGCCGCCGCCGATTTCGAGGACACCGCCCACGGCACCACCGGCACCGTGGAGCGCTCCGCGGCGGGCTCCGACCCGGCGGGTGCGGCCTCGATGATCACGTGCGCGTTGGTGCCGCTGATGCCGAACGAGGAGACGCCGGCGCGGCGCACCCGGGTCGCCGGCCAGGGGTGGGACTCGGTCAGCAAAGACACAGCTCCCAGCGACCAATCCACATGCGGGCTCGGCTCGTCGACGTGCAATGTGGCCGGCAACGTCTCGTGGCGCATCGCCAAGACCATCTTGATCACACCGGCGACGCCGGCCGCGGCCTGCGTGTGACCCATGTTCGACTTGATCGACCCAAGCCACAGCGGCTCGGCGCGGTCTTGCCCGTAGGTCGCCAACAACGCTTGGGCCTCAATCGGATCGCCCAACATCGTTCCGGTGCCGTGGCCCTCGACCGCGTCCACCTCGGCGGCGGACAGCCCGGCGTTGGCCAGCGCCGCCCGCACCACCCGCTGCTGTGACGGACCGTTGGGCGCGGTCAGGCCGTTCGAGGCGCCGTCCTGATTGATCGCCGAACCCCGCACCACCGCCAGCACCCGGTGCCCGAGCCGCTGGGCGTCCGACAGACGCTCCACCACGAGCATGCCGCCGCCTTCGGAGAATCCGGTGCCGTCGGCCGCGCCGGCGTAGGCCTTGCACCGTCCGTCCGCGGACAACCCGCGCATGCGGCTGAACTCGACGAAGATGTCCGGTGTGGCGTTGACCGTGACGCCGCCGGCCAGCGCCAGATCGGATTCACCCGAGCGCAGCGACTGCACCGCCATGTGCAGGGCCACCAGCGACGACGAGCATGCGGTGTCCACCGACACCGCGGGGCCCTCCAGCCCCAGCGCGTACGAAATGCGGCCCGACGCCACGCTCGACGACTGCCCGGTCAGCCGGAAGCCCTCGGCGGCCGGCGGGGCGCCGATGCCGTAGCCCTGCGTGTACACCCCGGCGAACACGCCGGTCGCGCTGCCCCGCAGCCCACCGGGTTCAATCCCGGCGCGCTCCAACGCTTCCCAGGACAGCTCCAGGAACAGGCGCTGCTGCGGGTCCATGGCCAGCGCCTCGCTCGGCGTGATCCCGAAGAAGGCGGGGTCGAAGTCGGCGACACCGTCGACGAAGCCGCCGGTGCGGGTGTAGCACGTGCCCGGAACGTCGGGGTCGGGGTGGTACAGCGCGAGCAGGTTCCAGCCGCGGTCGCTCGGGAATTCCGAAAGCACGTCGCGGCCGGCGGTCAGCATCTCCCACAGGTCCTCGGGGGAATCCACCCCGCCGGGATAGCGGCACGACATGCCGACGATCACGATCGGATCGTCGTCGGTGGCGCGGACGACCGGGGCGTGCGTGATCTCCTGCGGCACCCCGGCGAGTTCGGTGCGCATGTAGCTCGCAAGGCCGTTGGGTGTCGGGTAGTCGAAGATCAACGTGGGCGAAAGCGCCAGGCCGGTGGCGGTTTTGAGGCGGTTGCGCATTTCGACCGCGGTCAGCGAGTCGAAGCCCAGCTCCTGGAACGCCTTGTCCGGGTCGATCGCCTCGGCGGTGGTGTTGCCCAGCACGGTGGCGATGTGCGAGCGCACCAGGTCCAGCAGCACGGCGTGCTGCTCGGCTTCGGGCAGCCCGTGCAGGCGATGCGCCAGAGCCGATTTCGATTTCGCGGCACTCAGCGAGTCGTCGACGCGGCGGCGGGCCGGCGTGTTGACCAGGTCGCTGAACATCGGCGGCACCGCCATGGCGTGGGCGCGCAGCGCGCCGAGATCGATGCGGGCGGGCGCCAGGAACGGTTCGTCGACGATCAGCGCGGCGTCGAACAGCTCCATCGCCTCGGCCGAGGACAACGCCAGGATCCCGTCGCGGCCCAGCCGGGCGAGGTCGGCAGCGTCCAGCCCACCGGTCATGACGCTGGCCTGATCCCACAGCCCCCACGCCAGCGAGGTCGCCGGCAGCCCGTGCGCCCGCCGATGCGCGGCCAGGCCGTCCAGGAACGAGTTGGCCGCCGCGTAGTTGCCCTGACCCGACGAGCCCACCAGCCCGGCCATCGAGGAGAACATCACGAACGCCGACAGCTCCCGGCCGCGGGACAGTTCGTGCAGGTTCCACGCCGCATCGACCTTGGCCCGCAACACCGCATCCACGCGCTCGGGCGTCAGCGAGGTGACCATCGCGTCGTCGAGCACGCCCGCGGCGTGAACGACACCCGACAGCTCCGGCAGATCGGCGAGCACCGCCGCGAGGGCCGCACGGTCGGCCGCGTCGCACGCGACCACCCGCACCCGGGCCCCCGCTGCCTCCAACTCGGCGACCAATTCGGCCGACCCCGGCGCGCCCGGGCCGCGCCGGCTCAGCAGCGCCAGGTCCCGGACGCCGTGCTGCGCCACCAGGTGACGGGACAGCGTCGCACCCGCCATGCCCGTGCCGCCGGTGATCAGGACGGTGCCGGACGCCAGGCCGGCCGGCAGCCTCATGACGACCTTGCCCACGTGGCGGGCCTGGCTCAGGTACCGCAACGCGGTGCGCGCGCGCCGCACGTCAAACGTCGTCACCGGCAACGGTTTCAGCACCCCGGCGTCGAACAGCCCGGCCAGCTCCAGCATCCACTCATGCATCCGGGGGCGGCCCGGCTCGAAGAGGTCGAACGCGCGATAGCGCACGCCCGGATAGTCGCGGGCGACCGCGCCTGGGTCGCGGATGTCGGTCTTGCCCATCTCCAGGAACACGCCGCCGGGGGCGACCAGACGCAGTGAGGCATCGACGAATTCGCCGGCCAGCGAGTCCAACACGATGTCCATCCCGGCCCTGCCGGTCCTACCGGTCACCGCCCGGAACTTCTCCTCGAAGTCCAGGCTGCGCGAGTCCGCGATGTGGTCGTCGTCAAAGCCCATGGCCCGCAGGGTGTCCCACTTGCCGCGGCTGGCGGTGCCGAACACCTCCAGGCCCAGATGCCGGGCCAGCTGAACGGCGGCCATTCCGACGCCGCCGGCGGCGGCGTGCACCAACACCCGCTGTCCCGGTTTGACATCGGCCAGGTGAATGAACGCCATGTAGGCGGTGGTGAAGACGGCGGAGATGGCGGCGGCCTCGGCATAGGACCAGTCTTCGGGCTTGTGCACCAGCAGGCGGACGTCGCCGGCGACCAGCGTGCCGCTGCCGTCGGGGAAGAACCCGTACACCGAATCGCCGACCGCGAATTCGGTGACCCCCGGCCCGATCTCGACCACCACGCCGGCGCCCTCGCCGCCGAGCAGCGCGTCGTGGGTGAACATGCCCAGGGTGATCATGACGTCGCGGAAGTTCGCGGCGATCGCGCGCAGGGCCACCCGCACCTGGCCCGGCTCCAGCGGCGCGTCGGCGTTGGGCACCGGCTCCAGGCGAAGGTTCTCGAACGTGCCCGCGCTGCTGATGCCCAGCCGCCACGGCCCGTCCGCCGGGGGCACCAGAAGGCCGTCGACCGCGCGGCTGCCCTGCACCCGCGGGTGGTAAACCTTGCCGCCGCGCACCAACAGCTGCGGTTCGCCGGCCGCGAGGGCGGCGGCTATCGCAGCGTCGTTAAGGGGCGCATCGGAATCCACGAGCACGATGCGGCCGGGGTGCTCGGTCTGCGCCGACCGTGCCAGCCCCCACACCGCCGCGCCGGCCAGATCGGTGACGTCCTCCCCCGGCAACGCCATCGCGCCGCGGGTGGCCACCACCAGCACGCCGGAGTCGTGGTCGGTCAGCCACGACTGGACCGCGGCCAGCGCCTGGTGCGTGCGCTCATAGGTCTGGGCCAGCGGGTCTTGCCCGGCGGCAAGGGATTCGAACAGCTGATACGCCGGAGCCTCGGCATTGGCCGGCGCGGTTACCGTCGCCGGTGACCAGTTCACCTCGAAGAGCCGGTCCGGCCCCGCGCCGGACACCGCCGCGCGCAGCTGCTGCTCGCTGACCGGACGGGCCGCCATCGCGCGCACCGACAGCACCGGCAACCCCAGGCCGTCGGCCAGTTCGATGGACACCGCTGACGGCCCGGCGGGCGCGATGCGCGCGCGCACCGCCGATGCGCCCGCGGCGTGCAGCGACACACCCTCCCAGGAGAACGGCAACACGACTTCGTCTGTGCGGCCGGCGATTTGGTGGCCCATCACCAGGGCGTGCATCGCCGCATCGAGTAACGCGGGGTGCACACCGAATCCGTTGACGCCCCCGGCGGCGTCGGGCAGCCGCACTTCGGCGAACACCTCGTCGCCGCGGACCCACGCCGCGGTCAGGCCCCGGAACGCGGGCCCATAGCCGTAGCCACGGTCCGCCAACCGTTCGTAGCCCTCGGCCGGGTCGGCCGCGACCGCCCCCGCCGGCGGCCACACCGAAAAGTCGGCGGCCGGCTCAACCGAACCCTTGCCGAGGGTGCCCTCGGCGTGGCACACCCAACCGGAGCCCGCGTCGTGGCGCGAGAAGATCGACACGCCGCGCCGGCCGCTCTCGTCTTCGGCCCCCACCACCACCTGCACGGCGACCGAACCCGAGCCGGAATCCTTGGCGGGCAACATCAACGGGGCCTGCAGAGTCAGTTCGTCGACCGTCGAGCAGCCGACCTCGTCACCGGCGCGGATCGCCAACTCGACGAACCCCGCGCCGGGGAACACCGCCACACCGGAGACGGCGTGATCGGCCAGCCAACCCTGCACGCCGGCGGACAACCGGCCCGTCAGCAGCACCCCGCCGGTGGCAGGCAGCTCCACGACCGCGCTCAGCAGCGGGTGCTCGCTGGTGCCCAGCCCCAAGCCGGTGGCGTCGGCCGCGACGCCTTCCCCGGACAGCCAAAACCGGCGCCGGTCAAAGGCGTACGTCGGCAGCTCGACAAAGCCCGCGCCGTCCAGCGCGCCGCGCCAGTCCACGGCCACTCCCGCGACGAACGCGGTGGCGGCCGAGGTCAGGAACCTCTCGAGCCCGCCGTCGTCGCGGCCCAGCGTGGGCACGACGATCGCCTCACTGATTTGCGGGCTGTCGCCCGCTAAGGAGCTGTTGGCGGTGTCTTCGATCCCGGCGATCAACGCGGGGTGCGGGCTGGATTCGATGAACGTTCGGAACCCGTGCTCGCACGCGCTGCGCACCGCCTGGTCGAACTGAACGGTCTGCCGGATGTTGCGGTACCAGTAGTCGGCGTCCAATCCCGCGGTGTCCAAGCGATTTCCGGTCACCGTCGAGAAGAACGCGGTGCGCGAGGACCGCGGCTCGAGCCCGGTCAAGACCTCGGCGAGCTCACCCCGGATCGCCTCGACCTCGACCGAATGCGAGGCGTAGTCGACGTCGATCCGCCGGGTGCGCAGCTCCAGGTCGGCGCAGAACCCGACGAGTTCGTCCAGCGCGGCCCCGTCGCCGGACACCACGACGGCCGACCGGCCGTTGACGGCGGCGATGCTGACGCGATTCCCGTAGGGCGCCAGCAGTTCCCTGGCCCGTTCGGTGCTGCACGCGATGGACAGCATGCCGCCGGGGCCGGCCAGTGAGCGCAGCAGCTTGCTGCGCAACGTGACCACCCGCGCGGCGTCCCGCAACGACAGCGCACCGGCGACATAGGCCGCCGCGATCTCGCCCTGCGAGTGCCCGATCACCGCGTCGGGGCTGACCCCGACCGACTTCCACAGCTCGGCCAGCGACACCATCACCGCAAACAGCACCGGCTGCACCACGTCCACGCGGTCCAAGCCCGGGGCGTCCGACGCGCCGCGCAGGACGTCGGTCAGCGACCAGTCGACGAACTCGGCGAAGGCCTCTTCGCACGCCCGGATGTGTTGCGCGAATACCGGTGTGGTGTACAGCAATTCGACGCCCATGCCCAGCCATTGGGAGCCCTGGCCGGGGAAGACGAAGACGGTCTTGCCCGCGGCGGACGCGGTGCCGCGGACCACCGACAGGGGCTCGTCGACGTCGCAGCGGGCCAGCTCGTCCAGTCCGGCCAGCAACCGGTCCCGATCGCCGCCCACGATGACCGCGCGATGCTCGAACGTCGAACGGCCGGCCAGCGACCACCCCACGTCGGCGACGTCGAACTCCGGGTGCGCGCCGAGATGCCCCGCCAACCGGGCGGCCTGCAGTTGCAACGCCTTTGCGGACTTCGCCGAGATCACCCACGGCACCACGGCCGGTGTCGGGGCGGCCTCCCGGGGCTCGGCGGCGGGCACCGCCTCCACGATCACGTGCGCGTTGGTGCCGCTGATCCCGAACGACGACACGCCCGCGCGCCGTGGGCGACCCGCCGGCCAGGGCCGGGCCTCGCTGAGCAGTGACACCGCGCCCGCCGACCAATCCACGTGCGGGCTGGGCACATCGACGTGCAGCGTCGCGGGCAGCGTCTCGTGGCGCATCGCCTGCACCATCTTGATCACCCCGGCGACGCCGGCGCCCGCCTGCGTGTGACCCATGTTCGACTTGATCGATCCCAGCCACAACGGCTCGTCGCGGTCTTGGCCGTAGGTGGCCAACAACGCCTGCGCCTCAATGGGATCGCCGAGCGTGGTCCCGGTGCCGTGGCCCTCGACGACGTCCACGTCGGCGGCCGCGAGCCCGGCATTGGCCAGCGCGGCGCGCACCACCCGCTGCTGCGACGGGCCGTTGGGCGCGGTCAGCCCGTTCGACGCGCCGTCCTGATTGACGGCCGAGCCTCGCACCACCGCCAGCACCGGATGCCCGAGCCGTCGCGCGTCCGACAACCGCTCCACGACCAGCATGGCGCCGCCCTCGGACCAGCCGACGCCGTCGGCGGCGCCCGCGTAGGCCTTGCAGCGGCCGTCCGGCGCCAGCCCGCGATGCCGGCTGAACTCGACGAAGACCGTGGGCGTGGCGTTGACGGTTGCGCCGCCGGCCAGGGCCAGGTCGCACTCGCCCGAGCGCAGCGACTGCACCGCCATGTGCAGGGCCACCAACGACGACGAGCACGCTGTGTCCACCGACACCGCCGGGCCCTCCAGCCCGAGCACGTACGACACCCGGCCCGAGGCGACGCTGGAGGTCATGCCGGTGAGCCGGTAACCCTCGATCTCCTCGGCCAACATGCCGTAGCCCTGAACGATGAGCCCGGCGAAGACGCCGGTGGCGCTGCCGCGCAGGCCGCCGGGATCGATCCCCGCCCGCTCCAGCGCCTCCCACGACAGCTCCAACAGCATCCGATGCTGGGGGTCCATCGCCAGCGCCTCACTCGGCGCGATGCCGAAGAACGCGGCGTCGAAGTCCGCGACGCCGTCCACGAAGCCGCCGGTGCGGGCGTAGGTCTTGTGCCGCGCGTCGGGATCGGGATCGAACAACCCCGCCACGTCCCAGCCGCGATCGGTGGGAAAGTCCGTGATCACGTCGCGGCCGTCGGCCACCATCTGCCACAGGTCCTCGGGGGTCTCGACCCCGCCCGGGAAGCGGCACGACATGCCGACGATGGCGATCGGCTCGCTCGACCGCTCCAGCAACGCACGGTTGGTGCGCTTCAGGCGTTCCACCTGGACCAGCGCTTTGCGCAGCGCTTCGGTCGCATGCTGGAGTTGATCCATTACTAACCTCGCCTACCCCGACCTGGCATGTGGGCCGTCTGATGGCCGCCGGATGCGGCATTTGCCGAGCGCCGTTGCCGAGTCACAGAAGTTGCCGCACGAATCGGTCTCGTGGATTTTCGACCAGCTCCACCAAACTTCGTGCTGCTCTCCGACCCAAGAATGTCGCTCGTGAGTATGGCCAACTCCGGCAGGATTTCAAAACGTCCGATACTCCCGGCTGCTAACGAAGGACCGGCGTCGACCTGTACACCCGAGTACGCCGGGTCCGCCGCCCATGGCGCGACTGTACTCGGGAACCCATCGGTGGTGGTCAAAGCCGGGTTAGACGCCCGCCCGGCGCCAACCGTCGGCGGCGCGGGCGGCCTGGATCAGCACGTCGCACAGTTCCCGCAGCTCGGCCGTGGCGGCCCCCTCGTCGAGCGCCGTGGCAACGTCCTCCGCGGCGCATCGCACCTGGTAAACGCGATCCGAGAGGTCGGCGGCGTCCTCGGCCGACAGCACCACCGCGTCGGCGGGCAATGCCGCCACCCCTTCCTGATTCAAGCCCCGGTTCAGTGAGGCGCGCTGCTCGTAGGCGCGTTGCCGGCAGGACTGCCGGCAGTACTGGCGACGGCGGCCCATCCCGGCGTCGGTCACGTCCCGACCGCACCACCGGCACGGGTGGGGGCGGGCGCGGCGGGTCACGCCTGCCGAGGATAGTCGGCCGTGATCGGCAATCCCGTATCATTGAAGGTCGCGTCGCGTATGCCGCGTGTCGGCCTGGGAACTACGCGGGCCGTCGTTACGTTTGCTAAACGGAAATTGCACCACAGCCCACAGGATCTAAAGGAGTAGCACCCATGGCCGATCGCGTCCTGAGAGGCAGTCGCCTTGGAGCCGTGAGCTACGAGACCGACCGCAACCACGACCTCGCGCCGCGTCAGATCGCGCGGTACCGCACCGAGAACGGCGAGGAGTTCGAGGTCCCCTTCGCCGACGACGCCGACATCCCCGGCACCTGGCTGTGCCGCAACGGCATGGAGGGCACCCTCATCGAGGGCGACCTGCCCGAGCCGAAGAAGGTCAAGCCGCCGCGCACGCACTGGGACATGTTGCTGGAGCGCCGCTCGGTCGAAGAGCTCGAAGAGCTGCTCAAGGAGCGACTCGAGCTGATCCGGTCGCGCCGCCGCGGCTAACCGCGGTTGTCGGCCCGGATCGCGCGGGGGCGCGAGGAGCGCCCCTCGATGCCCCACCGGGTGACTTTGACCAGCGCCTCGCGGATGTTGGATCCGCTCATCTTGGAGACGCCGAGTTCGCGCTCGGTGAAGGTGATCGGCACCTCGGCGATGACGAACCCATTGCAGACGGTGCGCCAGGTCAAGTCGATCTGGAAGCAATAGCCCTTGGAGTCCACGGCGTCCAGGCCGATCGTCTCGAGCACTTCGCGGCGGTAGGCCCGGTAGCCGGCGGTGATGTCGTGCACGCCGACGCCGAGGGCGACCCGCGCGTAGGTGTTGGCCGTCCACGACAGCGCCCAGCGCCGCCACGGCCAGTTGCGCACCGCTCCCCCCTCGACGTAACGGGAACCGATCGCCAGATCGGCGCCGGCGTCGACCGCGTCCAGCAGCAGGTGCAGCTGTTCGGGCGCGTGGCTGCCGTCGGCGTCCATTTCGACGAGCACCGAATAGTCCCGGCTCAGACCCCAGGCGAAACCGGCCAGGTAGGCCGCGCCCAGGCCGTCCTTGGCGGTGCGGTGCATCACGTGGATGCGGTCGGGGTCGGCCGCCGCGAGCTCGTCGGCGAGCTGCCCGGTGCCGTCGGGGCTGTTGTCGTCGACGATGAGTAGGTGCACTTTCGGGCACGCCGTGGTCAACCGCCGGTGGATCACCGGTAGGTTCTCCCGCTCGTTGAACGTCGGGATGATCACCAGGACGCGCTCGCTGGGACGCTCGCCCGGGACCCGGGGCGCCGGCTGGCCGGTGGTCATGTAGCTCCTTTGTCTCGCCCGAAATCAGGTAGGCCGCCCTGCTCGGGCGGGGTGTCGTCATCGCCGTCCTCGGCCGGCGCAGTGCCTTGCGCTCTCCCCGCGTCGCCCTCGTCGGGCGGGGGTTCGCCCGGGGGCGTTCCGGCGTCTTCCGATTCACCGCGAGGCCTGGACCTCCGAAGAATCGGACGCGCGAACCATCCATTGTGCCGTATCCCGACCAGAATGACCGCTCCGGCCGCTGCGACCAAAACCCACTGCAGGATCGGGCCCCACCGGGTCGCGGGCGTCAGCTTGGTCTTGAGACGCACCTGCATGTCGAGGTAGGCGGGCTCGAAGAAATCGGTGCGGACCAGGTCGGCGCCGTCGGGGGCGATCACCGCGCTGATCCCGGTGGTTCCGGCGACCACCACGTAGCGGTCGTGCTCCACCGCCCGGACCTTGGCGAACGCCAGCTGTTGTTCGCTCATGGTCTTGTTGAAGGTCGCGTTGTTGGCGGGCACGGCCAGCAGCTGGGCACCGCCCAGCACCGCCTTTCGCGGGGACCGGTCGAAGATGACTTCCCAGCACGTGGACACCCCGACCGGTACTCCGGCGATGTTCACCACGCCGCTGCTTCGGCCGGGCACCATGTGCCCGGCCCGGTCGGCATAGCCGGAGAGGTGCTTGAACAGCCACGGCATCGGCAGGTACTCCCCGAACGGCTGCACGATTTCCTTGTCGTGGCGATCGGCCGGCCCGCTGACCGGATTCCACACGATGACCGTGTTGGTGTACTGCGGGTTGTCCGGGGTGCGGCCGGGCACGTCGAGCACCGTGCCGACCAGTATCGGCGCACCGATCGCGGCGACGGCCCGCGCGACCTGCTCGGCGGCGTCGGGGTTGGCGAGGGGGTCGATGTCCGAGGAGTCCTCCGGCCAGATCACGAACTGCGGTTGCGGGGCCAGCCCCGCGCGCACGTCCTCGGCCAGCTGCTGGGTCTCGCGGACGTGGTTGTCCAGCACCGCCCGGCGTTGGGAGTTGAAGTCCAGGCCCAGCCGCGGCACGTTGCCCTGGACGACGGCGACGGTGACCGAGGGTTCGCCGCCCGCTCCCGCGCCCGCGTGCCGCACCTGCGGCCAGATGATGACGGCGGCGAACAACACCAGGCAGATGCAGACGCCCGGCAGCACCACGGCCGGCGGCGGCGCGGGCTCTTTCGCGGCTGCTGAGCCGGTCGGGTGCCCGGTTTTCCACCACTTCGCGATCTCCAGCGCGATCGCGGTCGCGCTGAATCCCACCAGCACGACGGCCATGGACAGCAGCGCGACCCCGCCGAGCTGGACCAACGGCAACAACGGACCCTGCGCTTGACCGAAGGCGACCGCGCCCCAGGGAAAGCCGCCGAACGGAAAGATCGACTTCAGCCATTCCTGGGCCGCCCACAGCAGCGCGAACCAGATCGGCCAGCCGGGCAGCCGTCGCACGACGACGGCGCACAGGCCGAATAGCGCGGGAAAGAGCGCACAGGTGGCCGCCAGCACCAGCCAGGGCACGGCGCCCACCAGCGTGCTGATCCACGGCAACAGCGGCACGTAGAAGGCCAGCCCGAACAGGAAGCCGTAGCCGAACCCGCCCGCCGGTGTCGTCGCCGGATGCTGTAGCACCCAGGCCAGCAACGCGGCGGCGACGACGGCGGCCCACCACCAGTTCACGGCGGGGAAGCTGGCGAACAGCAGCAAGCCGCCCGCGATGGCGAGCGCGAGTCGCGGCAGGCGGGGCCGCAGCGCGGCCCAAACGCCCGGGAGCCGCGCGATCGCCGCCGCGCCCACCCCGGCGAGCACGCGGCGCGTCGCGGCCCCGGGCCGGGCGGGCGGGCGGGCCGCCTCTTCCGGCTCGTCGGCGCTTGGGGCCTCGTCGGCCCTTGCGGGCTCGTCGGCGCGGATCTCGGCGGCGTCGTCGTCCCGCTCCGATTCGGCCTCTTCGCTGATCGGGTCGCTTATCGGGTCCTGGTCGGGGGGCTGGAGGCCGCCGAACCACTCCCTAGCCATGGATGACAGCGCCTCGATGCACGGTTCGACGGCACGTCGGCAACGGGTCGTGGGGGCCCAGCGGCGGCAGCGCGGGCACCCGGGAGCGGGGGTCGGTGGACCAGCGCTGGACGGCGTCGCGCGGCGCCTGGACGTCGAGGGCCCCGGCGTCCCACACGGCGTAGGAAGCGGGCCCGCCGGGCACCAGCGTGCCCGCCTGGCCGTCGCGTGCGCCGCCCGCCCGCCAGCCGCCGCGGGTGGCGGCCGCGAACGCGGCCCGCGCCGACACCGCGCTGCCCGGGGTGTGGTGATTGACCGCCGCGCGCACGCTCGCCCACGGGTCGATGCCCGTAACGGGGGCGTCGGAACCGAGCGCGAGGGGCACGCCTTGGGATGCTAACAGCGCAAGGGGGTTCAGTCGGCTGCCTCGTTCGGCGCCGAGCCGCCGGGCGTACATGCCGTCGGCGCCACCCCACAACGCATCGAAATTGGGCTGCACGCTGGCGATGACGCCCCACGCGCCCAGTTTGGCGGCCTGGTCGGCGGTGACCATCTCCACGTGCTCCAGGCGGTGCCCGCAGCGGGCGACGGCGGCCACCCCGAGGTCCGCGACGACCCGTTCCAACGCCGCGACCGCCGCGGAGACCGCGGCGTCGCCGATGACGTGGAAACCGGCCGTCACCTCCGCCTCGGTGCATGCCCGCAGATGGGCTTCGATGGCGCCGGGATCCAGGTAGCAGGTGCCGGCGCGGTCTGGGGCGTCGGCGTACGGCTCGTGCAGCCAGGCGGTGCGCGACCCCAGCGCCCCGTCGACGAACAGGTCGCCGGCCAGCCCGCGGGCGCCCGTCTCGTCCCGCAGCGCCCGCGCCTCGGCCGCCGTGGTGACGGCCTGGCCCCAGTAGCCGACGATCTCGACGCCTTCATCGATCTCACGGAGCCGCAGCCAGTCGTCGAGCCCGCCGATCTCGGGACCCGCGCATTCATGCACCGCGACGATGCCGGCCGCGGCGGTGGCCCGCAGCGCGGCCGTCCGGGCCTCGGCCAGCTGCTGGGGCGTCAGCAGGCCGCGGGCGACGGCGCGGACCAGGTGATGGGCGTCGCCGACCAGCGGCCGCTCCGGGTCGAAACCGGCCGCCGCGGGCAGGTCCGCGACCCGCCGGCGCAGCGCCGTGGAGGCCAGCGCGGAGTGGACGTCGACGCGGGTCAGGTAGGCGGGCCGGTCACCGAGGACGGCGTCCAGCTCGGCGGTGCTCGGCGGCGCGTTCTCGGGCCACGACGATTCGTCCCAGCCATGGCCCCACACCGGCCGGCCCGGGTGGGCGGCCGCGTGCTCGGCAATCATCCGCAGGCACTGGGCGCGGGACGCGGCGGGTTGCAGGTTCAGGCCGCTGAGCGTCAGGCCGGTCGCGGTGAGGTGGATGTGGCTGTCCACGAACCCCGGCGCCACGAAGCCGCCGTCCAGGTCCTCGACCCGGGCGTCCGGGAACTGGCTGCGCCCGACGTCGTCGCTGCCCAGCCAGGCGATGACGTCGCCGCGGACCGCCATGGCGGTGGCGTCGGGATGGCTCGGGCTGTGCACCCGCCCGTTGACCAGCAGCGTGGTGGGCGTGTCGGTCACAGGCCAAAACTACGTGTGACGGCGTTCAGATCAATCCCGGATCAATCCCAGGCGGGGTTTCCGGGATATCCGCCGCGCATCTCGCTGGGCAGGGCGGGCGCCCGGAAGTCCCGCACGTCGACGACCTCGCCGTCGATGTAGTCGCGGCCGTCGGTCTCGGCCCCGAAAAGCGTCGCCTCGGCGATCAGCGGCACCCGCCGCCGCAAGGCACGCATCAGTCCCGCGCCGGCGACCCTTCGAATCGGGGGGACCAGCAGCAACAGGCCCAAAGCCGTGGTGACCAGCCCCGGGACGAGGACCAGCGCGATGGCCAGGGTGACCAGCGCCCCGTCGCCCGCCGCCGTGCGCGCCTCGGTCAGCCCGGAGCGCAATTGCCCGATCTGCCGGATCAGCTGCGAACCGGCCATCGGCGCCAGCACGACCCACCCGATCACGAACGTGCCCAGCAGCGCCAGCAGCGTCCAGCCCCATCCGACGGACGAGACCAGCGCGATGACCGCCGCGAGCTCGACGACGGCGTAGATGAGGAACAGCCGCGACATCATGTGAGGCCAACGTCCGCGGGCCACCATGGAGTTCCCCTGGTGTCGCCCGACACGGCTGCAGTTAGATGACGCTATGGCAACGATTCAGATCGACACCCCGGACGGATCGATTGACGCGCTGTTGAACGTTCCCCAGGGACAGGGCCCGTGGCCGGGCGTGGTGGTGATCCACGACGCATTCGGCTACGGCCGGGACAAGCAGGCGACCAACGAGCGCATCGCGCGGGGCGGGTACGTGGCGCTCACCCCGAACATGTATGCCCGCGGCGGCCGCGTCCGCTGCATCACCCGGGTCATGCGGGAGATGCAGGCGCAGCGGGGGCGCGCCCTCGACGACATTCTGGCGGCGCGCGATCACCTCAAGGCCATGCCGGAGTGTTCCGGGCAGGTCGGCATCGCGGGGTTCTGCATGGGCGGGCATTTCGCGCTCGTCATGTCGCCCAAGGGTTTTGGGGCCTCGGCGCCGTTCTACGGGACTCCGCTGCCGCGCAACCTCGACAAGACCCTGGACGGGGCGTGCCCGATCGTCGCGAGCTTCGGCGGCCGTGACCCCCTGGGCAAGGGTGCGCCCGAGAAATTCCGGGACGTAACCGAGGCCAAGCAGATCACCACGGACACCAAGGTCTACCCCGGCGTGGGGCACAGCTTCGCGAACACGCTGCCCGCCCAGCCGCTGCTTCGCATCGCCGGTTTCGGCTACGACGAGGCCGCCACCGACGACGCGTGGAACCGCGTCTTCTCCTTCTTCCGGGAGCACTTGAAGACGGGCTGAAACCCGTTGGATCACCTCAGCTTTCGCGACACGACGTTCGCGAAGCTATGCGTGTCGCCGGGCCAGCGCGCCGACACATAACTGCCGTCGTCGACGACGAACGCGGGCCGCGAATCGCTCGCGGTGTCACGCACCATCCCCGACGACTTCAGCAACCGGTGCGGCGTGTCGCTGCCGACGTCTTGGAAATCCGTCGGATCCTTCAGGGCGCGAGTGACTTCCGACTGCACGGACATGTAGCCGACCGGCTGACCGGGCTCCTCGGTATAGGTTCGGTAGTAATCGCGATCCCACAATCGGGTCATCCGGGTGAGCCGCCAGGCCAGGCCCTCCATCGCCCACGTCAGCGCCGTGGTCTTGCGACCGTAGAGCACCGAGCGACCGGTGGCGGGATCGACGCTGCGCGCGGCGAGCAGCACGCCGTGACAAATCGCGCCCACGAGCAGCCCCCGGCCGAAGGCGTCCACGACGAGGCGCTGCAGGATGTCGCTGTCGACGTAACCGCGCATCCCCCGGGCGCGATGGCCGCCGGGCAGCAGCAGCGCGTCGATGCCGTCGAGGCTCGCTTGCGACCAGCTGACCGGATGCTGAAATTCCGCCGATCGCAGCATGTCCCGGTACGCCTGGCGGCCGTCCTTGTTGGCCCGCAGCATCAACCCGACGACCGGGACGCGGCCCAGCAGCGGCAGCGCGGACCAGATGTCCAACCCGCGGCCGGTCACCATGATGTCGTCGGCGACGCCGGGCGCGCCGCTCTCGGTGGCGAAGACCACCCGGTGCCCGTCGCGCGTCAGGACCCGCCAGCTGACGGCGACCTCGGTCGGGTCGAAGTCGCGGTCCGGGATCGGGATGAGGACGGTCCCCATTTGCCTTAGCCTGGCGCCACTTTCAGCTCGAGGCCGACGTTGTTGTCCATGCCGCCGCGCAGCTTGCTGAAGAAGTTGAACACCTTGCCGACAATGCCGTACCGGCTGCCGATGGCGTCGTAGACAGCGCCGGTCTGCGACTTGTCGAGGATCGCCGCGGTGCCCTCGACCGCCTCGCTGGTCGGCCGGCCCTGCATGGTGCAGGTGGCCAGCGTGACCCGCGGGGTGTTGCGGATCCGCTTGACCTTCCACGACTTTTCCTGGGTGATGACCAGCAGCCGGTCGCCGTCGGCCGCGGCCCAGATCGGCACCGGCTTGGGCCGCCCGTCCTTGGTGAAGGTGGTCAGCAGCAGGTATTGCGCCTTGGCGAGGTCGGCAAAGGTGGGTGTCACGGTGTCAACCTACCGCTGCGGACGCGACGTTGACATTCGCATCCGTTCCCTGCATAGTCGTCGACATTAGCCGAAAATCTGATTTTCACTTAAGGGCGCGAGCACAGGACCGAGCGGGGAGACATGAGCGACCCTAATAAGCCACTGTCGTGGTTGCCGTTCTCGATCGCCGAGGCGGCGCTGTCCGGTGCGTCCGGTGACGCCGATCTGGGACAAGCTTGGTCGTACCTGATGGACCGGCTCCGCGAAGCCGCGCAGGTCGTCGAGTCCGACCCCGCGAACCGAAATCGGGTCGATCTTGCCGCCGGCTTGCGACATCTCCTCGTGCTCCTCGCCGCCGGCATCGACGAGGTGCTGCGGTTCGATCCCGATCCCATCCTGTCCGTCCAACGCACCAGTACCGACGACATCGTGACCTGGGGAATGGAGTGTCCGGACTGCATTTACACCCGCGCGGTCCTGCACGGCGGGCAGAGCTACCGACTGTTCGGCAATCGCGGCACCGCCCGGTACGTCGGGCTGCAGACGATGAATGGCATCGCGTCGACGGCAAACGCACTGGTTGACGAACTCGAGGTGGACTCCGCGGGAAACTTCGAGGTGCTGCTGTCTGCCTCTGAGGAGACGGGGCGAACGGGTAATTGGATGCGTATCGACGGCGAGCATCCCACGTTGACGGTGCGGCACTTCTTCTACGACTGGGATGCCGAGGTGGCATCGTCGCTACGCATCGAGCGGCTCGACGCCACGGTGGAGGCCATCGGCCGCCCGGTGGATACACACCACGCGCTGACGAAGCAACTGGTCGCCCTCGGCGACTTCGTTCAGGACAACCTGGCGTTCTTTCTGCAGTTCGGTGCGGCGCCCCCGACAAATGGGTTCCTGCCACCGATCGACCGCAGCGATATCGGAGCGGCGGCCGAGAACAGGCCGGTTATCGGTCGGTGGGAGCTGCGCCCGGGCGAGGCCCTAATCGTCGAAGTGGTACCGCCGGAAGGCGTCTACTGGAGCTTTTCCATCGGCAACCCGTGGTGGGAGACCATCCATTACGGGCGCCATCAATCCAGTCTGAACGCCCACCAGGCCGCCGTGGATTCCGACGGGCTGGTGCGTGTAGTGCTGTGCGCGGAGGATCCTGGAGTCGCGAATTGGCTCGACACCGCCGGCTACAGCAACGGGCCCGTCATCCTGCGCTGCGTGCGCACCGAGACGGCGCCGACGCCCAGCACCCGGATCGTGCCGTTCGACCGCATCCACGCCGAATTGCCCTCGGACACCGCAGAAGTCACTCCCGACGAGCGGAAATCGATCCTCGCGGCACGCCGGCAGGCCGTACACGAAAGGTTCGGACGATGACGTTCGATGCCGACGAGTTAGAAGAGGGCGCCCGGGCCGCAACCGGTCTCGACGATTTAGGTTCGCCCTATTACCGCGAGGGGCTCGAACGCATCGTTGAGGCACTGAACACCGAGGCGGACCTCAACGACATGGGCCGGGTCATCCAGCACGCCACCGTCAGCAACGCCCTGATCCAACGCCTCCGGATCGAGAACACCTACGCTGCGCACCCCGAAATCGATGACCAGGTAGTCGGCGGACCAGTTTTCGTGATCGGACTACCGCGCACCGGAACCACCGCGCTGAGCCAACTCGTGGCCGCCGACCCTCAGTTCCGGTCCCTACGGATGTGGGAATCCCAGGCACCCACGCCGCCGCCGGAGGCCGCCACCCAGCACAGTGACCCGCGGATCGCGCAGGCCGAGGCCGGCCTGAAGATGCTCGACGACATGTTCCCGTTGATGAAAACGATGTACAACTCCGAGCCCACAGCCCCGACCGAATGCCAGGACCTGATGGGCATGAGTTTTCGCACTTTCCACTTCGACGGCGCCGTCCGCGCACCCGGATATCTGGCGTGGCTGATGAATTGCGATATGCGCGAGACGTACACCTTCCACCGGCGAGTGCTCAAGCTGTTGCAATGGCACTGCCCACCGGTTCTGTGGCACCTCAAGACGCCCGTGCACATGTTCGCGCTCGACGCGCTCGTCGAGGCCTATCCGAACGCCAAATTCCTATGGAGTCACCGCGATCCGGCTAAGGTGATGGCCTCCGTGTGCAGTCTGATCCAATACGTGCGCAGCTGGAGCAGCGATCGCAACGACGCCAAGGAACTCGGCGCGGAACAGGTGGACAGCTGGGTTGAAGGTGTGCGGCGGGCAATGGACTTTCGCGCGAGGCAGGGCGACGAGCGATTCGCCGACGTCTCGTTCGCCGATCTGCAAAGTGATCCGGTGCGCACCCTGCAAACCAGCTACGATTCCTTGGGTTTGCCCTTTACCGATGCGACTCTGCACGCGGTCACGCAGTGGGCGCAGGGACATCGCCCGGGCTCCCGCGGCACCCACGAATACGACCTGGCCGACTACGGCCTAACGCCCGAGGGTGTTCGCGAGCGGTTCGCGGGCTACCTGGCCGCCTACGATGCCACCGCCTGACTCCGTGGGCGCTCCTCGCGCGCCGCGAAGCGACAAGTTGGGTCCAGACGCAACGGTGCGACGCAAGATCCTCGCCGCTGCGTCAAAGACGCTGCGGGAAAGCGGAATTCAAGGGCTCAGCATCGCGGCTGTTCTTGAACGAAGCGCATTGGGCACCCGGGCGTTCTATCGTCATTTCGACTCCAAGGACGAACTGGTGGCAGCGCTGTTCCTTGAATCGGCGCGTGTCGAAGAACGGCGACTTCGACGCCGAATGGCGTCTGCCAACACGGAGATCGACGCGGTCGCCGCGTGGATCGACGGGCGACTCGACTTGGCCTTCGACGCCAACATCAAATCCGACTTGCGCCGCCTATCGCTCGAGGCTCAATCGCAGATGTTCGGCTCCCCCACTCTGGTCATGCCCGCATACGCGCAATTGCTCAAGCCGCTCACCGAGGCTCTTCAACGTGGTCTGCAGCACGGGGTGTTCCACCACATCGATCCGGTGACCGATGCGGAGGCCATTCACGCCGTGGTGTGGGCGGGCATCGAGCGGCAATGGATGACCGGCGACTATGACCGCGACAGCGTCCGTCAACGCGCGCTTCGGTTCTGCTTGGGCGGCCTCGGCGTGCCGGCGGAAGCGATCGCGCGGGTTTCGCTCTGAACGACGACAACGCAGCAACCGGAAGGAGACGTCGATGGACCTGGGTTTCACCGATTCGACGGCAGTGGTCACAGGCGGCAGCAAGGGTATGGGGCTGGCCATCGCCGAAACCCTTGCGGCCGAAGGGGCCAGCGTGGCGGTGATGGCCAGGAGCCCGGGAGCGCTGGACGCCGCCGTGGAATCGCTGCGCGAGGCGGGCGCTCCAGATGCCGTGGGGATCAGCGTGGATATGGCTGATGCCCAATCCATCGCCGATGGCTTCGCCGCGGTCTCGGAGCGTTGGGGGCGCCTCAACAGCCTCGTCCACACGATTGGACCGGGTGACGGCTATTTCGAGCAGATGGACGACACGCAATGGGGCGACGCGTTCACACTTGGCACGATGTCGGCCGTGCGATCGATCCGTGCCTCGTTGCCGTTGCTGCGCGCCGCGGATTGGGCCCGGATCGTCACGCTGTCGGCGCATTCGATTCAGCGACAGAACCCGCGCATCGTGGCCTACACGGCATCGAAGGCGGCATTGGCCAGCGTCACGAAGAACCTATCGAAAAGCCTTGCCAAGGACGGCATTCTGGTCAACTGCGTGTGCCCCGGAACTATCGTGACAGCCAGCTTCACCGAAGTACTCAAAGACATCCTCGCCGCCGACGGGCTCGACGCCACCAACCCGGTCGATGTCATGACCTGGATCGACAACAATTTCCACCAGCCCTGCGACCTTGGCCGTGCCGGACTTCCCGAAGAGGTCGCATCCGTCACCGCCTATCTGGCGTCTCGCCGAAATGGCTATGTCACCGGCGCCACCGTCAACGTGGACGGCGGGTCGGACTTCATCTGACCCACCGCCGGCTCGTGCCGAGTGTGCGGCCAG
>NZ_JCALDM010000019.1:0-96570 GCF_059812845.1 Mycobacterium sp. NGS34
CTTCAAAGCGGGGCCGCACACCCCACCGGTGTGCGGCCCCGTTCTTTGTCTGGGTGCGCTATCCCGCGACCGGGGAACGTGGAATCAGCTTGGAACGCAACCCAATCCGTTGAACCGCGCCGCCGGACTCGCGCCGGGCCGACGGCGCTGCGCCCCAACCGCCTGGCATAACGTTGGCGTCGAGAGCGGGGGGCGGCGTGATCTCCGAGACGGCGTCGGCCCAACCCGGCGGCACCGACAACGTGCCGAGCGCGGCCGCTTGACCCACGCCCGCCGAGGCAGCTGTGCCCTCCCCCGCCTGCGCCACTGACGCCGCTCCCGGTGTCGCCAGGGTCTGCAGTGCCTGGGGCACCGAAGAAATCAACCGCGCCGTCGTCGCCTGGGTGTTGCTGCCGGGCGCCCGCGCGACCACGCCGACCCGGCCGGCGAGGCCGCCCGAATCGGTCGTGCGTGGCGGCGGCGTGAACATCGAAAAGGCCGACGCCGAAGCCGAATTGGCGGCGTAGTTGTACATCGCCGTCGCGTCCTGGGCCCACATCTCGCCGTACTCGGCCTCGGTGGCCATTATCGCCGGCGCGTTCTGCCCAAGGGCGTTGGTCGCGATCAACGCCGCTAGCTCGGCGCGGTTCGCCGCGATAAGCGGCGGCGGCACCGTCATCGCATACGCCGTCTCGAATGCGGTTGCGGCCGCGGTGGCGCTCGCGGCGGCCCGTGCGCAGTGCGCCGCCGTGACGGTCATCCACGACACGTAGGGCGTCACCGCGGCCGCCATCGACATCGACGTACGCCCCAGCCACGACTCCTCGATGAGGCCCGCGATCACCACCTGGTAGCAGCTGGCGGCGTCGGTCAGGCCGGTGGCCAGCGAGTCCCATCCCGCGGATGCGGCCGACAAGGTACCTGGCCCCGGCCCCGTATACATCCGAACGGAGTTGACCTCCGGTGGCAGCACGCCGAAGTCCATCGCCTATCCCCATCCCTCACTCGAGTTTGCTGGGCCCATTCCGCACGAGTGGCGTCGTCGCGCTCGCCGCCACCGAAGGTCGTGGCGCTGGAAGAGGTGCAGCGAAGCCGGGAGAACGGCGCTACGCGCCACCTGCCGACGGCGGCGACCCTGTCCACGAGCACCGGCCACCGCACGGACGTCCGCGCCGACGGCCCTCGGGATTGACCGTTCGGAAGCGGTCGGACCGATCGGATATCCGGCGGACGTGGCGCGGCCGGAGGAGCTGAAACGCCGAAACCCACCGGCAGCCGCCGAAGCCGTTCCCGACGGCACCATGGCGGCCAGCGCTACGAAAGTCATTCAGCGCTAACAACATTCGTAACGTCGCGTAACATCGCGGTAACTGGAATCGGGACGCCGGCGCATTGGGCCGCCAGGTTTGCGTGGCGAACCCCGATGAAGGCCGAGATAGCCCAGCGCACTGTTCTCAATGAAATCCATTCGTAACATGTTGATTTGGCGAGTTAGGTGTCAGAATACTTTAGTCGGGCCGAAACCAAGTGCCATGCATACCAATAGTTTTGCAAATTCGATGCTGCCGCAGCTGCGCAGAGGAAACGCCCTGACGTAGGTAGTTGAGCGCCGCCCGGTGTGAGCGACGGGCCCGGGCTTTTATTTGAGAGTTCTATGAAGTCCGTGACAACCACATGTGCGCTTGGGAGAATGTAGGAACATGACCGTGATGTCCGGATACACAGGCAGCCAGCGGCCACGCCAGGCCATTCTGGGGCAGTTGCCCCGCATCTATCGTGCCGATGGCTCACCGATCCGGGTTTTGCTGGTGGACGACGAGCCCGCGCTGACCAACTTGGTCAAGATGGCGCTGCATTACGAAGGCTGGGTGGTCGACATCGCCCACAACGGCCGCGAGGCCATCGCGAAGTTCGAGAACGTCAATCCCGACGTGCTGGTGCTCGACATCATGCTTCCGGACGTGGACGGCCTGCGGATTCTGCAGCGCATCCGGGAATCCGACGCCTACACCCCCACGCTGTTCCTCACCGCCCGTGATTCGGTCATGGACCGCGTCACCGGCCTCACCGCCGGCGCCGACGACTACATGACCAAGCCGTTCAGCCTCGAGGAGCTCGTCGCGCGACTGCGTGGGCTGTTGCGCCGCTCCACGCAGCAGACCCCGCCGGCGGCCGAGACCCTGAAAATCGGCGATCTACACGTCGACACCGCCAGCCGGGAGGTCACCCGCGGCGGCACCCAGATATCACTCTCGTCGACCGAGTTCGAATTGCTGCGGTTCCTCATGCGCAATCCCCGCCGCGCGCTGAGCCGCACCGAAATCCTCGACCGCGTCTGGAATTACGACTTCGCCGGCCGAACCAGCATCGTGGATCTGTACATCTCGTACCTCAGGAAGAAGATCGACTCCGGGCGGGAGCCCATGATCCATACCGTCCGCGGCGTTGGGTACATGCTGCGACCGCCCGAATGACCGGCGAGCCGAACACCGGATCCAGGGACCTTCCGCGGTGGCTGCCCCATTCGCTGCGCCGCCAGTTGCTATTGGGCGTGCTGGCCGTCGTCAGCGTGGTGCTCGTGACGGTCGGTATCGTCTCCGTGCTGAGCCTGCGCGGCTACGTGACGGCGATGAGCGACGCCGACGTCGCCCAATCCCTTGACGCGCTGAGCAATTCGTACACGAGATACCGAAACGGCGACCACGGTCCGACGCGCGCGGGCACCCAACCCATCGGGCAGGCGATGCTGGAGTTCACCGATCAAACGCCCGGCAACGTCATCGCCGTGCTGCACGACGGCGTCGTGATCGGCTCGGCCGTCTTTTCCGAAGCCGAGGCGCGGCCCGCGCCGGCCGACGCGGTGCACGCCATCGAGTCCCAGCCCTGGCCCGAAGACGCCCCGCCACGCACCGAGAGGCTGGGCAGCCTCGGCTCTTATCGCGTCGACAGCCGGGCCTACGGATCCGACCTGTTGGTCGTCGGGGTATCGCAAGCGCGGGCCAACCAGATCATCGCCCGCAAGAACATCACCACCACGGCACTTGTCGCGGCCGCGCTTGCGATCACGGCGGGGCTGACCATCTGGGTGGTCGGGATCACGCTGCGCCCGCTGCGCCGGCTCGCCGCCACCGCCGCCGAAGTCGCCGCCATGCCGCTGACCGACGAACACCGAATCAGCGTCCGGGTGCAGCCCAACGACACCGACCCCGACAACGAGGTCGGCATCGTTGGGCACACGCTGAACCGATTGCTGGACAACGTGGACAGCGCGTTGGCGCATCGCGCCGACTCCGACTTGCGGATGCGCCAATTCATCACCGACGCCAGCCATGAGTTGCGCACCCCGCTGGCGGCGATTCAGGGGTATGCCGAGCTGACCCGCCAGGACAGCTCGGCGCTGCCGCCGACCACCGAATACGCGCTGGCCCGCATCGAGGCGGAGGCGCGGCGCATGGCGGTGCTCGTCGACGAGCTGCTGCTGCTCTCGCGCCTGGGCGAGGGCCAAGACCTGCAGACCCAGGACGTCGACCTGGCGGACCTGGCGGTCAACGCCGTGAACGACGCGGCGGTCGCGGCGCCGACCCACTTCTGGGTCAAAGACCTTCCCGACGAGCCGGTTTGGGTTCGCGGCGACCACGCCCGGCTGCACCAGTTGGTCAGCAACCTGCTCAGCAATGCCCGGGTGCACACGCCGCCGGGCGTCACGGTGACGACCGGGATCACCTGCCGGCGCCGCGGCACGGAGCCGCCCTACGTGGAACTGACGGTCGCCGACGACGGCCCGGGCATCGACGCGGATCTCCTCCCCCGGTTGTTCGAGCGGTTCGCGCGCGCCGACACGGCTCGGTCCAACGGCTCGGGCATCGGGCTGGGCCTGGCCATCGTGAGCTCGATCGTCAAGGCCCACCACGGCTCGGTGACCGCCGAATCCGCCGATGGCCGAACGGTTTTCCGGGTCCGGCTGCCGATGATCGATGATCCGGTGCCGGACGGCCCCTGAATTCCACGGAAGGCCTCGGCCCCCGCCGACCCAGGTAGTAGACGGTCAGCAGGATCGACGCCGCGACAACGGCCTTCACCGCGTCCGGAAGCTGCAGCAGCGCGTCAGACATACCTGACCGCCTCGGGGTGCCGTGTCACTCGCATGATTCGGGTCTACCCGCCGTCGGCATCCCGGGCACGGATCTAAACGGCATCCATACGCGAGCGGTGCCGACCTTTGCGCGATATTGATCCGGCCACCCCGGGATTCGGGCGTAAAAAAACCGTAAAGGTGCACTACGGCGCCGTTAGGAAAGTGTCAACCAACGGCCCTACCGCACCGGCCCCGTTTAACTTCAAGCTGACCTTGCCTCCGAGGCCGGCGCCGTAGCCGCCTCGCTGAGGCCTTTACGTGTGTGCACAGGACTGGTGAAACGGAGACAGGATGGGCGTGTTGGTCTACGTCTTGGTGACGATCGCGGTGTTCGCCCTGCTCGGGCTGACGCAGAAGCTGGTCGAGCGGCTGTGAGCTACGAAAACGTCGTCGGTTTGGCGCTTTCCGTCATCCTCGCGCTGTATCTCGCAGCCGCCCTGCTGTTCCCGGAGAGGTTCTAGTGAGCGCAACAACAGCGGGGATCATCTTCCTCGTCGTCCTCGTCGTGGCACTGGTTGTGGTGCACGTGCCGTTCGGCGACTACATGTATCGCGTCTACACGGCGGAGAAGGACTCCTACGTCGAGCGGGTGATCTACCGGGCGATCGGTGTCGATTCACGCTCGGAGCAGACGTGGGGGGCCTACGCCCGCAGCGTGCTGGCGTTCTCGTCGATCAGCATCCTGTTCCTGTTCGTGTTCCAGCTCGTGCAGGGCAAATTGCCGCTGCACCTGCACGATCCGGCTACCCAGATGACCCCGGGATTGGCGTGGAACACCGCGGTCAGCTTCGTCACCAACACCAACTGGCAGGCCTACTCCGGCGAATCGACCCAGGGCCATCTGGTGCAGATGGCCGGGCTGGCGGTGCAGAACTTCGTCTCGGCCGCCGTCGGCATGGCGGTGGCGATCGCCCTGGTGCGCGGCTTCGCCCGCAAGCGCACCGGCGACCTCGGCAACTTCTGGGTCGACCTGGTGCGCACGGTGCTGCGCATCCTGCTGCCCATTTCGATCATCGCCGCGATCGTGCTCGTCGCGGGCGGCGCGATCCAGAATTTCCACCTGCACGACCAGGTCGCCACCACGCTCGGCGGCGCCCAGCAGACGATCACCGGCGGCCCGGTGGCCAGCCAGGAGGCGATCAAGGAGCTCGGCACCAACGGCGGCGGCTTCTACAACGCGAACTCCGCGCACCCGTTCGAGAACCCGACGACGTGGAGCAACTGGCTGGAGATCTTCCTGCTGCTGGTGATCAGCTTCTCGCTGCCGCGCACCTTCGGGCGCATGGTGGGCAGCACCAAGCAGGGCTACGCGATCGCCTCGGTGATGGCGAGCTTGTACGCGTTCAGCGTGTCCTTCATGATGCTGTTCCAGCTGCAGCACCACGGCACGGTCCCGACCGCGGTTGGCGCGGCCATGGAAGGCGCCGAGCAGCGGTTCGGCGTCGCCAACTCGGCGGTGTTCGCCGACTCCACGACGCTCACCTCCACCGGCGCCGTCGACTCGTTCCACGACTCCTACACCAGCCTCGGCGGCATGATCACGATGTTCAACATGCAGCTCGGTGAGGTCGCTCCCGGCGGCACCGGCTCGGGGCTCTACGGCATGCTGATCCTGGCGGTCATCACCGTTTTCGTTGCCGGACTGATGGTCGGGCGCACCCCGGAATACCTCGGCAAGAAGATCAACCCACGCGAAATCAAGCTGGCCGCAAGCTATTTCCTGGTCACCCCGCTCATCGTGCTGACCGGGACCGCGGTCGCGATGGCGCTGCCCGGCGAACGCGCCGGCATGCTCAACACCGGCCCGCACGGCCTGTCGGAGGTGCTGTACGCGTTCACCTCCGCCGCGAACAACAACGGCTCCGCGTTCGCCGGGATCAGCGTCAACACCAACTGGTACAACACCGCGCTCGGACTGGCGATGGTCTTTGGGCGGTTCCTGCCCATGGTGCTCGTCCTGGCGCTGGCCGGCTCGCTCGCCAAACAGGGCCACACGCCCGAATCGGCGGGCACCCTGCCCACCCATCGCCCGCAGTTCGTCGGAATGGTCGCCGGCGTCACGGTGATCCTCGTTGCCCTCACTTTCCTGCCCATGCTCGCGCTCGGGCCTCTCGCCGAAGGAATCCACTGATGACCGCGACCGCCGTCGATTCGTCCGAGCAGACGCAGCCCGCGACTCCCACCGAGAAGAAGCGGGTCCAGGGCGGCTTGCTCGACCCTAAGATGCTGTGGCGCTCGACCCCGGACGCCCTGCGCAAGCTCGACCCGCGCACCCTGTGGCGCAACCCGGTGATGCTCATCGTCGAAATCGGCGCCGCCTGGAGCACCGTGTTGGCGGTCATCAACGAAACCTGGTTCGCGTGGCTGATCGTCATCTGGCTGTGGCTGACCGTGCTGTTCGCCAATCTCGCGGAGGCGGTGGCCGAGGGCCGCGGCAAGGCCCAGGCGGAAACGCTGCGCCGAGCCAAAACCCAGACCCTGGCCCGGCGCCTCAAGGACTGGACACCAGGCGGCTCCGGGGTCGAGGAAGAGGTCGCGGCGCCGTTGCTGCAGCAAGGCGACATCGTCGTGGTCGAGGCCGGCCAGGTGATACCGGGCGACGGTGACGTCGTGGAAGGCATTGCGTCGGTGGATGAATCGGCGATCACCGGCGAATCGGCGCCGGTGATCCGCGAGTCCGGCGGCGACCGGTCCGCGGTCACCGGAGGCACCACCGTGCTGAGCGACCGCATCGTCGTGAAGATCACCCAGAAGCCGGGCGAAAGCTTCATCGACCGGATGATCGCGCTCGTCGAGGGCGCCAACCGGCAGAAGACCCCCAACGAGATCGCGCTGAACATCCTGCTGGCCGCGTTGACGGTCATCTTCGTCTTCGCCGTCGCGACCCTGCAGCCGCTGGCGATCTACTCCAAGGCGAACAACCCGGGCGTCCCGGACACCCAGGCGCTCAACGCAAGTGGCGTCACCGGGATCGTGATGGTGTCGCTGCTGGTGTGCCTGATCCCCACCACGATCGGCGCGCTGTTGTCGGCCATCGGCATCGCCGGGATGGACCGGCTGGTGCAGCGCAACGTGCTCGCCATGTCCGGGCGCGCGGTGGAGGCCGCCGGCGACGTCAACACGCTGCTGCTCGACAAGACGGGCACCATCACCCTGGGCAACCGGCAGGCCGGCGCATTCGTCCCACTCGACGGCGTCACCAACGAGCACCTCGCCGACGCCGCGCAATTGTCCAGCCTCGCCGACGAAACGCCGGAGGGACGCTCAATCGTCGTGTTCGCCAAGCAACACTTCGGGCTGCGCGAGCGCGCCCCGGGCGAACTCGCGCACGCCCATTGGGTGGAGTTCTCCGCCACGACGCGGATGTCCGGGGTCGACCTGGACGGGCACCAGCTCCGCAAGGGTGCGGCCAGCTCCGTCGCCGAATGGGTACGCGCACAAGGCGGTAAGGTGCCCACGCAGCTCGGTGAGATCGTCGACGGCATCTCCGCGGGCGGCGGCACGCCGCTGGTCGTCGGTGAGTGCCTCAACGGTGAAGCGGCGGTGCTGGGCGTCATTCACCTCAAGGACGTCGTCAAGCAGGGCATGCGCGAGCGCTTCGACGAGATGCGCAAGATGGGCATCCGCACCGTCATGATCACCGGCGATAACCCGTTGACGGCCAAGGCGATTGCCGACGAGGCGGGCGTCGACGACTTCCTCGCGGAGGCCACACCGGAGGACAAGCTGGCACTGATCAAGCGTGAGCAGGAGGGCGGAAAGCTGGTCGCGATGACCGGCGACGGCACCAACGACGCGCCGGCCCTGGCGCAGGCCGACGTCGGCGTGGCGATGAACACCGGAACCTCGGCGGCCAAAGAGGCCGGCAACATGGTCGATCTCGACTCCGACCCGACCAAGCTCATCGAGATCGTCGAGATCGGCAAGCAGCTGCTGATCACCCGCGGCGCGCTCACCACGTTCTCCATCGCCAACGACATCGCGAAGTACTTCGCGATCATCCCGGCGATGTTCGTCGCGCTGTTCCCCGGGCTGGACATGATCAACATCATGCGGCTGCACAGCCCGCAGTCCGCGATCCTGTCGGCGGTGATTTTCAACGCCATCATCATCGTCATGCTGATCCCGCTGTCGCTGCGCGGCGTGCGCTATACGCCGAGCAGCGCGTCAAAGCTGTTGAGCCGCAACCTCTATGTTTACGGGCTCGGCGGCATCGTCGCCCCGTTCATCGGGATCAAGGCAATCGACCTCATTGTCCAATTCGTCCCCGGGATGTCCTGACATGAAGTTCTCCAGTTTCGTCCGCATGCACTGGGCGGCCTTCCGCGCGCTGCTGGTGCTGACCGTCATCACCGGCCTCGCCTACCCGGCGTTCGTCTGGCTGGTCGCACAGCTCCCGGGCCTGCACGACAAGGCCGACGGCTCGATCCTCACCGCCAACGGCAAGACCGTCGGGAGCCGGCTGATCGGCCAGCTGTTCACCGACAAGGACGGGAACGCGCTGCCGCAGTATTTTCAGAGCCGCCCCTCGGCGGCCGGCACCGGCTACGACCCGCTGAATACCAGCGCGAGCAACCTCGGTCCGGAGAGCATCGTTGACACGCCCGCGGATCCGGCGCTGCTGACGGCCGGGAAGTCCGCGTCGGATGCGGGCTTCAAGCCCAGCCTGCTGACGCAGGTGTGCACGCGCAGTAGCGCGATCGGTCAGCTGGAGGGCGTGGACGGGTCCCGCCCGTTCTGCACCGGCGGCGGCGTGGGCGCGGTGCTGTCCGTGATCGGACCCCGCGACGCCCGCGGCAACGTCCTCCACCCGACCCGCGTGGTGAGCGTCAACGAGCCGTGCCAGTCGACCTCGGCCCCGTTCCTCACGATGTACGAGGGCGTGCGGGTCGAGTGCGCAAAATTCGGCGACGACTACACGATCGGCCAGATCGTGCCCATCCGCGGGGCCGCGCCCGCCAACCCGGCCGTCCCCGCCGACGCGGTCACTGCCAGCGGCAGCGGCCTGGACCCGCACATCTCGCCGGCCTACGCCGACATCCAGGTCGCCCGGGTGGCAAAGGCCCGCCACGTCAGCCCCGATCAGATCCGCGGGGTGCTGGCGCAGTACCGCAGCGGCCGCGACCTCGGGTTTTTGGGCGAGCCGACGGTCAACGTCCTGGAGCTCAACCTGGCGCTCGACCACCGATTTCCGGCTAACGGCTAGCGCGGAGGGGATGATGGTTGACGTGAGCGTGACCGACCACCATCCCAGGCGCGGCGAGCTACGCATCTACCTCGGCGCGGCACCGGGTGTCGGCAAGACCTTTGCGATGCTCGGTGAGGCGCACCGGCGCTTGGAACGCGGCACCGACCTGGTGGCGGCGGTGGTCGAGACCCACGGGCGGGCGAAAACCGCCGAGCTGCTTGACGGTATCGAGATCATCCCGCCGCACTACGTCGACTATCGCGGCGGCCGGTTCCCCGAGCTCGACGTGCCGGCCGTGTTGGCCCGCCATCCCCAGGTGGTCCTGGTCGACGAACTCGCTCACACCAACACGCCGGGCAGCAAGAACGAAAAGCGTTGGCAGGATGTCGAGGAGCTGCTCGACGCCGGGATCACGGTGATCTCCACGGTCAACATCCAGCATCTGGAGAGCCTCAACGACGTCGTCGCCCAGATCACCGGCATCGAGCAGCAGGAAACCATTCCGGATTCGATCGTGCGCCAGGCTTCGCAGGTCGAATTGATCGACATCACCCCGGAGGCGTTGCGCCGCAGGTTATCCCACGGCAACGTTTACGCTCCGGCCCGAATCGACGCGGCGCTGTCGAACTACTTCCGCGCCGGAAACCTCACGGCGCTAAGGGAATTGGCGTTGCTGTGGCTGGCCGACCAGGTCGACACCGCGCTGGCCAAGTACCGGGCCGAGAACAAGATCACCGACATGTGGGAGGCGCGCGAGCGGGTGGTGGTGGCGGTCACCGGCGGTCCGGAATCGGAAACGTTGGTGCGACGGGCGTCGCGGATCGCGTCGAAGTCCAGCGCCGAGCTGATGGTGGTGCACGTCATCCGCGGTGACGGCCTGGCCGGCGTCTCGGAGCGCAGGATGGGCAAGATCCGGGAACTGGCGAACAGCCTGGACGCGTCGCTGCACACCGTCGTGGGCGACGACGTGCCCACGGCCCTGCTTGATTTCGCGCGCGAGAACAACGCCACCCAGCTCGTCATCGGCACGTCGCGCCGGCCCCGATGGGCGCGCATCTTCGAGGAGGGCATCGGCCCGACGATCGTCGAGCGGTCCGGGAAGATCGACGTACACATGGTCACGCACGAGGAATCCAGCGGCGGATTCCGGATCGCGTCGCTGTCCCCCCGCGAGCGCCGCGTCACGTCGTGGCTGGCGGCCTTCATCGTGCCGTCGATCATCTGCGCGGTCTCGGTGACGCTGCTGGATCGGTACCTGAACAACGGCGGCGAGAGCGCGTTGTTCTTCATCGGGGTGCTGTTGGTCGGGCTCTTGGGAGGCGTTGCGCCGGCGGCGCTTTCGGCGGTGCTGTCCGGGTTGCTGCTGAATTACTATCTGATACCCCCGCGACACAGCTTCACCATCGCCGAGCCCAACAGCGCCATCACGGAATTGGTGCTGTTGATGATCGCGGTGGCGGTCGCCGTCCTCGTCGACGGAGCCACCAAGCGCACCCGCGAGGCCCGTCGCGCCTCCCAGGAGGCCGAGCTGCTGACGCTGTTCGCGGGGTCGGTGCTGCGCGGCGCCGACCTCGAGACGCTGCTGGAACGCGTGCGGGAGACCTACTCGCAGCGCGCGGTCAGCATGCTGCGGGAGCCGAGCGAGGAGGAGCGCGCCGCCGGCAAGAAGAGCTACATCGTCGCGTGTGTGGGCAAAGACCCTTGTGTGAGCGTCGATTCCGCCGACACCGCGATCGAGGTCGGCGACGACGTGTTTTGGATGCTGATGGCCGGCAAGAAGCTGTCCACCCGGGACCGCAGGGTGGTGAGCGCGGTGGCCAAGCAGGCGGCGGGCCTGATCAGGCAGCGAGAGCTGGCGGAAGAGGCCAGCCGGACCGAGGCGATCGTGCGGGCCGACGAGCTGCGGCGTTCTCTGCTCTCGGCGGTAAGCCACGACCTGCGCACTCCGCTGGCGGCGGCCAAGGTCGCCGTGTCCAGCCTGCGCGCCGAAGACGTCGCCTTCTCCGCCGAGGACACGGCCGAATTGCTGGCCACCATCGAGGAGTCCATCGACCAGCTGACCGCGCTGGTCGGCAACCTGCTCGACTCCTCGCGCCTGGCCGCCGGCGTGATCCACCCGGACCTGCGCCGGGTGTATCTCGAGGAGACGGTGCAACGCGCGCTGGTCAGCATCGGCAAGGGCGCCACCGGGTTCTACCGATCGGCGATCGATCGGGTCAAGGTCGACGTGGGCGACGCGGTGGTGTTGGCCGACGCCGGGCTGCTGGAACGCGTGCTCGCCAACCTGATCGATAACGCGCTGCGCTACGCGCCCAACTGCGTCGTTCGCGTCAACGCGGGCCGGGTGGGCGATCGCGTCCTGATCAACGTGATCGACGAAGGACCCGGAATCCCTAAGGGCACCGAGGATCAGATCTTCGAGGCCTTCCAGCGGCTGGGCGATCACGACAACACGACTGGCGTGGGGCTGGGCATGTCGGTGGCCCGTGGTTTCGTGGAGGCGATGGGCGGCACCATCTCGGCCGGTGACACGCCGGGCGGCGGCCTCACCGTCGTGGTGGATCTGGCCGCGCCGCAGGAGTTTGGTGCGCTATGACGCGGGTGCTGGTGATCGACGACGAGCCGCACATCCTGCGTGCGTTGCGAATCAACCTGTCGGTGCGCGGTTACGAGGTGATCACCGCGTCGACCGGTGCCGGGGCGCTGCGCGCGGCCGCCGAGCACAAGCCCGACGTGGTGGTGTTGGACCTCGGGCTGCCGGACATCTCCGGCATCGAGGTCCTGGCCGGCCTGCGCGGCTGGCTGTCGGCGCCGGTGATCGTGCTTTCGGCGCGCACGGATTCCTCGGACAAGGTCGAGGCCCTCGACGCCGGGGCCGACGACTACGTGACGAAACCCTTTGGGATGGACGAGTTCCTGGCCCGGTTGCGCGCCGCGGTGCGCCGCAACGCCGCGGCGTCGGAGGTGGACGAGCCGGTCGTCGAGACCGACGCGTTCACCGTGGATCTGGCCGCCAAGAAGGTCACCAAAGACGGCGCCGAGGTCCATCTCACGCCGACCGAATGGGGCATGCTCGAGGTGCTGGTACGCAATCGCGGCAAGCTGGTGGGCCGCGAGGAGCTGTTGAAGGAGGTATGGGGCCCGGCGTATGCCACCGAAACCCATTACCTGCGTGTGTATCTGGCGCAGCTGCGGCGCAAGCTCGAGGACGACCCGTCGCACCCCAAGCATCTGCTGACCGAATCGGGCATGGGCTACCGCTTCGAGGCGTGAGTCGCATCCGTCACACTGGCCCCTGCGCGGAGGCACCACCCTTTGTGCCCGCCTCATAGCGACAATTTGGCCGCCGCCCGCAACGCGAGCACCCGTTGATGTATTCGGTGTTCGGTGGAGCGCGGCATATAACCCGGCCCGTACAACCCGCGCCGAAGCCGGCGCACCCTGTCCCGTTCCGTCTCCCAACGCAGGGCATCCGAAATCACTTTCGATGCCCTGCCGGGGACGCAGAAGCCCTGCGCTCCAAGCGCATGGATCATTTCGCGGACGGTTGCCCGCCCGTTACGTGCGAGATGCATTGCTAGCACGTAGCGCAGCTCGATTCCTTTGAGGTTCATTGCCGCAGGTTCGCATACCGGTACGACATCTCAAGTTGTCGCTCTGAGGCGGGCACAAAGAGTGGTGCCTCCGCGCAGGGGCCAGTGTGACAGACGTGACTCAGCCGGCGATCGACAGCACGATGCCGTCCAGGATGTCGTGCTCACTCACGATCAACTCGTCGATGCCGGCGCGGGCGCGCAGCTCGCGCGCCAGTTCCTCGACCACAATCGCCCCGCCGCCGATCACGTCGGCGCGGCCCTCGTGCATCGGCCCCAGCGCGGCGCGCTCCGCCCGCGTCATCGAAATCAGCCGCTCGCACACCGCCAGCAGGTCGTGGCCCGGGACGCACGAAAGGTGAATGGCCGCAGAGTCATACGCCATCATGTTCTGCGCCAGCGCGGACAGCGTCGTCATCGTGCCGGCCAGCCCCACCCAGGTCCGCGCCCCAGCGACGTCCACCACGCCCAGCGCGGCGTCGAGCCGCTCCCGCACCACGGCCCGGGCGGCCGCCACCTCGTCGGGCGTGGGCGGGTCCGAGTGCAGGCAACGCTCGGTCAGCCGGACGCACCCGATGTCGGCGGAGTAGCTGGCAACCACGCGCTCGCCGCCGACCACGATCTCGGTGGAGCCGCCGCCCAGATCGACGACGACGAAAGGGCCTGCGGTGCTGTCCAATTCGCCGACGGCCCCGTGGAAGGACAGCGACGCCTCCTCGGCACCGCTGATCACCTCCGCCACCGCGCCGGGCCGCACCGCGCCCAGCACGTCGGCGGTCATCGCGAAGAACACATCGCGATTGGCGACGTCGCGCGCCGCCGACGTGGCCACCATCCGCACCCGCTCGACGCCGTGCGCCTTGAGCAGCGACGCGTAGTCTTCCAGCGCGGCGCGGGCTCGGGCGATCGCGTCGGGCGCAAACTCGCCCGTCGCGTCGACGCCCTGCCCCAGCCGCACGATTCGCGTCTCGCGATGCACGTCGCGCAACCGGCCACCACCCGCGTCGGCGATCAGCAACCGGATCGAGTTGGTGCCGCAATCGATTCCGGCGAGCCGGCTCACCACTGGCCCGCCACCAACACGCCCGCCATCGCCGGGTCGGCGGCCAAAACCGACAAGGCCTCGTCCCCAAGCGGATTCACGCCGGGCCCCTTGGCCAGCGAGTGCGCGATCAGCACGTGCAGGCACTTGACCCGATCCGGCATCCCGCCGCCGGAGAACGTTGTCCCCAGCGGTTCGATCGCGTCACGTTCGGCCAGATACGACTCGTGGGCTCGCCGGTACGCGGCCGCCAGTTCGGGATCCCGCCCCAACCGCTCGCTCATCTCGCGCATCAGCCCGGTCGTCTCGAGCCTGCTCGCCGCCGCGGTCAGCACCGGATGGGTGAGGTAGTACAACGTCGGAAAGGGCGTGCCGTCAGGGAGTTTCGGAGCCGTCTTCACCACGCCGGGTTCGCCGTCGGGACAACGGTAGGCGATCTCGAGCACCCCGCGCGGCTCGCGGCCGAGCTGACGCGCCACCGCTTCCAGATCGGCACGATCAACCACCGGGAGCGCTGGGGTTGGGGGCTTCCGGGGGCGCCGGCGGCAGGTGGGGCGCGTCGGCGATGGTGTGCCACAGGGAGGTGTACCACGGATTGTTGTTCGCGGGTTTGGCCGCGTCGGACCCGGGCTGCGGCGACACCGCCGCCGTCGGCGGCAGCTGAACCTGGAACGGAATGTCGCCGGGCATCACGAATCCGAGGCGCTCGCGGGCCTGCGCCGCGATGTATGCCGGGTCGCCGAGCTTGACCTTCTTCTGCTCCAGGTCGGCGATCTGGCGGCGCAGCGCCGCCTGGCTGGCGGCCAACTGGTTCATCTCGGTGCGTTGCGCGAAGTAGGTGCGCACCGGGCCGGCGATGGTCAGCGTCAGCACGCAGATCACCGCGGCCAGCACCGCCGCCCGGCGCGCGGTGAACCCGAGCCGCTGATCGGAGCGCTGTTCGACCGACTCGGCCACCTGCCGCTTGATGGGCTCGACGACCCGCTCCTGCACCGACCGGGCCGTGTGGTTCGCGGTCTGTGACGGCTTGGCCGATCGACGGCGCCGAACCGATTCACCGGCCTTCCCCGGGCGCGATGCCGGGGAACGGCGCTTCGGATCGGGCTTGGGCGTCAACCTATTTCAACCTACTTCTGCTCCAGCGCGAACCGCGGGAACGCCAGATCGCCGGCGTAGCGTGCCGCGTCGCCGAGGGCTTCCTCGATCCGCAACAGTTGATTGTATTTGGCCACGCGCTCGCTGCGGGCGGGCGCGCCGGTCTTGATCTGGCCGCTGCCGACGGCCACCGCCAGGTCGGCGATCGTGGTGTCCTCCGTCTCGCCGCTGCGGTGGCTCATCATCGTGCGATACCCGCTGTGGTGGGCCAGCGCGACGGCGTCGAGCGTCTCGGTGAGCGTGCCGATCTGATTCACCTTGACCAGCAAGGCGTTTGCCACGCCCTTTTCGATACCCTCTTCCAGGCGTTCGGGGTTGGTGACGAAGATGTCGTCGCCGACGATCTGCACCCGGTCCCCGATCAACGCGGTCAGGGCCGCCCAGCCGTCCCAATCGTCTTCGGACAGTGGGTCTTCGATGGACACCAGCGGATACGAGCCGAGCAGGCCGGCGTAGAACTCGGCCATCTGCTCGGCGGTGCGGGCGCTGCCTTCGAAGGTGTAGCCGGTGCCGTCGGCGTAGAACTCGGTGGCCGCCGCGTCGAGGGCCAGCGCCACATCGGTGCCCAGTTTGAACCCCGCCGCTTCGATGGCGCGGCCGATCAGGTCCAGCGCCGCGGTGGTACCGGCGACGTCAGGGGCGAATCCGCCCTCGTCGCCCAGCCCGGTGGCCAGGCCCTCCTTCTTCAGCACCGACTTGAGCGAGTGGTAGACCTCGGCGCCCCAGCGCAGCGCCTCGGCGAAGCTGGGCGCACCGATCGGCGCGACCATGAACTCCTGGATGTCGACGCCGGTGTCCGCGTGGGCGCCGCCGTTGAGGATGTTCATCATCGGCACGGGCAGGATGTGCGCGTTGGGCCCGCCGATGTAGCGGAACAGCGGCAAATCGGCGGAATCGGCGGCCGCCTTGGCGACCGCCAGCGAGACGCCCAGGATCGCGTTGCCGCCCAGCCGCGACTTGTCGGGGGTGCCGTCAAGGTCCACCAGCGCCTGGTCCACCAGCCGCTGGTCGTCGGCGGCCAGGCCGATCACGGCCGGACCGATCTCGTCGAGCACGGCCTGCACCGCTTTCTGCACGCCCTTGCCGCCGTAACGCGCGCCGCCGTCCCGCAACTCGACGGCCTCGTGCTCGCCGGTCGACGCGCCGGACGGCACCGCCGCCCGGGCGAACGTCCCGTCCATCAGGGCTATCTCGACCTCGACCGTCGGGTTGCCGCGGGAGTCGAGGATCTCGCGGGCCCCGACCTGCTCGATAATCGGCACTGGGTTTCTCCTTGTCGTAGCTGGCGCCGTCAGCGATACATCCTGCTACAACGGGTGATGCGCCGCATAGGCGGTCGCCCAGTCCCGCACCGCCCGCGCGTAGACACCGGAGTTGTTGTAGGCCCGCAGCGCGGTGATCCATCCCCGCGGCGTGGCGAGATCTTTTCCACGCCAACACAGATAACCCGCCGCCGCGAGCGCCGCGTCGTCGATGTTGTCGGGGCTGACGACGCCGTCGTTGTGGGCGTCCACCCCGTAGAGCCGCCACGTCTCCGGGATGAACTGCATCGGCCCCATCGCGCGCACCACCCCGGCGTCCCCTTTCGAGCCCTCCGCGCCGTCCTCGGTGTCGACGATGCGCAATGTTCCCCCGCTGCCGTCCAGGCGAACACCCCGAATCGGCGGACTGACGTCACCGTTGGGCGACAGCGTCGCGCCGCGGTAGGTGCCGTGGTGGCTTTCGACCTGCCCGATGCCGGCCAGGGTGGTCCACGCGATGTGGCACTTGGGGTTCTCCACCTCGGCGACGCGCGCGGCGTAGGCGTAGGCCTCCAGCGCGACGACCGGAATCTCCAGCGCCGCCGAACGTTGCTCGGCCCATTGGCGCAACTGATCCGCGGGCCGGCCGCTGAGGTGCGTGTCCACCGGCGGCACCGGATCCCCGGCCGGCGGCGGCACCCCTTCGGGGATGAACAGGCTCAACTGCCAGGTGCAGCTGGAGGCGAGAATCATGGCGGTCGCGCCGATCACGGCGACCGCACGCAACCAACGCCTCGGCGACACCATGCCCCTCTGGAACTCCCCTGGACTTTCCCTAGACAAACTCGACCACGACCATCGTCCCACGGGTTACGGCCCGACCCCGTCGATTCCCGCCCCGAGCCCACCGGTGCGGCGCGCGTTCCGCCTGGTCGAACGGGTTTATTTCCGGCCCTTGCGCCGCTTGGAGCCCCCACCGGGCGCCTTGGAAGCGGCCTCGGAGCCGGCCGCCTCTTCCGCGGGCGTTTCCGCGGAAGGCCAGTGCGCGCGCCATTCCTCCTCGGTGACTTCGCCCAGCGGCGCCACGTCCAGCTCGACCGGGACGCTGTCGCCGCGGCGGCTGGCCGCGATCGACCTCTCCACGCCGCGCACGGTGTCCACGAACTCCAAAACGGCGGCGCGAAGGGCGCCTTCGGCGTCGAAGTCGGCCGACACGGACACCGACGTGATCTCGGCGGGGATCAGGTCGGCGGGCAGCCCCGCCTTCTCGGCGCGTTGAATCACCTTCTGCGCCAACGCCAGTGCCGGCTGACCGGTGTGCACGTCGTCCATCACCGAATTGCGCGACTTCTCCGCGGCCTTGCGCTCCTCCCACTGCGCCAGTTGCTCTTCGAGCGAAATCGATTGTCCGGCAAGCACTCCGGGCACCCGATTGCCCAGCTTGCGCATCAGTGTGGCGGCGACGTCGTCGATCGTGAAAGGAAGCTGCGGCGCGTCCTCGGCGATGCGGGCGTGGAAGAGAACCTGCAGCAACACGTCGCCCAGCTCCTCGCGCAGCAGGTCGGCGTTGCCGCTGCGCACGGCGTCCAGCAGCTCGTAGGTCTCCTCGAGCAGGAACCTGCGCAACGAGTCGTGAGTTTGCTCGCTTTCCCACGGCCCGGCGGTGCGCAGCTTGTCCATCATCGCGACGGCGTCGACCAGTCGCTCGCCGCGCGGCGTGTCCGGCGCCGAGATCAGCCGGGCCCCGGCGGCCAACCGGGCGGTGACGGCGGGGTGGTCCGGATCGGACGACAGCAGCACCGGCGCTGGAGCATCGGGGTCCCCGGCATGCACAGGCCGCGCGGCGGCCAGCGACCAGGGCACCGCGACCGGCATCTCCTCGGTGTACTGCACCTCGCCGGCGAGGTGCTCGATGGCCTCGATCGGCACCAGCGACGGGCGGCGAGGGTCGAACAACACGACGATCATGCGCGCCGCTCCTCCCCCGACATGTTCGCTGGTGACCCCGTTATACCAATCTCTATCTGTGGTTTCCCCTCGAGCGCGGTCACCAGGTTGGCCACCATCTGCAGCAACTCGACGTCGCGCAGGCGCGGCGCGCCGACCCCACCCTCCCGCGGAATGGGCACCTGAACCGTGGACGTGGTGGCGCGGTAGTTCGCCGCCGGATACATCCGCTTGAGCCGCACCTGGGCCGAATCCAGCAGCGTCACCGGCGAGAGCCGCACGGTCGCCGCCGACGGGGCCGACACCTCGGTGATGCCGGCGGCGCGGCACAGCAGCCGCAACCGCGCCACGGCCACCAGCCGCTCGGCGGGCTCGGGCAGCGCCCCGTAGCGGTCGATCAGCTCCTCGACGACGGCGCCGACGGCCGCGTCGTCAGAGGCCGCGGCCAGCCGCCGGTAGCCCTCCAGCCGCAGCCGGTCGCTGGCGATGTAGTCGGGCGGCAGGTGCGCGTCCACCGGCAGGTCGATCCGGACGTCCTTGGCCTCCTCGGGCGTGGTGACCGTTTCGCCGTCGGCGGCGGCCCGGTAGGCCTCGACGGCCTCGCCCACCAGCCGCACGTACAGGTCGAACCCCACCCCGGCGACGTGGCCGGACTGCTCGACGCCCAGGACGTTGCCGGCACCGCGGATCTCGAGGTCCTTCAGGGCGACCGCCATGCCGGCGCCCAGCTCGTTGTTCTGCGCGATGGTCGCCAGCCGGTCGTAGGCCGTCTCGGTCAGCGGCGCGTGCGGCGGATACAGGAAGTAGGCGTAACCGCGCTCGCGGCTGCGCCCGACCCGCCCGCGCAGCTGGTGCAGCTGGGACAGCCCGAAGGTGTCGGCCCGCTCGACGATCAGCGTGTTGGCGTTGGAGATGTCCAGCCCGGTTTCCACGATCGTGGTGCACACCAGGATGTCGTATTCGCGGTTCCAGAAGCCCTGCACGGTGCGTTCCAGCCGCTCCTCGGGCATCTGCCCGTGCGCGACGACGACGCGCGCCTCGGGCACCAGCTCACGCACCCGGGCCGCCGCCCGGTCGATCGAGCTGACCCGGTTGTGCACGTAGAACGCCTGGCCGTCGCGCAGCAGCTCGCGCCGCAGCGCGGCGGCGATCTGCTTGTCGTCCTGCGGGCCGACGTAGGTCAGCACCGGGTAGCGCTCCTCGGGCGGGGTCAGGATTGTCGACATCTCGCGGATCCCGGCCAGGCTCATCTCCAGCGTGCGCGGGATTGGGGTGGCGCTCATGGTCAACACGTCGACGTGGGTGCGCAGCGACTTGATGTGCTCCTTGTGCTCGACGCCGAACCGCTGCTCCTCGTCGACGACGACCAGGCCCAGGTCCTTCCAGCGCACCCCGGTCTGCAGCAGCCGGTGCGTGCCGATCACGATGTCGACCGTCCCGTCGGCCAGGCCCTCGACCACGGCGCGGGACTCGGCGGCGTCGGTGAACCGGGACAGCCCCTTGACGGTCACCGGGAAGTCGGCCATCCGGTCGGTGAACGTCTGCAGGTGCTGGTCGGCGAGCAGCGTGGTGGGGACCAGCACGGCGACCTGCTTGCCGTCCTGGACCGCCTTGAACGCCGCCCGCACCGCGATCTCGGTCTTGCCGTAGCCGACGTCCCCGCAGATCACCCGGTCCATCGGCACCGGCTTCTCCATGTCGCCCTTGACCTCGGTGATCGCGGTGAGCTGGTCGACCGTCTCGGTGAAGCCGAAAGCGTCCTCCATCTCAGCCTGCCAGGGGGTGTCCGGCCCGAACGCGTGCCCGGCGCTGGCCTGCCGCTTGGCGTAAAGCGCCACCAGCTCGCCGGCGATCTCGCGCACCGCGCGGCGGGCCTTGGTCTTGGTGTTGGCCCAGTCGCTGCCGCCGAGGCGGCTCAACGCCGGCGCCTGCCCGCCGACGTAGCGCGACAGCTGGTCCAGCGAGTCCATCGGGACGTACAGCTTGTCTGTGTTTTTTGCCCCACCCCCCCGGTTCTTGGCCGAGGCGTATTCGAGCACCAGGTATTCGCGGCGCGCGCCGCCGACGGTCCGCTCGACCATCTCCACGAACCGCCCGATGCCGTGCTGGTCGTGCACCACCAGGTCGCCGGCGGTGAGCGCCAGCGGGTCGACGGTGTTGCGCCGCTTGGCTGCCAGCCGCTTGCCCTCGACGGTGCTGGCCCGGTTACCGGTCAGGTCCGTCTCGGTGATGACGACGAGGTTGGCGCCCGGGATTATCAGACCGTCGTGCAGCGGGCCCTTGAGCACGCCCACCACCCCCTGCCTGGGGGCGGCGCCCGGTTCCAGCATGGCGGCCGAGGTGTCGGACTCGGCGAGCCGCTCCACCACCCGGTGGGCCGTGCCGGTGCCGGGCGCGACGACCGCGGCGTGCCCGCCGGTGCTGACGTGGGCGCGCAGCATCGCGAAGATGCCGTCGATGTCGTGCTGGTGCCCGCGGGCCGACGGCGCCGCCCGGACGTCCAGTTCCACGGCGGACTCGTCGGAGAGCTGGCTCAGCGTCCACCAGGGATGATCGGCGCGGGCCGCGGCGGCGCGGACGTCGTCCAGTTCGGCGAAGCCGGATCCGCCGAACTGCGCGAGGTCGACGGGCGCGTCGGTGCCCAGCGCCGCCACCGACCACGACGCCTCGAGGAACTCGCTGCCCGTCTTGATCAGGTCGGCGGCCCGCGTGCGCACCTTCTCCGGGTCGCACACCAGCACGGGCGTGCCCTCGGCCAGCTGGTCGGTCAGAAGCACGTGTTCGCCGGGACGCAGCACCGGCAGCAGCGCCTCCATGCCGTCGACCGAGATGCCCTCGCCCAGCTTCGCCAGCATGTCGGTGACGCTGCCGGTGATGGCGGGCTCGGCCCCGGAGTGCCGGGCGGCGAGCGCGGCGGCCCGCTCCCGCACGCCGTCGGTGAGCAGCAGCTCGCGGCACGCCACCGCGATGACGGTGTCGACCTCGATCTCGGGGATGGACCGCTGGTCGGCGACGGCGAACATCCGCATCTCGCTGACCTCGTCGCCCCAGAACTCGACGCGCACCGGGTGTTCGGCCGTCGGCGGGAAGACGTCGAGGATCCCGCCGCGCACCGCGAACTCGCCGCGCCGGCCGACCATGTCCACCCGGGTGTAGGCCAGCTCGACCAGCCGGGCGATCACGTCCTCGAACGCGATCTCCCGACCGACGCTCAGCGTGACCGGCTCCACCTCGCCCAGCCGCGGCGTCATCGGCTGCAGCACCGAGCGCGCCGCCGTCACCACCACCCGCAAGGGCGGACCCAGCCGCGCGTCTTCGGGATGGGACAGCCGGCGCAGCACCATCATTCGGGCGCCGACGGTGTCGACGCCGGGCGAGAGCCGCTCGTGCGGCAGGGTTTCCCACGACGGGAACACGGCGACCGCGTCGCCGAGCACGCCGCGCAGTTCGGCGGTCAGGTCGTCGGCCTCACGCCCCGTCGCGGTCACCACGAGCACGGGCCCCAGCCGCGCCAGCGCGGTGGCGACGAAAAGCCGGGCGCTGGCGGGTCCGACCAGGTGCAACTCGGCGGGCCGGGCGGCCGCGCTGTCGATCAGCTGCTGGAACGTCGGCGCCGTCAGCGCCAGGTCCACGAGCCCCGCGATCGGGGTTTCTGGGCGAGCAGGCCCCGGTCCGGTCATGATGAATCCATTCTAGGGGCGCCGAACGACGTCAATATTGGCCCCGACGGCGTCAAGGGATCGTAAGAAAAGCGGCACCGGCCACCGGCCGGGCGCACGTTGAAGTCATGACATTGCTCGACATCCTGCCGTCCCTCGGAAAGGCGGCCCCCCGCCGGTTCGATTCTGCGATCTGGCCCGTCACGACGCACTCCGACGAGGAGGGCCGGCTGTGCGTCGGCGGCGTACTCCTGGCCGACATCGCCGACGAGTTCGGCACCCCGACCTACGTGATCGACGAGGCCGACTTCCGCCTGCGCGCCCGCCGCTACCGCAAGGCACTCCCCGACGTGCGGGTCGTCTACGCGGGCAAGTCGCTGCTGACCACCGCGGTGGCGCGGTGGGCGCGCGAGGAGGGCCTCGGTGTCGACGTGTGCTCGGCCGGCGAGCTGGCCGCCGCCCTGGCCGGCGGCGTGGACCCGGCACGGATCGTCATGCACGGCAACGCGAAATCGCCCGACGAGCTGCGCGAGGCGGTTCGCGTGGGCGTCGGGCGCATCGTGGTCGATTCGTGCATCGAGATCGCCTACCTCGCGGGACTGGCGCGGCGGCGGCAGCCGGTTCTCATCCGGGTGACCCCCGACATCGATATCCACGGCCACCGCGCCGTCACCACGGGCATCAGCGACCAGAAGTTCGGCTTCACACTCGCGGGCGACCACGCCTCGGACGCCGCCAAGCGGGTGCTGGCGCATCCCATCCTCGACCTGGTCGGGCTGCACTGCCACATCGGGTCGCAGGTCACCGACCCGGCGCTCTACGGCGAGGCGATTCGCCGGATGATTGCGGCCATGGCCGACATTCGCGCCCAGCACGGTGTCGTGCTCACCGAGCTGAACATCGGCGGCGGCCACGCCATCCCCTACATTCCGGGCGACCGCGAGCTCGACCTCGACGAGTTGGCTTGCGTCATCGAGGACGCGCTGGACGAGGCCTGCGCCGCCGAGCACTTCCCGCGGCCGACCATCGTCGTGGAGCCCGGTCGCGCCATCACCGGCCGGGCCGGCGTGACCCTGTACCGGGTGTGCTCGGTGAAGACGCAACCGGGCGGGCGCACCTTCGTCGCCGTCGACGGCGGCATGAGCGACAACCCGCGGGTGGCGCTGTACGGCGCGCAATACACCGTCACGCTGGCGAACCGGCACCCGCTGAGCGCCAAGCTGCGCGTCACGGTCGCGGGACGGCACTGCGAGGCGGGTGACGAGATCGCCCGGGACATCGAGCTGCCGGCGGACCTGCATCCCGGCGACCTGCTGGCCGTCGCCTGCACGGGCGCCTACCACCACAGCATGGCGTCGAACTACAACCTGGTCGGCCGGCCACCGCTGGTGGCGGTCAACGACGGGCGGGCCCGCGCCCTCGTGCGCCGCGAGACGGTCGCCGATCTGCTGTCGCGCGACAGTGGCTAAGCGGCGACCCGCTGCGCCCGGCTACGCCGCGCTTGCGATCGCCGCGGGTTAAGCGGCGACCCGCTGCGCCCGGCTACGCCGCGCTTGCGATCGCCGCGGGTTAAGCAGTCACGGCGTGTCCCGCTCGGCGAAGTGGCGTTGCCGCGCCAGCAACGCCGCGGCCCGCTGCTCGGCGGTGACGCGCCGCGACGAGTCGAAGTAGTCGCCGACGCGGTCGACGTCGATCACGGTGGCGGTGGGCGCGGCGGGCTGCTCGGCCGCGGTGGCGCGCCAGGTGACGACGCCGCTTCGATAGCCGCGCGCGTCGAGCCAGTTGTCCACGCCGACGTCCTCGGTGGCCAGCAGCACCCGCACCCGGTCGCCGTCGGCGTGCGACTGGCCGAGGTTCAGGCTCGTCTGGCGGGTCGCGATGTCGATCATCTCGCTCCACCGGTTGGTCAGGCAGATTCCGACATACGGGCTGCCGCTGGGGATTTGGTACTCGATCACCAGGGCCTGGCCGTCGTCCAGTTCCCAGGAAATGGGGACGAACCACGCACCGGCCATCGCCGACGGCGGCTGCATCGGCGGGATGACGAAGTTCTTCGGCAGGGCCCCGAAGACCCGGGCGGGAATGTCCTTGACCCACATGGTGAACAGGTCGCGCGACGCGACCAGGTGCTCGTCGAACGCGGCGAGCGCCTGCGCCGGCGACCGCGGCCTCGCCGGTGCTTGGGGGTTGAGGCATTCGATGCGGACGGTGCCCTTGGATTGTCCTTGCCAGTCGCCGAAGGTTTGGTAGCAGCAGAACGACTCGGCGCCCGGTGGAAGCTCAAACCAGTTGGTATCGCCGGTTTTCTGACGGCCGAAGTAGACCTCGAAGGACCCGTCCGGCGCGATGTCGAGGTCCTCGGATTGCGTCTTGACCGCCTGGGCCTGGTCGTCCTTGCCGGCGTAGACGCCGAAGGTGGTCTGCGCGACGGAGCCCAACTTGCCGTAGACCCGGTAGTCGTGCGCGTCGTCGATTCGCGCCGACAGGTACAGGGTGTCGGGGTTGGAGTGGCCCCAGTTCCACGGCGCGTACTGGGCGTTGATCAGCGCGGGGCGGGCCGGGTCGCTGCGCAGTTGCAGCCCCATGTACTGGATGTGGCCGATCAGGTGCTCGAGAAGCGAACTGGCAGAGCCGTCGTCGAGGTCGCCCTGCGCCAGCGCGACGCCGAGCAGGTCGTCGTGAAGTTCGCCGAATCGTCGCCACGCCGCGCGCAGCGCGTCACTTGACTGGTCGGTCATCGCTTGTCCTCGATTCCGTAGAAGTCGCGGTAGTACTGCAGTTTCGGCCAAAGCGCCGCGATGTCGAGCCCGTAATCCTCGGCCTGGTAGATGTTGGGTTTGCGGGTCGCCATGCCGCGCTGCTCCATGAACCTGCTCATCTTGCGATGAACCTCGGCGGTGAGTTCGATACCGGAGTGGTCGTAGATCTCCGTGACACAGGACATCGGGTCGCGGACCATGCGATCCATCGGGAAGTCGATGAATTGCGCTGAGCGGTCCGCGAATTGGCGCCTCAATTCGACGTTGCGGGCGAGCATGGCTCCGGTGCGCCAGGTCATGTAACGGCCGTGATCATGCCAGTCGACGCAGTCGGTCACCATCGCGAAGACGGTGCCGGACAACTTGCAGCTCGAGGCGATGACCTCGGTGGGCTCGCGGTAGGTGGTGACGAAACGCGCGTCGGGGAAGACGGCGAGGATCTTGTCGATGTTGGCCATGTGCGGTGGGGTCTTGAGCAGCCAGCTCTCCTTCGGGCGCAGTCCCCCGCTCTGCATGTACTGCAGCAGCAACTTCTCCTCCTGGTAGACCCAGGTGCGGTCCTGATCGGCCAACCACCGGTCATAGCCCTGACAGTTGAACATGACCAGGAACGTCTCGCTGTGAAAGGCGTAGGCGTGCAGCAGCGCGCATTCCTGGGCCTCCCACGCGCCGAGCGGGTGCGCGGCGTCCAGGTCGGGGGCCAGCGACAGGGTCCGGCGAATCTGCTTCTCGCTGCGCGCGATTCGCGGGTCGGTGCGCATCGTGGCGGGATCCAGCGGCGGGTGCAGCTCGTCGCACTCCCAGGTGAGGGGAAAGCGAAACCGGTCATCCTGACTGAGCAGGTGATGGGTGATCGTGGTGCCGGTGCGCGGCGCGCCGACCAGGAAGACCGGCTTGGCGATGACCTCGTCCCGGATCGCCGGATTCCGGCGGATGTGGTCCATGACCAGTAACCGCTGGCGCAACAGGTTGGTGATGTGCGTCGCGGCCAGTATGCGGCCGAAGCCGTTGAGCTTGTCCTCGGTGTTGATCGACTCGATGAGCCGGTCCAGGCCCGCTTCGAAGCGGGGATCGCCGAAGTCGGTCAGGCCGCCAGCGCGCCGGCTGGCCCGGTCCATGAGCGCGTACTTGCGCAGCGGCACGGGAGGTGCGCCGAGGCGGCGGGCCGCGCGGTAGGCACCGTTGAGAACGCGGAATGGCAGCGGTCTGGGTGGTTCATCGATGGCCATGACTGGCGTTCCTCACCGTTGAGGGGATAAGAAACCTGTTGACGCGCAGGAAGTTACGCGGACTGCGCCGATTGCTCGATGCCTCCCGGTGTTCAAGCGGACCTTCAAAAGGATCGTTGTGCTCGATCCTGCAAAACATTACGATCTGAACGTAATGAAATCAACACCTTTCGAGCGCGATAATCGCGAGTCCAAGTCGCAGGGGCGGCCCCGCGATGCGCGCATCGACGATGCGGTCCTGCAAGCCACCAACGAGCTGCTGGAAGAGATCGGCTATGCGCGGCTGAGCATTCCGTTGGTGGCGGCGCGGGCCGGCGCGACGCCGCCGGCGGTGTACCGGCGCTTCCCCACCAAGATCGAACTCGTCTTCGCTGCGGTGTTTCCCCCGACGCCGCGGGCGGAGTTGCCGTTGACCGGCGACCTGCGGACGGTCGTGCGCAGCCTGCTCGAGGGATCCATCCACCTGTTCAGCCGGCCGGCGGTGCACAGCGCGGTGTCAGGCCTGACGGCCGAACTGCCCTCCGAGCCGGGCTTGTCGGCGCGGCTGCTGGACCGGCTGCAGGGCGGCACCTACGAACGCCTGCAGGGCTACCTCGATCACGCCGCCGCCAACGGAGTGGCGGTCCACGGCATCGACGCGCGTCTGCTGATGGACATGATCGGCGGCACGGTGATGATGTCGATGGCCACCGAACGCACGCTGGACGACAGCTGGCTCGAGCACAACACCGCGCTGATCGTCCGCGGGCTGAACCCATGACCGCGCCGCCGATGCAGGTCGTCGCCTCCGCACCGGCCCAGCTGGGCCTGGCCGAAATCGGCCCGTGGGCCGCGCGCATGGAGCGCATCGGCTTCGAGGTCGTCCACGTGTCGGAGACCATCCACGATGTATTCACCATCGCGGCAATGGCATTGGCGCATACGACGCGGCTGACCGTGCGCACGAGCATGGCGCTGGCGTTTCCGCGCAGCCCGATGATCACCGCCTATGCGGCCTGGGACCTCGCCCGCTACTCCGACGGGCGCTTCCAGCTCGGCCTGGCCTCCCAGGTGCGCGGGAACATCGTCGGACGATTCTCGGTCCCGTGGTCGCAGCCGGCGCTGCGGATGCGGGAGTACATCGAATCGGTGCTGGCGATCTTCCACTCCTTCCAGACCGGTGAGCCCCTCGACTACGGCGGGCGGTTCTACCGATTCGACCGCCTGCAGCCGTATTTCAACCCCGGCCCGAATCGGTGCGGACCCCCGCAGATCTGGACCGGCGGGGTCAACAAGAAGATGTGCGTGCTGGCCGGCGAGCTCTCCGACGGCTTCGTCTGCCATCCGACCAACTCGCATCCGTCGATCCTCGCGGCGCAGACGCTGCCGGCCCTCGCCGAAGGCGCCGCGAAGGGTCGCCGCAGCCGAGCTCCGCTCGCCGTGGTGGCCAATCCGCAACCCTTGATGGCCGCCACCGGCGACGAGCTGGCACGGCTGCGCGAACACCGCCGCTCGGAGCTGGCCTTCCTCTACAGCACCCCCGCCTACCGCCGGCAGCTCGAATTCTTCGGTTTCGAGGACGTCGGCGAGGCGCTCAGCGCCATGGCGCGCCGGAACGAATGGACCGACCTGCCCGAGCACCTGACCGACGAGGTGATGGATCGGGTTGTGCCGCAAGGCACCTACGACGAAATTCCCGCGGTGCTCGCGCGTTGGTACTCCGGCGTGTGCACCGGCCTGAGCCTGCCGGTCACCGACGTGCCGGACGACGTGCTGGCCATGCTCATCGATCGCCTCAAGGCGATTCCCACCCTCGGGGAACAAACACCAGGAAGGTAGCAATGAACGCAGCACAATCGGCTCTGGCGCTGAAGTCCATGGTGGCCCGGCAGTGGCGCTCGCGCAGCCCGCTGGCGCGGCGCCCACCGAAGAACTTCGCCGGGCAGTACGGGCCGTGGGCGCTGGTGTCCGGCGCCAGCGAGGGCATCGGCGGCGCCTGGGCGGATTATGCTGCGTCCCAAGGCTTGTCGGTCGCGATCGTCGCGCGCGACCCCGACAAGCTCGAGAAGAAGCGTCAGGAATTGGTGTCACGGTTCGGCGTCGAGGTGCTCGCCATCTCCCAGGAACTCGGGGCGCCGGATGCCGTGGAAAGCATCGTCGCGGCCGTCGGCGATCGCGAAATCGGGCTGCTGGTATCCAACGCCGCGCTGGCCACGGTCGGGGGATTCTGGGCCGATAACCTCGAATTCGAGCGGAAGCGGATAAACATCAACTGCTGCAGCCCGTTTGGGCTGACCTACCACTACGGGGCCCTCATGAAGGCGCGCCGCCGTGGCGGCATCGTCCTCATGAGTAGCGGCACGGGGCTGATCGGCAGCCCGTACTACACGCACTACGGCGCGACGAGGGCGTACAACATCATTCTCGCCGAAGGGCTCTGGTACGAACTGAAACCCGACAACGTGCACGTGTTGGCGTGCATGGCCGGGCTGACGAGTTCGCCGGGGGCCGCCGAGGCGCTCGAGGTCGCGCGGGCCAGGGGCAGCCTGATCAATACGCCCGAGGAAAACGTCGAAGAGGCGGTCTTGTATCTCGGCAAGCGGCCCAGCATGCAAGTGGGGGCGCCCAACCGGCGGATGATGTTCGCCGTGACCCGCCTGCTTCCGCGATCGATGGGCATCCGGGAAATCGGCAAGCACGCCCTGAACAACTTCCTCGACGGGGTGCGGCCGTAGCTACTCGTCCTGCAGCCGCGGGTCGGCTTCGAGGTGGGTCAGGCCGTTCCACATCAGGTTGACCAGGTGCGCCGCGACCACTTCCTTCTTGGGCTCGCGGGTGTCGAGCCACCATTGCGCCGTCATCGACACCGAGCCCACCAGCGCCTGGGCGTACAGCGGCGCCAAATCCGCGTCCAGCCCGCGGCGGGCGAAGTCGCCGGCCAGGATCGAGCTGACCTGGCTGACCGCGTCGTTGAGCAGGCTGGAGTAGGTGCCCGAGCTGATCGCGGCGGGCGAGTCGCGGATCATGATCCGGAACCCGTCGGTGCGCTCCTCGACGTAGGTGAGCAACGCCAGGGCCACCCGTTCCACCCGCACCCGGGACCGGTTGTTGGTCAGCGACGAGGTGATCATGTCCAGCAGCGCAGACATCTCCCGGTCGACGACGACCGCGTACAGCCCCTCCTTGCCGCCGAAGTGTTCGTATACGACGGGCTTGGACACGTTGGCGCGCAGGGCGATCTCCTCGATCGAGGTGCCCTCGTAACCGCGCTCGGCGAACAGCGAGCGGGCGATGCCGATGAGCTGCTGCCGGCGATCGCTACCGGTCATGCGAGCGCGCGGGGCCCGGGCTTCCTTGTCCGGCTCCTTTTGCGTTTGGGGGTCGAGAACGGCCACGTCAGTCAGCCTATCCGTTACGCCCGCCGCGACCAGGCCGCTTACCGTCTAGAGTCACCGTGGGTATTCCATCCGTCGTGGTGTAATCGGCAGCACATCAGATTTTGGTTCTGAGAGTTCAGGTTCGAGTCCTGGCGACGGAGCAGCGTGCCCTTTGCGGCGAGCGTGCATGAAATGACACGCTTGACGGCGTGTCGGTGTGCAAACACGCACGCTCGCGCAGAAGGGCAATAGGAGAGAGTTCATGTCGTTTCGTGGTGACACCGCGGTCCTGGTGCTCGCGGCCGGACCCGGCACCCGGATGCGGTCCGACACCCCGAAGGTGCTGCACACGATCGCCGGCCGCAGCATGCTGTCGCATTCCCTGCACGCGATCGCCAAGGTCGCGCCCCAGCACCTGGTCGTGGTCCTCGGCCACGACCATCAGCGGGTCGCGCCGCTGGTCGGCGAGCTTGCCGAGACGCTGGGACGCTCGATCGACGTGGCGCTGCAGGATCGGCCGCTGGGCACCGGCCACGCCGTCCTGTGCGGCCTGTCCGCCCTGCCGGAGGACTACGCCGGCGTCGTCGTCGTCACCTCCGGCGACACCCCGCTGCTGGACTCCGACACCCTGGCCGGCTTGATCGCCACCCACACCGCGGACTCAGCCGCGGTCACCGTGCTCACCACCACGCTGAGCGATCCGGTCGGCTACGGCCGCATCCTGCGCACCCAGGACAACGAGGTGATGGCGATCGTCGAGCACACCGACGCGACGCCCTCGCAGCGCGAGATCCGCGAGGTCAACGCCGGCGTCTACGCGTTCGACGTCGCGGCGCTGCGCTCCGCGCTGAGCCGGCTGAGCTCCAACAACGCCCAACAGGAGCTCTACCTGACCGACGTCGTCGCGATCCTGCGCGGCGACGGCCGGGCGGTGCGCGCCCAGCACGTCGCCGACAGCGCGCTGGTGGCCGGCGTCAACAACCGCGTCCAGCTGGCTGAGTTGGGCGCCGAGCTGAACCGCCGGATCGTCGCCGCCCACCAGCTGGCCGGCGTGACCGTCGTCGATCCGGCCACGACCTGGATCGACGTCGACGTGACGATCGGCCGCGACACCGTCGTGCACCCCGGAACCCAACTGCTGGGGCGCACCCGGGTGGGCGGTGGCTGCGTCGTCGGCCCGGACACCACCCTGACCGACGTGACCGTCGGCGACGGCGCGTCGGTGGTGCGCACCCACGGCACCTCCTCGGCGATCGGGGACGGCGCCACGGTAGGCCCGTTCACCTACCTGCGACCCGGGACCGTGCTGGGGGCCGACGGCAAGCTCGGCGCGTTCGTCGAGGCCAAGAACTCCGTCATCGGCACGGGCACCAAGGTCCCGCATCTGACCTACGTCGGCGACGCCGACATCGGCGAGCACAGCAACATCGGCGCGTCCAGCGTGTTCGTCAACTACGACGGCGAAACCAAGCGGCGCACCACCGTCGGCTCACACGTGCGCACCGGCTCGGACACCATGTTCGTGGCCCCGGTGACCATCGGCGACGGGGCGTACACCGGCGCCGGCACGGTGGTGCGCGACGACGTCCCGCCGGGGGCGCTGGCGGTGTCGGCGGGGCCGCAACGCAACATCGAGGGCTGGGTGCGGCGCAAGCGGCCGGGCAGCGCGGCGGCGCAGGCCGCGGACAAGGCCGCGGAAAAGGCGACCGGGAAGACCGCCGAAGAAAATCCCGAGAATTCAGGGCCCGAACAGACACCGTGAGTTTGGTCCCTGGCAACCCGGCCACATTTCCGTACGATTCGCTACGTACGATGGGGCTTCCATTTCGATCCCGAGGCAGGGCAGTGCGTTGAGCCACGATTGGACCGATAATCGAAAAAATCTGATGCTTTTCTCGGGCCGCGCGCATCCCGAGCTGGCCGAACAGGTCGCCAAGGAGCTCGACGTCCACGTCACCGCGCAGACGGCCCGCGAATTCGCCAACGGCGAGATCTTCGTTCGGTTCCACGAGTCGGTGCGCGGCTGCGACGCCTTCGTCCTGCAATCCAACCCCGCGCCGGTCAACAACTGGCTGATGGAACAGCTGATCATGATCGACGCCCTCAAACGGGGCAGCGCCAAGCGGATCACCGCGGTCATGCCGTTCTACCCCTACGCGCGGCAGGACAAGAAGCACCGCGGCCGCGAGCCGATCTCGGCGCGCCTGGTCGCCGACCTGCTCAAGACCGCCGGCGCCGACCGGATCGTGACCGTCGACCTGCACACCGACCAGATCCAGGGCTTCTTCGACGGGCCCGTCGACCACATGCGCGGACAGAACCTGCTGACCGGCTACATCAAGGACAACTACCCGGACGGCAACATGGTGGTCGTCTCCCCCGACTCCGGCCGGGTGCGCATCGCCGAGAAATGGGCCGACGCGCTGGGCGGGGTCCCGCTGGCCTTCATCCACAAGACCCGCGACCCGCGGGTGCCCAACCAGGTGGTCTCCAACCGCGTCGTCGGCGAGGTCGAGGGCCGCACCTGCGTCCTGATCGACGACATGATCGACACCGGGGGCACCATCGCCGGCGCGGTGAACCTGTTGCGCGAAGACGGCGCCAGCGACGTGGTGATCGCGGCGACCCACGGCGTGCTCTCCGACCCGGCCGCCGAGCGGCTGGCGGCGTGCGGCGCGCGGGAGGTCATCGTCACCAACACCCTCCCGATCGGCGAGGAGAAGCGTTTTCCGCAGCTCACGGTCCTGTCCATTGCGCCGTTGTTGGCCAGCACCATCCGCGCCGTTTTCGAAAACGGCTCCGTCACGGGACTTTTCGACGGGGACGCCTAGATGGCCGATACCGTCATCTACCACAACCCTAAGTGCAGCACCTCCCGCAAGACCCTGGACCTTTTGCGGGACAACGGGATTGATCCCACCGTCGTGCAGTACCTGAAGACGCCGCCGTCGCGTGCGGAGCTGGCGCGCATGATCCGCGACGCCGGCATCGAGGTGCGCACCGCGGTGCGCAAGCGTGAACCGCTCTATGCCGAGCTCGATCTCGCCGACGCGACCGACGACGAGTTGCTCGACGCCATGGCCGAACACCCGATCCTGATCGAACGGCCTTTCGTCGTCACGCCGAAGGGCACCCGGCTGGCGCGGCCGATCGACGCCGTGCGCGAGATTCTGTGAGACGTACCGCCGCGGTTGTGCTGGTCGCGCTGAGCATGCCGGTGGCGGCGTGCTCGCCTCCGAAAGCCCCTGACTACCAGTCGATCCTGACGAGGAGTTCGACGAGCAGCGCCACTGCCACGCCGACGGAGAAGCCCGTCCCGTTGTCGCAGTACCTGCAGAACATCGGCGTCACCGGCCAGCAGGTGGCGCCGGGATCGTTGCCCGACCTGAACGTGTCGATACCGACGCCAACGGGCTGGTCGCAGGCGAACAACCCGAACATCGCCAAGGAGACCCTGATGATCTCGCCCGGCGGCAAGTACCCGACCGCGCGGCTGGTGGTCTTCAAATTGCACGGGGACTTCGACCCGGCGCAGGTCGTCAAGCACGGCAACGACGACGCCCAGCTGTTCGAGAACTTCAAGCAACTGGACGCCTCCACGGACAACTACAACGGCTTCCCCTCGTCGATGATCCAGGGCAGCTACGACGTCGACGGCCAACGGCTGCACAGCTGGAACCGGATCGTCATCGCCACCGGGTCGCCGCCCGCGCACCAGCGCTACCTGGTCCAGTTGACCATCACCACCCTGGCTAACCAGGCGGCCGCCGAGGCGACCGACATCGAGGGGATCATCCACGGGTTCGTCGTCGCCGCCAAGTAATTCGCACCGCGTCCCTTCACTAAGCTCATCACCCATGACGAACTGGACCGCCGCAGATCTGCCGTCGTTTGCCGGCCGCACCGTGATCATCACCGGCGCCAATAGCGGGCTGGGCGCGGTGACGGCCCGCGAGCTGGCCGGTAAGGGCGCCAAGATCGTCATGGCCGTCCGCAACACGGGCAAGGGCGAGTCCGCCGCGAAGCAGATGTCCGGCCAGGTCGAGGTGCGTCCCCTCGACCTGCAGGACCTGTCGTCGGTGCGCCGGTTCGCCGACGGCGTGGAGGGGGCCGACGTGCTGATCAACAACGCCGGCATCATGGCGCCCCCCTACGCGCTGACCGCCGACGGATTCGAGAGCCAGATCGGCACCAACCACCTCGGTCACTTCGCTCTGACCAACCTGCTGCTGCCCAAGCTGACCGACCGGGTCGTCACGGTGTCTTCGATGGCGCACTGGCCGGGGCGCATCGACTTCGAGGACCTGAACTGGAAGAACCGCCGCTACTCCGCGTGGCTGGCCTACAGCCAGTCGAAGCTGGCCAACCTGCTGTTCACCAGCGAGCTGCAGCGCCGCCTCGAGGCGGCCGGTTCGCCGCTGCGGGCGGTGGCGGCCCATCCCGGCTACTCGCACACCAACCTGCAGGGCGCGTCGGGCCGCAAGGTCGGCGACGCGCTGATGTCGGCCGCCACCCGGGTGGTGGCCACCGACGCCGACTTCGGCGCCCGGCAAACCCTGTACGCGGCGTCGCAGGACGTGCCGGGCGACACGTTCATCGGCCCGCGATTCAGCTGGATCGGCCGGACCCAGCCGGTCGGCCGGAGCCGTCGGGCGCGGGACGCGGCCGCGGCCACCCGGCTGTGGGAGCTGTCCGAGCAGCTCACGGGCACCAAATTTCCGCTCTGAGGTGCCGATGCGCTACCCTGACCGGGCGTCACGGCGAGGGTGGCTGGCTGGCCAGCACCGTTATCGACGGAGACCGACTTCAATGTCGCGACCCCCGCCGTGCTCCCGAACCAGGTATTGAGCACAGAGGAGCGACACGATGGCCAAGGCCACAGTCAACCAACTCAAGGTCGAGGTGCGAGCCGAGACCGGCAAGGGCGCGTCCCGCCGGGCCCGCCGCGACGGCAAGATTCCCGCCGTCCTCTACGGTCACGGCGCCGCCCCCCAGCACCTGGAACTGCCCGGGCATGATTACGCGGCGGTGCTGCGGCACTCGGGCACCAACGCGGTGCTGACCCTCGACATCGCGGGCAAGGAACAGCTGGCGCTGACCAAGGCACTCGACATCCACCCGATCCGCCGCACCATTCAGCACGCGGACCTGGTGATCGTGCGTCGCGGCGAGAAGGTCCACGTCGAGGTCAACGTCGTCGTCGAGGGCGAGGCCGGACCCGACACGCTGGTCACCCAGGAGACCAACACGATCGAGATCGAGGCCGAGGCCATGTCGATTCCGGAGCAGTTGACCGTGTCGGTCGAGGACGCCCCGCCCGGCACCCAGTTCACCGCGGGCCAGATCGCGTTGCCCAGCGGCGTCACGCTGGTTTCCGACCCCGACATGCTGGTGGTCAATGTGGTGAACGCGCCGACGGCCGCCGACCTCGAGGAAGAGGGCGCCGGCGAGGCTGCCGAGGGCGAGGCGGCCGCTCCCGCGGCCGAAGAGGGCGGCGAGGCCGAGGCCTCCGCCGACGAGTCCGAGTAGGCGGTCCCGACGTGGCCGAACCGCTACTGGTGGTCGGCCTGGGCAACCCGGGAGACAACTACGCGCGCACCCGGCACAACCTCGGGTTCATGGTCGCCGACCTGCTCGCCGCGCGGCTGGGTTCGAAGTTCAAGGCGCACAAGCGTTCCGGCGCCGAAGTTGTCAGCGGCCGGTTGGCCGGGCACCCGGTGTTGGTGGCCAAGCCGCGCTGCTTCATGAACGAGTCCGGCCGCCAGGTGGGGCCGCTGGCGAAGTTCTACTCGGTCGCCCCGGCCGACATGATCGTCATCCACGACGACCTCGACCTGGAGTTCGGCCGCATCCGGCTCAAGATCGGCGGCGGCGAGGGCGGCCACAACGGGCTGCGCTCCGTGGTTGCGGCGTTGGGCACCAAGGAGTTTCAGCGGGTGCGCATCGGGATCGGGCGTCCGCCCGGACGCAAGGACCCGGCGGCGTTCGTGCTGGAGAACTTCACCGCGGCCGAACGCGCCGAGGTGCCCACCATTTGCGAGCAGGCCGCGGACGCCACCGAGGCGCTCATCGAACTCGGGCTCGAGCCCGCGCAGAACCGCGTCCACGCTTGGTGAGCGCTTCGCGCCCTACCTCGTCAGCATGTCCTTCCACGACTTCGGCGCCGCGGTGACGACCAGGTCGGACTGTTGGAACAGTTGGCCGTCCGGAGCCATGTACTTGCCGGTGCGCGGGTCGTATCGCGCGACCGCCACCGGCGGGGTGGCCTCGGGGCCGCCGGTGGTCAACGAGCTCGGCGCCGCTTGCGGGGGCGTTCCGGACGGCGAAGCGCCCGGCGGCAGCGGCGTCCCATCCACCGGACCGAAGGTGTGGTCGCCGGACGTGGCGCGATCATCGGGCGGAATGCCCTGCGCCACCAGGTTCGGATCGAGCGGATAGGCACCGAGCACGTGCTGGCGCATGGCCAGCGGTTCGTACGGTTTGTCGCTGTCACAGATCTGCACGGTGGGCGCACGTTTCCCGGGCTTACCCATGCACGGGTAGTTGCGCGCCCCGCGGACCGAAATCGGGGAATCCTGAGGGAGTTTGCAGTACAGCCCGTCCGGCGTGTCGACCGTCGTGGTGTCGGCGGGGGAACGCCACGACGAGGGCGGCAGGAACCCGACGGTGCACGGCGGCGGGTCAGCGACGCTGATCGCGAACTCGCCCATCGCCATCCCCGTCGGGTTGTTCTTCGACAACCCGGAGGCCTGCAACGACGCGATCACCGGCGGCAACAACACCAACAGCTGCTCGAGTGACGGGTTGTACGTCACCAGGATCTGGCCCACCGTGGTCAGGTTCGCCAGCAGGATCGGCAGCGTCGGTTTGATCTGGTCGAGCAGGCGAGAAACCTCATTGACGGCGCCCGGGCCGGTTTCGAGCAGCGCGCGCAGCTGTCCATCGTCGGCCGCCAGCGTGTGCGTCACACCGGCCAGGCTGTGCGCCCAGGTCCGGATGGAGTCCGTGGTTTCGGCCTGCGAATCCAGCAGCGGCACAGCGTCATCCACCAGCGTGCGGGTCCGTTCGGCGACGGCGTTGGCGTCTCGACTTACCCGGGCTGAGGAGTCGAGCAGGGAACCGAGATCGAAGCCGGCCCCGTTGAGCCCCTTGAACGACTCGTCGAGCAGCGCGCTCATCTTGCCCTTGGGGATGCTGTTGATCAGCGCGCTGACCCTGTCCAGCATCGGCCCGACCGCTTGCGGAATCGTGGTGCGCCCGACGGGAATCACCGAGCCGTCTTCGAGGTAGGGTCCCGCGTTGTGGCGCGGGCGCAGGTCCACATACTGCTCCCCGATCGCCGAGATGCTGCGCACCTCCGCTTGCAGATCGGCGGGGATCCGCGGCGAACGGTCGAGCGACAGCGTCGCCCACACGCGGTCGGGCTCGAGATCGACGGCGGTCACCTTGCCCACCTCAACGCCCCGGTAGGTCACGTTGGCGAACCGGTATATCCCTCCGCCGGAAGGCAATTCCATCCGCACGGTGATGTGGTCGATGCCCAGCAGGGTCGGCGCCTGTACGTAGACCAGGGCCATCGACAGGACGCCGACGATCGAGACGATCGTGAAGATCGTCAGCTGGATCTTGACCAGGCGCGTGAGCATCAGCCGCCCGCCTGGTCTTTCGGCGGGAAGTCGGTGGGCTGCGGAACCCCACCGGCGGGCGGCGGAGCGGTCGGCGCCGCCGGGGCGCTCGGCGGCGGGGCAGCGACGCCGGGCGGATCGTAGGTGAAATTCAGATATTCCGGTTCCCCGGGTGCGGGAACAAGTTTCGCGCCGACCTGACCCCACCGGGTGCCGAGCAGCAACGTCCGCTTGAGCCGGGGAAGAGTGAGGTCGGCGATCAAGAACATGTTCATGTAGTCGCCTCTGACACCCCGGTCGATCAGATTCTGGCCGTAGGGGAACGTCGTCGCCCAGACCAGCGCGCTATCCAGGTCGGGACCGATATCGGCGAGCGCCTTGATCGTCGGTTCCAGATTCTTCAGGTCGCGCACCAAGTCGTCTCGCGTGTCGTCGACGAGCCGGGTGGCGGTGTCGCTGAAGACCCGCAACTTCTCCAGCGCCGTCGTGAGACGCGGCCGCTCGCGGATCAGCACGTCGAGGGCAGGCGGAATCTTCTGCAGCGCTTGGGTGATCACGTCGCGCTGCCCGGCGAGCGTGTCGGTGAGGCGGTTCAGGTCTCCGATGAGCCCAATGAGATCGTCGCGCTGGGCATCCAGCGCGCCGACGAAATCGTCGAATCGGGTCAGCAGATCGCGGATCTGGTCCTCGTGCCCGGACATGGCGGCGCTGAAGTTGTGGATGATGTCACCGATCTGGCCCAGACCCCCGGCATTGATCACCACCGACAGCGACGAAAGGGTCTGCTCCGTCGACGGATAGGTCGACGACCGGTTCAGCGGGATGGTGGCTCCGGGTTGCAACCGGCCGCTCGGCGCCTGGCCCACCGGGGGGCTCAGCTCGAGATGCATGGAGCCCAGCAGGCTGGTCTGCCCGACCCGGGCCACCGCGTTGGCGGGCACCACGACGGAAGGCTTCACCGAGATCGCGACGTCGGCGTGCCAGTTGTGGAAGGTCATGTGGTCGACGCTGCCGACGACGACGTCGTTGAGCATCACCGGTGAATTCGCCTCTAGCGTGCTGACATTCGCCAACTCGACATGGTAAGTGGCGGCGCCGGCCCCTCGCCCCACCGTGCCCGGCAGCGGAAGCGAGTTCAATCCCTGGAACGCGCATCCGGTCGGGGTGAGCACCAGGAAGCCGCCGATGGCGAGCGCCCGGCGCACCGTCGAAGATCGGCTCACGGCTGCGCCCCGCCCGTCGGGAGCAGCATGTCCTGCACGTTCGCCGGTTCACGTGCCGGAATCTCTTGCGGCTCGGTGCCGGTGGCCGTGGTGGGCGGCGGCTCGGGTTGCGCCGCGCCAGGAATGCGCGCCAGCGGCGGCGGCGGTGGCGCCGCCGGCGGGGTGTCACCGGGCAGCCCACCGTAAGCGGACACCGCGGGCGGCAGCAACGGCAGTGTGGGCTTCGGGCCCTCGCCACCGGGCGCCAGGCGTGGTTCGGAATAGATGACGTTGTCGGGGCTGGCCGACTTCATCAGGAACATGCTGGTCGGGATCGGCAGGTAGTTGAAGCTCATCGATCGCAGCGCGGGGCCCAGATATTGGGCGCACAGCTTTCCCGTCTCCGGTGCGGTGGCGTTTTCCAGCGCCCCGATCTGAGCGCAGATGAATTGCAGCGGGTTCGAGAAATTGTTGATCACAATGGATCCGATGGTGTCGCCGGTGTCGGGGTTGTACGCGTTGTAGAAGTTGGCGAACGCGTTCGGGGCCACGTGTAGGAGGTTCTCCAGGTCGGTGCGGTGGTCGACGAGGTTCTTGGTGACGTCGGCCAACCGCTGGACCTGCTCGGAAAGCTGGTCACGGCTCCCGGAGACGAAGCGTTGCACCTCGCCGACCACGCTCGACAGGTCGGTCAGGGCCGCATCCAGGTCGGACCTGCCGTCGTCGAGCACGCTGGTGAGCGTGGCAAGCCGATTCTCGAACGAGACGACCTGCTGGTTGCTGTCGCGCAGGGCCGTCACGAACACCTGCAGGTTGTTGATGATGTCGACGATGTTGCCGCTGCCGTTGGCCAAGATCCTGCCCACCCCGGACAGCTCCGCCAACGTCTGGCGCAGTTTTTCGCCGTTGCCGTCCAGCGCGTTGGCGGCGCTGTCGATGAACCGCGCGACCGACGGCGTCGACACCTGACTGCTGGGCCCCAGATCCGTTGCAAGGCGCGTCAGTTGGGCCTTCACCTCGTCCCACTCGACCGGCACTGCGGTGCGCCCGACGGGAATCACCGCGCCGTCGCGCATCGTCGGCCCGCCGCCGTGGTACGCGGGCGCGAGCTGGACGTAGCGCGCGGACACCAGGTTCTGGGCGACGATCACCGCCTTGGCGTCGTCGGGGACGCGCACGTCGCGATCGACATGCAGGGTGACCCGGACCAAGTCGCCCTCCGGGCGGATCGACGTGATCTTGCCGACCTTGACCCCGGAGACCCGCACCTGATCGCCGGGGTAGATCGCCGTCGCGGTGGTGAAGTAGGCGGTGATCGTCTTCGGGCGCCAGAATGACTGGTAGACAACGAAAGCCGCGCCGGCCACGCCGAGCACGGCCAGCACCGCCGCCAGGCCCACTGCCAGCTTGTTCCGCGACATCAGTGCGGCACCTCCGGGATCCCGTTGCGCGGGAACGGGAATTCCGCGCGCGGGCCGGCGTTGTCCGGCGGCTGCCCGGGGATGTTGCCCCTGCGGAAGCCGAAGTAGTAGTCCAGGAACGGCTGGATGAACTGCGGCGGCATCACATTCGGGGTGAACGATTGGTAGTAGAACCCGCTGGACACCGCCTCCCCCTGGGTGACCTCGTACTTGGCCAGGCCCGGAAGGGCTTTGGCGATGTTGTCGCGGTTCTTCTCCAGGATGGCGGTCACCCCGTTGAGCTTCCGCAGCATCGGCGCCAGGGTCTTTTCGTTGTCGTGCACCAGGCCGGACAGCTGCTTGGCCATGGCCGACACGTTGGCCAGCAGGTCCACGATCGCCTGGCGCCGCCGCGCCAGCACGTCGAGCAGGTCGTTGGTGTTGAGGATCAACCGGTTCACCTGCTGGCTGCGTTCGGACAGGATGCCGGTCAGGCTGCCGGTGTCCTTCAGCACCTCGCCGAGCGTCTGATTGCGCCCGTTCAGCGACTGCGACAGCCGGGTCAGGCCATCGAACATCGGCCCCAATTGCGGTGCGACGCGGTCGATCGACGCCGACAGCGTTTCGAGCGATTGGTTCAGCGATGCGGTGTCGGTTCCCGCGAGGTCGGTGGTGAGGCCGCTGACCGATTCCGTCAGGGAATACGGCGCCGAGGTGCGCGAGACCGGGATGACGTCGGACGGACGCAGCGTGCCGGCGCCCGCCGAGTCGAGGGTGAGCACCCGCCGGCCCAGTAGCGAGCCGGTGCGGATGTGGGCGGTGCTGTACGAGCCGAGCCGGATCTTTCCGTCGACCCTGAACGTGACCAACGCATCCCCGTCGCTCAGCGTGATGCCCGACACCGCGCCGACCTTGATGCCGGACGCCGTCACGTCGTCGCCGACCTCGAGCCCGCCCGATTCGGTGAACAACGCCCGGTAGCGCACGTCGGTCGCCATCGACAACAGCTGCTGCGGTTGCAGGCCGACGGCGATGACGAGCAGCACGAGCACGATTCCGATGAACCCGGCCCGAATCAGGTGAGCGCCGCGGTATTTACGCATCCGGTTCCGCGCACCTCCCGCCGGTCTGCCGCAGCCATGGGAACACCGCGGTCCGCCCCTGCAGGTCGGTGACCCTGACCGTCATCCCGCAGATGTAGAACTGGATGAAGCTGCCGTACGCGCCAAGGCGGACCAGCTTGCGGTAGTTCCCCGGCGCCTTCTGCAGCGCCACGTCGAGTTGGTCTTTGCCCTCGTCGAGCAGTGGCGCCAGGCGGCTGAGCTGCTCCACGGTGCCGGCCAGCGGCGGCCGCGCCCTCCTCAGCAGGTCGGCGATGGACGCCGTTCCGGTGTCCAGCGATTCGATCGCGGCCCCGATCGGGTCCCGGTCCTGGGAAAGGCCGGTGGTCAACCGCTCGAGCCGGTCGATGGCGCTGGAGAACTTGTCCCCGTCCTTGACGAGCGTCCCAAGGACCGCGTGCATGTTGTCGATCAGTTGCTGGACCGTTCGGTTGTTGTCGGCCAACGCATTCGAGAACGACGAGGTCTTCGAGAAGACGGAGTCCAGGGTGTCGCCCTCGCCCTGAAACACGCGCACCAGCGACGACGTGAGCGCGTTCACGTCTTGCGGGTTGAGGCCCTGGATAACGGGTTTCAGGCCGCCCAGGAGCAGATCGAGGTCGAGCGCGGGAGCCGTGCGATCGATCGGGATCTGCGCCCCCGCCGGCAGCCGCCGGGTCGATCCGGCGCCGTCGACCAGTTCGAGGTATCGATCCCCGACCAGGTTGAGGTAGCGAACCGCCGCCTTCGTGCCGGTCGTGATCGCGACCTCCCGGTCGGCGTCGAACTTCACCAAGACGGTTGTGTCCGTGCGAAGTTCGACGCTGTTGACCGTGCCGACCCGGATGCCGGCCGCGCGCACCGAGTCGCCGGGCTTGAGGCGTGACACGTCGGTGAAGATCGCGGAATAGGCGTTGGTCGCGCTGGTGCGGTACTGCCCGAATATGAAGAAGAGAAACGCGGTCAGCGTCGTCATCACGACGGCGAAGACCCCGAACTTGAGCACCGTCGTGCCCGTCGAGCCGCTCACCCGGGCTGTCCGACCTGAGCGGAGTTGCGCGGCGGCCCGTCAATCGGTCCGTATAGCAACTGCTTCAGCCCGTCGGAGTTGAGCAGGATGCCCTGGTTTCCGTACTGCGTCGGATTCGCGCCCACGTCGGTAACCAGGAACGGCGGAGCGGTTTCGTAGGGCACCGCCGGCAGGTGTTGGTCCGCGCAGTGCGGGCCGCCCGTCGCCGCGACCTTGGGCAGGTGACCCGGGTAGCGATAGCGTTCGATCCCGAGCGTGAAGCTGACCGACACCACGACACCCGGATCGCCGGGCGGCGGGTTCCTCGAAATTGGCACGAGACCGGCCAGCGCGCAATTCAGCGCGTCGTGGTACTCGTTGGCGATGTCGGTGGTCGGCGCCAGCAGGTGGGCGACGTCGGTCAGCGCGCTGCGGTTGCCGCCCACCACGTCGTTTCCGACGTCCGCAAGGCCGATCGCGCTGATCAGAAACGCGTCGAGGTTCGCCTGCTCGTCGACGACCGTCTGACTGATCCGTGTCGTGTTGTCGACAACCTCGACGAGGTCATGCGCGCCATCCGCGTACGCGCCGAACGCCTTCCGCGAGGCGGCGATGTCGTGGGTCAGGTTGGTCAGGCCGGGATCCAGCTTGGCCAAAAACGAATCCAGATCCGCGAGCATCTGACCGATCTGGTGACCGCGGCCGTTGACCGCCGAGGCGAGCGCCCCCAACGTCTCGTTGAGCTTCTCCGGCTCGATCTTCGACAGCACCGAAGTGAGTTCTTCGAATACCGTATTGATCTCGACCGTCACGCTTTTGGCGTCGAGGACCTGGCCGGCGTGCAGCTTCTCCCGTGACGGTTCGGCGGGGGGAATCAGCTGCACGAACTTGGCGCCGAACACCGTCGTCGAGGCGATGTCAACGAGCACATTGGCCGGGATCAGGCGCAACTTGGACGGATCGATCGCCAGGTGAAGCGCCGCCTGGCCGTCCGGCCGCTCCTCTATCGAGGCAACGGTTCCGACCGGCACCTCGCGCAATTTCACCTTCGCGTCCGGGTTCATCACCAACCCGGCGCGCGGTGCCAGCACGGTGACCGGCACGCTGTCGTCGAAGTCCCCGCGGAACGAGAACGCGGTGAGGGCGACGACGCCGGCGATCGCGGCGAAGGTCACCAGGCCCATCAGCGGACGAACGACAAGCTCCGGCATCAGAATGGGCTGGCCATCCGACCGGAGACGTTGTGCGCCAACCTCCTTGGCTCAGTCATGGCTCGAGCTCCTTGTCCGCAGCGCTCCAGGGCGGCTCCCTTAACACCCCGGGGTGAGGCCAGAATATGTCAGTGCTGACGTAATTGGAAGCCGTCAGTACTGACTAATTTTGCCGGTTCCGTTCGGCCGAGATTCGACGCGCGCACGCACGCCAAGCCGTCAGACCGGTTCTGCCGGTGCGGGTTCGGCGAACCCGCGGCCGAACCGCTCCACCATCTGCCAGTAGGCCGGCACGTTGCCGTCGCCCAGGTAGTCCACCAGCAGCCGCACCTCGGGAGGGACGTGCCCGTCGACGTCGGTGAAGCCGTACTCGCGAGCCAGCCGCGAGGCGAAGAACGAGCGGCCGGTGCGGGCCATCCGGTCGGGATCGGTGAACAGCGCGACGACGGCGCGCCCCGGGAACCGCGGGGACTCGCAGATGTCGAGGTCGAGCCCGAACAGCTGCCGCGAACCCGACGGACCCTCGGTCGCGAAGGCCGCGATGCGCTCGGTGAGCACCAGCCCGGGCCACAACCCGATCACGGCGACGTTGTGCTCGCGCAGTTCGAGCGCGGTGTCGTGGGTGATCTTCTCGATGGCCGCCTTGGCCGCCCCATAGGGCGTGGAAAGGAGGTAGTTCTCGCAGCCGTGGGAGGAGATGTTCACGATCAGTCCCCCGCGCTGCTCGATCATCATCGGCGCGGCGAGCGCCGAGGTCACGAAGTTCGCGCGGGGCCCGACGTTGAGGCTATCGGTGATCGCCTGGAACGGCAGCGTCCAAAACGGCTGCGCCACCATGGATGTGAAGTCGGGCGAGGCGACGTTGACCACGATGTCGAGCCGGCCCGCCTCGCCCCGCAACTCGTCGAACACGGCCACCACCTGGTCGTCGTCGGCGTGATCGCAGGGCCGGGCCACCGCGGCGCCGCCGAGCCCGCGAATCTGATCCGCCGTGTGCTCGAGGCCGGCGGCGTTGCGGGCGGTGAGCCAGACGGTGGCGCCCTGCGCGCCGAGCTCGATCGCGATGCCTTGGCCGATGCCCTGGCTGGCGCCGGTGACGAGGGCCACCGCGCCGTCGAGGGTTCGCGTCACCGGCCCTGCCCTCCAGCGGGCTCGAGCTGTTTGACCGCCGCCGGATCATGCTCGCAGACACCGACTTTGGCCGCGCCGCCCGGCGAGCCCAGCCGCTCGAAGAAGTCGGCGTTGAGCTGCGTGTAGGCGCTCCACCCGTCGGGCAGGTCGTCCTCGTAGTAGATGGCCTCGACCGGGCAGACCGGCTCGCAGGCGCCGCAGTCGACGCACTCGTCGGGCTGGATGTAGAGCATCCGGGCGCCCTCGTAGATGCAGTCGACCGGGCATTCCTCGATGCAGGCCTTGTCCTTGAGATCGACGCAGGGTTCGGCGATCACGTAGGTCATCGCGAGAGGTCCTCGAGCGCCTGGTGCCCGGCGTTGTAGCCGGGGGTGAACGTAATGCCCGGGCCGCCATGGCATCCCGCGCCGCCCAGGTACAGCCCCTCGATCGGAATCGGCATGTCGAGGAAGCCCTTGGGCCCGGGTCGGTTGGGCCCCATCAGGTCCGGATGCAGCATGCCGTGGCAGAAGTCGCCGGCGGGAGCCGCGAACATGGTCTGCATGTGGTACGGGGCAAACGTGATGTGCCGAATCTGGATGTCGCGGAAGTTGGGTGCCAGGCGGGTGATCTTGTCGATGACCTTCTCCGCCATCACGTTCTTGAGCTGGCCGTGGAGTTCGCGGGGTGTCTCCACCGGGAACGCGTAGGCGAAGGCGCTCGCCGCGTGCTTCCCCGGGGGCGCCATGCTCGGATCGTGCACCGACGGGATCTGCATGCCCATCGACGGGTTGTCGGGAATGATGCCCCGCTTGCACTCCTCCCATTGGCGTTGCTGTTCTTCGGGTGAACCGAAGATGCCGATGGACGATTGCATGCCGGGTTCGTTGAGGAAGTCGTAGGGCGGGGCGAATTCCGGCAGGCCGTCGAGGGCGAAGTGGATCTGGACGAACGGCGCGCGGTGGTCGCGGCCGCTGAGGCGGCTGACCAGGTCGGCGGGCAGGTGCTCGCCGCCGACCAGATCCATCATCGTCAGGTCGGGCGACACGTTGGACACGACGATCGGCGCGCTGATCTCGGAGCCGTCCTTCAGTCGCACGCCGGTCACGCGGTCGTTGTCGACGAGGATCTTCTCGACCTTGGCGCGGTACCGGATCTCGCCGCCGTGGGAGACGAACAAATCGTGCAGGTGCTGGCCGAGCGCCCCGATCCCCCCCGCGAGCTTGGTCATCATCGCCGCGCCTTCGTTCGGGACGGCGAGCGCGAACGCCAAACATGTTGCGCTGCCCGGGGTGTAGGGCCCGCGGTAAGTGGAGTTGATGGCGAGGAAGGCGAGCATGCCGCGCAGCACCGCGTGCTTGTCCTTGTCGGGCAGGAAGCGGTCGATGGCATCCATCGCCGAGCCGAACAGCACTTCGTGGATGGCTCTGCGTTCGGCTTCGTTTGCGGCACAGGCGTACATCTCATCGAGCGTCTTGGGCGGCGTGCGCACCTCGAAGCGGCCCAGCGCTTTCGCCGGCCCCTGGCTCCAGCCGATCATCTCGGCCATTCCCGTGACGGCTTCGGTCCCGAGCTTCTCGGCGAGGTGGGTCATCAGCTGCATCGGGTCGCGGTAGAAGATCATGGGCTCTTCGCCGTTGTCGCCGAGGTTGACCGACTGGACTTCGGCGTCGACGGTGGGCAGCGTGTCGAGTCCCAGCTCCTTGGTGATCGCAGGCGCGGTGGGAAACTGCACCGAACCCGCGATCTCGTAACGGAATCCGTCGATCAGCTCCACCGTGGCCGCCATGCCGCCGCTGTAGGTGTTGGCCTCCAGGCACAGGGTGCGCAGGCCGCCGCGCTGCAGGACCGCCGCCGCGGTCAACCCGTTATGGCCGGCGCCGACCACGATCGCGTCATAATCTGTCATCGCTGATTCTCCTTCTCCGAAAAGCCTTCGAGGCGAGCCGGCCCCACGGCCGTGGCGGGCGGAACCTAATATATGTCAGTACTGACTCAATTGGAAGGTGTCGGCCCTGACAAGATCAACCCGACGTGATGGGATGCCAGGTATGAGCGAGCGGACCAATCTGCACAAGCTGCGCCACAGCCGAACCCATGAGGCGCTGCGGCAGGTCGCCCTGAAGCGGTTCGCCAGCGAGGGCTTCGGGAACGTCACCGTGCAGCAGCTCGCGCAGGAAGCCGGCGTCACGGAGCGCACATTTTTCCGGCACTTTCCCACCAAGGAAGCCGTGCTGTTCCAGGACTACGACACGCAGGTGGAGTGGCTGGCCGACGCGCTCGCGACGCGCCCGCGCTCGGAGTCGGTGTTCGAGGCGGTGCTGGCCAGCATGGCCAGCTATCCGCACGACATGGAGCTGGTCCGGCAGGCGGCGCTGGCCCGCGCCGAACTGATCACCGGCGAACAGATCGCCGGCCACCTGCGAGTGGTCCAGTCGTCGTTCGCCGCCGTCATCACCGACTTCGTCAAACACCGCTACCCCGACGTGGAGAACATCGAGCTGGTCGCCAACGTCGCGGGCTCCACGCTGGCCGCGGCCATGGTCATCGGGGTGGAGACGTGGGGGCGCAACGGCTGTGTCGACGACTTGGCGGCCATCTCCGCCACCTGTCTGGACCTGGTGCGCTCGGGGCTTGCGCCACTGACCTGACGCCTCGCCGATGGCGAGGGAGCGTGTCTGTACGGCGACACGACGCAATCGATGGCAATTTGCGCACGCTCGCCGCGACGGGCGCGGCCGAACGAAAGCTAGCTGACCAGGCTGACCGACGTGGAGCGCCGCAGCTTGCCCGACGGCGTCTTCGGGATGGTGCCGGGGCCCAGCACCACGACGTTGCGCGGCCGCACGTCGACCTCGGCCACCACCTCGTGGGCGACCTGGTGTTCGATGCGGCGCACCTCGACCGGGTCCTGCCAGGCGTTGGACTCGACCGCCACGGCGAACGTCTCGCGCGAGTGGCCGGCGTCGAGGCGCACCGCGACGGCGCAGCCGGGCCGGACGCCTTCGACGCGGCCGGCGGCCCGCTCGATGTCGGTCGGGTAGATGTTGCGGCCCGCCATGATGATGACGTCCTTGACGCGGCCGCACACCACGACGTGGCCCTCCTCGGTCAGGTAGCCGAGGTCGCCCGTGTCGTACCAGCCGTGCTCGTCCTGGGCCGGGATGAAGCCGCCCATGGTGAGGTAGCCGGGCGTCAGCGACTCGCCGCGCAGCTCGATGACCCCGACGCCCCGCGCGGCCATCACGTTGCCGTTCTCGTCGATGATGCGGGCCTCGAGGTCCTTCAGCAGCGGACCCAGCGTGGCCAGCCTGCGGGTGTTGCCCTTGGTGGCCGGGACGGCGCGGCGCAGCGCGGCCAGCAGGTCGGCGTCGACCTCGTCGACGACGAGCCCGGCGTTGCACTCGGAGAACGACACGGCCAGCGTCGTCTCGGCCATGCCGTAGGCCGGCAGGATCGCCGAGGGCCGCAGGCCGAACGGCTTGCCCGCGTCGAGCAGGTCCTCGACGTCGGCCGGTTCGACGGGCTCGGCGCCGGACAGCGCGAAGCGCAGGGTCGACAGGTCGAAGTCGCCGGGCTTGGCGTTGCGGCGCAGTCGCTTGGCCAGCAGCGCGTAGGCGAAGTTGGGCGCCGCGGTCATGGTGCCCTTGTACTTGTCGATGAGCTTGGCCCACAGCAGGGTGTCGCGCAGGAAGTCCATCGGCGTGACCTTGACCAGCTCCGCGCCGAAGTACATCGGGATGGTCAGGAAGCCGACCATGCCCATGTCGTGGAAGCAGGGCAGCCAGCTGACCATGACGTCCTTGTCGACGTCGTACTCGGCGCCGATGAACATCGCCTCCGCGTTGGAGTGAATGTTGCGGTGGGTGATCTGCACGGCCTTGGGGGATCCGGTCGAGCCGCTGGTCAGCTGCATGAGCGCCAGGTCGTCCTCGCCGACCTCGACCGGGTCGATCGGCTCCGATGCCAGCAGGTCGGCGACGGTGAGGACCTTGATGCCCTTCTCCTCGAGCACGGGGATGGCCACCAGGAAGGGCTCGGACACGATGACGGCCTTGGCCTCGATCATGCCGATGACGGTCATGGTGTCCTCGGCCCACACGGCCAGGTCGGTGCGCGGGGTCGGCTGGTGCAGCATGGTCAGGCTGGCGCCGCGCATCCACAGCCCCTGCGCCGTCGGGGCGATCTCCACCGGGTAGCCGGCGAGCACACCGACCGCGTCGCCCAGGCCGATGCCCGCGGCGGCCAGGCCGCCCGCGATGCAACGAGCGCGCTCGTGGACCTCGCCCCAGGTGTGCCGGACGGGTTCGTGGGGTTCACCGGTGACCATGCCCGTCGTCGCGGTGCGAGCATTGCGGAACATCTTGTCGGTAAACCTGCTCACAAAAACCTCCTCGGTTCCGGCAGTTGCCCCAAGGCCCGGAATCTCATGTTCCGCCTGTTGGGTGCCACTTTGAAGCAGCCGCGCGAGCACAGTTGCGCAGCGGTTAGGTCTCGAACCGGTGATGAGCCAACGAACCCACCGGCAATTCCGGTGGGCCAAGGAATCGAGTGGTCTTGCTTACCGCTGCTCGTCACCGGAAGCTATCTTAAGCTCCTCTTAAGTAACTGCCAAACCGTGACGCGCCTTGAGCGCGAATTCACACTTCAGTGGGGGTTGGCACGACGCGGGCGCCGGGGACCGGGCCGCTGGCGACCCGAACGGTGCGACAGACGCCCGCTCCGGACAGCTGGGTACCGACATCCACCGCCGACGCCGCCGATGTGCACAGGAAAGCGCAGGTCGGGCCGGACCCGGACACGATGCCGGCCAGGGCGCCGGCCTCCACGCCGGCGCGCAGCGTCTTTCGCAGGGCGGGATTCATGCTCACCGCCGCGGCTTGCATCTCGTTGCCCAGCAGCGGCGCCAGCTGCTCCGGGTCGCCCGCGGCCAGGGCGGCGAGCACCGGTCCGGGTTCGGCGAGTCGCGGCGGATCCCCGGCCTTGCGCAGCCGGTCGAGCTCTTTGTAAACCTTCGGGGTGAGCAGCTCGCCGTCGGCGAACGCCAGCACCCAGTGGAAGCTGTTGCGCGACAGCACGGTGGCCAGCTCCTCGCCACGACCTGTTCCCAGCGCGGTGCCGCCGTGCAACGCGAAGGGCACGTCGCTGCCGAGCCGCGCGGCGAGCATGCGCAGGTCGCGGCGCGGCACGTTGAGTTCCCACAGTGAGTTGATCGCGACCAGCACCGCCGCGGCGTCGGCGCTGCCGCCCGCCATGCCGCCCGCCACCGGAATGGATTTGTCGATCATGATCGAGACGTCCGGCGCCCGGCCGACGTGTTCTGCCATCAGCTCGGCCGCCTGCCAGGCCAGGTTGCGCTCGTCGGTGGGCAGCTTGTCGGCGCCCTCCCCGACGAGCTCGAGCGACAGCACGTCGGCGTTGCGGACCGTCACCTCGTCGAGCAGCGAGACGGCCTGGAACACCGTCGTCAGTTCGTGGTAGCCGTCCTTGCGGCGGTCCCCCACCGCCAGGTAGAGGTTGACCTTTCCGGGCACCCGTACGGTGACCGATCCGGTGGGCACCCACTGCGCGGCGGTGTTGCCGTCAGACATCGGTGTTGCCGTCAGACATTGTCGACCACCGCAGCAGACTATCGCGGTCAGCTCGCCGAGGCGTGGCCCGAAACGGTCGAGCGCCGCAACAGCCGCACGAAGTCGTCGACGGACAGCGTCTCCCCGCGGCGGGCCGGATCGATGCTGGCGGCCAGCAGCCGATTCGCCGACTCGTTGCCCGAGCCGGCCCACTCGGCGAACGCGTTGCGGGACGTCTTGCGCCGCTGGGCGAAAGCGATGTCCACGAGTTCGAACACCCGCCGCCGGAAGGCGTCGTCGGTCGGCCACGGCGAGGTCGCGTGCCGGTCGATGCGCACCAGCCCCGAATAGACTCGGGGGATCGGCCAGAAGACGGTCGGCGACACCATGCCGCAGCGGCGCACCCGCCCGAAGAATCGGACCTTCACGCTGGGCACGCCGTAGTCCTTGCCGCCCGGCTCGGCGGCGAGCCGCTCGGCGACCTCGGCCTGCACCATCACCGTGACGACCCGGATGGACGGGAATTCGGCGAGCAGGTGCAACAGCGCCGGAACCGCGACGTTGTAGGGCAGGTTGGCGACGACGGCAGTCGGGGGCTCCCCGGGGACCTCGTCGCGGCGCAGGGTCAGCACGTCGCGGTTCAGCACCGACAGGCGCTGTATCTCGCTGTGCGAATGTTCGGCGATGGTCTGCGGCAGCCGGCCGGCCAACACCGGGTCGATTTCGACGGCGGTGACGGTGGCGCCGCGGTCAAGCAGCGCCAGCGTGAGCGAACCGAGCCCGGGTCCGACCTCCAGGACGTGGTCGGACCGGCCGATACCGGAGGTCGCGACCACCCGTCGCACAGTGTTGGCGTCGTGGACGAAGTTCTGCCCCAAAGCCTTTCGTGGCCGAAATTCCAGTTCTTTGGCCAGCCGCCTGATCTCGGTGCGCCCGAGGAGCCGGATGGTCAGCTTGCACCAGCTCTTCCGCTGCACACGGGCCACGCGCCCCAGCCCTGGCGCTGCCGGGTCACCTCGGCGATGGCGATCTGCTCCTCACGGGTGGCGAGGTCGGCGCGGGCGGCGAAGCGCAGCCCGCCGTTGCGCTCCCAGGTTCCCTGGTCGAACTGCACGCCGCCGTAGTACCCGTTTCCGGTGTTGATCGCCCAGTTGCCGCCGGCCTCGCAGCCCGCGATGGCGTCCCAGACGGACCCGTTGCTCACCGGGGGAACGTCGGTGCCGGGCTTGGTGCCCACGCGCACCACGGCCTCACGCGCGGGCGTGATCACCGAGTTGGCGACGGGCAGCCTGCCGGTCTCGACGCCGTTGACGGTGGCCACCGCGAACGTCACGTCCTGCGTGCCCGGGCTGCCGGCGTCTTCGACGACCTGGCGGCTGACGTTCATGTCCGGGTCCTCGATCCGGCGCGCGGGCGGCTGCAGCGGCACCCGCTCGGTGACCCGCTGGATCCGGTTGCGGGTGACCTGGATCTGCATGCCGTCGACGATGGGGGCGGCCGCGCCGGGTGCCACCTGGTCGCTCTCCAGCAGCGGAGCGCCGGCGGCGTTCAATAGCCCCGCGACGTTGGCCGCGGCGAGGTGGACGGTGCGCACCGCGCCGCCGTCGTTGATCTGGACCGTCTTGGGGCTCACGACTGGCAGCGTCATGCCGGCCAGCGGCACGCGGCTGCCGCGGGAGGCGGCGGCCGGGGCGGTGTCGGTCATCGCGAGTTGGGCGAGCGCCTCGTCGACCGTCGAAGCGGTCGTCCACACCTGCTTGGGGTCGTGGCCGTCCAACGAGATCTGCAGCGGCCGGCTGCGCCGCAACACGATCTTGGCGGCGTCGCGAACCTCGACGTCGGCGGCCGGGTAAAGGTCGTCGCGCTCGTCGACCCGGAAGCCGTTCTCCTGGACGATGTCGATCACCCGCGACTTCATGGTCGAGACCCGCATCGCGATTCCGTCAACGGTCAACGTCACCGTCTTGGACGCGGAAACCGCCAGCCCACCGGCGAATCCCAGAACCAGCAGCAGGCCCGCGACGACGAGCCGCAACATCGGCGATGAATTGTGATGAAGTTTTGTCAATACAGTCAACGCGCGTTACTCCGACCTCAGCAACAACTCACGAACCACTCAGCAGGAAAATGACTAAAAGGGCCCAAAGGCCCCACCGTTCGATCACAAGACGGTAACGAACCGGCCAATGTTGGGCAACTCCAACGGGACAGAGTTAACGAATTCACCTGTCCGCCGCAGCTATTCCGCAGCCAGTCCGTAGACCCGCCGGGCATTGCTGGTCGTGACGTGCGCCACATCCTCGGGGCGACGATCCAGCAGTTCAGCGATCGCCCGCACAGTATAAGGAAGGCAGTACGGCTCGTTCGCTGCGCCCCGGTAGGGGTGCGGGGTCAGAAAAGGCGCGTCGGTTTCCACCAGAAGCTGCTCCGGGGGGATCAGCGGGACGGCCTCCCGCAAGGCGCGCGCGTTGCGGAAGCTGACCGTACCGGAAAGGCTCAGCAACCAGCCGCCGTCGACACAGCGGCGGGCCATCGCGCTGTCCGACGAGAAGCAGTGAAAGATCACGGCGTCGGGCGCGCCCTCGGCGGCCAGCACGTCGAGCACCTCGGCGTCGGCCTCCCGGTTGTGGATCATCAGCGGTTTCCCGCACCGCTTGGCCAGGTCGATGTGCCAGGCGAAGGCCTCCCGCTGCGCGGACGGCTCCGCGCAGCCATCCAGGCGGCCGGGCCAGTACAGGTCCAACCCGGTCTCCCCCACCGCGACCACCCGCGGGTGGGCGGCGAGCCGCTCGATCTCCGCTCGGGCGGCGTCGTCCAGCGCGTTCGCACGCGTCGGGTGCAGCGCCACGGCGGCGTAGACGCGCGGATCCCATTCGGCGGCCCGGATCACCCAGCGCGCCGAGTCGAGGTCGTCGGCGATGGTGACCACCGCTCCCACGCCGACCGCTGCGGCGCGGTCGACGATGGCCCGCACACCGTCGGCCCCCATATCCGGGCCGGCTCCGCACGCGTCGAGGTGGGTGTGGGCGTCGATCAGGGGCGCCAGCGGCTCGGGCGCGGGAGGCGCTTCTCGTTTACCGGAGCGGTTGGAGCTCACCGCCACACAATAGGGTGAGTCTCGATGAGGCCGTACTACGTCACCACCGCGATCACGTACCCCAACGCCGCGCCGCATTTGGGGCACGCGTACGAGTACATCGCCACCGACGCCATCGCCCGGTTCAAGCGGCTGGACGGGTACGACGTGCGCTTCCTGACCGGGACCGACGAGCACGGGCTGAAGGTCGCACAGGCCGCCGCCGCCGAGGGGCTGCCCACCGCCGAACTGGCCCGGCGCAACTCGGATGTGTTCCAGCGCCTGCAGGAGAGGCTGAACATCTCCTTCGACCGGTTCATCCGGACCACCGACGCCGACCATCACGAGGCGTCCAAGGAGATCTGGCGGCGGATGGCCGCCGCGGGTGACATCTACCTGGACACCTACGAGGGCTGGTATTCGGTGCGCGACGAGCGGTTCTTCGTCGAATCGGAGACCGAAGTCGTGGACGGGACCAGGATCGCCGTCGAGACCGGCACTCCGGTGACCTGGACCGAGGAGCGGACCTACTTCTTCCGTCTGTCGGCCTACGCCGACAAGCTGCTGGCCCACTACGAGGCGAACCCCGACTTCATCGCCCCCGAGGTGCGCCGCAACGAGGTGGTCAGCTTCGTCTCCGGCGGGCTGCGCGACCTGTCGATCTCGCGGACCTCGTTCGACTGGGGGGTGAAGGTCCCGGATCATCCCGACCACGTCATGTACGTCTGGGTCGACGCGCTGACGAACTATCTGACCGGGGTCGGCTTCCCCGATACCGACTCGGAGTTGTTCCGCCACTACTGGCCCGCCGATCTGCACATGATCGGCAAGGACATCATCAGGTTTCACACCGTCTACTGGCCGGCGTTCTTGATGTCGGCCGGAATCGAGTTGCCCCGCAGGGTTTTCGCGCATGGGTTTCTGCTCAACCGCGGGGAGAAGATGAGCAAGTCGGTGGGCAACATCGTCGACCCGGTGGCGTTGGTCGACACGTTCGGCCTCGACCAGGTGCGCTACTTCCTGCTGCGCGAGGTGCCGTTCGGCCAGGACGGCAGCTTCAGCGAAGAGGGGATCATCACCCGGATCAACGCCGACCTGGCCAACGAGCTCGGCAACCTCGCCCAGCGGTCGCTGTCGATGGTGGCCAAGAACCTGGACGGGGTGGTGCCTGAGCCGGGTGAGTTCACCGCGGCGGACGCCGAGCTGCTGGCGACGGCCGGCGGCTTGCTCGAGCGCGTTCGGGCCAGTTTCGACGGGCAGGCGATGCACTTGGCCCTCGAGGCGATCTGGCTGATGCTCGGGGACGCCAACAAGTACTTTTCGGCCCAGGAGCCGTGGGTCCTGCGCAAGAGCGAGTCCGAGGCGGATCAGGCCCGGTTCCGCACCGTCCTCTACGTCACCTGCGAGGCGGTTCGCATCGCGGCGCTGCTGGTCCAGCCCGTCATGCCCGAGTCGGCCGCCAAGCTGCTGGACCTGCTCGGCCAGGGCCCGGACCAACGGGATTTCACCACCATCGGCACGCGTCTGGTCCCGGGAACGGCGCTGCCGGCACCCACCGGCGTGTTCCCGCGCTATCAGCCGCCTCCCGGCCCGGGAGACTGACCGCGCCGCAGGGTCGTTCGGCCGGCATCGTGACACCCTGGGGAATATCGGCCGAACGACCGGTAGTCATAGGACATAATCGGCCTGTGGAGCGAGAGCGACGACGGAACCCGCAATCGAGCGAGCCGCTGACTACCTTGCAGCAGTTGCCTGCGTTGGTCGTCCTGGAACGGATTCCGGTCCCCGTGCTCGCGATCGGGAACGACGGCGCCATCTTGTTCACCAACACCGCGTTCGCCGAGATGCTGGGGTTCGAGCCCGACGAAGTCTTGTCGCTGCGGTTCCAAGACATATTCCACGGGGCTCCGGAGTCCGAATCCTTGCTTTCGGTGGTTCACGCCCTGGCGAACATGGTCGTCAAATTGGCCCACAAGGACGGTTCGGTGGTGCGCGCGCTGATGAGCAAATCCGCGCTGCTGCGAGCGGACGATCAGTTCGTGCTTGCGGCTTTCCAGGATCTGACCGAGCAGTTGTGGGAAGACGAGCACTGAGCCACGTCGGTTGGCCGAATTTCCAACTGCCCCTGCGGGATTCGAGGGCACCGCGTTCGCCGCGTGACCCTATTTCGTCAGGCGACGGTCACTGAGCCATCTTCAGGCTTGGACGACGAGGCGCCGAAGACAGCGTAGATGCTTACCGTGGTAAATCGGTCGAGTCGACGGACGCGTTTGCGAATCTTCTCGAGCAGAGGCAGCAGCCGTTTATCACCGCGATTGTAGGCGATATCAATAAGCCGCAGCCCGCTGTCATTGAACGCCGCCCTGAACTGCTCGGGAGTATTGCCGTTGAGGCCGATATCCAGTAGCGAGCCCACGGGGTGACCGTTGTGGCGCGCCGCGGCGGCTAACACGATGCGCCTGGGCAAAACGGCGTGTGCCCACGGCACTTTCAGTCCGGTGCGACCATGGTCGCCAAACGGGCTGTAGTAAAGCGGACTGAAACCGGCATAGATCACGCCATGCGGCCGGCTCAACCGCCACCCGAGCGCCTTCAGCAGCGCAGCGATGTCGGCCACGTGCTCGAAGGTGTCTTTGGAAACGATCACGTCGAACGGCTGATCCACCGGAAGCGAAGTCGCTTCGACCGCTTGAAACGTCACGCGGTCAAGCAGATGAGGAAACCGCTCCGACAAGTTGCGGTTGGCGAATGCGATGCGGCCCTCGTCGAGATCGACGCCCACCACCTCTGCGCCCTGTTGAGCGAACTCAACCGACATGGCGCCGTGGCCACAGCCGACCTCGAGAACACGCTTGCCGGCCCAGTCCACCGGCGCGCCGAACCGCCGCCAAAACTCTTTGTTCGACGCGTCCTGTTCTTGGAAGTACGTCCTGGCGTACTCCTCGGTTTCAGTCAATGCGAGACCTTCCGATAATCAAACCGCAAGCGCCTTTCCATCCAGCGCAGGGATATACGTCCTGCGGATATCTTGTATGCGCATAAGGAACAGAAGATTTCCTATCACGTACCTTTTAGCCAATCGCCTGGGCTCGTTCACTAAGCGAAAGACCCACTCCAGGTGAAGTTGACGCATCCATTGCGGCGCCCTTTTAACTTTGCCGGCGATGAAATCTATGACGGCGCCCCCGTTAATAAGTATCGGGTTATAACTCGCATTCTCCTTCAGATACAAGGAAACGAGTTCCTGTTTGGGCATGCCCATTGCTAGTACGACAACCCGCGGTCTGTAGTGTTCGACGGCCGATAGGTATGACGCCGCATCCTTGAACCCGTCTGCGCAAAAAACGACATTGTGACCCGCTTGCTTGAGTTCTTCAGCCGCCTTGGACAGGTAGGGCTCCCGAGTCCCAAGGATGCCGACAGTCTCGCCTCGTGCTTTGTCGAGAAATTCCGGTATCAGGTCGGTCCCGTTCATGTTCAGGCCCGGGTCGCATTTCAACGCCTTAACGAGCAGCTGCATGCCTATGCCGTCACGAAACACGACGTCGGACCGCAGCACCGCGTCGGCGAATTCATTGTTTCGGTAGCACACATTGAGGCCATGTGCGTTGAGAAAAGAAATAATCTGCGGCGATTCCGAAGCGAGGCACTTTGCGATCAGCGCGTCCGCTTGGTCGCGGTTCTTGACGGGGGTGATGCTATTGATCACCTTGTTGATCAGCCTGGGATCCGCCTTGTCCGTCGGCACTTTGTTCGGCGCCTGGCGGAGCCCTGCGCCACCGCGCGCCTGGAAGAGCCGCTTGCCAGCGCTCCCGCTGAAGCCGCCCTCCTGGTCCGTCGCGCTAGGCAGACCGATAGTAGGCATGACAGGAAGACTACATGCATAAAGTATGGACTTGAAGCCAAACCAGACTATGAGTTAGACCACTTGTCATGCGGACACGTAAGCGGTCGGCAAGTGCGACGGCACTCACCTAGCGGTGCCGTCCTGATCGGGCGCGCCTTTACGGCATCCGGCGCTGCCGGCATCGTGGTCGATGAAGCGAAACGCCTTAAAGACTCCTGTGAACCATACGTATGGTTCTACCGCTCTGCGGATACCCGGAGTATCGTCACCGCAATGATCAGGACTCGGGAGGACCTGAGAATGTATCTGGCGGCCGACTTGAAGGCGCACGGCCTAGAACGCTGGAAGTTCCGCTACCAGCTCTTGGAACGTCCCGCCTACTTCCAGCGGATGCTGCGAAAATCCGAGTACTGGACCAACACCGCCCACACACCGATGGGCCATGCCATCGCATTCTGGTTGAGACTGCGGACGAAGCTCCTCGGCGAACGACTTGGGCTGTATGTCCCGCGGAATGTATGTGGTCCCGGCCTTCGGCTGGCACATCCGGGCGCCCTGTGGATCCACCACAAGGCGCGCATCGGTGCGAACTGCAACATCCACCACGGCGTCTCCGTCGGGGAAAACCGAGGGAAGGTCCCCGTAATCGGCGACGGCGTGTGGATTTATCCCATGGCCATGGTGCTCGGCGATGTCCGCGTGGGCGATCGCGCCTCTATCCTGGCCGGCGCCGTCGTGACCCAGCCGGTACCCGACGACGCGGTGGTGGCGGGCGCCCCCGCCCGGATAATTACGGTGGCTTCCCGAAATACCGCAGTCGCCAACGCCTAGCCGACCTCGGGGACCGCCACGACCTCCCCCTGGGATGATCCGGCCGGCGGCCCATGCCTGAGCGCCTCGCGCCTGAGAAATTCACGGAAGTAAGGCAACGACGCCTCCGTTGCGATGCCCGGCAGCAGCAGCTCCCAGAATTGATTTGTGTGGGGGGCCAGGCCCCCCTCGACCGCCGCACTCGCATCGCGCCCCGCCAAGCCCTTGGCCGCAATCGCGTTGTACAGCAAGCGCGTTCCGAACATGGCGCCGACGATCGACTCACTGATCACGACCGGGTCGAGATCCTGCCGCACGTCCCCTTCGGAGGCCGCCCGCTGGGCCTGAGCCGCCATCAGCTCAACCATGTTGGCGCAGAAGCGCATGGCAGCCTCATTGAACCCGGTCAAAGCGGCCGTCAACTGCTCGGCGGCGCGGGCCGTCTTATCGGTGCTGAGCATGTTGGCGATCGTGAAGGTGCCGTGAATCATGTTCTCGAGCGCCGGCGACGACGACCCGCACACGTTGCGGAAGGCGGCAAGTATTGTCTCCGAACCCTCCTCGATGATGGCCGACGCCAGCGATTCCTTCGAATCGAAGTGGTGGTAGAGCGCCCCCTTGGTCATGCCGGTCCGCTCGATGATCGTGTTCCACCCGGCCGCTGCGTACCCGACGTCGCCAAAAACGTCTATCGCTGCATCGAGGATCTTTCGCCGGGTGGCTTCCGATCGAACCTGGCGCGCCATCCCTCTACACCCCCGGAGTTCCGTCGACGTCCCCGGGCGCGGGTCTCGACCCCTTCACCAACCGTCCGGCCGGAGGGGTAAGCGTAACAGCCGCCCACACGCGGTCCTGATCGCGCGAAGTGCACATGGCGCTAATCAGAATCCGCGCCCGTCGAGGTGGAGGTGATCGCGAGTGCGGCACGGCGCCTGAGGAATTGGCGGAAGTAGTCGATGCGGCCCGCCTGCAAGATTCCGGTCAACATGAGGAGCCAGCACTTCTCGAGGTGGTTCAGGAACTGCTCCGGTTCCTCCAGATTGCTGGTTTGTCGCAGCCCCATGTGCAGCGAGACGATCAGGCGCCCAACGTCCTGCGGGTCACACTGCCCGTCGATGTCACCCTCGGCGATGGCCTGCTCGACGACTCCGGCCAGCGCTTTGGCCCATTCCTCCAAAAGCTTCTTCTGCAGCCCTTCGGATCGACCGACCGACTCGAGCAGGTTCAGCCCCGCCCGGACCCCGTCGGTCTTGATGTCCCCGACGGCGATCAGATACGAGAAGTCGATGAGGGTTTCCAAGCCGGAAAGGCCGCGAGTGAGGAGTTCTTCCACGGCGACGTTTCCGGCTGCGGTCTGCCTCTCGATGATCGCCACGGCCAGCGCGTGCTTGGAACGGAAGTGGAAATACATCGCCCCCTTCGTCAGCTCCGCTTCCGCGAGGATGTCGTCCAGGCCGACGTCGTGGTAGGCCCGTCGGGCGAACTGATGCGACGCGGCGCGCAAAATCTGGCGCCGCGTCGCGTCCGCGCGTCCGTCGGTCGAATGGGTGGTCATCGGAACCGAGGACTCAGGTGCCAAGTGCGGGTCGACCGCACGGTTGCGTGAGCAAGGCGGGTGATCATTCCGGAGCCTTCACCGCGGCCCGGATCGATCGCTTCCACGTTCTCGATGCCTTCCTCGAGTAGGGCACGCACCTCGGTTTCCAGGGCCAGCACTCACCGGCGTGTCTCGGGCGGCATATGGGCCGTCTTTGAGGTTAGCAGTCACGGGTCGTCCGGAAGCATTCAACGCAGCGGGTCGCGTTCACGAACTCGCAAATACTTTCGGTTCGCGATTATGCTGCACTCCGAACTAAAAGTATGTAGAATCGTCATCTATGTGGTCCTCAGTTTCATTGCCTGGTCAGCGCCCTTTCCGCGGGCCGCGGGCGCACTCTGCGCTTCGCTCCCCGCGTCAACCGCTGCGCCGGGCGATCCGCACGGACCCCGAATGGCGTGTGTCGTTCGTCACGTCGCCGACCGGCAGGGACCTTTCGAAATGATCGATTTTGGCGCCCTTCCGCCGGAGATCAACTCCGCGAGGATGTACGCCGGCCCAGGCCCAGGGTCGCTGACGGCGGCCGCGGTGGCCTGGGACGATCTGGCCACCGAACTGCATTCCGCCGCGGCCGCGTATCGGTCGATCATCTCGGGTCTGACGGTCGGGCGGTGGCTGGGTCCCTCGTCGCTGACCATGGCATCCGCGTTCGGACCGTACGTCGCGTGGACGGCCGGGGCCGCCGCGCGGTCCGCCGAAGCGGCCGGTCAGGCCAGGCTTGCCGCGGAAGTCTATGACGCGGCCTGGGCCGCGACCGTGCCACCGCAGGCGGTCATCGCCAACCGGGTCCAGCTCGCGACGTTGATCGCCACCAACTTCTTCGGTCAGAACTTGCCGGCCATCGCGGCCAACGAGGCCCAATACGGCGAGATGTGGGCTCAAGACGCCGTGGCGATGTACGAATACGCCGCCAACTCGGCGCTGGCCGCGGAGCTGACACCGTTCACGTCCGCGCCGGAGGTCGCCGACCCCTCCGGGGTCGCAGCGCAGTCGGCCGCAGTAGCCCAAACCGCTGGTTCCGCGACGCAGCAGTTCTCGCTGAACAGCTTGATGTCCGCGATGTCCTCGATGCTGCAGAGCCTGGCTTCGCCCGCCTCGGCGAGCGCCGCGGCTACGGAAACGCCCTGGGGAACGCTGCTTGGCGCGGCCACATCCGGGACGGGCGGGCTCTCGCTGTCGAGCTTCATGAGCAACTTCGAGAGCAACCTGCCCTCCCTGCTCCCCGGCTATCTGATGGTTAGCACGACCCCGCTGTATGCGCTGTCCAGCGTGCTCGGCATGGCCCAGACCATGCAGGGGATGGCGACCACCGCAGCGCAGGGTGTAGCCGATGTGGCCGGGCAAGCGGCCGCGGAGGCAGCCGGCGCGGCCGCCGGCGCCGCCGACGCATTCGGTGCGGGCGTAGCGGGCGCGATGGGCCAAGCGGGGGCACTCGGGCCCCTGTCAGTCCCGGCCAGCTGGACCAGCGTCATCCCCTCCGCGCAGCTGACTAGTGCGGGCGCTGTATTGCCCACGGTCGGCGGTCCCGGCGGAATCGGGAACCTGCCACCGAGCCTGTTGGGCGGTCTGCCGAACGCCGCCGGGCGCCAAGCCCCGGGTCCGCGGTACGGGCAGATACCGACCGTGATGGCACAACCGCCGTCCGGCGGCTATGGGGCGGCGATCGTATGACCGCAGCGAGGGTGCCCACGCGGGCCGGATCCGGCCCGCGTCTCCAAATACCAGAAGTATCTTTCTTGGCCGTCGGGCGGACATCCGGTCTCGCCGTGTCGAAAGGATGGGTGTCATGAAAGTCGTGCTCTTCTGCGGCGGTTACGGCATGCGGATGCGGACCGCCGAAGGCGACCAGGTCCCCAAGCCGCTGCAGATGGTCGGGCCCCGACCGCTGCTTTGGCACGTGATGCGCTACTACGCCCACTACGGGCACAAGGAGTTCATCCTGTGCCTGGGCTACGGCCAGTCGATGGTCAAAGACTTCTTCCTCAACTACCGCGAGATGGAGTCCAACGACTTCGTCATGCGCGCCGGCCAGATCGAGCTGCTCGATTCCGACATGTCCGACTGGAGCATCACGTTCGTCGACACCGGGCTGGAGTCGCCGATCGGCGAGCGGCTACGCCGGGTGCGCAAGTACATCGGGGATGACGAGTACTTCCTGGCCAACTACGCCGACGTGCTGACCGACGCGCCGCTCGACACCATGATCGACCGGCTGAAGACCAGTGGCGGGGCCGCATCCATGCTGATCGTGCCGCCCCAGTCGTCCTTCCACTGCGTCGACGTCAGCGCCGACGGCGACATCAAAGAGATCGCCCCGATCGCCAAGTTCCCGATCTGGGTCAACGGGGGCTACTTCGTGTTGACCCAGGAGGTCTTCGACCTCATTCCGGAGAACGGCGACCTCGTCGGCGACGCCTGCATGGCGCTCGCCGGGACCGGCCGGCTCTTGGGGTATCAACACGATGGCTTCTGGAAGCCGGCCGACACCTTCAAGGAGCGCGCGGAACTCGACGCCGACTACAACGCGGGAGTCCGCCCATGGATGGTGTGGGAGCAACCGCACGAAGTCGCCGCTGTACCGGCGTCGGTGGGACGCCACGCGAGACTCTCGGCATGAACCGGCTGAACACCGGCGTAATCAACTCGATCGCCGTCATCGGGGCACACTGTGACGACATCGTCATCGGTGCCGGCGCAACGCTGTTGCAGATCGCCCACCACAATCCGGGTGTCGTCGTGCACGCCCTGGTGCTCACCGGCGCCGGCACCGAGCGCGAGATCGAGGAAAAGAACGCCTTCGCGGCGCTGTTCCCCCAGTCGGAGGTCCGGTTGACGGTGGCCGACCTGCCCGACGGCCGGCTCCCGGACAACTGGGGGGCGGTGAAGGGCTACCTCGCCGAGTTCCGGCGCGACTGCCGGCCCGATCTGGTGATCGGGCCGCACCGCCACGACTACCACCAGGACCACCGCTTGGTCGCCGAACTCATCCCGACCGAGTTCCGTGGGCACCTGGTGCTGGGCTACGAGATTCTCAAATGGGAGTCCGACCTGCCGAATCCCACTCTGTACGTGGGCGTTTCGAGCGAGTTGGCCCACAAGAAGGCGGAGCTGCTCGCGCAGTCCTACCCGTCGCAAGCGGGCCGGGACTGGTTCGACGACGAGGCGTTCCTCGGCCTGATGCGAGTCCGGGGCGTCCAGTGCCGAGCGCGCTACGCGGAAGCCTTCGTGGGCGAGAAGGCGGTTATGAGCCCCTTCGGCGCTCATTCACTCAACTGATTTTCGACAGGAGCGACGACACCATGCGAGTGCTGATCACCGGCACGGAGGGCTATCTGGGTTGCCTCCTCGCGCCGCTGCTTGTCGAGGACGGCCACGACGTCGTCGGTTTGGACACGGGCTACTACCGCGCCGGCTGGCTGTGCCCCGGGCCGCTCGCCGGGAGCACCCACGGGGTGGCGCCGCTCACCCTCATCAAGGACATTCGCGACGTCACCGTCGCGGACCTGCGCGGGTTCGACGCGATCGTGCACATGGCAGAGCTGAGCAACGATCCGATCGGCGACCTGATCGGCGACGTGACGTTCGAGATAAACCACTGCGGCAGTGTGCATTTGGCCGAGTGCGCCAAGCTCGCCGGCGTCAGCCGGTTCGTGTACATGTCGTCGTGCAGCGTGTACGGGATCGCCGACGGGACGGTCGACGAGACCAGCCCCATCAACCCGCTCACTTCGTACGCCAAATGCAAGGCGCTGGTCGAACGGGACCTCACCGCGATGGCCGACGACGACTTCTCGCCGGCATTCCTGCGCAACGCAACGGCATTCGGCGCCTCCCCCAGGATGCGCTTCGACATCGTGCTGAACAACCTGGCCGGGTACGCCTGGACCGAACACCGCATCGCCATGACCAGCGACGGCACCCCATGGCGGCCGCTGGTGCACGCCCTCGACATCGCGCAAGCCATCCGGTGCGCGCTGCGCGCCGACCGGCAAACCGTGCACAAGCTGGTGGTCAACGTCGGCAGCGACGAAAACAACCGCACCGTCCGTGAAATCGCGGAGACCGTCAGCGCCGAATTCCCCGGCTGCGAACTCACCTTCGGCCCGCCCAACGCGGACAACCGCAGCTACCGGGTGGCGTTCGGCAAGATCACCGAGGTCTTCCCCGACTTTCGCGCCGCGTGGGACGTCGCGGCCGGGGCGGCCCAACTGCACCGCGTTTTCCAGGCCGTGGCGATGGATCCCGAGACGTTTCAAGGCCGCGGGCACACCCGCCTCAAGCAAATCGAATACCTGCTCAAGACGGAGCAGGTCGACCAACGACTGTTCTGGAAGGAGACTCAGTGAAGTACACGCCCACGAGTGTCGCCGGGGTGACGATCATCGACATCGAACCCCATCGCGACCATCGCGGCTTCTTCTCTCGATCCTTCTGCGCAGACGAATTCCTGACCTACGGCCTGATTTCCGAAGTGGCACAAACAAACCTCTGCTTCAACTACACCCGGGGGACGGTGCGCGGCCTGCACCGGCAGGCGCCGCCGCACGCCGAGGCAAAACTGGTGCGCTGCGTGCGCGGCGCGATCGCCGACGTCGCAGTCGACGTTCGGCCCGAGTCGCAAACCTACGGCAAGCACGTGATGGTGGAGCTGACCGCGGAGAACCGCCGGGCGCTGTTCCTGCCGCCCTACGTCTTGCACGGCTTCCAGACCCTCGTCGACGACACCGAGGTCCTCTACCAGGTCAGCGGCCCGTACGTGCCGGACAGCGAAGAAGGATACCGCTGGGACGAAACCGAATTCGGCATCAAGTGGCCGCTGCCGGTGACCGTCATGTCGGAGAAGGACGCCAGCTGGCCTTCTCTCGAGGAGACGGTGCCGGCCGAGAGCGAGGCGTCATGACGTCGTACCGCCCGGCCTTTCCGGGCACCGCCGTTGGCGGCAACGCCGAACTCCCGCGCGCCGCTGCCGCATCGGCGATGGTGTAAGCGAGGGACCTGCCAGCATGACGACAACCCTGAGAGCCGAAAGCGGCCTCTCGCTGATTCACGCGCAACCCGCGCAACGGGTCGGCGCCAAAGTCGTCTCGCGTTGGCAGCAGAAGTACTCTGCGCGTCTGCGCATCACCGACTCGGTGATCGTCTGCAGCGCGGTCGCACTCGCTCAAATCGTGCGATTCGGGGACTCACCATACGCGTCGGGATACCCGGGCCAGGTGATGACGCTGTTCTCGGTCCTTTTTGCCGCACTGTGGCTTTCGTCTATGACGATGTTTCAAACCCGTTCGGCGCGAATCATCGGAGCCGGAGTCGACGAATACCGGCGCATCGCCAGCGCGTCCTTCTGGACATTCGGATTCATCGCCATAGTGACGCTGCTCGCCAAGATCGAGCTGGCACGCGGCTATCTGGCGGTCGCGCTTCCCGTCGGCACCATCGGACTGGTGACTAGCCGCAACTTGTGGCGGAAGCATGTCTGGCACCAACGGGCGCGAGGCGAATGCCAGACGCTGGTATTGGCTATTGGCGACCGGCCAGGCGTCTCACATCTCGCCCGCGAGCTGATCCGCAATCCGAACGACGGCTACGCAGTGGTCGGCGTGTGCATCGCGGGCTATGGGCCGCCGCGCGGCGAGACGTTGACGGTCCAGGGCCAGCAGATCGCGATCCTCGGCGACGAAACCACCGCCGTGGCCGCGATCGCCCGCAGCGGTGCGGACACCGTGGCCGTGACGCGCACCGAACACTTCGGTGCGCACGGGATCCGGGACCTGATGTGGCAGTTGGAGACGATGGACGTCGACCTCGTGGTCGCGCCCGGAGTGGTGGACGTCGCAGGAGCGCGCCTGACCCTGAAGCCGATCGCGGGATTTCCCCTACTGCACGTCGACAAACCGCAATACGAAGGGACCCAACGGTTTAAGAAGCGCGCCTTCGACTTCTGTTTTGCGCTGGCCGCGATCATCGGAACATCACCGCTCCTCGTCGCGGCGGCGGTGTGCATCAAAGCAACGAGCAAGGGCCCGGTCTTCTACCGCGCCGAGCGAATTGGCCTGGACGGGAAGCCGTTCACGATGCTCAAGTTTAGGACGATGGTGGACGGCGCCGACACCCAGATCGAAGGCCTGCTGCCGCTCAACGAGGGCGCCGGCGGCATGCTCTTCAAGATCCGCCAGGACCCCCGGGTTACGCCCGTCGGAAAGATCCTCCGCCGCTTCAGCATCGACGAGCTGCCGCAGTTCATCAACGTACTCAAGCAGGATATGAGCGTCGTCGGGCCGCGGCCACCGCTGCGGCGGGAGGTGGAAAACTACGACGGCGACGTCAAGCGGCGGCTGCTGGTGAAGCCGGGCGTTACCGGGCTGTGGCAAGTCAGTGGCCGATCGGACCTTTCCTGGGAGGACTCGGTTCGGCTCGATCTGTCCTATGTCGACAACTGGTCGATGGCCGGCGACTTGGTGATCATCGCCCGTACGCTCAAGGCCGTCATGTCGAGCGAGGGTGCCTACTGATGGTGTGTGAAAGCACGATCGAGCCCACGTCAGCGCCGCACACCGCCCCTGCGGAGCGCCAGTCGCTGATCGCGCGCGCATTCTCCGTCCAGCTGATCTGCCGGGCGCTCGGGATGGTGGCGTCGGTGGTCTCAGTGGCAATGACCGCGCGTTACCTCGGGCCCGGACGCTACGGCCAGCTCATGATCGCGGTCGCCTTCGTCGGGATGTGGGGCAGTTTGGCCGATCTCGGCATCGGCAGCGTCATCGTGCGCCGCGTTGCAGCCGGTACCGGCGACCTGGAACGGCTTGTCCGCGTCAACGGCGGCCTGTCATTGATGTACTGCGTCCCGCTCGCGGCACTGACATTGGGCTCAGGCCTGCTGCTGTATCACGACCGCGACGTGCGGACGATGCTCGTGGTGTTGTCGGGCCAGCTGCTGATGCTGACGATGGCAACGCGGTTTGAACCGGTGTTCTTGTCCAGCGTCCGATTTTCCGCTGTGGCCGTGTCCGATGTCGCCGGGCGCCTGGGCACGCTGACGTTGGTCAGTTATCTGGTGACGATGCGCGCCGACGTCGTCTGGTTCGCGGTTGCACAGCTCATACCACCCGCACTGCAGCTGTTGATCCAGGGAACTGCGGCGGCGCGCCACGTGTCGTTGCGCCCGATTTTCGCACCACGAGAGATCGCGGAATTGTTACGGGAGAGTGCATTTCCGATCGGTGTGGCCGTGGTCGGCATCCTGTACTGGCGCACCGACGGCGTCATCCTGTCCAAGGTGAGCACGCACTCCGAGGTCGGGGTCTACGGACTGGCCTACACGGTCGCATTCAATACCCTCGTCGTGTCGATGTTCTTCCTCAAGGCAACGTTGTCGACGGCCACCGAACTATTTGCACGCGACGTCGCCGCGTTCACTAACTTCCTGCGGCGCTGCGTCGAGCTGATGTACTTCGCCGCGGTTCCGGTAGCGGTTGTGGGAGCGCTGCTGGCCCGACCCCTGATCGAATTGTTCGGCGATCGAGAATTCGTCGGGCGCGGCGCACCGACGCTGGCGATGCTATTCGTCGCGGTGGCACTGCGTTTCGTCACCGGAACTTTGGGTGAGGGCCTCTTCGCGTGTCGCCAGCAGAAGTTCTTGTTCCGACTATCGATCGCGACCCTGGCGGTCAATATCGTCCTGAACTTATTCCTGGACAAAGCGTTTGGCGCGGTTGGAGCCGGTCTCTCACTAGTGGGCACCGAGGTGTTCGGCATGGTAATCGCCAGTTGGTGGCTGAGACGTGAATGCGACTACCGCACTCCGACTGCGTTCCTGCTCCGGCTGTTGGTGCCCACGGCGTCCTGCGTCGCTGTGGCCCTGCTGCTTTCGGGTCAGCACGTCGTGTTGATCGTAACCGCCGCCGCAGCGACCTACCTCGCCACAAGCGCCGCCTTCGGGCCGGTCACGTGGTCGACTTTGGCCGCGCTACGCAAAGGGCCGGTGATCGCGTGACACGCGAATTGGACCGGGCATACCTGAAGCGCCCGGTCGGCACTCTCAACAGGTCGGGCCGACCAATGGTGGTCATGATCGTGACCTACAAGAGCCACGACCTGGTGGAGCAATGCCTGGCCGGCGTCGCCGAGCACCTGCCCGAATTGCCGGTGTACGTCTACGAGAACAGCGGCGACAGTTATCCCGGTCGCGAGGAGCTGGCGGCCCGGCACCCGGAGGTGCACTGGGTGTTGGGTCCGGTCAATCTCGGCTTCGCGGCGGCGTTTAACGCCCTGGTCGAGCACACGCCGCCGGATGCCGATCTGTTGCTGCTGAACGCCGACGCAAGGTTGGTCGGCCCGCTCACCCGCACCCGGGAGTTGCTCCACCAGACCAAGGTGGCCGCGGCGTCGCCCATGATCCACGACGACGGCGCCCCCGGCCCGGAGCGGTGGGACATCGCAACGCGCCGCCGAACCCTGAGCCGGGCGCTGGTCGCGACCGCAGGCTATGCGGATCTGCTGCGCGGCACACCCCTTTCCCACCTGTACGCCCACCAGCCCGACGAATCGCAAAGCATCGACGGCTACATCGGCGGGGCCTGCCTGGCGATCAACCGCGCGGCCTGGAACGAAATCGGCGGCTTCGACGAGGAATTTTTCCTCTACGGGGAAGAAGCCGACTGGCAGGCACGCGCCACGGCCGCCGGCTGGCGCGTGTTACTGGCCAACGAACTCGACGTCGAGCACGGCAACCCTGCTGCCGCCAAGAATGCCCTCGATCCCAGCTCGAGTCACGGCGCACAGGTCGCGACTCCCGAACGCCACCGCAACCGAGACATGTCGCGCGCCAACGCGGCGTTGCTGCTCGAACATCAACGCGGAGTTCACAGCGCCGACCTATACCTGGCCGGCACCACCCTGCTCGAGCGGTTGCAGCGCTCAAAGCGCGATGCGCGTCGGCGGGCATTAAGCAGTACCGCTTCGCACAGCACCGGCAAGCCGGCGATCGTGATCACCACCAACCGCCTCGTCTACGGCGGAGCCGAACGCCAAAAGGCCCTCTTGGCAACCGAATTACACCGCCGCGGCTATCCGGTGACCATCGTCTGCATGCAACGGTTCGGCCCGTTGATCAGGGAAATCCCCCACACCGTCCGAGTCGTGCGCCAGCCCTGGTGGGCACCGGTCGTCGACGTTCCCCCGGGCCCAGCGGTGCTGGTCAGCGGTGACACCAACACCGAGACGGGTTTTGCGACCTTATGGCGGGCGCGTGGCGGCGGTCGGCGCTGGTTGGTCGCGCCGCACGTTCCCCCGGAACCTGAGCGCCCCATCTACTCTCGGCCGCTGGCGGCGGCAATGAGTCGTGCCGATGGCATTATCACTCTGGCACAACGGCATTGGGAAATGTTGACCGAACACCATCGGCTTCCCGCACGCCGATTCGTCGCGCCCAACGGGGTGACCTTCATGGGTGAGCCGCAGCCCCGGGTTCGCGCCGCCGGCGAGCCGGTGCATCTGGTGATGCTCTCGCGCATCGTCGAGCACAAGAACCCGCAGCTGCTCATCGAGGCGCTTGGCGGCCTGACCGACATGCCTTGGGAGCTATCGATATTCGGCGACGGATCCGATCGCGAGCGGCTGCAGGCGGCCACCCCCGCCGCGCTGCGCGACCGGGTGCACTGGCGGGGCTGGTCGGCGGGGCCCGGGCCCGCGCTGGCCGAGGCCGATCTGTTGTGCGTCCCCAGCCGCTCCGAGGCGTTCCCGCTCGCGATTCTCGAGGCGATGGCCCGGGCGGTACCGGTTGCCGCGTCGGCGATTTGCGCCGTCCCCGAGATGCTGGACTTCGGCAAGGCGGGGTTCGTCGTCGAGCCCGTGACCGTGTCGGCGTGGCGCGACTGCCTCGCCGAGATTCTGGCCAAGCCCGGCGAGCTGCCTTCGATGGGGCGCCGCGGCCACGAGCGCATGCGACTGCACTACACCGTGGAGGCGATGACCGACGATTACCTCGAGGCAATCGAGGCCGTGCTGTGAGCGCATTGCGGCTCAACTGGAAATCGGCCCGCCACACCAAGCCTCGCGAGCGGGCGGCCGTCGCCAGTCCGACGCGGGTGTACGAAACCGTGATCCTGGGCGGCGGGCCGGCCGGGACCGGGGCGCTCGTCTGGGCGGCGCGGCACGGTCGGCTGGGCGCCTGGCTGGACGCCGGCGTCGCGCTGGTCGAGCAGTCCGAGGAGTTGGGCGGGACGCTCGGCCGGTACACGCTGAATGCCGACTCTCGGGGCACCTCTTTCCTGGAGTGCCTGGACGGTCCGGATTGCGAGCCGCTGCTGGCCGGCGTGCAAGCCGATCCCGTTGCGGCAGAACTGGAAAACTTCCGGGCGGCGCACCCGCCGCTGGAACTTGTCGATCGCTTCGAGCGACGCCTCGGTGCCGCCATTCTGGCCGAGTTTGACCGACACCCGAACAGCCACGCCTGCACCGGCACTCGTGCTGAGGCGATCCGGCTGCAGGACGACGGCTCCGTCGCCGTCACCGCTGCCGCCGGCGATGGGCGGCGCACGGTCATCCGGGCCGCCAGTGCGGTAGTGGCGGTCGGCGGGCGGCCGAACGGGTCGTGGTCCGAGATCGAGGTCGCACCCGGAATCGACCTTGGCCACTGGCGCGAGAAGATCGTGTCCAGCCACCGGCTCCTCAGCCAGGGTGGCCCACAAGAGGTCGCGCGGCGTCTGGCCCGCATACCAGGCAACCCGAGGGTGGTCGTCCTGGGCGGCGCGCATAGCGCCTTTTCGGCGACGTGGATGCTGCTGGAACAGATTCCGGGGGTGAGCTTCGGCCCCCGGGGCGTGCAGATTTTGCATCGAAGCGAACCCCGGCCCACGTATGTGTCACGCGCCGCGGCCCATATCGACTTCTACGAATTCTCCGAATCGGACGTATGCCAGGCCACCGGTCGCGTGCATCGGCTTGGTGGGTTGCAGGGCGACGGGCGCGAAGTGTGGCGTCGCATGCATCGCAAACCCGGTGCGGAGCCGGATGACCGCGCGGTGGCCATGCCGATCGCCAGCCTGTCGCGTGCGGTCCTGCTGGACCTGCTGACCGACTGCGATCTGATTGTTCCCGCTCTGGGCTATCGCCTTGCCGCGCCGCCCATTTACGATGCGCGCGGCGCCCGGGTGCCGCTGGCCCGGACCGGCCCGTCGGTCGCGCCGAGCGCGCGGCTGCTCGCCGAGGACGGCGCGCCGATCCCGGGCGTGTTCGGGGTCGGGCTGGGCAGCGGATTCCTGCCCTGGGGCCTGATGGCCGGAGAGGAATCCTTCACCGGTCAGCAGAACAGCCTCTGGCTATACCAAAACGGCCTTGGCAAGCTGATTTACGACAGCACCCGGCGGCGCGCACAGCAGCTCGCCTTGGACGCCCAAACACCCAGCGACACAGAGGAGCTTGAGTCATATGCTTTGCCGGTTGTGTGACTCGGAGCGCCTGCTCAGCGTCGTAGATCTGGGCGCCACCCCGCCGTGCGAGAAATTCCTCACCGCCGAGGAGCTCGACCTAGCGGAGCCGACCTTTCCGCTGCACCTGCGGTTGTGCGAGGACTGCCTGCTGTTGCAGATCCCGGCGCTGATCACGCCCGAGGACACGTTCACCGAATACGCTTACTTCGCTTCGTATTCGGACAGCTGGGTGCAGCACGCCAAGCTGTTCGTCGACGAAGCCGTCCAGCGGCTCGGGCTCGGCCCGCAATCGCGCGTGGTGGAGGTCGCCAGCAATGACGGCTACCTGCTGCAGCACGTCGTCGCGGCGGGAGTGCCGTGCCTGGGCATCGAGCCGTCCGAGAACGTCGGCGCCGCCGCCCGCGCGCGCAACATCCCCACGCTGACGGCGTTTCTGGACGAGAAGGTAGCCGCCACCGTTCGCGAGGAGCATGGGCCGGCGAACCTCGTGGTGGCGAACAACGTCTACGCGCATATCCCCGATCTGCGCGGCTTCACCCGCTCGCTGCGCAGGCTGATGGACGACGACGGCTGGCTGAGCATCGAGGTACACCACGCGCTGAACCTGGTGCGGCTGGGGCAGTTCGACACGATCTACCACGAGCACTTCCAGTACTACACGCTGTTCTCGGCGATCTGCGCGCTGGCCACCTCCGGGCTCGCCGTCGTCGACGTCGAGCTGCTGCCCACCCACGGCGGGTCGATGCGGATCTGGGCCCGCTCGGCAGAGATCGCCTCGCGCCCGACCGAACGGGTGGAGAAGGTGATGCGCGCCGAGGAAGCGGCCGGGCTGCACCGCGCCGACGGCTACCTGCAGTTGCGTTCGCGCGCGGAGGCTATCCGGCACGACCTGCTGCGCTTCTTGCTACAGTGCCGCGCCGACGGCAAGCGCGTCGTGGGCTACGGCGCGCCGGGCAAGGGCAACACCCTGCTCAACTACTGCGGGATCCGGCCCGACCTGCTCGAATACACCGTCGACCGCAACCCGTACAAGCACGGGCGGTTCACCCCAGGGACCCGGATCCCGATCTACGAGCCGGAGCGCATCGCCGAAGACCGCCCGGACGTGGTGCTGGTGTTGCCGTGGAACCTCGAAGCCGAACTGACCGACCAACTCCGGTACGTCGCCGAGTGGGGAGGGCAGCTCGTATTTCCGCTTCCGACCCTGCACACCGCTCAGCTTGGTAACGTGCGGCGATGAGGACCTGCCGAGGGTGCGGTGGCCCCGATCTGCGACGGGTCCTCGACCTGGGGAACGTGCCCGCGGGCGACGACTTCCCCCCGGTCGCGGAGCCCGTGCGGCCCGAGGAATCGTCGCATCCGCTCGCGATGGATCTGTGCGGCCGCTGCGGTCTGGCCCAGCTCGCCCACGACGACACGGCGCCCGCCGAGCCGCGCGGCATCGAACCGCAGGCCCTGCGCGACCAGGCGGCCGAGGCCGTCCGGCGCGTCGCCGACGCGGGCTGGCTGCGCGGCGCCACCGTACGCGAATTCGGCAGCCCGCACGGCGGAACGTGGTTGCCGCTGCTGGCGGAGCGGGGCTTCAGCGAGGCCGAACGCGCCGACGTCGTGCTCGACTCGTTCGGCATTATGCACGAGCCGGACCAGCGGCTGGCCTTTCAACGCCGCGCGGAGGCCACCGCGCCGGGCGGCGTGCTGCTGCTGCAGTTCCATTCACTGTTGACGATCGTGACCGAGGCCCAATGGAATGCGTTGCGCCACGGCCACTTCGGCTACTACTCCCTTACCGCGTTGACCAGTCTGCTCGCCGGGGCCGGCATGAGCGTCGCCTCGGCGTGGGAGTTCGGCCTGTACGGCGGGACCGTGCTGGTCGCCGCGGTGCACGGCGCCGTCGAACCCGACGGACGCGCCCGGGAAATCCTGCGGCGCGAGCAGAACATCGGCATCACCGACGCAGCCGTGGTCCGCAGCCTGCAGTGCGCCGCCGAGCGCCACGCCGCGCAGCTGCGCGACTGGCTGGTCACGGAGGCGTGCGAGCGGCGCGCGGTATACGGGTACGGCGCCGGATCGCGCGTCGTTTCGCTGTTCAGCATCGCGGGCGTCGATCGCCGGCTATTGCGGGCCGTGGCCGACGCGTCGCCGGCGAAGCAGGGACGCCGCATTCCGGGGACCGACGTCGGGATCATCTCGCCCGAAGAGCTCATCGCGGCCGGGCCCGATCGCGTCATGCTGACCCTGCCGGACCTGTACGACGAGGTCCGGCGGGCCTATCCGCAACTGGACGGGCGGTGGTCGATCGACCCCGGCGCCGACGGGAGCCGGGCGCTGCTATGAATCCCATTCGGGTGCTTTGGCTTTCGCCGTGGATGCGGCCGCTGGCGCGCATCCAGGCCGAGGCGCTGCAGCGGCGGGGCGCCGACGTGTTGCTGGTGACCTCCGACCAGCACCCCGAGTCGGATGCCGCCCGCGATTACGAGCTGGTGCTCGACCCGCGGCTTCGCACGGCCGCGACGTGGCCGACGAGCTTGGCGGCCCTGCGCCGCATCCGCGGCTACAAGCCGCAGCTGGCGATCACCGAGCTGGTACGCGATCCACGCTGGATGGCGTTGGCCGCCGGCGTGCCGCGCGTGCAAGTCGTCCACGACGACCGTCCCCACGACGACGCCGAAAAGCGGCCGGCCTATGAGCGTGCGGTGTTCGACCGCTGGGGCGCCCGCTCGGCGGCGACGGTCACCTACAGCGAGTACGTCGCGGAAGCCATCAGCACCCGACGAGACATCGTACGGACGCCCGTGCACATCCTGCCGCTCACCAGCGACCTCGACGTCGACCTCGTGCCGCCGCCGGTCCGCGCCGAGGGACGCCGCGATTTCGTGATGGCCGGCCGGCTCAACCCGTACAAGAACATCGACGTGGTGCTGCAGGCCTGGCAACATCACACCGCCGGCGCCAGTTGGCGCGGCGACGACCTGGTGCTCATCGGAGACGCGCCGATCGGCCTGCGAAGCGCTGCGCTGCCGCCACACACGCGGTGGTGGTCCGGGAAATACCGCTACCGCGACGTCGTCGAGACACTTTCCGCCGCAAAGGGTTCGGTTGCCCACTACCGGCGAGCCTCGCAAAGCGGGGTGCAGGTGCTCTCAATGCAGCTGGGCGTGATGCCGATCGTCTCCAGCATGGGCGGGCTGCCGGAGTACCAGCCGCCGGGCGGTCCGACGGTGGACGTCGACGACGTCGCCGGGCTGACCGCCGCGTTCGACACGCTGGCGGACCCGGCCGCGGCGGCGCGCCTCGGCGCCGAGGCGGCCCGCCACTACGCGGAGCGCTTCAGCGTCGACCGCGTCGCCGACCGCATGCTGGATATCCTCACAGAGGTCTTGGTCACGCACCCGCCGCACGGCGTGCGTGAGCTTGAAAGCGCCGGTAGGCGCCGGGAAAGGTTTTAGCCGATGGATTTTCGAACTTTTGTCAGGACGCTGACAACGCACTGGAAGCTTTTTGTCGGCGCACTGCTGGCGTGTCTCGCGGGAGCCGCGGCCATTACGGTGTTGCAGACGAAGCTCTACCAGTCCTCGGCCACCATCCTCATCTCGTTTACGGGCGAAACCGACCTGACCCAGGTGTACTCGGGAACGCAGGCCGCCCAGGAACGCCTGTCGTCGTATGCGGCGATAGCCGGCGGCCACGCTGCGGCGCAGCGCGCGGTCACCCAGTTCCGGCTCCCGATCAGCCCGGACGTTCTGGCAGGCGAAACCCACGTGGAGTACATCCCAAAGTCGACGATGTTCACCATCTCGGTCAGGGATACCGATCCGAACCGGGCTGCGGCACTGGCGAAGGCGATGGCAGACACGTTCACCGGGATGGTCGGCGCCCTTGGCGCGAATCCGAAGGACCCGGTGGCGCTGGTGAACAGCTCGCCACCTCAGGCGCCGCCGCCACCCGCACCCGCACCGCAAGCGCCTCCGTCGACGGCGCCCGCGGCGCAGGACGCCGACGGCCAGCCCGCGACGCAACCCACCGGCGACGCCACCCCGTCCGCGGAACCGCCGGTCGCGCCGCCGCAGCCGGCGCAGCCCCAGGCGGTGCCACCTGCGCCCAGTCCCAACACGCCGATCGCCCGGGCGACCATCGTGGAGCAGCCGGGGGTACCGGATAGCCCGATCCAACCAGTTCCGGTGCGCAACATGGCGATGGGACTTGTTGCCGGGCTGCTGCTGGGGACCGGTGTGGCGTTGACGCGTCAGGCCGCCGACCGGACCGTTCGCGATCGCGCCAAGCTGGAGCAGATCTCCGAGCTGCCGACGTTGGCCGAGCTCCCCGGAAAACGCGGCACCGCACCGCGATTCGGCACGGATATCTCATTCGACGACGCGATCCGCGGTTTGCGTGCGCGTCTGCTGCGGGCGATGCAACCGGGCACGCGCCGGGTGCTGCTGACGGCGCCATTCGGAGGCGAGGGCACCACGACGACCGCGCTGAACCTGGCTAGGGCATTCGCCGAATCCGGCGAAGAGGCCCTGCTCGTCGAGGGCGACACTCGCCGACCGGTGATCGCCGGCCTGCTGAAGGTCGATTCCGGGGAGGGCTTGGCCAACGCGTTGGCCGATCCCGACATCGCGCCGGAAGCCGTCAAGCCGACTCCTATTCCGAAGCTGTTCATCCTCGCGTCACGAGCGGTCCGCCGGGACACGCAGCCGTGCAGCGCATACCTACCCGAGGTACTCGACAAGGTGTTGCAAGACGTGTCGGCGACCTTTGACCGGACCGTGATCGACGGTCCACCGGTGCTGGCAACGGCCGACGCCGGCCTCCTGGGCGCTGCCGTCCACGCCACGGTGTTGGTGGTCCGAGCGGGCCGCACCACCGAGGACGAACTCAACGACGCGTTGACCGCTCTGCGTGCTGCCGGTGCCGACGTCGTCGGCACGGTGCTGACCGATGCCCGGATACCCCGTCACTCCCGGGCAGCGGCACGGACCTACCGGACCAAATTGGGCTCACGGGCGTGATCCTTTATCTGCGAAGTCGCCACCGGCTGGCGATGTCTGGCGCCATCCTCGCGGCGTTCCTGTTCGGCTGCTTTGTGTTTGGAGTACTGGCGGTGCGCAACACCACCCAGGGGATGCTGCTGATTGGCCTGTCGTTCTGCCTGGTGGTGTATTGGACGAGGCCGGAGATGATGATCGGGGTGGCGCTGTTCTTGGGGTTCGCCGCGCTTCCCGACGGGTTGCACATCGGCAAGGTGGTCGGCCCCGTGACCATCTACCTCTCTCACGTTGTGCTGGTGATGGCCATCGGGTTCCTCCTGCCGGCGGTGCGGCTGCGCTTGTCCGAGTACCTATTGCCGGGGGTCTTCGCGCTGACGGTGGCCTACTTCGCGGCAGTCGGCTTCGCGATGGGACATCCCGCCGCGGTTATCCTGCGGGAGACCACCTTTCTGCTCGAAATGGTCGCCGGGTTCGTGCTGGCCATGCTGATTGTGTACGGCGGCCACGTGAAGCTGTCGATCCACGCGATGGTTCTCATCCTGTGGTTTTCGGCGGGCATGGCTGTCGCAAGTTCCTCGGGCGGCCTTAAGCTGGCCGGCCGGCTGGAAAGCCTGCAGGGGGACACGGGCGACACCGCGAGCCGGGTCATCACCGCCACCCTGACGCCGGCGATCGCCGTTCTCGCCGCGCTGGTGGCGACCCAGATCGTCGGTCGCATAAAGCCCTTTTGGTACCTCGCTTTGGGCTTGCCCGCGTTGATCGTTTCGGTGTTGGCGTTCTCCCGCAACACCCTGATCGCCGTGGGCGTGGCCGCAGCCGTGGCATTTCTCGCCACCCTGGGCTGGGCATCCCTGCGGCGGGCGGCCAGGCTGACCATTGCCGGCGCGGGGATTTTGGCGGTGGCGGTGCCCGGCGCGCTGTTTCTGCTGCAGCATTCCGCAGCCGGCGCGTGGTTGAACGACCAGCTCAACGGGTTCAGCCACCGAGTGCTGGGTGGTGTGTCGAGCAGCGCGCTTGCCGTGGACTCGTCGACGCTGGACAGGTTGGCCGAAGACGCCAACCTCAACCGGGCGATCGCCAAGGCGCCGGTGTTCGGGCACGGGCTGGGCTTTGCGTATCAAGAGCCATTCGGCAGGGACCCCGACGCGTTCACGAACACGCTGGGCACCACCTATTCGCACAATTTCTACCTGTGGTGGCTGGCCAAATCCGGCGCGGTGGGCATGGCGGCGTTTGCCGTGTTCGCGCTCACACCGCTGGTTGTGGCGCTGCGCAGCGCCTCGGCGCCGGCCAAAGCCAGCGCAGCGGTCAGCGCCGGTCTGCTGGTGATGTCCGTCGTCGACCCGCTGCCCGAGGACCCGGCCAACGCCATGACGCTGGGCATGGCGCTGGGTGCGGCCCTGGCGTTCGCCCGCCTGCGGCGGCGTTCCGGCACGTCGGATGAGGCCGTCGACACCGACGCCGAGCCCGCCACCGAGCCCGTGCCGATCGGGGCCCTGCGATGAGCGTGGTGCGGGTGCTCGTGGTCGGACCGGCCCCGTCCGACGCGAACAGCCGCGGCGGCATGGCGACGGTGGCCGCGTTGATGGCGGCGCATCCCGACCAATCACTCCGCGTCACCGTGGTGCCCACTTACGTGGACCGGTCACGTTTCGTCAAACTGCTGGTCGGCGTACGCGGAATGCTATGGGCCAGTTGGTTGCTCATGCGTGGCCGCGCCGACGTGCTGCACGTGAACATGGCTCACGGCGGCAGCGTGGTTCGCAAGGCGGTGACGTTGTGGGCAGCCCGGCTGGCGGGCGTTCCGGCGGTGGTGCACGGGCATAGCTACGACTACGGCGGCTGGTTCGACCGGCTGCCGTCGCCGGCGCGGGCCGCCGTACGCCGCGCCCTCGTCGCTGACCGCTGGGTGGTCTTGGGCGAGCGTCACGTCGACGAGTACGCCAGCCGATTGGGGCTGCCCGACAACCGAATCAGCGTTCTGCACAACGCTGTCCGGGTTCCGGAGGTGCCGGTGACCCAATCCGGTGTCGAGCGGGTGCACGCCGTGGCGTTGGGGCGGATGGGCACGCGCAAGGGCAGCTACGACGTCGTCGCGGCCGTGGCAGCACTCGACCCAACGGTCCGCGGCAGGCTGCGTGTGACGCTGGCCGGTGACGGCGATGTCGACGAGGTGCGCGCCGCGGTGACGGCCGCGGGCGTCGGCGAAACAATTCACGTGGCGGGTTGGCTGGACCCGGCGGAGCGCGACGAACTGCTTTCGACCGCACACGTTTTCCTGCTGCCCAGCCGGGATGAGGGTCTGCCAATGGCGTTGTTGGAGGCCATGGCCTATGGGCTGGCGCCGGTAACCACGTCCGTCGGCAGCATCGGGGAAGCCGTGACCGACGGCGTCACCGGCATCGTCGTACAGCCCGGCTCGTCGGACCGGATAGCCGAGGCGCTGACGGCACTCGTCACCGATCAGAGCCTCCGAACCCGGCTGGGGACGGCCGCACGCAGCCGAGTTCTCGACTTCGGGCTGGCGCCTTGGTATGAGTCGCTGGCGCTGCTGTGGAGCGATCTCGCGCGGCACGACCGCGTCAAGGTGTGAGGGTTGGAATGTCGAACTGGCTGCGAGACACCGCAACGGATGTCAACTCAAGGCAATCGCTGTCTGGGCGCGCCCGCGCGCGCCGATGGCAGCACTTCAGCAGCTGCTTTCCGTCGTTGTCGGAAATGAGGGTGCTGGATCTGGGTGGAACGCCGGAGTCATGGCGACTCGCGCCCGTTCGGCCCGAGTCGGTCGTCACGGTCAACTTGGCGCCTGCGGAATCGGAGGCTCCGAACATTGTCGCGGTTCAGGGTGACGCATGCGAGCTTCCGAGCTCGCTCGCCAAGGAGCGCTTCGATCTGGTGTTCTCCAACTCGCTGCTCGAGCACGTGGGCGGCCACGTGCAACGGCAACGGCTGGCTGACAACATTCACGTCCTGGCCGACCGGCACTGGGTGCAGACGCCATACCGCTATTTTCCGATCGAACCGCACTGGCTATTCCCCGGCATCCAATGGTTGCCCTACGAGGCGCGCGTGCAAGTGTCGATGCATTGGAACCGCGGCCACATCCGGACCCACAGCCGCGAGGCGGCGCAAGATCAGGTCGACGAAATCGAGTTGATCGGCATCTCGCAGATGCGTCGATATTTCCCGTTATCGGATATTTGGTACGAGCGGTTTGCCGGATTGGTCAAGTCCCTGGTCGCCATCAGGAATGGCGACGCGACGGCTCACTGACCGTTCGGTGACGTGGTCGAGTCACGCGGAATGTCCAGCGTGGCAATCGGATACAGGCCCGACCCGTCGCGACCGTCGCGGGCCAACGACATCGGCGCGTAGTTCACGACGTGGGAAGCGTTCGGCTTGTGCTGTTGCCAGTCCACCGACGCGCGCAGCGTGTAGTGGCCCGGCGCCAAGCCGTTCAGGTCGACGCGCACCGACTCCGTCGTCGTCGCCGGGACCGCCTCCTCGCGCGTCGTGCTGGTGTCGTCGCTGACCAGCCCCTTGAGGTTGACCGTCGCCGGCAGGCTGCGAACGACCGCCCCCGAGAAATCCACCAGCTTGTAGCCGGGCGTCCACTGCTCGGTGGCCGCCGCGGAGCCGTAGTTGGTCCAGGCGACGGATATGCGCGCCGTATTGCCCTGTATCGACTGGGAGCCCGGCCGGGCCTCGACCGAATACCGGTAGCCCGCAGAGATATTCGCCTGCGCCCACAGCAGGAACAGTTTGGGATCCATCGCCGACCTGGAGTCGCGGTCCGCGAAGTTGACGCTCGACGTCATCGACACGTGATACCTGACGACATCGTGCAGGGCCTTCTCGTAGTAGGACTTCGGATCGGTTCCGTTGGGCAACTGGCACCACTCGGTGATCACCGGCGCCGAGGTCAGCCGCTGCTTCAGCGCGTTGACAACCGGATCGTTCGTCTTCACGTAGTAGGACTCGTTGGACTCGGCCCAGGTCTGGATCGGTGCATAGACGCCGAGGCAGTCCGCCCGGATGCCCACCGGCGCCGACAGCTTCTTCGTGACGTCGTCGGCCAGCAGCTCGCGCACGATCTCGGGATTCTGCGGGGTGACCACCAATTGCGTGTGGGGGAACGCGTTGACGTTCGCCGTCACCAGCTGCTGGATCGATGCCTTGGTAATGCTTTGATCCCGGAACTGGCTGTAATACCCCAGCATTCCCACGCTTTCGTCGGGCGCCGGACCCGGCGCGCCCAACACGTCACGCAGGTACGCGATGTGGTTCTCGCTGAAGTCCCCGTACCCGGAGAACTCGAAGACGCTGAGCCGCTCGTCGTTGTCGTAGCGGCGGCCCAGCGCGGCCAGCAGCTGCCCGAAAGCGTTGAGGTAGGCGGGGTCGTTCCAGCTGGGCACCACCTGCGTCACCCCGGGGGTGGGGCTGTTCGGCGGCGCGGGATAGTTGGTGGCCGACGACCGCATCCAGTCGGGAATCGCGAGGTTGGTGTTGTCGGGATACGAGTCGTTGCAACAGGAGTTGTAGGCGTACACGCGAAGCGTCAGCCGCATGTTGCGGTTGGCCAGCTTCGTCAGGGCGTCGTCGATCACGCTGAAGTCGAACTTGCGATCGTCGGGAGCGTCGGGCGGCAGGGTGTGCGGGTCCGTGGGCTGCAGCTGCCGCCACGAGACGCGCAGGCTGGCGTCGTAGGACGCGGGCCAGGCCGGGTATCGCTGCTGGGCCGGATTGCCTTGCGGGAACAGCGGAACCAACAAATCCTCGTACTGCCCGCGCAGCGGGTTGGCGATCTCCTGAACCGTCGGCGGGATCGCCGGAAAGACCATCGCGGACAGCGGCCCCGGATTGGCGTGACCGCCGCATCCGTTCAGCAACAGCGCCGTGCACGCAATAACGGCGGCAGCGCCCTTTTTGAATGACCGAAACATCTGGGTTAGATCGCGCCTAACGACAGCGCCTCGCGGTCGGCGAGGAACGGCATCGGCATCCAGCGCGCGGACAGCAGGGCTTCCATCGCGTTGCCCGGCACCGGCCGGGACAGCAGGAAGCCCTGCGCCCGGTGACACCCGTGCTGCATCAAAGTCAGTGCGGCGGCGGGTGTTTCGACTCCCTCCGCGACCAGTTGCAGTCCGAACGCCTCGGCCAGACCGATGATCGCCCGGACGATGGCCAGGTCGCCGGCGTTGGTGCCGAGGTCGCGCACGAACCCGGTGTCGATCTTGAGCATGTCGACCGGGAGGGACTTCAGGTGCGACAGGACCGCGTAGCCGGTACCGAAGTCGTCGATGGCGATCTGGACCCCGACCTCCTTGAGCTCGTGCAGCGTCTTGCGGGTGGTTTCGATGTCGTGCACCACCGCCCGCTCGGTGATCTCCAGGCAGACCGATCCGCCGTCGATGCCGAATTCGTCGATGGTGTCGGCGACGCTGCGCACGAAGCCTCGCGTGATCAGTTGGATGGGCGAGACGTTGATGCGCAGGACCGCGCTCTGCCCAACGCCGTTGGCGCGCCACCGGCTGAATTCGGCGCAGGCGGCTCGCATCACCCAGCGGCCGAGCTCCCCGGCCAGGTTGGTCGACTCGGCCACCCCGATGAACGAGTCCGGCAGCAGTAGGCCCCAGATCGGGTGCCGCCAGCGGACAAGAGCCTCCGCGGCGACGATGGCGCCGGTCCACAGGTCGACTTCGGGCAGGTAGTGCAGCAGCAGCGCCTCGCTGTCGATGTCACCCTGCAGGTGCAGCTCAATGTCGTTGCGGAAGGCGCTTTTCAGCGACATGTCGTCGGTGGACAGGGCCACCTGATTGCCGCCCGCGCGCTTGGCGGTCAGCACGGCCTCGTCGGCCCGGCGCAGCAGGTCGGTGCTGTTGTCACGCCCCGGCATACCCACCGCCAGCCCGATGCTGACGGTGCGGGTGATCATGTGTCCGCCGATGGCCAACCGCTCGCGCAGCATCGACCCCAGCCGGCGGGCGAACGACTCCGCCGTCCCCGTCGACATCGCCTGGTCCGGGATGACGACGAACTCGTCGCCGCCCAGCCGGGCGATCATGCTCTGGTTGCCCGCGCACACCCGAATGCGTTGCGCGAAAACGCGGATGAACCAGTCGCCCGCCGTGTGGCCGAGGTAGTCGTTGATCGGCTTGAGCCGGTCCAGGTCGAGATACAACACCGCGACCGGCCCGGGGCTGCCCGGCGCGAGCCGCTCGGACAGGTGCGCGACCAGCGCCCGCCGGTTGTACAGACCGGTCAGGTCGTCGTGCTCGGCCAGGTAGCGCAGCTTCTCCTCGGCGGCGATCCGCACCTGCAGCTGGGCGAACAGCGCCGCGATGGCCTCGAGCGTGTTGATCTCTTCTTGCTTCCACTTGCGCGCGCCGTTCTTGACGAAGCCGAGCACGCCCGTGGTGGCCTCGCCCGAGACCAGGGGCGCGGCGGCCACCGACGGCGACGTGGGCTGCTTTGCGCCGCCAAGGCGGCGGCGGAACCCGCCGTTGTTCGGCTCCGGCCGGATCACGACCGGCTTCCTGCCGTGCTCGCACTGCGCGAGCACCGGGTCGGCGCTGGTGAAGTGGACGACGGCCATCGGGTCGGGGTCGGGCACGTCGGTGCGCGGCGGCCATTCGGCCACCAGGACCGAGGCGCGGATGTCGTGGTCGTGGTGGCGCAGGAAGCACGCGTCGAGATCGAACTGCTCGACGAGCTGCGCGAGCACCCTCTCGCTGACCTTGGTCGCGGTGGCTCCCGTCGCCTCCATCAGCTGGGTGGCCACGGAGGTGACGACGAGATCCAGGCTGCGCGGCAAGGACTCCTCCGATGGGCGTGTCCCAGCTGGGCTTGGCCGGTTCGGGGGCCCAATCAGGGGGGTGTTCGTCTTCCAGTTTGCCTCGCCCGATGCACGCCGGTGCGCACTGGGGAGCCCCATACTTTCGCGGTGGCTGCATTCGGCCCGGGGCAGGTCACGAATAGATGCGAAGCGTATCATGTGCGACCCGGCTCAGCCCGGGTCAAGCGCGGCCCCCAAAGCCCCCCAAGAGGACGGGAGACCACCGCAAATGCCTGTCGCACGCTCGGCGAAACGTTGGCTCGCGCCGGCGGCAAAGACGTTGGCGCCCCGCCTGTTCTGGCGCCGCAAGTACGGCATCCTGCAACGCCTCGGCGAGGCCCGGCAGGACGTGCGACTGGTCGCGTCGCTGTGCGATCCCGACCGCGTCTCGCTCGACATCGGGGCCGACGTCGGCGAGTTCACGATCGCGATGCTCGCGGCGTCGCGATCGGTGATCGCGTTCGAACCGCGGCCGGCCCAGGCGCGCGACCTCGCGTCGATGTTCGACGCGGTCGGCGCGCCGGTCCGGGTGGAGGCCGTGGCGCTTTCCGACAAGCCCGGCGTGACGACGATGCGGGTGGTGGAGTCCGACCCGGGCCGCAGCACGATCGACAGCGACAACGCCCTGGGCGACGCGGACGGCGGCGCGGTCCAAAGCATCGAGGTGCCGGTCAAGCGGCTCGACGACCTGCACCTGGGCGACGTCGGCCTGGTGAAGATCGACGTCGAGGGCCACGAACTGGCCGTGCTGCGCGGCGCGACGGACACGCTGACCCGCAACCGGCCGGCGGTCCTGGTGGAGGCCGAGGAACGCCACCATCCGGGCGCCGTCGCCGCGATCACCGAGCTGCTGTCGGGCCTCGGGTACGAGGGCCACTTCGACACCGGCGACGGCCGGCGGCCGATCGGGGAGTTCGACGCGGTGCGGCACCAGGACCCGGCCAACATCGGCGGCCGCGGGGACGGCTGGGCGGCGCACGGCGTCTACGTCAACAACTTCGTCTTCGTCCCGAAGGGCGTGTGAAACGGCTCACAGCCGTGCCCCGGACTGTCACGGCCGGCCCGCCCGCGGTGTCTCAAGGGCACGAGCCCCCTGAGAGTAGGAGACAGAAATGACCCAGCCGGCCGCCCCAAGAACCCACGTCGTCGTCGTCGGCGGCGGATACGCCGGAACGCTGGCCGCCAACCACCTGCGCCGGCGCGCCGACGTCGACATCACCCTGGTCAACCCGCGCCCGGTGTTCGTCGAGCGGATCCGGCTGCACCAGCTGGTGGCCGACACCAGCGCGGCGGTCGCCGACTACGACACGCTGCTGGGCGAGGGCGTCGGGCTGGTCATCGACGCCGTCGACCGCATCGAGGCGGCCGACCGGCGCCTGATGCTGGCCTCGGGCGCCGAGCTGGACTACGACTACCTGATCTACGCCGTCGGCAGCACCGGCGCGATGCCGCTGACCGTGCCCGGCGCGGCCGAGTTCGCGCACTCGGTCGCCGACCTGGAAAGCGCGCAGCGGCTGCGCTACGCCCTCGCCGACCTGCCGCTGGCGTCGCCCGTCACCGTGGTGGGCGGCGGTCTGACCGGCATCGAAACCGCGTCCGAGCTGGCCGAAGCGGGGCGCCCGGTGACCCTGGTCTGCGGCGGCATCCTCGGCCCCTCGCTCAGCGACCGTGGGCGGCGGTCCGTCGGCAAGCAGCTGCGCCACCTCGGCGTCAACGTCCTCGAATCCGCCGCGACAAGCCAGGTGCGCTGGGACGCGGTGGTGCTCACCGACGGAGCGGTGCTGCCCAGCGCGGCGACGGTGTGGACGGCGGGTTTCGCCGTACCGGACCTGGCCGCGCGCAGCGGGCTGAGCACCGACGCGCTGGGCCGGCTGCTCACCGACGAGACGCTGACCAGCATCGACGACCAGCGCATCGTCGCCGCGGGTGACGCGGCCGCGCCGTCGGGCCAGCCGCTGCGGATGAGCTGCCAGGCCGCCGGCCCGCTCGGGATCCAGGCCGCCAACACGGTGCTCAGCCGCATCGCGGGAGAGGCCCCGGCGCTGCTGGACCAGGCGTTCACGGGGCAGTGCGTCAGCCTGGGCCGTTCGCACGGCACCATCCAGCTCGCCCGCAAGGACGACACCCCGGTGGAGGTCTACGTCGGCGGCCGGGTCGCGGCATCGGTGAAGGAGACGGTCTGCAAGGGCACGCTGTGGGCCATCCGGCGCGAGGCCGCCAAGCCCGGCTCGTACTTCTGGTTCAAGGGCGGCAGGCGGCTCGCGCAATCCCCGGCCGACGAGCAGGTCGCGCTGCCGTGACCCCACCGTCCGAGCACGCCGAACGATTCACGGTGTTGCGACCGTTGCTGTTCACGATCGCCTACGAGATCCTCGGCTCGGCGACCGAGGCCGACGACGTGCTACAGGACAGCTATCTGCGGTGGGCCGACGTGGACCTGACGGCCGTGCGCGACACCAAGTCCTACCTGGCCCAGCTGGTCACCCGGCAGGCGCTGAACGCGCTGCGGGCCGACGCGCGCCGCCGCGAGGAGTACGTGGGGCCCTGGCTGCCCGAGCCGCTGCTCCTCGACGAGCAGGATCCCTCGGCCGATGTCGTTCTGGCGGAATCGGTTTCGATGGCGATGCTGGTGTTGCTGGAAACCCTCAGCCCCGACGAGCGCGCGGTGTTCGTGCTGCGCGAGGTGTTCGGCTTCGACTACGGCGAGATCGCCGACGCGGTCGGCAAGCCGGCGCCCACCGTGCGTCAGGTCGCGCACCGCGCGCGCGAACACGTGCGGGCGCGGCGCAAGCGTTTCGACGCCGCCGACCCGGAACGCAACGCCGAAATCACCGCCCAGTTCCTGGCCACGGCGGCCAGCGGCGACGTCGAGGCGCTGATGGCGATGCTCGCCCCGGACGCCACCTGGACGGCCGACAGCGGCGGCGTCGTCAGCGCCGCCCGCCGCCCGGTCGTCGGCGCCGACCGGGTGGCCCGGGCGATCGCCGGGCTGATGCGCAAGGCCGCCGGCATGCCCGGGGCGCGCGTGGACATGGTGACCTGCAACAGCGCCCCGGCCGTGCTGCTCTACCTCGGCGAACAGCTCGAGGGCGTGATCACCCTGGAGATTGCCGGCGACAAGATCACCAACTTCTACGTGATGCGCAACCCGCAAAAGCTGGCGGCCCTGGCCACTGCTCGCGACATCAGCCGCGGCTAGGCGGCAGACTAGGGCGGTGCGAACCGACCGGCTTGGCGACCTCGGCGCCGCCCCCCGGGTGCTGCGCGCCGTCGGCGACGCCACCGGCCGGCTCGGGTTGCCGCCGCCCGCCGCACTGACCGGCGAGTGGTTCGGTTCGCCGGCGGTGATCGCGCCCAGCCTGGCGGCGCGGCCGGTCGCCGTCGACGACGCCTTCGCGGTCCGGCTGGGCGCCCCGGCGCCCGACTCGGAGGCGGTGGGCGGCGGGTGGGTCGGCTACCTGTCCTATCCCGATCCCGGCGCCGACGGCCGGCGAAACCGGATCCCCGAGGCCGCCGGCGGCTGGACCGACTGCGTCCTGCGCCGCGACCGCGACGGCATCTGGTGGTACGAAAGCCTGTCCGGCGCGTCGATGCCGGGCTGGCTGAGCGCCGCGCTGGCGGCCGGGCCGTCACCTCCGCGTGAGTGCCGGATCGACTGGGGCGCCGCCGACCGGGCCGCGCACCGCGACGGGGTCCTGGCCTGTCTGGAGGCGATCCGCGCCGGCGAGGTCTATCAGGCCTGCGTATGCACGCAATTCACGGGTTCGGTCAGCGGGGCCCCGCTGGATTTCTTCGCCGACGGCGTGGCGCGCACCTCCCCGGCCCGGGCGGCCTACGTCGCGGGGCCGTGGGGCGCGGTGGCGTCGCTGTCCCCGGAACTTTTCCTGCGGCGTCGCGGCGCGGTCGTGACGTCCAGCCCCATCAAGGGCACGCTGCCGCTGGATGCCTGGCCGTCCGCGCTGCGCGCGTCGGCCAAGGACGTCGCGGAAAACATCATGATCGTCGACCTGGTCCGCAATGACCTCGGCCGCGTGGCGAGCGTCGGCACGGTCACCGTGCCCGAGCTGCTGGTGGTGCGCCGCGCGCCGGGCGTGTGGCACCTGGTCTCCACGGTGTCGGCGCGCGTTCCGGTCGAGGTCCCGACGTCGGCGTTGCTGGACGCCGCCTTCCCCCCGGCTTCGGTCACCGGAACTCCCAAACACCGTGCGCGGCAACTGATTTCGCAGTGGGAGCATAACCGTCGCGGCATCTACTGCGGGACAATCGGTTTGGCCTCCCCGATCGCCGGATGCGAGCTGAACGTCGCGATCCGCACCGTCGAGTTCGACGCGGGCGGCGGTGCCGTGCTCGGCGTCGGCGGCGGCATCACCGCCGACTCCGATCCCGACGCCGAATGGGACGAGTGCCTGCACAAGGCGGCCCCGATCGTCGGCTTGCCGCTGATCGCGGCGGCCGGTTAGGTGACGCGTCGGCGCCCCGGCCGTGAATTTCGGCTAACCCCCCACGCGACGTGCGGCTTTTGCTTAAGCTTCAGGGATTGACCCGCGCCGATCGCGAGTCGACTGCCGGAGGGGGCCGTCATGAGAATCGCTGTGCTGGGCGCCGTCGCGTCCGCCCTGATGGGCGGGACGCTGGCGGTCACGCCCCTGACCTCGGTCAGCTCGCCGCTGCCCGCCGCGGGACCATGCGGCCCCGGCGGGGCCCCCTGCCAGAAGGTGGCGTCGGTTCTAATGCCCGAGACGCCGCCGTCGGCGCCCGGCACGCAGGCCGCCCCCGCCGCGAACACAGGGGACGCACCCAAGCCGGTCGCGGAGGCGACCAACCCGACAATGCCCGGTGGCCCGGGGAGCACTGGAGCGGTGTCCGGGGCACCGCGAATCGGCGGGAGCGGCGGCGCACCCGCCTCGGGGGCCTCGTTTCCGGGCGGATTCGACTCGGGTTTGCCTGACGCCGCGGCCGCGGTCCTGCCGCAACTGCCCGGCGCCATAGACAACGCGGCCGCGATCTCCGCCGCGCCCGCCGGGGCACAAACCGCCTGGTCGATCGTCCAGGGCGTGGTCGGCGTGGGAACCACCGTGGTCGGTGTGGGGACCAGCGTCGTGGCAACCGCCTCCACCGCGGCCATCGCGCTCGCCTACCTCAAGAGCAGCGGCCTGCTGCCGGCCGGCTTCACCCTTGGCGTGCCGGCCATCCCGGGCCTTGCCCTCGCGGCGGCGGCCGTCCCGAGTGCGGCGGCGGCCGTTCCGGGTGCGTCCGCCGCTATTCCGGCGGTGTTGGCGGCCGCGCCGGGCGCCCTGCCCGCGCTGCCCGCCTTGCCCGCGGTTCCCGCCGGGTTGCCGGCCCTGCCCGCCGCCCCGCCGCTGCCGGCCCTGCCCGCCGCCCCACCGCTGCCGGCCCTGCCCCCGCTGCCGGCCGGTCCGCCGCCCCTTCCGCCGCTGCCGGCGTTACCGCCGCTCCCCGCGGGGCCACCCCCGCTGCCGCCGCTGCCCGGGCCGCCGCCCCTGCCGCCGCACCCGCAGATCTGCACGCCGGGGATCGGCCCGCTCAAGGCCTGCACGCCTTAGAAGAGCTACTCGCCGCGTAGCTGCAGAACCGCGTCGTAGAGCTGGCGCGTCCGCACGTCCGGATGCGCCGCGGCGACCTCGCTGCACGCGTCCTTGACGCGCACCCCGCCGGCGACCAGCTCCTCCACCTGCGCCACTAGCGACGGCAGGTCGGCGCGCGGCGTCGCGCCGGCGAGCACCACCGTGATCTCGCCGAGCACCCCGTCGGCCGCCCACGCCGCCAGCTCCTCGAGCGACCCGCGCACCACTTCCTCGTGCACCTTGGTCAGCTCCCGGCAGACCACCGCGCGGCGGGCACCGCCCAGTTCGTCGGCGGCGTCGCGCAGGCACGCCGCCAGCCGCCGCGGCGATTCGAAGAACACACAGGTGCGTCGCTCGTTGGCCAGCGAGGCCAGCCAGGTTCGGCGCGCCGCCTTCCTGCGCGGGGCGAACCCCTCGAAGCAGAACCGCTCCGACGGCAACCCGGACACCGCGAGCGCGGTCGTCACCGCCGACGGCCCGGGCAGGCAGGTCACGGGAACCCCGGCCTCGACGCACGCGGTCACCAGCCGGTAGCCGGGGTCGCTGATCAACGGCATCCCGGCGTCGCTGACCAACAGCACCGTCGCGCCGGCCGTCATCGCGTCGACCAGGGCGGGCACCCGGGCGGCCTCGACCCGGTCGTACAGGCTGACCACCCGCCCCTTGATATCGGCGTCCAGCGCCTTGGCCAGGATCCGCAGCCGCCGGGTGTCCTCGGCGGCCACCACGTCGGCGCGGGCCAGCGCGTCGATCAGGCGTGGCGAGGCATCCGACGGCTGGCCCAGCGGTGTCGCGCCCAGTAATAGGCGACCGGAGGTCATGACGGACAGCCTACGATCGACGTGATGACCGCCCCGCCCCGCGAAAGCGCCGTCGCCGAGCGCGAGCGTGTCGTACCCCTCGACAGCCCCGGTCCGCTCGTTCCGGTGGTGGACTTCGGGCCGACCGACACCATCCGCGGCTGGGTCGCGACCGGCGTGATCACGGTGCTGGCGACGGTGACCCGCTTCCTCAACCTGGGCTCGCCGACCGATGCCGGCACGCCCGTCTTCGACGAGAAGCACTACGCGCCGCAGGCGTGGCAGGTGCTGCACAACCACGGGGTGGAGGACAACCCCGGGTTCGGTCTGGTGGTGCACCCGCCGGTCGGCAAGCAATTGATCGCGTTCGGCGAGGCGATCTTCGGCTACAACGGGATCGGCTGGCGGTTCACCGGCGCGCTGCTCGGCGTCGTCATGGTGGTGCTGGTGATGCGGATCGTGCGGCGGATCAGCCGCTCGACGCTGGTCGGCGCGATCGCCGGGGTGCTGGTCATCTGCGACGGCGTCAGCTTCGTCACCGCGCGGACCGCCCTGCTCGACGGCCTGCTGACCTTCTTCGTGGTGGCGGCGTTCGGCGCGCTCATCGTCGACCGCGATCAGGTGCGCTGGCGGCTGCACATCGCGCTGGCGGAGGGCCGCAGCGCCGAAACCGTTTGGGGCCCAAGGCTGGGCGTGCGCTGGTGGCGCTTTCTAGCCGGGGTGATGCTCGGATTGGCTTGCGGGACAAAGTGGTCCGGCCTGTATTTCGTGCTGTTCTTCGGCGTCATGTCGTTGGCGTTCGACGTCGCGGCGCGGCGCCAATATCAAGTCAACCGGCCATGGCTGGGGGTCTTACGGCGCGACCTGGTGCCCACCGGGTACGCGCTGGCCCTGATTCCCTTCGCGGTCTACCTCGCCAGCTACGCGCCGTGGTTCGCGTCCGAGACCGCGATCGACCGCCACGAGGTCGGCCAGTCGATCGGCCCGCACTCCGTTGTTCCGGTGCCCGACGCAATTCGCTCGCTATGGCACTACACCGCCAAGGCCTTCCAGTTCCACGCAGGCCTGACGAATTCCGCCGGCAACTACCACCCGTGGGAATCAAAACCGTGGAGCTGGCCGATGTCGTTGCGGCCGGTTCTGTACGCCATCGATCAGCAGAACGTCCCCGGCTGCGGCGCGCAGTCGTGCGTCAAGGCGGAGATGTTGGTGGGCACGCCCGCTCTATGGTTTCTCGCGGTGCCGGTGCTGCTCTACGCGCTTTGGCGAACGCTGGTGCGCCGCGACTGGCGCTATGGGGCCGTCTTAACCGGTTACTGCGCGGGGTGGCTGCCATGGTTCGCCGACATCGATCGGCAGATGTACTTCTTCTACGCCTCGACGATGGCGCCGTTTTTGGCCATGGGCATCGCGCTGATCTGCGGCGACATCCTCTACGCCCGCAATCAAGGGTCCGAGCGACGCACTTTGGGACTGATCGCGGTCTCGTGTTACGTGGCCCTAGTGGTGACGAACTTCGCGTGGCTGTTCCCGGTGCTGACCGGCCTGCCGATCTCCCAGCAGACGTGGAACATGGAGATCTGGCTGCCCAGCTGGCGTTAGTTCTTTGTGCGGCTGCGTCGAGATTGCCGTGGTGGCTGCGATTGGCGCGCGATCACGACCATGACGGCAATCTCGGCACAAAATCGGCGAACTACACCGGGTCGCGGGCGGCGGGACAGGACATGCACCGCGGGCCGCCGCGGCCGGTGCTCAACTCCGAACCCGCGATGGTGAGCACCTCGATGCCCTCCTCCTCGAGGCGGGCATTGGTCTGCGCGTTGCGCTCGTAGGCGACGACGACGCCGGGCGCCAGGGCCAACGTGTTGTTGCCGTCGTCCCACTGCTCGCGCTCGGCGACGAGGGGGTCCAGCCCGGTGCCGATGACCCGCAGCTTGTCGATGCCCATCGCCTTGGCGGCCGCCTCCGGGAACGGCGTCTCGTCGCCGATGGTGACGCCGTCGGGGGTGCGCTGGATCGTGAAGGCCGACAGCGTGTCGACGACGTTCGCGTACATCACCACGGTGTCGGTGTCGACCATCGTGCACACCGTGTCCAGGTGCATCTGCGCGCGCCGCTGGGCGATCGGCACCGCGAGCACCGTGTGCGCGAGATCGTCGTCGAAGAGGCTGCGCGCCAACGCTTCCGCGCCGGCCGGGGTGGTTCGTTCGCCGACCCCGACCGCGAGCACGCCGGGGGCGAGCAGCAGCACGTCGCCGCCCTCGACGGGGGCGGTGCGCGACTCGTAGGCGCGCCGCACCCCGGTGAACCGCGGGTGATGGGCGTAGATCAGATCGGTCAGCGATGCCTCGCGAACGCGCGCCCGCAGCGCCAGGGTCGGGATCACCACCCGCGGCCCGATCCATATCGACGAGTCGCGGGTGAACACCAGGTTCGGCAGCGGATCGATGACGAAATCCGCCTCGTGGTGCATGCGCAGCACCAGGGAGACCTCGGTGCGGGTGTCCGGCGGCAGCTCGTTGAACGTCATGCCGGCCATCAGCACGTTGGCCAGCGTCACCGGGTCCAGCCCGCGCAGGTAGGCCGAAAGTTCTTGCGCCAGTGGCGTTCCGAGCCTGCGGGCGTCCACCGCGGCGGCGACGCCCTGCATCCGGGCCGCCCCGCTGTGACTGAGCGCCTCGGTCAGCAGGTCCGACAGCAGCAGCACCTCGACCCCGCGGGACCGCAGCAGCTCGACAAACTGGTCGTGCTCCTCCTGCGCCCGCGCGACCCAGGGCAGGCCGTCGAAGAGCAGCTGGTCGTTGTTGCGCGGATTGAGCCGGCGCAGCTCGGCGCCGGGGCGGTGCAGGATGGCGACCCGCAGCGCGCCCACTTCGGAATTGGTGCCCAGCTCAACAACACCCACCCTGAAAACGGTAGCCGGTCGCGAGCCCGGCCCCATCCTCATCGAACGGATGTGCGATAAACTGGGCGCCGTGAGCATCGCGGTACAGGGCTCGCTGTTCCAGCACACCGAGCGCAGGCAGCTCGGTGACGGCGCCTTCATCGAGGTCCGCGCCAGCTGGCTGGCCGAGGCCGACGACCTGCTCGCCGACCTGCTGTCGACCGTTCCATGGCGGGCCGAGCGCCGCCACATGTACGACCGGGTGGTCGACGTGCCGCGGCTGGTCAGTTTTCACGACCTGACGGTGGAGGATCCCCCACACCCGCTGCTGGGCAAGCTGCGGCGGCGGCTCAATGACATCTACGCGGGCGAGCTCGGCGAGCCCTTCACCACCGTCGGATTGTGTTGTTACCGCGACGGCTCGGACAGCGTCGCCTGGCATGGCGACACCATCGGGCGCAGCAACTCGCAGGACACCATGGTGGCGATCGTCAGCCTGGGCGCGACCCGGACGTTTGCGATGCGGCGGCGCGGCGGCGGGCCGTCGCTGCGACTGCCTCAGGCGCACGGCGATCTGCTGGTGATGGGCGGATCATGCCAGCGCACCTGGGAGCACGCGGTGCCAAAGACGTCGGCGCCCACCGGCCCGCGCGTGAGCATCCAGTTCCGGCCCCGCGACGTGCGTTAGCGGCGCTGCCGCGGACGCGGCAGCAACGTCCCTGCGGGGCGCCGTGGGTCGCCGCCATCGGCTAGGAACGGACCGCGGCCACGGCCTTGACGAGCAGGTCGCGCGCGCGTTGGGTGTCGATCTTGGCCACCGGCTGGTCCGGAATGACGAGCGGATTGGCGATGACGATCACCTGGTAATCCCCGAATTGAGCCGAATAGTCGTACAGCTCGCCGATGCGAGCTCCCCCGCCGACCACGGCCTGCAGGACGCGGTGCACGCCCGTCGTGCGGGCCCCGTCGATGTGCGGCGCATCGATCACCTCGATGCCGCCCCTTACCCCGGTCCCGGCGAATGCGACCTTGGTGCAGTCCTTTCCGGGCTCGTTGAACGGCAGGGCCTTTGACGTCTCCAGGGCGATGACGACGAACCGGTTGCCGTTGCCCTCGGCGGAGACGGCGGCCATGTTGCCCTGCAGGTCGGGTGGCATGTCCGGGCCCACCGCCACTTTCGCGCAGTTCGCCGGGTCGAAGGTCAGGCCGTCGGGCAGTTTGCGGGCCGAGAGCAGCTTGGGGTCGACGCCGCGAACGGGGATGTCGGTGACCTTGTAGTCGGGCCCGAAGCTGGACTTGACATCGGCGACCTTGCCGATGTCCGCCTTCGCGGGTGCGGGGTCGCCGCCCGACGAGCATCCGGCGAGCACGCACACGGATGCGGTCGCGAGCAACACCTTCAACATCGTGGCCAATCTACCCAACACGGACGCTCAGCCGCGCAACGTGGACACCGTTTTGACGAGCAGGTCGGCGGCGAATTGCGGCGGCAGCGCGGGCAGCGCCGAACCGGGGTCGGTGGTCAGCGTCGTGAACGCGTAGTAGTTGCCCAGATACGCGGTGAAGGTGTATGTGCGCGAATCGATTTCGGTTCCGGACTCGACGGACGACTTGGTGTCGGCCACCATGCCGAGGGTCGCGACACCGTCGATGTGGGGGGCATCGACGAGCCGAACGCTTGCCGTGGTGTGACCGTCGCCCATGGTCCACCGCCCGCACGCCGCAACGACGCCCTGGTCGAGGTCCACCGGCCCCGGCAAAGTCATCACCACCGCGTCGACGATGCCGCCGGTCCCCGACCCGGAGAAGCCCTGCGCGGATTGGTCACGCCCGTTGCCCGGGTCGGCCAGCGTCGCGCACTGCGGCGGCTTGGCCGTCGCGTCGGCTTGGAGGCTCCAGACGACACTCGGGGTGAGCCCGCTCGGGATGCCGGTGGCCACCTCGTAGTGCGGCGGCAGCGCGCCGACCACCCGCTTGATGTTGGCGGGGTTGACGGTGGCGTTGGGGGTGGCCGATTTGGTGGGCGTGGCGGACGGCGCGGGCGCCGACGCGTGCGCGCACGCCGCCAGCAGGACCACTGGAACGCCAATCCAGAAGGGCCGCATGCCCGTTCAGCCGACCGCTTCGATCACTTGACGGGCGACGCGCTTGATCTGTTCGGCCATGTGGCGTCCGAAAATCAGCCGGCGGGGCACGTCGATGACGGTGGTGATGACGCCGATATCCTCGCGCTCCCAGACCGCGCCGTAGTGGTCCATGATCGCGCGCATCGGCGAGTTGTCGGAAAGCATTCGCGCGGAGAACCTTTCGACGCCGTCGACCCTCGCGGCGATGGACAGCGCGCTGATCAGGAAGCTGCCGATGCCCCGGCCCTGATAGGCGTCGGCGACGAGGAAGGCGATCTCGGCGGTCGTCGGATCGTTCTGGTCGCGAACGAAGCGGGCGTCGGCCACCGGGTCATCCCCGTCGGTCACCACCCACACGAAGTGATCGACGTAGTCGACCTCGGACAGATAGTGCAGCAGCGCCGGGGTGGGGACGCGGGCCGTCATGAACCGCCGATACAGCGTCTCGCTGGAGAACTGGATGTGGCCGTGCACGGTGCGCTCGTCGTCGCCGGGCAGGACCGGGCGCAGCATCAGGCGGGTGCCGTCGCGAACCTCGATGGGGATCGGGGTGATGAATTCGGCCAGGCGCTGGCGCACCGTGCGCAGCAACCGCGGCATGACCCCCGGCAGGTGCACCATCCGGATGAAGGCGTCGTTGTCGCCGATCCAGCCGGTCAGCGGTTCGGCCGTGGTGACGGTCGCGATGCGCGGGATGTTCCGCAACAGGGCGATCTCCCCCACGATGGTGCCCGGCGACACCTGCCCGGCGTTGACCGTGCCGTCGTTGTCGACTCGCTTGATTTCGGCGGTTCCCGACGAGATGAGCAGGAACGACACCGCCAGCTCACCCTGCTGCATCAGCACCTGGCCCGCGGCGGCGCGCAGCGGCTGGAGGCGGGCCGCCAGCGGCACCAGCTCCTCGATTGGGCAGCCTTCGAAGATGTCCATCGTCGCGAGCTCTTCGGCCCGCGCGCCGGTCAGTTCGGCCACTGCGATGTCCCCGCTGATCCGTGTTGTGATCTCGGACCCTGTCCACGTTATGGGTTGCGTTCCCGGCGCGGCAAGGATGCGCCGCCGTAACCGTAGCCTGCCGTTCTCGTCAGCCGGCCCGGTCGATGTCGAACAACGTCACGGGCGGAAGTTAATCCGTTGTGCCGGAACGATTCTCGTCGCCGGGGTGCAGCACGAAGTCGGCGACGATCGTGGCCATGCCGTCGATGGCGCGCCGAGACGTGACCTCGTAGCCGTGTGTGCTGAGCGTCGGCAGGCACAGCAGGGCCGCCCGCGGGGTCAGCCCGTTGGCCTTGGAGTGGGAGGCGTCGGACTCGAACGCGCCGAGCACCGCGGCCTGCGGCTGCAGTCCCTTGTCGGAGGCGATGGCCATCAGCCGATCGGCGACGTCCTTGTCGTAGACGCATAGGGCGTCGCTGTAGCCGACGATCGGACCGCCGGCCACGGTGGTCCCGTACTCCTGCTCGGTGGGCCCGACCTCGAGCGCGAGCGTGAGCGTGCCGGGGAGCGCGGCGCTGGCGTAGGAACCGCCCACCCCGCCGATCTCCTCGTTGGTGGTGAACACGAGGTAGACGTCGTCGTGGGGCCGCTTTCCGCTATCCCGCAGCAGTTGAGCGGCGCGCAGCAGGGCGGTCACCGCGGCGCGGTCGTCGAGGAAGTAGCAGCCGACGTAGTCGCCGATCTCGACCAGCGTCCTCTTGCTCCGCTCGACGCACACCCGCGTGCCGGGTCGCACGCCGGCGTCGGCCAGCTCCTCGCCGCTGCGGCCGGTGAAGACGTAGACGTGCTCCCAGTCCAGCGCCTTGTCACCCGCATCCGGCTTGGTCTCCCAGATCCGCCGGCTCTCCTTGGTGGTGTGCTCGGAGCCGAGGGTCAGCACCGCGGTGAGCGTCTCGTACTGGCCGAGGACGGCGACCGGGCCGAGCCCGAAGTTGCCGGGATACATGGTGCCCAGCTGCGTCACGTGCAGCGAACCGTCCGGCTCGATCCGCTTGACCAGCATCGACAATTCGTCCATGTGCGCCATGACGCGCGTCGCGGCGCTGGGTCCGGCGGTCGCGGCCGAGCGGTGCCGACGGCCTTCGGGGGCACCGCCCGCGGCGACGTAGCCGACGAGGTTGCCGGCCTCGTCGGTCCACATGTCGTCGACGACGGGTTCCAGTTCGCGGGCGCAGACCGCCCGCACCTCGTCCTCCTGGCCGCACGGCCCGTAGGTCCACAGCAGTTCTTTCAGCAGCGCTTCGGTCGCATCGGGATCACGGGGCGCCATCTGGTCCTTCCGCTCGATGGGCTCGGTCGACAACTGGATCAGTACCCAAATCGCGTACCGGCAACGCGGTCGAAAGTGGGTATTCGGCCTGCACGGTGTGAAGGAGACCAAAGTGACGAAGGATCATGGGTCCAGCGTCAAGAACGACAAACAGTACGAGGGTCCGCGTAAAAAGGGGATGAGCAAGTCCCGGGCGGCGGCGATCTCGAATTCGCCCGGCGCCTCCAGCCGGGGCGGCAAGAGTTCGGGCAACGCCCAAAGCAGCCGTAGCAGCGGTAGCGGCAGCGGCGGTAACACGTCCCAGAAGAAAGCCGCGGGCCGCAAGGGCGGCAAGAAGTCCAGCTAGCTCCTCAGCGCGCGGTCAACTGGCTGGTGATATCGAGTCCGGCGCCCGGGTCGTGGTGGTGGTCGGTGGTGTCCCGGCACTCGCCGTAGAGGATGATCTGTCCGCGGCTGTGGTCGGACGGCAAGAAGCTCATGTTCGCGGTCACACCGTTCTTGTTCAGCGTGGTGCCGTGGTAGTGCTGCCCCGGCGGGGCGCCCTCGCTCCAGCCGTGAGCGCGCATCGCGTCGCGGATGTGCCCGAAGTACGCGTCCGGGTCGCCCTGCAATAAAAACCCGATCGTCACCCTGCCCTGATAGGGGGGATCGCCTTGGTCGTTGCAGGAGGCGAACGAAAACCCCCCGTCGACGCCCTGCAGGTCCGCGGCGGCGACGATCTCCTTGGCCGGCTCGATCACCTGGGCCTTGGTCTGATCGTCGGTCAGCGGGTGGGCGGAATCGTCGAAGGGGTTGGAAGAGCCCGAGGAATGCGGTTTCGGAA